>NZ_SSNL01000005.1 GCF_007004735.1 Salinigranum halophilum
CCCCAAAACCCAGTCGGGGAAGGTCATCCGCCGCGCCATCTCCTCGATTTACCAGGGCGAAGAACTCGGCGATATGTCGAGTATCGAGAACCCCGCCGCGCTCGACGAACTCAAAAACGCATCCTGAGGCTGTCAAGCGTCGTCAACGCCACGTTCTGGCGTCGACAGTCCGTTTTCGTTCGTGTTCGTTCCTATCGGTTCGGGAGAGAAACAGAGAGGACAGCGGCAGGGCCGCAGAGCCGAGGCACGTGGTCAGGTGGTCAGTCCGAGCGTTCCGCGTAGGGGGTGACGCCGGCGGCTTCCATGCGTTCGTGGAAGCGTTTGCGCCGGGCTTTCCGCTCTTCGTCAGACATCCGGTCGTTCGTCCAGATCTTGCCGCTCGTGTCCTGGTGGACCTCGCAGCTGTCGATCTCTTCGAGCGATTCGACGCGCTCGCAGATTTCGTCGTTGATGTCGAGGAAGTACGTACAGCGCTGGGAGGTCAAGAGGAGCGTAATCTCGGCGTCGCGCCCGTCGACCTCGATGGACTCGATGAGCCCGAGGTCGATGATGTTAATCGGGTGCTCGCTCATACAGCTACAGGGGTCGAGCACCTTGCCCAGTTGCGCTTTGATCTTCGACTTGCGCTCGTCGTCGAACTCCGTGTCCGGCGTGACGTGCGTGGCGGGTTCCGTCCGCGCGTACGGATCTGTGTGTGCAGACATGGGTGATTAGTCGTCGGAGGCGAGGGCCGACTCGGCCTCGTACGTCGACCACGGCGCGGCCGGGTACTCGCCACTTTCCTCGCGCTCGGTCTTGAGCTGGTCCCACTTGTCGCCCTCGATGTCTTTCTTGATCTGTTCGGGGTCCTTGTCGAGGAGTCGAAGCGCGTTCTTGCCGAGGATTTTCTCCTTGTCCTCCTGGGTGACTTCGGGGTAGTCGTAGTCCTCGATGAGGTCTTCGGGCATCTCGAAGTTCCAGATGCCCTCGATGGGTGGCTGAGGGTGCAGCGCCGTCGCCCCACCGGCGTAGACGATGCGGTCGGGGCCGGCCCAGTAGAGCATCTCACCGAGTGCCTTCGCGAACTTCCGCGGGCGGGTGTTGACGAGACACGCCGTGTTCTCGAGGTTCGCGTAGACGTTGTCGTGGCTCGCCATCGCGAGCACAGTCTCCTCGACGAACGAGAAGCCGGCGTGGATGATCTCGAAGTTGACGTCGGGGAAGGAGTTGGCCGCGTCCTCGACGTCGCCCGGCTTGAAGTAGCGGACGGGAGCCGTCGCGAACGGGATGAACTTGTGGATGGCCAGCGTGTCGACCTCGGAGTCGGCGACGCGCTGGAGGAGGGGCCAGACGGCGTCTTCTGTTAACTGGAGCGAGAGGTCGTTGCCGTTCTGGTAGCGCGCCGGGTAGAACTTGATACCCTCCACACCCTCTTTCGCGGCGAACTCCTCGATCTGGTCGCCCGCGTCGTCCTCCAGCGGGTTGACGTCGACGTACATCGACACACGATTCTGGTTCTGCTCCATGAACTCGAAGCCCTTCTCGCGGGAGACGTAGCCGTCGTGGAAGTAGTCGTCGAGCGGCAGGGAGTGGTACACCGAGTAGTCGATCTGACTCTCCAAGAAGAGCAGTCGCGCGAGTTCCTCGGGCTGGTGGTCGCGGTAGAAGACCTCCTCCGACGGGATGTAGCCGTCGGGGAGGAGCTTCGCGCCGAGTTCGTACGTCTCGTCGTCCCATATCTGCGCGTGGGGGTGCTTGTGATTCTCCGGCGTGTGGTTGAAGCAGTGTGACACGGAGTCCACTACAAGTGAGCCACTGTCTAACATCTCGTTGTGTTGATTTTCCACACCCATTATTAAACATTGGGGTTGGCGTGTGACGAGCGAAGGGCGCGTGCGGTGAGGGAGCGAGTCGACGGCCGGAGCGGGCCAGTCGCCGGGCTTCTGCGTGGTTCGCGTATCGAGAAACACTTAATTGAGAGGCAGTAGCACGGTAGCGTAGACATGTCCGAGCGACTGCAAGGGAAGACAGCACTGGTCACTGGTGGGTCGTCGGGGAACGGCCGCGCGATCGCCCGACGGTTCGCCGAGGAGGGTGCGAGCGTCACCGTCGCCGACGTCCGCGAGGACCCGCGGATGGGTGGAGAACCGACACACGACCTCATCGAGAGCGAGGGTGGGGACGCACAGTTCGTCGAGTGCGACGTGAGTTCCGTCGCGGACCTGCGTGAGGCCGTCGACGCGACCGTCGCGGCGTTCGGCTCGCTCGACGTGATGGTGAACAACGCGGGCGTCGAGCGACAACTCCCGCTGGACGACGTGACTGAGGAGGACTACGAGTGGCTGATGGACATCAACCTCAAGGGCGTCTACTTCGGGAGTCAGGCCGCCGTCGAGGTGATGCGCGAGCAAGAACAGGGAGGAAGCATCATCAACATGTCCTCCATCGGAGGGATTCGCGGGCTGGAGAACTCCTCGCTGTACTGTACCTCGAAGGGAGGAGTGACGAACCTCACCCGACAGTTAGCGGTCGAACACGGGGAGGCGGGCGTCCGGGTCAACGCGCTCAACCCCGGCTTCATCGAGACGGCGATGACGATGGAAGACGGCGAGACAGCAGGGGGAATCCTCGAACAGACGCCGCTCGGTCGCGCCGGACAGCCCGACGAAGTCGCCGACGCGGCGCTGTTTCTCGCGAGCGACGAGTCGTCGTTCGTCACCGGTCACAACCTCGTGATGGACGGCGGCTTCACCGCGTAAGGGCCCGGCCCGAACGTGTCGTGAGCAACGTTTATCATTTTGTGCGCGCGAGGTGGTGGTGTGATGCTCCACGCAGAGGGCCCCCTCTTGACGGTCGACGTCGGCGACCGCACCACCGAGACGACCGACATCGGAGACGTCCACGAGACGTTCATCGGCGGCCGTGGCGTCGCCACGCGTCTCGCTCACGAGCGCGTCCCGTTCGACGTCGACCCGCTTGGCGAAGAGAACCGGCTGTACTTCACCACAGGACCGATGCAGGCGTCGAACATGTCCTTCACCGGACGCATGAACTGTACGAGCGTCTCGCCGCTGACCGGCGGACTGCTCTCGTCGAACGCCGGTGGGTTCATGTCGCGCAACTTCGCCGCGACGGGCTACGGTGCCTTCGAACTCGTCGGGGCGAGCGACGACCTCCTCGTCGTCCACGTCACCGACGACGGCGTCGAGTTCGAATCGGTCCCCGACCTCGCGGGCGCGACGGTTCCCGCGACCGTCGAGTACATCGAAGACGAACACGGTCTCGAACACGAACACGTCGCCTGCATCGGGCCGGGCGGCGAGAACGAAGTGCGCTTCGCCTCCATTATGACCTCCGAGTCGAGAGCGTTCGGTCGAGGTGGGCTCGGGGCCGTGCTCGGCGCGAAGGGCGTGAAGGCGATTACGTTCGACGGCGATTCGAGTCCGGACATCGAGATCCCGGCGATACAGATGGACGTTCACCGGGATGCGGCGACCGCCGACCACATCATGAAGCGACAGGGGACGACCTCCGTCACCGACCTCGCCAACGAGGTCTCCGCGCTCCCCACGCGCTACTTCTCTGAGCTCCAGTTCGAGGGCGTCGAGGGAATCAACGGCGACAGAGTCGAGGAGAAGAAGTTCAAGAAGGCGACCTGTTCGGCGTGTGCGTTCGCCTGCAAGCTCCCCACGAAGGACGAGGAACAAGGCGTCGAAACCGAAGGCCCGGAGTTCGAGACGGTGATGTCGTTCGGGTCGAACGCGGGCGTCGACGACATCGTCGACGTGATGCAGTCGAACGAGTTGTGTGATAGATACGGGCTCGACAGCATCTCCTGTGGCAACGTCGTCTCGGCGTACCTCGAGAGCGAGGACGCCTTCGGCGACACCGAGTTGATATTCGAGACGGTCGAGAAAATCGCTCACCGCGAGGGCGTCGGCGACCTCCTCGCGGAAGGCATCGACCGCTTCCACGACGAGTTGGGGGTCGAAAACTGGACGGTCAAGGGGCTCGACTTCGCCGCCCACGACGGTCGGACGCTGAACGGGCAGGGCCTGTCGTACGCGACGGCCACGCGCGGGGCGGACCACATGTTCACCACGATGTACGCCTGGGAGTACCCCCTCGTCGACAAGGACGAGGCGTACAACCCCACCGGTCTCGAGGGGAAGCCCGAGATGGTCATCGAGCAGGAGAACGCCCGGGCGCTGGAGGACTGCGGCATCGTCTGTCGCTTCTCGCGGAGTTTCATGACGCCCGAACGCTTCGAGGGCCTGTTCGGAGCCGACTACGCGGACCTCCTCGCGGTGGGGTCGAGAGTCGTCGACCTCGAACGCCACTTCAACAACCAGCGTGGCATCGACCGGAGTGACGACGCGCTCCCGTACTCGCTGCCGGACTTCGAGGCGGCCCTCGACGAGTACTACGAGCGTCGGGGCTGGACCGCGGAGGGGACCGTGCCGAGCAGTCGGGTCGACGCGTCGATTAGCGCGGACTGACCGGCTTCTCTACGTTCTCGGGCGTTTCGTGTTTCGAGGTCAGTGCACTACCGTCGTCGGGCACTCGGCGCGACGGACGACCTGTTCGGCGACACTGCCGAGGAGGACGCGCGCGACGCCCGTCCGTCCGTGGCTTCCCATCACGATCTGGTCGACGTCGTGTTCGTCCGCGCAGTCGAGAATCTCTCCCGCAGGCTTCCCATCTCTGGTGACTGTCGTGACGGAGACGTCGTGTTCGTCCGTGCGTTCTTTCGCCTCGGCGAACAGTTCCTCGGCGTCTTCGGTCGCCTTCTGATACCAGCCTTCGAGCCGTCCGCGGCCGCCGCGGCTGGGGTCGGTGAGAGACTCGCTGTAATCGATGACGTGGACGAGGACGAACTCGTCCTCGTCGTGGACCGAAAGAGCGTACTCGAGCGCGTTCTGTGCCTGTGGCGAATCGTCTAGTGCGACCAGTGTGCGTCCCATATCGAGCGGTACGCTACCAGGGAGCATGAAAGTGGGGGTCCGACGGCGGACGGAGACGGAGAGAAACCGAAGAGCGGAGTCGAGCCGCGCTACTTCACGACGTCGATCTTCGCGCGGTCGATAGAGAGCGCCACCGCGGCGACGACCACGAGCCCCAGGATGATCTCCTGGACGAACGAGTCGGTGCCGAGCAGGTTCATCCCGTTGTTCAGGACCGCGATGACGAGCACGCCCAGAATGGTCCGGTGGGGCCCGCCGACGCCGCCGGTCAGCGCCGTCCCACCCATGACGATGGCGGCGATGCTGGGCAGGAGGAGCCCGCTCCCGATGTTCGGCGAGGCCGACGAGATGCGCAGCGTCAAGAGGACGCCGGCGATGCCACAGAGCAGCCCCGACAGCACGAAGGGGTAGATTTTGTAGCGGTCGACCTTCGCGCCGGCCAGCTCGACGACGCGCTCGTTCTCGCCCAGCGCGAAGCAGTACCGGCCGAACTTCGTTCGGAAGGCCAGGACGATGGTACCCACGTAGATGAGCAGTCCCCAGAGCACCAGGTTGGGGATGCCGAAGACGTCCCCGGTCGAGATGGTGCGGATGGCGGGATTCCGGAAGGTGATGGTCGAGCCACCGGTGATGATCTTCCCGACCCCGGCCATCACCGAGAGCGTCCCGAGCGTGACCAGGAACGAGGGCACCTTGAGCTTCGTGAAGACGAGGCCGTTGAACAGGCCGGCGAGCATCCCGACGCCGATGGCGAGCGGGATGGCGAGCAAGCCCAGGCCGAACTGCGAGATCAGGACGACAGTCACGACGCCCGTCAAGAGCACGACCGACTCGACCGAGAGGTCGATGCTCTGCTGGAGGATGGGGAAGGTCCCCGCCAGCGCCACCAACAGCAGCGTGACGGCGTTCTTCGCGACGTTGTCGAGCAGGTTGCCCTCGGTGAAGAATCGCTCCGTCGTGAACGTGAAGAAGAGTATCAGCCCGAACAGCATGACGAACGGGCCCAGGTCCTGTATCCAGTCGTGGAGGGTGCGTTGCTCTCGTTGGTTGGTAATCCACTCGCTGACGCTACTTGTACTCATTGTCAGATCATCTCCTGTATCAGGTCCTCTTCGGTCGGTTTGTTGCCCGGCGAGGCGTCGAAGGGTTCGCCGACGAACTCGCCTTTCGCCATCACGGCGATTCGGTTGGACATGCCGATGACCTCGGGCAGTTCGTCGCCGATGAAGACGATCGAGACGCCCTTGTCGGTCAGCTCACGGCAGAGCCGGTACACCTCTTCTTTGGCGCCGACGTCGATACCCCGAGTCACGTTGTCCATCACGAGCACCGGGGTCTCCTGGGCCAGCCAGCGGGCGATGACGACCTTCTGCTGGTTCCCGCCGCTCAGGCCGTGCACCAGCGCATTGGGTCCTGGCGTCTTGATGGACAGCTCCTCGATGGCGTCGAGCGTCGCCTCCTCCTCGGCGTCCAGGTCGAGCAGCGGCAGGTTGCCGTGCATGTCCCGGACCATCGCCAGGGAGGTGTTGACCAGCACCGACTGGTAGAGCAGTAAGCCCTCTGATTTCCGGTCTTTCGGGATGTAGCCGACGCCCGCGTCGACCATGTCCGAGACCGTCGGGTTCTGCAGCGTGGTGCCGTCGACGGAGACCGAGCCCTGTGTCACGTTGAGGTCGCCCGCGAGCAGGCGCCCGAGTCGCTGTTTGCCCGAGCCCTCGACGCCGACGATACCGAATATCTCGCCTTCGCGGACGGAGAAGGAAATCGGGCCGACAGTGTCCTCGTGGGCCACCTCGTCGACGGCCATCGCCGTCTCGCCGAGGTCGGCCTCGCGCTGCTGGTCGGGGACACGGTAGTACTCGTCGGCCGTCTCTCGGCCGACCATCGCCTGCTGTAGCGAGTCCGTGGTGGCGTCGGCCGCCGTGGTGGAGCCGACGCGCTCGCCGTCTTTGAGGACGTAGATCCGGTCGGAAATCTGCAGCACCTCGTCGAGTTCGTGCGAGACGAAGACGAACGTCGCCCGGTCCCGCAGGTCGTTCACGAGGTCGAAGAGGATCTCCCGGCCGCTCTCCTCGAGCCCGGCCGTCGGCTCGTCGAGGAGGATGACCGGGTTCTCGGACTTCTGTGAGACGTGGAACGCCTTCGCGATCTCGAGCATCTGGCGCTCGTTGAACGAGTAGTTACGCACGCGCTCGTCCACGTCGATGTTGATGCCAAGGTCGTCGACGAATGCCTGGGCTTCCTCACGCATCCGGTCTTTCTCGAGCACCCCGAAGCGCTCCATCTCCCGCCCGAGATAGAGGTTCTCGTACCCCCGCATGGTCGTGATGACGTCCTGTTCCTGGTGGACGAGCGAGACGCCGTAGTCCGCCGCTTCACGCGGGTTCGTGAACGAGACCGGCTCCCCGTCGACGTACAGCTGGCCCTCGTCGGCCTGCAACACGCCGGTCAGGATGTTCAACAGCGTGCTCTTGCCAGCGCCGTTCTCCCCGACCAGGCCGATGACCTCGCCGTGGTCGACTGCCAGCGACACGTCTTCGAGGGCCTGTACGTGGCGGAACGACTTCGAGATGCCCTCGACGCGGAAGCTGTGATTGTCCCCGCTTTTCGGGCTAGCCCGGCCCGCGTCCGTCGCGTCGGTGTGTGTCTGTGATGCCATGGGGGTGTGTGGTGAGAGTTATTTGAGCGGGTTGTTCTGGAAGCGGTCCACGTACAGCTGGGTCGTCTCTTCCTGGGCGGCGTCGTCGGTGTAGACTCCCGGCAGGCTGTAGCCGCTCGGCTTGTCCGCGTCCTTCCAGTCGAGAACCTCTTTCATGTCTGCGAGGTTCATCGGCTGCATGTCGATTTGAGGGTCCCAGGCGTCCTCACCGGCCTCGGCGACGGACATCGCCGTCCAGTCGTAAGGGGTCTCGCCCGAGAAGATGGCGTCGTTGTACTCGGCGGCGTCCACGACTGGAAGCCGGTCGATGACGTCGGTCCACTCGCTGGGGTTCTTGACACAGACCGGCGCGTTGAACGACATCATCCGCTCTGGACCGCTGAGCGTGTGTCCGTTGATGTAGTCGTGACACTTCGCCACCGACCAGCCGGCCTGCCACGGGCCCATGCCCGAGACGGTGCCGGTCATCCGGTCCTCGGCGATGGCCGCGAGCCCGGGCTCGCTGGCGTCGATGCCGACGACGGGCACGTCGATGTCGTTCTCCTCGAGGATGGTGAGCCCGCCCAGCGCGACGGCGTCGTTCTGGCCGAAGAAGCCGTCGATGTCGTCGCCGAACTGCGAGACCTTGTCGTTCATGACGCTGCGGGCGTCCGAACGGATGAAATTGCCCGGCTGGCGCGGTCCCGCCATCTCGATGTCGGGGTACTCCTGTAGCGCCAGGTCGACACCCTTGTTCCGGCCGATGTTCGGGGCCGTACCGCGGTTCCCTTCGATGTGGACGAACGTGCCGCTGCCACCCATCGCCTCGAAGAGCATCTTCGCGCCGGTGTAGGCGTGGTTGACGAAGTGGGGCGTGAAGAACGTCACGTACTCCTCGCCGGCGTCCTGCGGGACGAACCAGTCGGCGATGGTGACCGCGAGGACACCCGGGGTTTCGCCCTCGACCAGCGTCTCTGCCAGCGTGATTGCGGCGGCGTTGGTGTAGGTCTGCCCGGCGATGAAGTCCGCGTTGTTCGATACTGCCGTGTCGAACTGCTGTTGCTGTGTCTGGACCTCACCGTTGTTCGTCTGGACGTTCGTCTCGTAGCCGAATGCCTCGCAAGCCTCGAGGTAGCCCTTCTCCCAGCTGAGCCAGTAGGAGTTCTGTCGGTTGGCGATGGAGCCCATCGAGGTCATGGAGCCGCCGTCCGACCCGGAACTGCCCGACGAGTCACTCCCGCCGGAGCCGCCATCGGACGAGCCACCCGACCCGCCCGAACTGGTCGACGACCCACCGCCGGACCCACCTGTACACCCTGCGAGGCCACCCAGTGTGACCGCCGAACTCCCGATGGCGGCCTGCTTCAGGAAGCGACGCCTAGATTGGTTGCTGCTATCTCGTGCCATGTTTGCGACACCATCATGTGGTGAATACCTCCGTTTATAGTTTATGATTGAAAATGAGGATGGTTTCTCGGGACACGCGGCTCGGGAGGGTCGCAGCGTCCCCGTCGGTCAGTGCGCAGTGGCACGTGTTCAGTACATCACCTTGCCCGCCGAGACGTTGACGTCCTGTCCAGTCATACGGTCGGCGTCCGACGAACAGAGGAACGCGACGGTGTTCGCGATGTCCTCTCGCTGGACGAGTTCCTGCCGTGGGCTCTCGCTCTCTGCGTCCCTGCGGACCTCCTCGTAACTCCGGCCAGTCGTCTCGGCCTTCTCTTCGAAGACACGACGGATGCGCGGGCCGTCGACAGAGCCGGGACAGACGGCGTTGACGTTGATGTCGTGTTCGCCGACCTCCGCGGCGAGCGTCCGGGTGAACCCGATGAGTCCCATCTTGGTGGTCGCGTACGGGGTCCGCTTCGTCAGGGGGCGCTTCCCAGTTACGGAGGCGATGTTGACGATGCGCCCGTAGCCCTGCTCTTTCATCGACGGGAGCACCGTCCGACACGTGTAGAAGGGGCCACGGAGGTTCACGGCGACCGTCTCGTCCCACTCCTCGGAGCTGATGCCCTCACAGGCAGACGTCGGGCCGGCGATGCCCGCATTGTTGACGAGGTGCTCGATGCTGCCGAACTCCGAGAGTGCAGTCTCGACGACCGCTTCGACGCTGTCGAGATGTTTCAGGTTCGTCTGGTGTGTGAGTACTCGCTGTCCCTCGCTCTCGACGAGCGCAGCGGTCTCAGCCATCTCGTCCTCGTCGAGGTCGGCGATGACGACATCGTGCCCCCGGGATGCGAGTTCGGCACAGATCGCCTGACCGATACCACGCCCTCCGCCGGTGACGAGGGCTGTGCTATCTCGTTCCATATCACCTCAAGCTAGATGATAGTACATAAAGATAGTGAACATCGAGCCGACATCGCTGTGCTCGGAGAGTGGGTCTCGCCTCCCGAAATAGTAAAGACCCGACGCGAAACACATCGGGGTATGCCGTATCAAGGGTACGACGACTACTTCCAGAAGAAGCTCATCATCACCGTCGCGACGACCGGTGGACTCCACGGGAAGGAGGCGAACCCGAACCTGCCAACCCAGCCCGAAGAGGTCGCACAGGACCTCGCCGAGTGCGAAGAGGCGGGCGCGTCGATGGTTCACCTCCACGCGCGAGACGAGAACCACGAGGACACGAAAGACGTCGCACGCTTTCAGGCACTCATGGACGCCATCGACGAGCACTGCGACGACATCATCGTGAACTTCACCACCGGGGGCGGCGGCATCTACTCGCGCGAGACTCGGCTGGCACCCATCCTCGAAACCGAGCCACGCCCCGAGGTCGCGACTGTCGACCTCGGCCCCATCAACTTCGGACAGACGCGAACGGCCGAGAACACACGAGAGCAGAACGAAGAGTACGCCGAACGGATGCGCGACGCGGGGGTAAAGCCCGAACTCGAACTGTTCAACCCGGGTCACATCCCCGAGGCGGAACACCTCATCGACGAAGGGCTCCTCGAGGAGCCCTACTGGGCGACCGTCATCTTCGGGATGCAGAACGGGATGCCCCCAGGACCGCGAAACCTCGTGAACTTCGTCGACAACCTCCCCGAGCCCGTCGAGTGGCAGTGTCTCGCCGTCGGGAAACACCAGCTCCCGATGACCACCGCCGCGATCACCATGGGTGGGCACGTGAGAGTGGGCATGGAAGACAACGTCTACTACCGCAAGGGCGAACTCGCCGAGAGCAACGCTCAACTGGTCCGTCGAACGGCGAGAATCGCCGAAGAACTCGAGCGCGACATCGCCTCGCCGAGTGAGGCACGTGAGATGCTCGGGCTCTGACGGTCGCGTCGTTCCCCACGTGCGAATCCCTCGGCGATTGGGGCCAACTGTCCGTTCTCCACCTATTTTTCGCGTTTACTGGTAGCGAAGTTCAAGACCGGATGTGCAGGAAGAAACGAACCATGTTATAAACACACCACGGCATCTCGGCATATCGAGGACAGACTCATTTGCACATACCGAATATTAAATAGGGAGGAATGCAAGTGCCAGTCATGAACACCCAAGACGGCGGTCGAACGCTGCAGACGACGGCGACATCGCTGCGCGTCGTCGAGACGCTTCGAGAACTGGACGGAGCCCGGGTGACAGAGGTGGCAGACGAGATGGGCCTGGCACCGAGTACCGTACACGCTCACCTGACAACCCTCGCGGACAACGAGTACGTCGTCAAGACCGGCGACGTCTACCAGCTGAGTCTGGAGTTCTTGAGTCTCGGCGAGTACGTTCGCACGAGGCGAAAGGCGTACCGTATCGCCGAGTCCTACACCGAGCAACTGGCCGACGAGACGGAGTGTCGCGCCGTGTTCACCGTCGAGGAGAACGGCCGCGGCGTCTACATGTACACCTTCTCCGGAACTCACGCCGTCTGGACCTACTCGACCGTCGGGAAGCGCTTCTACCTCCACCAGACGGCGGCCGGAAAGGCGACCCTGTCACAGCTCCCCGAGTCACAGGTCGACACAATCGTCGAGAAGTGGGGTCTCCCCGCGGCGACGGAGAACACCATCACGGACGCCGAGGCGCTGCTGGAGCAACTCGCGTCCATCCGCGAACGCGGCGTCGCGTTCAACCACCAAGAGCAGCTCGACGGCGTCAAGGCCGTCGGTGTCCCCGTGAACGGCTCCGACGGGCAGGTGGTCGGAGCCTTCAGCGTCGCCAGTCCGGCGAACCGGATGACCGACGAGCGGTTCGAGGAGGAGATTCCCGAGACGCTGCTGGGCGTCGCCAACGAGTTCGAACTCGAGAACTCGCTGACCTGAGTATCTCATTACAACTGTACTGATGTAATATCTTTTGCCAGCGGCGCTCGAGCCGGTTCGACGCTCGCGAATCGGTTATCGGGGGCGGCCGACGACGGGGCGGGCTCACCCGTTCGTCGACAGCTCGAGAGTGCGTGACAGCCATAATGGTGTAACGAAGCGGCGGCGACACGACGACACGGTGGTTTGAGTGGGAGTCTGGCCAGAACCTTGATTACTCGGCCTTCTGTAGCGGGAGGCAATGACGGTTACCATCGCCCTGGTCGGGGCCGGCGGAATCGGTACCATCCATCTCGGCACCCTCGCTGACATCGACGCGGCCGACGTGACTGCCATCTGTGACGTCTCGGCGGAGGCTGCGACCGCTGCAGCCGAGGAGTTCGGTGCAGACGTCTACACCGACCACGAAGAGATGCTTTCGAACGAGGACCTCGACGCGCTGTTCGTCGCGATTCCGCCCTTCGCCCACACGACACAGGAGACCGCAGGTGCCGAGGCGGGCCTCGACCTCTTTGTCGAGAAACCTATCGCCCTGTCGGGCGAGACCGCAGCACGCGTCGACGAGGCCATCGCCGAGGCACAGGTTCGCTCACAGGTCGGACATATGTATCGCTACTCACCGGCCGTCGAGGAGGCTGTCGACCGCATCGGCGACCGCGACGTCGCGCTCATCGACGGCCACTGGGTCGGTGGTGTCCCCCCATCGGGCTGGTGGGGCGTCAAGGAGAAGTCCGGCGGACAGGTCGTCGAACAGGCGGCACACGTCTTCGACCTGGTTCGGTACTTCGGTGGCGACGTCGACTCCGTCTGTGCGCAGGGTGGAAAGAGCGTCGTCGGCGACGACATCGACTTCGAGGACGCCGTGAGCGCGTCGATGAAGCACGAATCCGGCGCGGTCAGCCACGTGTCGACCTCGTGTGCCTCGCCGGACGAGCACGTCGCGCTACGGCTGGTCGGAGACGGCTTCCACCTCGAACTGGAGTTCTGGTTCGAAGGAGAAGACCACCCCGTCTCGCTCGGGCGGCTCACCGGAACGGTCGACGGCGAACCTATCGAGTTGGAAGCCGAGGAAGACGCGTGGGCACGCGAGGTCCGTTCGTTCGTCGAGACGGTCGGCGGGGGTGAGGGTGACCTCCGCTCGCCGTACGACGACGCGCGGAAGACCTTCGAGCTGACCCTCGCAGTCAACGAAGCCCTCGACGAGGAGAACGCCGTCGAACTCCCACTGGTCTCACAATGAGCCTCCGCGTCGCGGTCACGCTCCCGACGGTCTACCCCGACGACTCGTTCGCCGATGCCACCGCACGAGCCGCCGCCGCCGGTGCGGACGGCATCGAGTTCTTCGACTGGGACGCCGCCGACCTCGAGACGCTTACCCAGGCTACCGCGGAACACGACGTCGAGATCGCGGGGACGCTCTCCGCCGCACCGGGTGCGAGCATCGAAGGTCCGGATGGGATGACAGACCCCGACTGCGCCGACGACGCCGTCGCCGCAATCGAGGAGTCGCTACCTGTCGCGGCCGACCTCGGCTGTGAGACGCTCATCGTGACAACCGGCCCCGAACAGGCCGGGCTCGACCGAGAGACCCAGTACGAGAGCGTGGTCGACGTCCTCTCGCGCGCCGCGCCGACCGCCGAGGACGCAGGTGTGACACTCGTCCTCGAACCGCTCAACACCGTTGTCGACCACCCGGGCTACTTCCTCACCGACTCCGCCGAGGCGTTCGACATCATCAGAGCGGTCGACAGCCCCCGGGTGAAGCTCCTCTACGACGTCTACCACCAGCAGATAACCGAGGGCAACCTCATCGACACCCTGACCGAGCACGTCGACCTGATCGGCCACATCCACGTCGCCGACGTCCCCGGTCGCCACGAGCCGGGGACGGGAGAGATCAACTACGCGAACGTCATCCGTGCGCTGGCCGACGCCGGCTACGACGGCTACGTCGGCTGTGAGTGCTTCCCCGAAGGCGACCCCGACGCGGCAGTCGAGCGCGTCGTCGACTACGTCGAGTCCGCGAACTGAGTCGAGAACGACGGCGACCGGCACGCGTGTGCGGGGCGCGGTTGCTGTCGCCGACACTCGACTGGGAACCCACCCTCTGGTAAAGACGAGCGGGCGAGAGAGAGAGAGAGTCGTCTCCGCCGCACAAATATATAATTACTTCTATTCGGTACCTTCTCTCATCACCAGCTCCCTGGCCACGTCGGGGCAGTCACCACCAGCTCCGAGTTCGTCGATAACACCGACGTCACCACGGGACATCGACGCCCGCGAACCGTTATGTCTGTCGTCGGTCCACACAGTGTATGACCACCACCGAATCGCCCGACAGCTCACCGGGTCCCCACCAGGGTCAGCCGGTGAAACACGCGGGCGCGCCCCTCCGCGTCGCCGACGCGGCGCTCGTCCTCCTCCACGGCCGCGGTGCGACGGCCGAGAGTATCCTCGACCTGGCCGACGAACTCGGCGTCCACGGCGTCGCTGCAGTGGCTCCGCAGGCGCAGTACAACCGCTGGTACCCTCAGTCGTTCCTCGCTCCGCTCGAGACGAACGAACCCGAACTGTCGTCCGCGTTGCACGCAGTCGATGACGTCGTCAGCGAACTCGTCGAGCGCGAGGTTCCGCCCGACCGGATCGTCATCGGCGGTTTCTCGCAGGGGGCGTGTCTGGCCGCGGAGTACGCCGCCCGAAACCCTCGGCAGTACGGCGGTCTCGTCGTCCTCAGTGGTGGGCTCGTCGGCCCGGGGGAGACGGTGGTCGACCACACGGGCGACCTCGCCGGAACGCCCGTCCTCCTCGGCTGTAGCGACGTCGACCCCCACGTCCCCCTCGAACGCGTTCACGAGTCCCGCGACGTCTTCGAGCGACTCGGCGGTGACGTCACCGAACGCGTCTACGAAGGCATGGCTCACACCATCAACGACGACGAAGTCGCGTTCCTCAGAGACCGCCTCCAGACCCTCGTCGAACGGAAGCCGACGCCGAACGACAGCGACCCGGACGGAGGTGACGGCCGGTGACTCTCCCACCGCCGACTGCCGGGCTTCACCACGTCTCCGTCATCACCGGGACGACCGCACAGACGGTGTCGTTTTATACAGAAGTTCTTGGACTCAGATTCGTCAAGCAGACGGTGAACTACGACGACCCGTTCATGCACCACGTCTACTTCGCCGACGAGCGCGGGAGCCCGGGGACGCTCCTGACGTGCTTCCCGTTCGAGCGGGGACAGGAGGGGCGGGTCGGGAAGCCACAGCCAACGGCGACTGCCCTAGCCGTCCCGCGAGCGAGCATCGACTACTGGGTCGACCGACTCAGCGCGTACGGGGCAGAGCAGGTGGAGCGGTTCGGTGAGCCGGTCGTTCGGTTCACCGACGGTATGGGACAGCCGCTCGAACTCGTCGGGACGGATACCCAAACAGAGCCGTGGAGCGACGGACCCATACCGTCCGAGTACGCCATTCGCGGGTTCCACAGCGTGACGCTCGCCTCGACGAGTCCCTTCCAGACCGCCAGCGTTCTCGACGCGCTGGGCTTCGACCTCCACGCACAGGAGGGCGACCGGGTCCGATACCGGACGGCAGCGCCCGGAAGCGAGCCGGGAACTGTCGTCGACATCCTCGATACGGACCTGCCGTTCGGCCGTGAGGGCATCGGCACCGCACACCATGTCGCATTTCGACTCCCCGACGAGACAGCACTGGAGGCGTGGCGTGACCTCCTGATAGCGGACGGGCTCGAACCGACGTACGTGAAAGACCGGACGTACTTCCAGTCGGTGTACGTCCGCGAGCCCGGTGGTATCCTCGTCGAGTTGGCGACAGACGGACCGGGCCTGACCGTCGACGAGCCGGTCGAGTCGCTCGGGACAGGACTTCGACTCCCGCCGTGGCTCGAGGAGGACAGAGCGATGATAACCGCTCAGCTTCCGCCAGTTACAGCGCGCGAGCCGAGCGAAGACCGCGAGTGAATCGTGTGAGAAACGTCTTCTACCGGGGGTTCAGTAGCCGAGTTGCTCGCGGACGAGCACGACGCTCGTCCGCCCCTCAGTGGGTTCTTTGCGGTAGACGAGCTGCTTGGCGATGGCGCTCTCGACGCCGTACGCCTCCTGCGCGCGTTCGTTCTCGAGGGGGTACGCGACGTTCTCGAGGCGGTCGAGGGCGGCGTCGAGGTCGGCGACGACCTTGTTGACGCCGCTGACGATGACGACGTTCCCCGCCGCGAAGGGGTACGCGCCGATACGGCTCCCGGAGAGGTCCGCGGCGACGAGTTCGCCCGTGCGCGCGATGGCGTTGATGCCGCCGACGAAGTAGTCGGCCGTCTGGGCCTTCCTCCGGGCGGTGAATCGCTCCGCGTCGTCGTCGATAGCCCACACGTCGGCGTGGAGGTTCTCCCAGGAGTGGTCACCCTCGGTGAGGTACTCCATGAACCCGATCTCTTCGAGTGTCGTCGAGTGACCGTCCATCACGGTCGCGCCGTCGGGAATCGTCGACGTGACCGCTTCGAGCGCCTCCGCTCGCGTGTCGACGACGGTGACGTCGAAGCCGTTCGCTTCGAGGTTCTCGACGGCTTCGTCGAGTTCCTCGTCGCTCGGGAGACTGTCGAGTGCTTCGTCGATGCGGACGTCGTCGTAGTCGGACTTCTGTTGAGACATGGGGGAGTGCCGCAGTGGTGCGACGGTTCACCGTAGACACGCAGACCGCATAAGCGCTCGCGGACGCCGATGTCAGGGGGTTACGCCGGTGTTACTGGCGGAATCGAAGCGGCGATACCGAACACGGAAGGAGAGGTGAACCTCGGTCGTTCTGCTCGCGCCACTCTCTGGTTCACATCTCCTCGTCACACTCGCACGGACTCGCCGGTGTCACAGCGCGAGAGAACGTGCTGCTTGGGAGATGAGTCCGAGTGAAGTGGCGGGGGTATATTTGAACGACGTAGACTCGGCGTTGCTCCGTCCTCTCGATCCAATCTGCCCCGGCGAGATTCCGACACTCACGGGGTCGTAGCGCGATGAAACACGCTACTCAGGAGGTGAGTGTCTCGAAAATAGCGGGAGGTAGATTTGAACTACCGATCTCCGGGTTATGAGCCCGGCGGAATCTCCTGGCTATCCCATCCCGCTACTGAGTACGAATCGGCGGTTGCGGTTAAGGGTTATGATTCCAACGCCGTATGCTACTTTTCGCCGTGTGACTCACCCACGCCCGACCTGCCACGTGACGAGGCTCTCGGCGACGTAGTTGACGAGCATCCCGGTGCCGATGCCGGCGACCTTCGAGACGACGAACCAGCCGTCGATACCCGCCACCGTCAGTTCGAGCGCCACCACACGGAAGAAGAACCCGAACGTCGCCAGTTGGACGAGGATACCACCGATGCGGACGAGGTTCGACCGCGCGAGTCGACGGAATGCCGCGCCGAGACCCGCGGCACCCTGCTCGGCGAACGTCCACTTGTCGTTGAGCAAGAACATGACGACGATGGCCACCTCGATACCGATGAACACCGCGAGTTCGGGGAAGACGCCGACCTCGCGGAGGACCGTGGCGGTCGTCACGTCGAACACCGCGCCGACGACGCCGACGGAGGCGAACTTGCCGAAGCGTCTGCCCGAGAGGAGCGAGTCGACGACGGACATCGTTTCAGTCGTCCACCGCGTCGACACCGAGGCGCTCGACGAGCGACGGACCGGTGTCGCGAGAGCGCTCGAGGAGCGCGTGCAGGCGGTCGTGTCGGAGCGACCGGGCGCGGTGCCGCGAGCGGAGGAGCGCCACCCCCAGCCGGACGGTCGTGTCGACGGTCGACACCGTCGACTCGGGGTGGTCCTCCCACGTGACCGGTACCTCGGCGACGCGACAGTCGAGCGCCCCAGCGACGGCGATGAGTTCGATGTCCCAGGCGAAGCCGGGTTCGTAGAGGTGCTCGCGGACGGCCGCCCACGACTCGACGGAGAGCGCCTTCGCGCCGCACTGGTAGTCGTACAGCGGGACGTCGAGGAACCGGCGGGCGAGCCACGCGAAGCCGTCGCCGAGCCGACGGCGTGCGAGCGTCTGGTGTGAGACGATGTCCGCGTCGGGGTGCCGACGCGAACCGACGGCGAGCCCCACACGCCCCTCCGTGACCGGCCGAACGACGTCGGCGAGCGACGCGGCGGGCGTCGACCCGTCCGCGTCGGCGAACGCGAGGACGTCGACGCGAGGCGCGAGTGACTCGAACCCCGCGGTGATGGCCGCGCCCTTCCCGCGGCGTTCGTCGCTCGTCGCGACGTCGACGGGGACCGAACACGCACGGAGCGCCGCGACCGTCTGGGGGCGAGGGTCGTCGAGTTCGACGCGGAGGGCGGCGGGGGAGAGCGTCTCCTGGAGGGCAGAGAGGTAGGTCGTCAGCCGCGTGGTGTCGGGACGGTAAGCGGGAACGACGACACCGACGTTACTCATTGGGGATGGATTACGCAGCGTGGATAAAAAACCGACCGATACCCTCACACGGTCGTCTCGGTGTCGGTCTCGCGGACGGTGACGGAGACATAAGACGTATAACGAGTCGGGTGCGTCGGTCTCCTGTATGGAGTACGCGCTGGTCCTCCGCTGGCTTCTCCTGTTCGCTCTCGTCGGCGCGGCCGGCGTCCCCATCGCCGCTCGCCTCTTCTCGGTTCCCGGGCGCGGCGCGGGGTTCGCACTCCCGGTGGCGCTCGTCGTGTTCACCCTGCCCGCGTACTGGGTCGGACATCGTTCGCTCACCGCGGGGCTGGCCGTCGGCGTCGTCGTCCTCGTCGCCGCGGCGCTCGGGTCCGCCCTCGACCGAGACGCGCTTCGCGAGGGGAGCGTTCGGCTCGCACCGGATCTGACACTCGACCGGCGCGCGCTCGCCGAGTCGGCGGTCGTCTTTCTGCTCTCGTTCTCGCTTCTCGTCGCCGTCCGCGCCGTCGACCCCGCGGTGCACGCACTGGGCGGCGAGAAGTTCCTCGACTTCGGCCTCCTGAAGTCGCTCGCGCGGAGTACGGCGCTGCCGCCCGAGGACATGTGGTTCGCGGGCGAACCGGTCCGGTACTACTACGGCGGACACCTCATCACCGCGCTGCTCGCCCGGCTCTCGGCGGTTCCCCCACGCTTCGCGTACAACCTCGGGCTGGCGAGCTTTTACGCGATGCTCGTCACCGCGGCGTACGACCTCGCCGCCGCCGTCGCCGCGGCACGGGGCGGTAACGGTGCCGACCGGCCGCGAGCGTCGTCCGCGCGCCTGGCGGGCGGCCTCGGCGCGTTCTTCGTCGGCGTCGCCGCCAACCTTCACACCGCCTCTGACGTGGTGCTGGGGGTACTGCCCGGTGGGCTTCGGACCGCCGTGGCGACGTGGATCGCCGAGGGGACCGACGCCGAGCCGAGCGAGGTGCTGGCGGACGCGTCGAGCTTCTTCTATTTCGACGCCTCGCGCGTCATCCCCGGAACGATCAACGAGTTCCCCCTCTTCGCGTGGCTCAACGGCGACCTCCACGCGCACATGATGGGTCTGCCCTTCCTCCTCCTGGCCGCCGGACTCGCGTTCGTCTACTACGAGACGGCCGCCGCGGAGCGTAGCCGGCGGCGACTCCTCGTGTTCGGGGCCGTTCCGGTCGTTGCCGGCCTGCAGTCGGTGGTCGACACGTGGAGTTTCCCGAGCGTGTTCGGCGTCCTCTTTCTCGCCCTCGCGTTCGCGCCCGCCCACCCGCTGTCGCTCCTCTCGGAGCGTCTCGCCGGTTACAGCGGCGAGAACGAGGGGTCGCGGCTCGAAAGCGAGCTCACTCGACTCGGCGGGGCGCTCGGCGTGGCTGTCCTCGCCGGTGTCGTCGGCGTCGTCCTCTCCGCACCGTTCGTCACCCTCGCGGCCGGCGGCGGCAGCAGCCGCTCGCTCGAGATACTCGCGGCCGCCGAGCGGAGTTCGCTCTCGGGCCTCCTGTTGGTCCACGGCGGGTTCGTCCTGGCGTTCGGGGCGTACCTGGTCGGGCGGGTCGGCCGTGCGGTCCCGGTCCTCGTCGGCATCGCGGCCGTGGCGCTCGTCGCGAACACCATCGGGTTGCCCGTGTTGCTCCTGACGGTCCCCCTGCTCGTGCTCGGCTTCGTGGCGCTCCGGTTCGACCGTCCGGTCGGTTTCGAGACGGTGCTCGTCGTCGGCGGGGCCGGACTGGTGACGATGGTCGAACTGGTCTACCTCACCGAACAGGCGGGGCCCCTGCGGATGAACACGGTGTTCAAGTTCTACATCCAGACGTGGGCGCTGTGGGGCGTCGCCGCCGGTGCCGTCGTCGCCGGATTGCTCCGGGGGCGACCGAGCGGGACGGACACGATGACCGAGCCCACGGCAGGGCGCGAGACGGTGGCCACCGACGGGGGCGACGGGAGCGGCCTCGGCGCGCTGAGGCGCGTCCTCACTGTCGCGTTCGTCCTCGCCCTCGTCGTCTCGACGAGCACCTACGGGGTGTTCGCGCTCGGGAGCCACTTCGAGAACGCGCCCGAGGCGACGCTGGACGCGACGGCGTTCATCGAGGAACAACACCCCGAGGAAGCGCCCGCCATCCGGTGGCTCGACGACCGTGCGGGCCAGCCGACCCTCCTCTCGGCACCGGGGACGACGTGGCACTCCCGCGGCGGCACCGACGAACGCGAGCGGGGGATGTACGCGTGGACGTCGAACCCCGCGGCGAGCATGACGGGGATTCCGACGGTCGCGGGCTGGCAACACGAAGTCGGCTACCGTGGCCCGGACGCGTACTACTCGCGCGTGCGCGACGTGGACACGATGTTCCTCGGGACGCCCGACGAACAGGCGCGGCTCCTCGGACAGTACGACGTGGAGTACATCTGGGTGGGGCCCTCCGAGCGACTCAGATACGACGACATCACCGTTACCGACCTCGACGCCGTCGAGGTCGCCTATCGGGAGGGCTCGGTGACGGTGTACCGGGTCGACAGCGAGGCGCTGTCGACCGCGTGACTGTCGCGGCGGAGACTCAGACGCCGCGCTTCTGGACGACGGTCAGCGCCTCGGCGTCGACGGAGTCGACCTCGAGGAAGTGGGGGACGTACTCGCGCTTGTCGAACGTCTCGCGCTCGTCCTCGGTGCCGATGGTGCACCACAACTGGACCTCGTCGGGGCCGTGGAAGTCTCCCTGCCGGTCGATGGCGAAACAGACCTGCTCCTCGCCGTCCCACTCGATGATGGCGTCGCGCCGGATTCCAGGGTCGCCGCGGACGATGAGCTTCTTCATACTCCGGGGTTCCGGCGACGCGGGCTTAATCTCTTCGGGATTCGGTGACTCGGGGTCGTACCGACGACCCGACCGGCTACCGCAGCAGTTTCACCGTGACCAGGACGGTCGGGACCACGATGGGAATCGTCAGGATGGCTCCCGTGATTACGACGAAAGGGGCGACGCCGCCGACGGGATACGCGAGCACGTCCACCGTCACCCAGTCGACGACGTTCACCATCGCGGCGTACGCGACGGCCGCGAGCAGGACGATTACGCTGAACGATCCGGCGACGACGCCGACGGCACGGCGGACCGCTCCGCCGCCCGTCTCCGGCTGTGTTTCGACACTCATGATCTACTGAACCCGTACAGTAGTGCACTTCGACTGAACGATTAAATCAGTTCGTATTCGTCGTGGCGCTATCGAATCGCAGTCGGATGGACGCGGTAGAACGTGTTTATCCGCCAATACTGACTATATGAGGGCCTAATCGGCGAAAAGAGCGGGCACGAGGCTCGCCTTCAGAGACCGAGACGACTGCCAGACGCTCTGTTAGAGTTGTGCAATAAAATCACCATATTTTTCGACCGTCTCGTCGATTACGAAGACACCCGTCGCCGTCATCGGCGCGTACGGGAGCGCCGGCGTGGTGGTGGCCGAGCGACTCGCCGACGAGCCGGACGTGGGGCTGACGCTGGTGGACGACGGCGACCCCGCCGGGGGCTCTGTATCGTTACACCCCGACGCGGACGTGGTGGCGAAGACGATGCAGTTGGCCGTCGAGACGGAACCCGACGCCCGGGAGATTCCGAACCGGGCGTATCACCCGACGACACCGGAGAGATTCGACGGGCTGCTCGGCGGTGCGGCGGCAACCGTCGGCGGGTGAGCAGAGCGGTACGAGGCCGGTCGATTCGCGGCGGCGCGGCCAGACGGCCGCGAGCCGAACCAAACGCGTTTTAACGGGCGACGTCAAAAACCCGTCAAGGTAGATATCATGCAGATGCCTCGCCGATTCAATACGTACTGTCCGCACTGCAACGCGCACCACGAACACGAGGTCGAAAAGGTCCGCACCGGCCGCCAGACCGGCATGAAGTGGGACGCGCGCCGAACGCGTGCCGGCCGTTCCACCATCGGGAACGCCGGGAAGTTCTCGAAGGTGCCCGGTGGCGACAAGCCGACGAAGAAGACCCACCTGAAGTACCGCTGCTCGGACTGCGGCAAGGCCCACATGCGCGAGGGCTGGCGCGCCGGCCGACTGGAGTTCCAGGAGTAATCATGGCAGGTTCGTACTACCGCGTCAAGTGTACCGACTGTGAGAACGAACAGGTCGTCTTCGGCAAGGCCTCGACGGTCGTCAACTGCGCCGTCTGTGGCACGACGCTGGCGACGCCGACGGGCGGCAAAGCACAGATCGACCACGAGATCGTCGAGACCGTCGAGGCTCGTTGAGAGGCCCAATCATGAAGTACAGTGGCTGGCCCGACAAAGGCGAACTCGTGGTCGGCAAGGTCGACGACATCGCCGATTTCGGCGTCTTCGTCGATCTCGAAGAGTACGAGGACAAACGCGGCCTGGCGCACATCTCCGAGGTCGCCTCGGGCTGGATCAAGAACGTCCGCGACCACGTCCGCGAGGGACAGACCGTCGTCGCGAAGGTGCTCGACGTCAACGAGTCCTCCCAGCAGATCGACCTCTCCATCAAGGACGTCAACGAGCACCAGCGCAAGGAGAAAATCCAGGAGTGGAAGAACGAACAGAAGGCCGACAAGTGGATGTCGCTGGCCTTCGGCGAGGACGTCTCCGACGAGCAGTATTCGGCGGTGGCGAACGCCGTCCTCACCGAGTTCGAGAGCCTCTACGAGGGGTTCGAGCAGGCGGCGATCCACGGTGCCGCCGCGCTGGAAGACGTCGACCTCGACGAGGACGAGGTCGAGGCCTTCGTCGAGACCGCCCGCGAGAACGTCTCCGTCCCGTACGTGAACGTGACGGGCTACGTCGACCTGCGCTGTCCGACCGGCGACGGCGTCGAACACATCCGGGAGGCGCTCAAGGCCGCCGGCGGCAACGGCGACGTCCCCGAGGGCGTCGAACTCGAAGTCACGTACGTCGGCTCCCCCGAGTACCGCATCAAGGTACGCGCGCCGGACTACAAGACGGCCGAGTCCGAACTCGAGACCGCCGCCGACCGAGCGCGGTCGGCAATCGAGACGCACGGTGGCACCGCGCAGTACCACCGTGAGCGGCACGAAGACGACGAGTAAGGCGGACGAGCAGAGGATGAGATGAAGTCCGACATTCGGGTCTGTGCGGCCTGGCGCGACGAGCACGACCGGCCAGTGTACGCGCTCGCCGATACGTGTCCCCGCTGTGGCGCGGAGACCGAGAACAGCGCCCCTGCCCCGTTCGACCCCACCGACACCTACGGCGAGTACCGACGGCGACTGAAACGAAAGCGCCGAGCCGAAGCGGACGCGGGCGACGGCGACTGAGTCACTCGTCGACGGGGTCGAGCGAGACGGAGATGGTGTTGCCCTTGTCCGCGGTCCGGAACTCCAGTTCGCCACCGGACCGGTCGACGGCCCAGTAGACGAGCCACAGCCCCAGTCCGCTCCCGTGGTAGACGGAGCGGACGTCGCGTTCGCCACGGAGGACGCGGATCTCCTGGACGGGAATCGGCGGACACTCGTCGGCGACGCAGAGGGAGACCGAGTCGCCGTCAGTCGCGACGGAGACCACGACCGTCGGGTCGGCCGTGTCGGCGTGTTCGATCGCGTTCGTGAGGAGTTCGTAGATCGCCAGCGAGAGCTTCGGGACCGCTCGCACGGTCGCGGTCTCCGGGAGCGTCGTCTCGACCGTCGCCTCCGGGTAGGCCGCCCGAACGCGCCCGCAGATGTCGGTCACCACCGCGACGAGGTTAACGGCGACCCTCTCGTCGTCGTCTGTGAGGAGCGCGACGATGTCACGTTCTTTGTCGACGGTCCGCAGGAGGTGCTCGCCCGTCTCGACGATGCGGGCGACGTCGTCGGCGACGGCGTCTCCACCGTTCGAGCGGGCCTGTTCCGCGTGCCCGAAGATGAGGTTCATCTCGTTGCGGAGGTTGTGTCGGAGGAGTCGGTCCATCACGAGGAGTTGCCGCTCACGTTCGCGCCTGTCGGTCACGTCCCGGGCGAAGCCGACGACGGCGGTGACCGTCCCGTCGTCGTCGGTGAACGGATACCCCTGCACCCAGACCCACGTCTGATAGCTGTTGGTGGCGTCGACGCGGTACTCGGTGTTGACCGGGTCGCCGTCCGAGAGTCGGGCCATCGCCTCCGCGACGCCGTCGCGGTCGGCGGGGTGGACGCCCCGGAGGAGGTCGGTCGGGTCGTCCTCGAGGTCCGCGACGGTGCGTCCCCACACCTCCTCGTACGCCGAGTTGATGAACAGCACCTCGTCCCAGTCGGCCGAGAACATCCAGAGGACGTCGTTCGTGTGCTCCGTGATGGCGAGGAACCGCCGGTGGATGCGACGCTGGGTCGCCTCGGCGTCCCGCCTGGCGCTGATGTCGCGGCAGGTGACGACGTACTCGTCCGAGCCGAGCGCCGGTTCCATCGACATCTGCGCGGCCAACCAGACCCACGAGCCGTCCGCCGCGCGGTACCGAAACTCCGTTGGGGTCGGGACCGGTTCGTCGTCGGCCTGTGGCTCGGCGTCGACGAGTCCCTGAAACACCGATTCGACGCGAGGCCGCTCGTCGGGGTGGATGAGTTCGAGCGCGTCCTGGCCGCGGAGGTCCTCGGGGGAGTAGCCGAGCACCCGTTCGAGCGCCGAATTGGCGTACTGCAGCCGACCCGACGCGTCGAGCACCACGACGATGTCGAGTGTCCTGTCGAGGAGCGCCGCCTCGGCCCCCGTGGAGTCCATTGGTGGTACTGCCACGTCGGGGTATCAAAAGCTATCTTCCCGGACTTCACGGCTGATAACCTGGCGACGCCGAACCGACACGTTCGGCCCGCGCACCACGGATGGCTCGCCCGTCAGCACCGACCAACGCCCTCTTATGACCCGACACCGCGACTAGAGCATATGGACGACATCGAAGTCGAGGTGGCAGCGGAGCCGGAGCTGTCTGACCCGATTCTCATCGAAGGGTTGCCCGGCGTCGGTCACGTCGGGAAGCTGGCGGTCGAACACCTTCTCGAGGAGTTCGAGAGCGAGGTCGTACGACGCGTGTACGCGACCGAGTTCCCGCCGCAGGTGACCATCGAAGACGGCGTGGCCGAACTCGCGTCGGCGGAGTTCCACGCCGTCACCATCCCCGGAGCGGATAGCGAGGACGACACAGGCGTGGACCTCGTCGTGTTGACAGGCGACCACCAGGCGCAGACGAACGCCGGCCACTACCACCTGACGGAGGCGTTCCTCGACATCGCCGAGGAGTTCGGCGTCCAGCGCGTGTTCGCGCTCGGTGGCGTCCCGACCGGCGAACTGGTCGAGGAGCCGAGCGTCCTCGGCGCGGTGTCGGCCGCAGAACACGTCGAACCGCTGGAGGAGGCCGGCATCGAGTTCCGCGACGACGAACCGGCCGGTGGCGTCGTCGGCGTCTCGGGGCTCATGCTCGGCCTCGGTGGGCGACGCGGCTTCGACGTCGCCTGTCTGATGGGCGAGACGAGCGGCTACCTCGTCGACCCCAAGAGCGCCCAGGCTGTCCTCGTCGCGCTCGAAGAGAGCATCGGCTTCGACGTCAGCTTCGAGGCGCTCGAAGAGCGCGCCGAGGAGATGGAGGAAGTCGTCGGCAAGATTCAGGAGATGCAGAACCAGCAGGGGTCGGTCCCCACGGACGACGACCTCCGATACATCGGGTGAGCCCGCCTCAGGGCCCACAGACCACTTCGAACCGTGCCCCACCCGTGGCGCTCTCGGTGACGGTGACCGCCCACCCGTGTGCCTCGACCACCCGCGCGACGATGGCGAGGCCGAACCCCGTCCCCTCGTCGTTCGTCGTGAAACCGCGGTCGAAGACGTGTCCTCTGTCCTCGGCGGCGATACCGACGCCGTCGTCCTCGACGGCGAACCCGCGGCGGCCGTCGTCGAGCCCGACGAGTCGGACCGTGAGCGGTCGTTCGCCGTCGCTCGGAGAGCCGTGTTCGACCGCGTTCCGAAAGAGGTTCTCGAACAGCTGGCGGAGTCGGCTCGGGTCGGCGTCGACGGTGAACCCGGGGTCGAGGTCGACGGAGAGCCCGGCCGCGGTGGTGGCGACGGTACCCCACGCTCGATGGGCGACGTCTGTGACCCGCGTCGAGACAGGGTCGGACACGGTGTCGCCCTGACGCGCCAGGTCCAGAAGGTCGTCGATGAGCGTCGACATCCGGTCGATAGAGGCCATGGCCTGCCGGATGTGCTCGTCGCCACCCGCTGTCTCGTAGAGATGGAGACGGCCTCGAGCGACCTCCAGCGGGCTTCTGAGGTCGTGTGAGACCACGGAGGCGAACTCCTCGAGCCGGTCGCGCTGTCGTCTGAGCTGTGCGGCCTGTTCGGTTCGTCTCGTCGTGTCGCTCCCGACGACCATGAGGGAGACGATGTCGCTCCCGTCGGCGGTGTCGCCGGTCGTAGCGACCACGGGACGGTCCGCGGGGACCGAGTCGTCCGGGTCGCCGTAGACGGGGTAGATGGCTCCGCTGACCGTCCCCGAGCCCTCGCGGTGGGAGTACGCACACTCGAACGGGGCGACCTCGCCAGCCGCCGCGGTGTCGACGGCCGTCCGAACCGTCTCGACGGCCCCCGGGTCGGGTGTCCACCACGGTGCCTCCCAGAACGGCTCGTCGAGCGCCACGCTGGGGTCGTCGAGCGTCGACCGTGCCGCGTTGTTCGCCTCGCGAAGCGTCCCGTCGGGGTCGAGGACCCCGGCGAACGTCCGCGGGTTGTCGAACAGCGCGCGGAACCGACGGGTCGCCGCCCGGAGCTCCTGTTCGCGGCGCTTCCGCTCGAGTTCGTAGCTCACCCACCGCGTCAACAGCTCGACGAACGCGGTCTGTGACGCCGTGAACGGCTCGTCGCGGGGCTCGGTGTCGGCGAAACAGAGCGTCCCGTACAGGTCGTCGTCGACGCGGACCTTTCCCCCGAGATAACACTCCAGCCCGAACAGTTCGTAGCCAGGGTCGTTCTCCCAGTCGCCGTCGGTCGCCGCGTGGACGACGGCGAGGAGGCCCTCTGTGTCGAGCGTGCGCCGGCAGTACGACTTCGAGAGCGGACACGCCTCCCCCGGCTGGAGGAGCGGGTGGTCGCCGACGGCGTGGACGATGCGCTGGGTGTCGTCCGCGATTCGGGTCACGAAGCCGAGGCCGACGTCGAGCCGCTCGCACGCGAGCGCGAGCGTCCGCTCGACCCGCTCGCTGAGCGAGAGGCTGGCGTCGGTCGTCACCGCGTACAGGCCGTGGAGCGACTCCCGGGCGGATTCGAGCTCCCGTTCGAGCGCCACCCGCTCGGTGACGTCGCGCTGGAACCCCAGGTAGTGCGTCACGGCTCCGTCGGCGTCGGTGACCGGTTCGATGTCCACCTCGTTCCAGAAGGCGGTGCCGTCCGGCCGGTAGTTGCGAAGGACGACGGAGACGGGCCGCTCGGTCGATAGCGCGTCCCGAATCGCCGCGACGGGTTCCGCTTCGGTCGCCGGGCCCTGGAGGACGCGGCAGTTGCGCCCGACGAACGACGACGGGTCGTAGCCGGTGAGTCGACCGAACCCCTCGTTCGCGAACACCGTCGGCGTGTCTTCGGTCGCCTCGGCGATGACGACGCCGAGGTTCGCGTCGTCGAGGGCACGCTGTTTCAGCTCCGCGAGCGTCTCGTCCGCACCCGTCGCTCCGTCCCCAGCAGTGCGACGAGCGAGGGCGTTTCGGAGCCGCGCCGCAAGGAGCGCCTCGGACGCGTCGGAATCGACGACGTCCGTCGCACCCGCCGCGAGCAACGCGTCGACGTCTCCCGGGTCGTCCGCAACGACGACGACGGGGAGCGTCGGATGTCGCGCACGGACCGCCTCGACGAAGGCGACCCGCGTCCACTCGCCGAGGTCCGAACTGGCCAGGAGGCAGTCGGCCGACGCGAGTGACTCGAACGCCCCGTCGGCATCGGTCGTTTCGCCGTCGACGTCCGGGGCGTGACGTGTCAGTGCCGCCGCCGCTCGGTCGACGACGGGACCCTGACCCCCGACGAAGAGAACGTGGCCGCCGTCGTCGAACGGTCGGGAAGACCGGCGGCCGTCGAGACTCATAGGAGGGGTATCCGACGAGGTGTATAAAAGAATTCGGCTAGAGTATCAGTGAAGAAAATCTGGTCAGGCGACGACGATGTCGTCGTCTTCGGGGGCGGGAACCGAGAGTGTCCCGTCGAGCGCCACCGTCGCCGTGCCGCCGACGGCGACGTCGTCCGCGACGCGTGCGCGGACGAGCCCGGGTCGGTCGACGAAGTGCCCCTGTTCGAATCGGAGGTCACCGTAGGCCGTCTCGTCTTCGTACGCGTCGACGTGGCTGAGGTACGCCGCACAGGCACCGGCGGCCGTCCCGGTCACGGGGTCCTCCGCGACGCCGATACCGGGGGCGAACGCCCGAGCGTGGAGCGAGGAGTCGGCGTCGAGCGTGTCGAACGTGAACGCGTAGACGCCCGCAGCGTCGTGTTCGGTCGCGAGGTCGTCGACGAGCCCTGGCTGTGGTGCCGCACTGCCGAGTTGCTCGAGGAAGTTGACGGGGAGACAGAGCCACGGGAGCCCGGTCGACGCCACGGCAGGCGGGAGGTCCGCGCCGACGTCCGCCAGCGCCGCGGGGTCGATGCCGAGCGCCTCACCCACGCGGGAGTAGTCGAGGTCGACGGTGTCGACGGTGGGCTCCCGGCCGGTGAGCCACACGGTCGGCGCGTCGTCGTCGTCGACCCTGACCTCGACCGACCCGACGTTGGTCGCCACCTCGTGGGGTCCGGGGTCGAGTGCGCCCGTCTGGGCCAGGTGGGAGAACGCGGCGATGGTCGCGTGCCCACAGAGGTCGACCTCCTGGGTGGGCGTGAAGTAGCGGACGCGGTGGCGTGACTCCGACGCGGGACGGACGAACGCCGTCTCGCTCGCGCCGAGTTCGCGCGCGATGGCCTGCATCTGGTCCTCGGAGAGGTCACCCGCGCTGGGCACGACTCCGGCGGGGTTCCCCGTGAGCGGTTCGTCGGTGAAGGCGTCGACGAGCAGCGTTCGACACGCGGTGGGCATGCCCGCGAGACGGCCGGGCGAGTGAAGAAACCACCGTCTCCGCACGTCCGACGAGCGGCGGTCGGCCGCGTGACCACGTGGCCGTGTGGTCGTGTGGCCGCGTGAGTCCACCCACACGGTCGGCGTCATCGACCGACGCGGCGGCCCCAGCGCGCGAACGGCGGTGGGAGACGCCGCGGGCGCGTCACGGAACGGAGGTCTGTTCCTCGGGGGTGCGGGCACCGAGCCCCTCCATCAGTTCGCGCATGTTCGCACAGTGGGGGCAGCCGAACACGCGGTCGTCTTCGGTGCCGAAGACGCGGACGAAGTCGGGCGTGACGAACGAGTTGCAGTTGGTGCAGGTGTGCATGGTGGATCACTATGTTCCATGTTATCATACACAACATCGGCGTAAAGTTATGACGGCGATACCGGGGTCGAGTCGGGTATCTTAACATACACCCCGGACCGTACCTCAAACGGTGACCGAGAGACATGGGTGACCTCCCGGAGGAGTTCAACTGTACGATCACGAACTGGGACTACATCTACGGCCTCTGTCGGGACGTCTCCGACGAGGTCAAGCAGTCCGAGTTCGAGCCGGACGTCATCGTCGCGCTCGCGCGCGGCGGCTGGTTCGCGGGCCGGTGTATCTGTGACTTCCTCGGGCTCGACGACCTGACGAGCCTGAAGATGGAACACTACGTCGGGACCGCACAGAAGTCCGGCGAGCCCGAGGTCCGGTATCCGATGCCGGAGGGGAGCGTCGCCGGGAAAGACGTCCTCATCATCGACGACATCGCCGACACTGGCGGGTCGATAAAGCGCGCTCACGAGTACGTCCACGAACGCGAGCCGAACGACGTGCGGACGGCCACGCTGCAACTGCTGGGGACCAGTGAGTTCGAGCCCGACTACGTCGGCGAGAGCCTCGAAGAGTGGGCGTGGGTGGTCTACCCGTGGAACTTCATCGAGGACATGATCGACCTCGTCTCGGGCGTGATGGCGAAGGCGGACGAGGAGACGTTCGAGGAGAGTGACATCCGCCACTTCCTCTCCTCGTACCACCAGGTCGACCGCATCGAGATGGAGATCGCCCAGCCCGGACGCCTCACCGAGGTACTGTCCGAGATGGAACGGCGCGGCGTCGTCGAGAGCGCGGGCGGGTCGGCCTGGCGGCTCGTCGAAGACGAGTGACCGACCACGACGAGGGGACGACGGGGGGCGGTGCGGACGACCCCGAGCCGGACCCCCTCGATGCGCTCGCGGAGAGCTTCGCGCTGAAAGACGAGCGACGCACCGGCTGGCAGCTCCGCGGCGTCGACGACCCCGAGTCGGTCGCAGCGCACAGCTGGGGCGTGAGCCTACTCTGTCTCGCCTTCGCCGACGAGGCCGGCGTCGACCCCGACCGGGCCCTCCGGCTGGCGGTCGTCCACGACCTCGCCGAGGCACGGACCGGCGACGTCCCGACCCGCGCCGACCCGCACGACGAGCCGCTCTCGGCAGAAGAGAAAGCGCGCCGCGAGCGGGCCGCGATGGCCGACCTGGGGCGTCCGTTCCCTCCGGTCGAAGCCGCCTGGGAGGCGTACGAACGCCGCGACACCGCGGTGGCGCGGTTCGTCAAAGACATGGACCTCGTCGACATGTGTCTGCAGGCGCTCGTCTACGAGCGCGAGGAGCGGTACTCGGCGGGCGGGTTCGACAGCGAGTTCGACGCGCTCGACGAGTTCTTCGCGACGGCCGAACCGCGGCTGTCGACCGACGTGGGGCGGCGGCTGTTCGCGGAGATTCGAGCGCGGTACGAGGCGGTTCGGGACGGGAGTTGAGAACCGATAGGGTTGTAACCACGGCGGGAATCGCACCACGCAGGCACGCATGTCGCTCCTGTCTATCTTCGCGACGGCCATCCTCCCCATCTTCGCCATCTCCGTCGTCGGCTTCGTCCTCGGGCGGGTCCGCGACGTCGACCCGGGTCCGTTGAACACGGTGACGGTGTACGTCCTCGCGCCCGCCCTCGTCTTCCACAGCCTCGCGACGACGGAGTTAGGGGCCGGGACGCTCGTCGACGTCGCCCTCGCCGTCGTCGCGTACCACGTGGTGATGATACTCGTCGCCGAGGGCGTCGGACGCGTCCTCGGCGGGGCGACCACCGGTGTCAGCGCCATCGTCCTCGTGAGCGCCTTCCCCAACTCGGGCAACTTCGGCGTCCCCGTCTCCGAGTTCGCGTTCGGTGAGACGGGCCGTGCGACCGCCGTCCTCTATCTGACCGTCCAGGCCGTGTTGATGTACACCGTCGGTGTCTACATCGCCTCGCGCGGCAACAGCGAGGGGGCGCTGGCGGGCGTCAGACGGGTGTTTACCGTCCCGCTCGTCTACGCCGTCGTCGCCGCGCTCGCCGCACGCGCCCTGAACCTGGTCCCACCGACGGGGACGACCGCGATGGCGACGCTCAAACTCGTCGGCGACTCGGCGATTCCGGTCATGTTGCTCATCCTCGGACTCCAGCTCGCCGAGACGAACTACGGCGCGACCCTCCGGCAGGTCGGCACCGCCACGGTACTCAAGATGGGTGTCGCGCCTGTCGTCGCCGCCGGCGTCGCGCTCGCCATCGGCTTCACCGACCCCGTCGTCGGCCGGGTGTTCGTCTTGGAGAGCGCGATGCCCGCCGCCATCACGCCGCTCATCCTCCTCGTCGAGTTCGGTGAAGGGGAGGTCGGCGGCGTCCCCGTCGAGTCGTTCGTCTCGACGGCCGTGCTCGTGACGACGCTCGTCTCCGTGCCAGTGCTCACGGGTCTCATCGCCCTTCTGGACGCGGGACTCCTGTTCTGACCGTCGAAGCCGTCAGGTGGCGACGACCCGAGCGAGTCGCGGAGGGGGTCGGCGACGACCACGTATCGTGGGCGTACTCGTGGCGTGTCGACGGGACGGAGCGCGTTCGGTCCGGGAGGGGACGGCCATCGGCCGGTGAGCCACCACGGTTTTGTACGCGCTCGACGCACTCGCGGTATGCTCGGCTTCATCGGTGGCAGCGGAATCTACGAGTCGCTCCCCCTGAACGACACCCGGGAAGTGGCGGTGACGACGCCGTTCGGTGACCCCTCGGCCCCACTCGTCGTCGGGGAGTTCGCCGACACCGGCCGCGAGGTCGCGTTCGTCCCCCGCCACGGCCGACACCACCAGTACTCCCCGACGACCCTCCCCTACCGGGCGAACATCTACGCCCTGAAGGAACTCGGCGTGACGCACGTCATCTCGTCGAACGCCGTCGGAAGCCTCCGAGCGGAGCTCTCACCCCAGACGCTCGTCGTCCCCGACCAGACGTACGACAGGACGAAACGACGCCCGCTCACCTTCTTCGACGAGGGAATCGTCGTCCACCAGCCGTTCGCCGAACCGTACTGTCGCGAACTCTCGGCACACCTCGCCGAGGCCGCCCGCGACGCCGCCGGAACCGACGTCGTCGAAGGGGGGACCTACGTCTGCATCGAAGGCCCGCAGTTCTCGACAGTCGCCGAGAGCGAGTTCTACCGCGCGCAGGGGTGGGACGTCGTCGGCATGACCACCATCCCCGAGGCGAAACTCGCCCGCGAGGCCGAGATGGCCTACGCGACCATCACCGGCGTCACCGACTACGACGTCTGGAAGGAGGACTCACAGGTGACGCTGGAGGAAGTGCTGAAGAACGCGCAGGCGAACGAGGACGCCATCAAGAAGACCGTCGAACGCGCCATCGAGACGCTCCCGGACGGACACCGGTGTGACTGTCACACGGCCCTCGACGGGACCATAAACACGCCCAGTAGTGCGGTCTCGGAGGCGACGAAGGAGCGACTGGACCCGCTCGTCGGCGACTACCTCTGAGCGGGCTGTCGACACCGACCGAGTCGTGGGCGACCGGGATGAATGCCTGCCTAAACGTGCTAAACAGCTGATTAGTTAATACTGACGTGTCGGAAGGGTGGCACAGGAAGTCTCTCTCATGTCCACTCTAGACGAGTATCTCCGGCTGCTCGCGAACGTACAACGGCGTCGAATCCTCCAGGCCCTCGCCGACGGCGGGTCGGTGACCGTCCACGACGACGACCCGACGAGACACGCACGACTCTACCACGTCCACCTCCCGAAGCTCGCGGCAGCCGACCTCGTCGACTGGGACCCGGTGGGGGGCGTCGCCGTGCCCGGCCCGGCGTTCGACGACATCGTGCCGCTGCTCGACGCCATCGACCAGCTGTCCGACGAGAGCTGACCCCGGACCGGCCTCGGGGTCAGTCGGCGACCGCCTCGTCACCGACGGCGACGACGGCGGGGTTCTGCACCCAGAGGTCGCCGAAGACCTCGTCTTGCTGGAGGTGGACGACGCCGCGGTGAGCGAGAAAGAGCAGCGCGAGGAACGTCTGCACCCGCCGCCCGCCGGCGTCTCTGATCTCCGCGAACAGCACCTCGTCGCGCCCCTTGTCGTAGTGCGTCCGGAGCGCCCGCTCGACATCGGCGATGGTCGCCTCGATGTCCTCCATGTGGGCGGTCCCGGTGACGTCCGCCTCGTCGGGTTCGCCCTCGTCGCGGAAGTCGTCCGCCGAGCGGTAGTCGAGCGTCTGTGTCCCCCGGTCGTACCCGTGGGGAGAGTCACTCGTGTCGTACGTCCGCCCCTCCTTCCACCACGACCCGTGCTCGGCCTCGCGAAGTTCGCGGACGAGTTCGTCGAGCGTCTCTGGCGACCCGCGAGCGTGTTTGCGGTCGAGCCGCCGGTCGATCTCCGATTCGAGCGCGTCGATGGGGTCGTGGTCGAACTCCCCGTCTCGCATCTCGGCCTCCCACGGCTCTTCCGGTTCGGGGTCGTCCGGTGCGAGAATCTCGTCGCTCTTCATCCGGAGGAGCACGCTCGCATAAAAGAGCGCCCGGCCCGAGGTTCGGAGGTCGCTCTCGTCGAGGCGTTCGAGGAACGCGTCGGTCACGGCCACGATGTCGATGTCCCAGGGGTCTATCTCGCCGTCCTCGGCGAGTTGGACGAGGAGTTCGACCGGTTCGACCTCGTCGCTCTCGGCGGCGTCGACGTCCGCCGCATCGGTCAGCAGCGCCGACTCGTCGTCCGGTGACGCGGTCGCTTCGTTCGTCGACGCTGAGTGACCGTTCGTCGACGCGGATTCACCGTTCGCCGAGTCGGCCCCCCCGAACGGCGACGCCGACTCCCCGTTCGAGCCCTCGCGCGGCGTGGTCAGGTCGAGCGAGAAGTCGGCGACGTCGTCGGTGTCGCCGTCGCGGTAGAAGTCGTCCGTGCCGTCGGCGTCGTCGTCAGCCCCCTCGTCCGACGGTTCAGTCATCCGCGGGCACCTCCTCGCCGTCGCCGCCGAGTCGGATACCCGTCACCGCCGAGACGTTGTTGCCCTGCATGGTGACGCCGATGGCGCGTTCGGACCGCTCGAGGAGGGCCGACCGGTGAGAGACGACGACGAACTGCGCGTCGCCCGCGAGGTCGTCGACCATCTCGCCGACCCGTTCGGCGTTCGCGGCGTCGAGGAAGGCGTCGATCTCGTCCAGCGCGTAGAAGGGTGCCGGGTTGTACCGCTGGATGGCGAAGATGAACGCGAGCGCCGTGAGCGACTTCTCGCCGCCCGACATCGCGTCCAGCCGCTGGATCGGCTTGTCTCCCGGCTGCGCCTTCATCGTCAGCCCCGCCTCGAAGGGGTCTTCGGGGTTCTCGAGGTGGAGGTCACCCGTCCCGTCGGAGAGGCGCTCGAAGATGTCGGTGAACTGCTCGTTGATGGCGTCGAACGCCTCCATGAACGTCTCCTTCTTCAGCGACTCGTACCGCTCGATGCGCTCGCGGATGCCGTCGCGCTCCTCGACGAGGACGTCGCGCTTCTCACACATCTCGTCGAGGTCGTCGGAGACGCGGTCGTACTCGTCGATGGCCAGCATGTTCACCGGCTCGAGCGCCGCCATCTCGCCCTCCAGTCGTTCGATCTCCGACTCGACGGTGTCGTGGTCGGGCACCTCGTCGGGGTCGTAGTCGCCGACTTCGGCGGAGAGTTCGTCGATCTCCCACTCGAGCCGGTCGACCGACGACGCCAGCGAGTCGAGCTTCGACTCGACCTTGTTCACCCGCTCTCGCTGCGCGTCGCGGGCCGCGCGGGCGTCGCTGAGCGTCGCCTGGAGCTCCGTGCGCTCGTCTTTGAGTTCGGCGAGTTCCTCTTCGAGGTCGGCGACGGACTCGCGCTTCTCCTCGAGGCGAGTTTTTTGCTCCTCGATTGCCTCTTCTGTCGCCGCGATGGTCTCCGTCGCGTCGGCCTTCCGGTTCTGTGCCGACTCGATCGTCTCTTCGAGGTCTTCGATCGCCTCCTCGGCGTACTCTTTCTCCAGCGAGAGCTCGTTGAGACGCGCGTCGAGGTCGCCCATCCGGTCTTCGTGTTCGTCGATGTCGGCACGGAGGTCGTCCGCCCGCGCCGAGAGTTCGGGAATCTCCGAGTCGGCGAGTTCAGCTTCGAGGTCGTCGATGGCGGCCTCGACGACGGCGACCTCCGACTCCTTCTCCTCGATGTCGTCGTCGAGGGCTTGCATCTCGTCGGAGACCGACTCGCGCTGCGCTTCGAGCTCGTCGATACGGTCTTCGAGCGTCTCGACGCGGGTCTCCGCCTCGTCGAGCGCCGCTTCGGCCCGCTCGATGTCGGCCTCGACGGACCGCACCTGTTCGCGCGCGCTCGAGGCCCGTCCGCGGGCGTCGTCGAGGCGGCTCTCGACGTCGTCGAGCTCCCCCTCGAACGACCGCCGGGTCTCCTCTAACTCCGAGATCTCCTCGGCGAGCCGTTCGAGCTTCCCCTTCCCCGACTTCGAGAACGAGTAGCGCGACCCGGAGCCCGAGCCGCCGGTCATCGCGCCCGACTTCTCGACGAGGTCGCCGTCGAGCGTCACCATCCGGTACTGGCCCATCAGGTCCCGGGCGGTCTGCATGTCCTCGACCACGAGCGTCGAGCCCAGGACGTACGAGAACACCGGGTCGTAGCGCGAGTCGAAGTCGACGAGGTTGCGCGCGAAGTCGACGACACCCGGCATCGACGGTTTGCGGGGGAGGCTCCGGTCGTCCATCTTCGTGATGGGGAGGAAGGTGGCCCGACCCGCGTTGCGCGATTTGAGGTAGTCGATACAGGAGGAGCCGACGCCGTCGTCGTCGACGACGACGTGCGCCAGTCGACCGCCGGCGGCCGTCTCACAGGCGGTGGCGTACTCGCCCGAGACCGACCCGAGCTGGCCGACCGTGCCGTGGACCCCCGAGAGACCCGCGTTGAGGATGGTCGTGACGGCCCTGGGGTAGGAGTCGTCGCCATCGCGGCTCGCGCGGGCGTCGAGTTCGGCGTACTCGTTCTGTTTCCCGCGAAGCTCGTCTTCGACCGACGAGAGCTGCTCTTTCAGCTCGGACTTCTTCTCGCGGAGGTCGTCGATGACGTCGTCGATCTTCGCTTTGTTCTTCTCGGCCTTGTCGAGTTCGGAGTGCAGTTCGGAGATACGTTTCTTCTTCTCGGGGATGGCCTCGTTCGCCTCCGAGAGTTCGTCGCGTGCCTCCGAGAGCTCGTTCGAGCGCCGGCGGGCGTCGTCGAGGAGTCGGTCCTTCTCGCGCTGGAGGTCGTTCCGTTCGGACTTCAGCGACTCCCGGCGTTCTTTCTTCTCCTGGAGGTCGGCTTTGAGTTCGTCGAACGCCGTGTCGACGCTCTCGATCTCGGCTTCGACCTCGGCGAGTTCGGCTTCGGTGGCCTGAATCTCCGATTTGACCGAGGCCTTCTCGACTTTCGTCTGGCGGATCTCACTGTCGAGGTCGGAGAGACGCTCGTTCTTCCGGTCGAGTTCGACGAACGCCTTCCGCCGCTCGTTTTCGGCCGTCTCCTTCCGCTCTTCGGCGGCCTCGATGTCGTTCTCCAGCGAGCGAATCTCGCCTTTGATCTCCTCCATCTCCGCTTTGATCTTCAGCTGCTCGTCCTCGCCCTTCCGCTCGATCTCGCGGGTGAGCTCCTCGAGCTCGGATTCGAGTCGGGAGACCTTCCCCTGGCGCTCGTCGAGCTCGGACTGGACGTCGTCGAGCTCCTGGGTCGCGGCCTCGACTTTCTTCTCCGTCGAGGCGAGCGTCGACCGCTTCTCCTCGAGTTCGGCGGCCTTCAGATACCCCTCGTACTCGTGTTTCTCGTCGCGGAGGGACTGGTACTGGAGGGCGGTCTCGCGCTCGTCTTCGAGCTGGTCGAGGCGGTCTTCTTTCTCCTCGATACGGAGGTCGACCTCCTCGACACGCTCTTTGACCGCCTCTAACTCCTCGAACGCGTCGGCCTTCTTCGCGTCGAACTCGGCGACGCCGGCGATCTCGTCGATGATCTCTCGGCGTCGGTACGGCGTGGTGTTGATGATCTCCGTGACGTCGCCCTGCATGACGACGTTGTAGCCCTCGGGTGTGATGCCCGCTTGCGCGAGCAGGTCGCGGATGTCCGAGAGATTCACCGAGCGCTCGTTCAGGTAGTAGTACGAGTAGTAGTTCTCCTCGGTGCGTTTGACGCGGCGCTTGACGGTGATCTCGTCGACATCGCCGACGTCGTCCGTACCGGCCGCAGAGGCGACCTGCGAACGCGAGAGCGTACCGTCCGCGTTGTCGAGGACGACGGTGACGGACGCCTCACGGGGGCCCGAGACCTCGCTGTCCCCGTCGTGGCCGGGGTTGTAGATGAGGTCGGTGAGTTTCTCCGCGCGGATGCCCCGCGTGCGAGCGAGGCCGAGGGCGAAGAGGACGCCGTCGATGATGTTCGATTTTCCCGAACCGTTCGGGCCCGTCACGACGGTGAAGTCCTCGTAGAACGGGATGCGGGTCTTCCGGCCGAAGCTCTTGAAGTCGTCTAAGACGAGCTCTTTGATATGCATGGGGTGCTCGCGAGTGGAGTCGCGAGCTTACGCGACGATGATGTCGCTGCCGTCGGACTCGGACTCCGTTTCCTCTTCGTTCGCCTCCTCGGACTTAGCCTCTTCGTCGGTGTTGCCCTCGGGGCCGACGCTGTTCTCGAGCGTCTTCTCGTGGGCGTCGGCGTCGACGAAGCGCTGTTCGGGCTCGTCGTCGGCGTCGGACTCGGACTCGGACTCGGACTCGGTCTCGGCGTCGGCGTCGGACTCGGTGGTGTCGGCTGTGGTCTCGGCCTCCGGTTCCGGTTCGGACCGTGGCTTCGCCCGGACCGCGGGGTCGTCGACCTCGACGGCCTCTTCGAGTTGGCGGACCCGCTCTTTGGTCTCGACGAGTTCCTCCGTGAGGCCGTTGACCGCTGCCTGGAGTTCCGACGCTTTCCGTTCGAGTTCCTCCACCCGATTACTCATGCTCACTAGCCCTCGTGGCGTTTGCATAAAGATGCGTCAGACAGACGGATGACAATGGGGGCCACAGCCGCTCCGGATATCAGTTGTGACAGCCACGGCGGCGGCGAGACGCGCCGGCGCGGGCCGCCCCCGACCGTCCCGTTAGTCTTTAGCCCGCCGACGTCGAACCGCGTTCAATGACTGCTCAGGCGCTCGAAGGGCGCGAACTCGCGTGCGTCATCGGGCTCGAGGTCCACGTCCAACTCGAGACCGACACGAAGGTCTTCTGTGGGTGTTCGACCGAGTCCGTGAACGGAGAGGAACCGAACACGCGGACCTGCCCGGTGTGTCTCGGCCTGCCGGGCGCACTGCCCGTGCTGAACGAAGCCGCCGTCGAGTCCGCGGTGAAGGTCGGCAAGGCGCTCTCGGCCGACGTGGTCGCAGAGACCACGTTCCACCGGAAGAACTACTACTACCCCGACCTGCCGAAGAACTTCCAGATCACCCAGTACGACGCGCCCATCTGCGCCGACGGTCACCTGGAGGTGTCCGTCGAGGGCGACACGCGGGAGATCGGCATCGAGCGCGCCCACCTCGAGGAGGACCCCGGGAGCCTCCGGCACGTCCGCGACGGAACCCGGCCCCTCGAGAACCGAACGGTGAGTGTCGACCGCGCGGACTACACGCTCGTCGACTACAACCGGGCGGGAACGCCGCTCATGGAGATCGTCACTCGCCCCGACTTCCGCTCGCCGCAGGAGACGCGTGCCTTCCTCGCCAAACTCGAAGAGGTGCTGGAGTATCTGGGCGTGTTCGACGCGAGTCGGGACGGCTCCCTGCGCGTCGACGCGAACATCTCGATGGTGCCCGCCGAGGAGGTCGACGACGACGGCGCCATCGCCACGGAGACGCTCGAAGCGGCCAACCGGACGGAGGTGAAGAACATCTCCTCGCACAAGGGTGCGGAGAAGGCGCTGGCGTACGAGGTGACCCGGCAGAAAAACGCCATCAAGCGCGGCCGAAGCGTCGAACAGGAGACCCGTCACTGGGACGAATCGAGGGGCATCACGGTGTCGATGCGCTCGAAGGAAGAGGAGAAGGACTACCGCTACTTCCGCGAGGCCGACCTGCCCGCCCTCCGCGTCGCCCACTGGCGCGACGAGATTGCCATCCCCGAACTCCCCGACGCCCGACGCGACCGCTTCCAGTCGGCGTACGGACTCGACGCCGAGTCCGCCTCCAAACTCACCTCCACGAAGGAGGTGGCGGACTTCTACGAGCACCTCGCGGAGACGTTCGACCCCGACCTCGCGGCGACGTGGGTCGCCGACACCCTGCTCGGGGAACTGAACTACCGAGACATGCACATTACCGACGTCTCGGACCGGCTGGACGAGGTCGAACGACTCGTCGAACTCGTCGCCACCGAGGAGATCACGGCGAAAAACGCCCGCGAGACCGTGTTGCGGACGATGCTCGACGAGGGGACCGCGCCCGACGAGGTCGTCGAGGCGGAGGGGCTCGGCAAGACCGACGAGGCGACGATAGAGACCTTCGTCGAGGAGGCCGTCGAGGAGAACCCCGACGCCGTCGCCGACTACGAGAACGGCGAGGGTGGTGCGCTCAACTTCCTCGTCGGGCAAGTCATGCAGAAGTCGAAGGGGAGCGCCGACCCCGGCACCGTCAACCAACTCCTGCGCGAGCGGTTGGAGTGACTGCCGACGCCCCTGCGTCGGACCGAGGTGCCAGACCCTTCGGCCCGGTCTCACCGGAGTGAGACGAGTCGAAGACGAGAAACGAACCGCGACGGCCGGTTACGCCGACTGTTCGGCCGCGTGGTGGACGTACGACTCCATCGTGACGAACTCGGGGTCGCCACAGACGGGGCAGTCGTCCGGCGGGTCGAAGTGGTGTTCGCCGTCCTCGCTCGTCACCGACCCGGCGTACGTCACCTGACAGTTCAGACAGACGTACTGTTCGACTCGCTCTGGTGCGTGAGCCATAGCGATTACGTTATACTTCATTGACAATAACCCTTCCGCAGCACGCGCCCGAGCGTGACCCGTCGCCCTCACGCTCGGGCGCGTCACGCCCATACGCTTTGTCCCGCCGCAGTCGTGCGTTTTTCTCCCGCGAAAGCTTTACCCACTCGCTACGCATACCGGAGGGCAATGACCAGCGGCCCCGAGTTGATCGTCACCGAGAAAGACAACGCCGCGAGGCGAATCGCGGACATCCTGAGCGGCGGGACCGCCGAGACCGAGCGGATGAACGGCGTGAACGTCTACACGTGGGGCGGCAAGCGCGTCGTCGGCCTGTCGGGACACGTCGTCGGCGTGGACTTCCCCCGCGAGTACGCCGACTGGCGTGACGTCGAGCCCGTCGAACTCATCGACGCGAGCGTCGAGAAGCGACCCACACAGGAGAACATCGTCCGCGCCGTCAGGCGACTCGCACGGAAGGCGGGGAGCGTCGTCATCGCGACGGACTACGACCGCGAGGGCGAACTCATCGGCAAGGAAGCGTACGAACTCGTCCGTGAGGTGAACGAGGACGTGCCCGTCAACCGCGTCCGCTTCTCCTCGATCACCGACCGGGAGGTGAAAGAGGCGTTCGCGAACCCCGACGACCTCGACTTCGACCTCGCCGCCGCCGGCGAGGCGCGACAGATAATCGATCTCGTGTGGGGCGCGGCGCTGACGCGTTTTCTCTCTCTCTCCGCGCGGCAGTTGGGCGAGGACTTCATCTCCGTCGGGCGGGTGCAGGGCCCCACGCTGAAGCTCATCGTCGACCGCGAGCGCGAGATCGACGCGTTCGACCCCGAGGACTACTGGGAGCTGTACGCCGACCTGACGACCGCGGGAGCCGACGGCGACAGCGCGGAGAAGTTCGAGGCGCAGTACTTCTACATCGACGACGACGGGACCGAGGCCGAGCGCGTCTGGGACCAGACCGCCGCGGAGACGGCACACATGGCGCTCGCCTCCGCGCAGTCGGCCGTCGTCACGGACGTCAAGCGTCGGACCCGGACGGACACGCCCCCGGCACCGTTCAACACTACGCAGTTCATCCGCGCCGCCGGCAGCATCGGCTACTCCGCCCAGCGCGCGATGAGCATCGCCGAGGACCTCTACACCGCCGGCTACGTCACCTACCCGCGGACGGACAACACCGTCTACCCCGAGGACCTCGACCCGCGCGAGTTGCTGGAGGCGTTCTCGGCCTCGGCGTTCGCCGACGACGCACAGTCGCTTCTCGACCAGGAGGAGATCGAACCGACCGCGGGCGACGAGGAGACGACGGACCACCCGCCGATTCACCCCACCGGCGAGCTCCCCTCACCCTCTCAGCTCTCCGACGACGAGTGGGAGGTGTACGAACTCGTCGTGCGGCGCTTCTTCGCCACCGTCGCCCCGCCGGCGGTGTGGGAGCACCTCCGGGTCGTCGCCGAGGTCGGCGGCGAGTCGCTGAAGGCCAACGGCAAGCGGCTGGTCGAACCCGGCTACCACGACGTCTACCCCTACTACAACTCCTCGGAGAACATCGTCCCGGACGTCGAAGAGGGCGAGGAACTCGCGGTGTCGAACCTCAGATTAGAGGAGAAGCAGACCCAACCGCCGAGACGATACGGCCAGTCGCGGCTCATCGAGACGATGGAGAAGATGGGCATCGGCACCAAGGCGACCCGCCACGACGTCATCCAGAAGCTCTACGACCGCGGCTACATCGAGAGCGACCCGCCGCGACCGACACGGCTGGCGCGGGCGGTCGTCGAGGCGTCAGAGGAGTTCGCCGACCTCATCGTGTCGGAGGAGATGACCGCCCAGCTCGAACACGACATGGCCGCGATCGCCGAGGGGGATGCGACCCTCGACGACGTGACCGAGGAGTCCCGCGAGTACCTCAGACACGTCTTCGAGGGGCTGATGGAGAACCGCGAGGCGCTCGGCGACCACCTCCAGAAGTCGATGAAGGCGGACAAGACGCTCGGTCCCTGCCCCGAGTGCGGTGACGACCTCCTCGTGAGGAAGTCGAGACACGGCTCGTACTTCGTCGGCTGTAACGGCTACCCCGACTGCACGTACACGCTTCCGCTCCCCTCGACGGGCCGGCCGCTCATCCTCGAAGATGAGTGTGAGGAACACGGCCTGCACGAGGTGAAGATGCTCGCCGGACGGAAGACGTTCGTCCACGGCTGCCCGCAGTGTAAAGCCGACGAGGCGGAAGAAGAAGAAGACCTCGTCATCGGCACCTGTCCCGACTGTGGGGACGAACACGGTGGAGAACTGGCGATCAAACGCCTCCGCAACGGGTCTCGGCTCGTCGGCTGTACGCGCTATCCCGACTGTGAGTACTCGCTGCCCCTGCCCAGACGGGGGGAGATCGAGGTGACCGACGACCACTGTGAGGAACACGGACTCCCCGAGCTCCACATCGTCTATCCGGATTCGGACCGCGAGCCGTGGGAACTCGGCTGTCCCATCTGCAACTACCGGGAGTACCAGGCGCGACAGAACGGGTCGGAGCTGGAGACCATCGACGGTATCGGCGAGAAGACCGCGGAGAAGCTGAAGATGGCCGAGATCACCGACGTCGAGTCGCTGAAGAGCGCCGACGCCGACGAGGTCGCGGCGCGGGTCGACGGGGTCGGTGCGGACCGCATCCGACAGTGGCAGGCGAACGCGGACTGACGCGTCTACAGATAAGCGAGGCGGTTCACGCTGTTTCGGCTTCGAGCGCGTACGCCATCGACCGCGTGTCGTTCCCACCACCTTCGGTGAGCACGAACACGGCCCCGTCGGCGACCGCGAGGCCCTGTTCGGGGCGTCCCTCGACGGGGTGTGACCATCGGCGAGCGTCGACTCTGAACCCGCCGATGCCGACGCCGCCACGGATGGCGTAGGCGGTGAGTCGCTCCTCCGAGGCCGCGTACACCGTGTCGCCGGCCGCTGCCGGCCCACACTGGGCCGTCTCGCCGCCCGTCCACTGACGGTCGCCACCGCGGACGTCCAAATCGACGAGACGGTGACCGGCGACGAAGAGGTTCCGGCCGGCGACGACGAACGAGTCGCTCGTCCAGGCGTCCGCCGACCAGACCGGTTCCCCACCCCGGCCGCCGTCGAGTTCCACCGTCGGCCCGCCGAACGTGCTGACGAACGCGCCGCGACCGTTCGTGGTGGCGAGCGCGTCGACGGGACCGGAGACGCCGTGTCGCCAGCGCCCGCGGCCGTCGCTCGGATACAGCCCGTACACGTCTCCGGCGTCGGTGCCGACGACGAGGTCAGGGATGCTCTGGACGAGCGCCGAGACGGTGCCGAAGACGCGCCGCTCCCACCGGACCGCTCCCGTGTCGGGGTCGAGAGCGTACACCGTCCCGCCACCGTCACCCGTGAACAGCGTCGGCCGCTCGGGGTCGACCAGAAGCGGTCGCAGGCCGTACTCGGAGGCGGAGAACGTCCAGCGTTCCTCACCGGTCTCGGCATCGAGTGCGAACAGCGCCGGGTCGTCGACCTGCGTGAGGAAGACGGTTCCGTCGTGGACGGCCACCGACCGCGGCCACATCGGTGGGTCGCCGCCGTCCGCGCGCCACAGTTCGTCGCCGGTGGCGGCGTCGACGACGAGCAGTGCCTCGGCCGTCGGGAGGTACGCACGGCCGTCGACGACCACTGGTCGAGCCGACGGCCCGGGAATCTCGATCGCCCAGCGCTCGGTGACGCTGTGTCGGGGACCGACGGGCCGTGGGTTGTAACACGAGCCGATGCGGTCGAACGCCGGTTGCGGCCACCACGTCGTGTCCGGGTCCTCCTCACCGTCGTAGTACGGCTCGAAGCCGCCGAGACCGCTGCCGAGCGCGTAAGAACCGACGCCGCCGACGGCAAGCGCTGCACCACCGAGGAGCTGTCGCCTGGAGGGCATTGGTAAGCAGTCACCTCCTCGGCGGTATATGTCTACTGTTCGACGGATGAGAGGGGGGCAGGACCGTCCAACTCACCGAATCCGCGCTCTTTTTGGTGGTCCCCCATCGAGAGGAAATCAATGACCGGCCCGTGGGAATCGTGGGACCACATTCTGAAGGTGGACCCCGACAAGGACCTCGTCGGCGACGAGACGTTCGCGGACGTCTGCCAGACGGGAACGGACGCCATCGAGATCGGTGGAACGACCGGGATGACCAAGAACAACATGAGTGCGGTGATAGACGCCTGCGCCGAGTACGGCGTGCCCCTCTATCAGGAGCCGTCGAACCCGGGCGTCGTCATCGACTCCGGGGCGCTCGACGGCTACCTCATTCCGACGGTGTTCAACGCCGGCGACGTCTTCTGGGTGACGGGTGCACACAAAGAGTGGGTCCGTATCGCCGACGGCCTCGACTGGGAGCGGACCCACACCGAGGCGTACATCGTGCTCAACCCCGACTCCGCCGTCGCCGAGTACACCGACGCCGACTGCGACCAGTCCGCCGAGGACGTCGCCTCCTACGCACGGGTGGCCGAGAAGATGTTCGGCCAGGACATCGTCTACATCGAGTACTCGGGGACGTTCGGCGACACCGAGAAGGTCGCCGCCGCGCGGGACATCCTGGACGACGCCACTCTCTTTTACGGGGGCGGAATCCACGACTACGACTCGGCGTACGAGATGGGCAAGAACGCCGACACCATCGTCGTCGGCGACCTGCTCCACGACGAGGGCTGTGACGCCGTCCGCGAGACGGTCGAGGGTGTGAAGGACGCACACGCGAACGAGTAGAACGTTTTGTTCTTTGAGCTCGTATAAATTCACGAATTGTTAAAATAGAGGCAATCGTTATGCCTTCTCGCGCCCATCGGTGGATGTATGGGCCGTCTGACCGAATCCACACCCACCGAACCGGCCGTCCAGCCACCACTCCCCGTCGACGCGACCAGCGCGGACCACTCGCCGACGGAGGTCGAAATCATCGCCATCTGTCGGACCGCCGTCGGTGACGCGCTCCGAAGCGTCATCCACTTCACCCGCGACGACTCGGAGTTGCTCTACCTCCGGAAGGACCTCTACGGCGACGACCGTCGGCGGGCCCTGGAGGTGAAAGCGAACCTCGTCGAGCGCGAACGCGTCGGGTTCACCCCGTACGAACGGTACGAGCCCCACGCCGCGGGGGCCGGGAGCGACCCGGCACTCGGCGATTACGAGTTCACGGTCCGAGTGTTCAGCGACGGGTTCGTCTGCCGGGTTATCGTCGGCGCGCACGGCCTCCTCCTCACGGCGGAGGACCTCGACGTCGACCGGGTCGAGGAGGTCGCCGTCGCCCTGCGCGGGCTGGTCGCGACGGCGTACGGCCCGTCCGCCGCGTGAGCGGCCCCACCGACCCGGACACGACGGCCGGGAGTGGCCGAGGTGGCGCGGGACGGAATGACGGCGTTTAAGACCGGGCCACCGGAATCAAGGGATATGCAGGACCGAACCTACACGGCCGACGCCGAACCCGGCGACACGGTCACGGTCGCCGGCTGGGTCCACGAGATTCGGGACCTCGGCGGAATCGCCTTCCTCATCCTCCGGGACACCACCGGGAAGATTCAGGTCAAGTTCGAGAAAGAGGAGATGGACGACGACCTCGTCGAGACCGGGCTGGGCGTCCACCGCGAGAGCGTCATCGTCGTCACCGGCGACGTCGAAGCGGAGCCGCGCGCGCCGACGGGCGTCGAAGTCACCCCCGAGTCGGTCGAGGTGCTCGCCGAGGCCGACCCCCAGCTTCCGCTGGACCCCTCCGGCAAGGTCGACGCCGAACTCTCGACGCGGCTGGACAACCGGACGCTCGACCTCCGAAAGGAGGAGGTCAAGGCCATCTTCGAGATCCGCGCCGAGATCCTCCGCTCGGTTCGCGAGGCGTTCCGCTCGCTCGGGTGTACGGAAATCAACACGCCGAAGATCGTCGCCACGGGCACCGAGGGCGGCACGGAGCTGTTCCCCATCACGTACTTCGGCCGCGAGGCGTTCATGAACCAGTCGCCGCAGCTGTTCAAGCAGCTGATGGTCGGCTCCGGACTGGAGCGCGTGTTCGAGGTCGGTCCCATCTTCCGCGCCGAGGAGCACAACACGCCCCGGCACCTCAACGAGGCGACCTCCATCGACTTCGAGTCGGCCTTCGCCGACTACACCGAGGCGATGGACGCCTGTGAGACGGTCGTCCGCGCCGCCTACGAGGGCGTCGCCGAGAACTGTCAGGCCGAGTTAGAAGCGCTCGACCTCCACGAGGAGTTCGACGTCCCCGACGAGAGCTTCCCCCGTATCTCCTACGAGGAGGCCATCGAGCGCATCAACGCGACGGGCGAACTCGACGAGCAGTTGGTGTGGGGCGACGACCTCCCGACCGAGGGCGAGAAGGCGCTCGGCGAGGACGTCGGTTCTCATTATTTCATCACCGACTGGCCCTCGGAGATCAAGCCGTTCTACATCAAGGACCACGACGACGACGAGCAGCTGTCGACGGGGTTCGACATGATGCACCCGCGGATGGAGCTCGTCTCGGGCGGGCAGCGTGAACACCGCTACGACCGCCTCGTCGAGGGCTTCGAACAGCAGGGCCTCGACCCCGAGGCGTTCGAGTACTACACCAAGATGTTCAAATACGGCATGCCCCCGCACGCCGGCTGGGGCCTCGGTGCCGAGCGTCTCGTCATGACGATGCTGGGACTGCCGAACATCCGTGAGGGTGTGTTGTTCCCACGCGACCGACAACGCCTGAGCCCGTAGGGCAAAGTCCTGTCCGAGCGCGGGGGCCAGTCGGACGAGCAACGCGAGTCCGACCCGGTTCCCACGGGACCTGACGCCTTCGTCCTACGGACTCAGACGCTGGCGGTCCCGTGGGTGCTCGTGGAATCTCCGATTGCACCCTGTTCCCGCGAGACCGGCAGCGACTGTCGCTGTAAGGCGACGTCGCTGTTCGGCGAGCGGGTGCTCGTCACGAGCGAAGCGAAGTGACGGTGTTCCCACGTGATAGACAGCGCCTGAGCCCGGAGGACGAACCACGCTTACTCCTCACTCGCTTCGGCCGCTTCGTCGATTAGCTCGTCCGCCTTCTCGCGGAGTTCACCAGTCATGTGGAGGCCGTGGCTGTCGAGACGGCGGACGAGGGCTTTTGCTTCCTCGACAGTGAGCTCGCCGTCAGCGACGTTGCGGACGACGACACCAATCGTCCCCGTGACAGTCGCCCCGAGTCCACGGGCGACGGTTCGGACGCGGCGATCGTCGGAGACCACGGCGACCGGTTCGTTGGAATCACGGTGCGAGAGGACAGCAGCGAGAATCCACACGTCTCCAGTCTCTTCGGGTTCGCCCAACACGTCCTGTGCTTTACTGACGTACTGGCCGTGAGCACGCTGTACGAGGCGTTTGTCTGATGAGAGAAGCCGTTCTAGATTTGATTGCGCGGGTTCGGTCGTGACCTCGTATCGAACACCACCTAGAATGGAGACGCCACCGTCAAACACCGTCAACAGCTCCAGCTCACCCACCTGCCCGAGCGCGATGAGCGTCGTCGCGTCGACGTAGATATCCATCAGAGGTCACGTGCTGCGTCGACATCCGACTCCAAATCCTCAGGCGTCAACTGCGACGTCAGGTTCCGCTCCCGAGCGATTTCGAGCCACTCACCGAGACCGACACCGGCGATACGTGCCGCCTGGTTCACCGAGACCTCGCCGGACTGGTAGCGTTCGACGGCGACACGAACCCGGAGGTCGTGGAGTCCTTCACGGAGTGCTTTCCGAATCGTCGTACTCCGGTCTTCTCCGAGGAGGTCAGCGACTTCATCGAGCGCCTCTCGCTCGTCGTCCGGTATTCGAGCACTGATCGAGGGCATGTATACGTGGTATTACAATGGATACACAGATAAGCGTGCCTCTGAGGAGACCTCGAGTCACGACTCGCCAGTCGAGCCTCGGAAAACGCGGGTAGGGGTGTCGGTGGTTGAGACCGGGGCGTCGTCCCATCCTCGCGGGCAGACGACATCGTATTCGAGGGTGAGCGAGTATCTTAACCTATCGGCCCGAGCATCAGTTTCGAGAGCCACTCGTGAGAGCGGTGGTGGAGGGAGGAGGCGTGCGCGCGCGCGGATGTGTGAGTAACGCACGCGGGCGAGGAAATCTGAAGCGTTATACGGGGTTCGCGGGGTATGTCACAGTAGATGACGGAAGAGTCGACGGCGACTGCGTTCGTTCCCGGGCACGTCACCGGGTTCTTCAGTGCCCACCGGACCGACGACCCGGTGACGACCGGGTCGCGGGGGGGTGGCCTGACGCTCTCGGACGGGGTCAGCGTACGGGTTACACCCTCCCAGACGACGCGCGTCGACCTCGATGGGGAGCGCGTCGGGATGGCTCCAGTGGAACACGTCCTCGACGCCTTCGGTGTCTCCGCTCGCGTCACCATCGAGAGCGAACTGCCGGTCGGGTCGGGCTTCGGTGTCTCCGGCGCGGCCGCGCTGGGGACGGCCTTTGCGAGCAACACGGTGTTCGACGGCGAGCGCTCCGAGAACGACCTGGTCAGGCTGGCACACGTCGCCGAGGTCGAGTCGGGAACGGGCCTCGGCGACGTCGTCTCGCAGGCGCGCGGCGGCGTCCCCATCCGAATCGAACCGGGTGCGCCGGGCCACGGTGTCCTCGACGGTGTCCCGACGAGTTCGCGCGTCGAGTACGTGACGTTCGGCGAGTTGTCGACGGCCGAGGTCATCGAGGGTGACACCAGCCGACTCAGCCGTGCGGGCGAGCGCGCGCTCGGCGAACTGTGTGAGCGGCCGACGCTCCCACACTTACTCCAGTTGTCGCGTCGCTTCGCGCGCGAGGCGGGACTGCTCGTCCCCGAGGTGGAGACGGCCATCGCGGCCGTCGACGACGCCGGTGGCGAGGCGGCGATGGCGATGCTCGGGCGGTCGGTGTTCGCTCTCGGGACGGGGCTCTCTGACGCGGGGTACGACCCGCACGTCTGTGAGACCTACCCGTCGGGTGCACACCTCGAGCGGCTGTGAGCGGGCGTGTGGGAGCCGAGCGCGAAGGCGGCCGATTTTTACCCTCTGAGCCACCTCTGACGAGCATGAGCGACGCGGAGCTATCGGAGTTGCCGGAGTCACACCCCCGTTATCTCTCACTGCGGACACGACACCGAATCGAAGAGGGCGTCGAGAAGGGCATCACCTCGAAGCAGGGACTCATCGCCGAGGGACGCGGCGAGGCGTTCGACTACCTGCTCGGCGAGCGGACGCTCCCCACCGCCGACGACGCGGCGCGGGCGGCGGCCGCCCACCTCCACTTGGCGCGCCATCCCGTCATCTCGGTGAACGGCAACGTCGCCGCGCTGGTCCCGGAGGACGTGGTGGCGCTGGCCGAGGTGGTCGACGCCGACATCGAGGTGAACCTGTTCAATCGCACCGACGAGCGGATGCGAGCCATCGTCGAGCACCTGCGCGAGCACGGGGCAGAAGACGTGAAAGGGCTCGCGGGCGACGCGCGCATCCCCGGTCTCGACCACAAGCGCGCGGTCGTCGACGCCGACGGTATCGGCGACGCGGACGTGGTGCTCGTGCCGCTCGAAGACGGCGACCGCGCGGAGGCGCTCGCCGCCGTCGGGAAGACGGAACTCGTCGTCGACCTCAACCCCCTCTCGCGGTCGGCGCGAACGGCAGCGGTCCCCATCGTCGACAACATCGTCCGGGCGCTGCCGAACATCACGGGGCACGCGCGCGACCTCTCCGGGCGGTCACGGGAGGAACTCCAGGCCATCGTCGACGGGTTCGAGCCGGCGACGGCGCTCGAGGCGGCCGAATCCGCCATCCGAGGCGGGACGCTCGACTCGCGGGCGGAGGCGCCGGCCGAGACGAACGGCGAACGGTGAGAGGCGACCCGTGAACGGCGACACTACGTCACACCGCTGACGAGCGTCGCGAGGTATTGCGAGGCGTCGCGTCTCCTTCGAAGCTCGATTCGCGTGACCCACTTGACCCACTGGAACCCCCGCCGCTGCGGGGCGACGAGTCGAAGCGGGAAGCCGTGGCCGTGAGAGAGCCGTTCGCCCCCGACGTGGGTCGCGAGGAGAAAGTCCCGCGCCTCCGCGAGCGGAAAACTCCAGCGGTAGCCCGTCACCGAGTGGACCGTCACCCACCGCGCGTCCCCGTCGATACCGGCATCGTCAAGCACGGTTCCGAGCGAGACCCCGCGCCAGTCTTCGACGGTGTACCACCCGCTCGTACAGTCCAAGAGCGCGCGCCGTTCGTCTCGTGTGTCGAGTGTCTCGTCCGAGAGCGTGAGCGGCGATTCGACGAGGCCGTCGACCCGCAGCCGCCACGCGTCGAGGTCGACCGGGTCGGGGTCGTCGGCGACCCACGAGGTGACCGGGAACCCCTCGCCGTCGACCGGCTTCGACCCCGTGAACCGGCGTCGCTCGCCCTCGGTCCCGGCGACGCGATTCACCAACTCCTGCGAGCGAGCAACGAGCGCCCCACCGACGAGGAGCGCGCCGTACTGCAGCGCGGTGCGCCGCCCCTCGAAGTCGACGCGGCGGACGGGGCGGTAGCGAGCACGGAGGTGGAGCACGACGAGCGGCACCAAGAGGAGGCCCAGGCCGATGTGGACGTTGAGGAGCGTCCAGAAGCCGACGTCGACGTCGACACCGAGCACCCACGCCACACCGGTCGCGAGCGCGGCGAGGGCGACGACGGCCGTGAGCACCGACAGCGGGGTCGCGCGGTCCCATCGGCCGCGTCGGAGCCTTGGCTTCACTCTTCGAAGTTTGAACAAGAGCAGGACGAAGAGCGTGAGCCCGACGACGCGGTGGACCCAGAAGAGCGGCCACTGGGCGGCCGCGCCGGCACCGAGCGAGACGATACCGGTGACCGCCTCGACGAGGACGCAGGCGAGGATCGACCAGTCGACGAGGCGTGGGCGGGGTTCGAGGGCGGCGAGCGACGACCCGGCCATGGAGAACGTTACGGCGGGAGCGAGATGAACGCGTCGGCTCCGCGGACGGGCGTCCGCGCAGTCGACACCCGGGGCACGAACGCCCAAGTGGGACGGCTTCGTCGGAGGGGACGATGCCAGCCGCACTCGTCACCGGTTCCTCCCGGGGAATCGGCCGCGCGATCGCCACCCGCTTCGCACGCGACGGCTACGACGTCGCCGTGAACTACCACACCAGCGAGGCCGCCGCGGCCGACGTGGCCCGGACCGTCCGCGACCTGGGCCAGGAAGCGACCGTCGTCGGGGTCGACGTGAGCGACCCGGACGCGGCGGCGCGCCTCGTCGCGGAGACCCGAACGGCGTTCGGTGGCCTCGACCACGTCGTCAACAACGCTGGAATCGACCAGCACGTCTACACCGAAGCGCTGTCGCCCGCGGACTTCGACCACGTGATGGACGTGAACGTCAACGGCGCGTTCAACGTGACGAAGGCGGCGTTGACACACCTCCGAGACGCCGCGGACGACCCCTCGGTCACCAACGTCTCCTCCATCCTGGCGTACACCGGCGCAGCCATCGAGTGCCACTACGCCTCGTCGAAGGGGGCGCTGGTGTCGCTGACGAAGAGTCACGCGAGTGACTTCGCCCCCGACGTGCGGGTGAACGCCGTCGCGCCGGGCCACGTCGAGACGGACATGACCGCAGACCGCAGCGACGCGGAGAGAGGACAAGCGCGCGAACGGATTCCGCTCGGGCGGTTCGGTCGTCCCGACGAGATCGCCGACGCGGTCGCGTACCTGCGCGATGCGACCTTCGTGACGGGGGAGACCCTGAACGTCAACGGCGGGGAGTTGATGCGGTGAGGCCGGTGTCGGGGCCGACTCAGGCGTCCGCGAGCGCCCGTTCGATTCGGTCGAACCCCTCGTGGAGTCGGTCGAGACTGTTGGCGAAGCTCAACCGGAGTCGACCCTCGCCGGCGTCGCCGAAGCCACCGCCGGGGGCGAGGACGACACCGTAGTCGGTGAGGAGCCGTTTCGCCACCTCCAGACTCGTCCCCGGGAGGTCGACGTCCAAGAAGGCGTAGAACGCACCCTCGGGGCGGGGACAGTCGAGCCCGTCGATGTCGTCGACACGGGCGACCACGGCGTCACGGCGCTCCTCGAAGGCGGCGTACATCTCCCGAAACGGCTCCTGTGGTCCGGTCAGCGCGGCGAGCGCGGCGTGCTGAGCGACGCTGGAGGTACAGGCCGTCGTCGACTCTCTCACTTTGGTCGCCTCGTCGACCACCGGGTTCGTGCCGGCCATCCAGCCGACACGCCACCCGGTCATCGCGTGGCTCTTCGAGCAGGAGCCGACCGTGACGACGTGGTCGGCGTCGTCGACCAGGCCCGCGACCCCGCGGGAGTCGCCGTCGTAGGTGAGCGCGAGGTACACCTCGTCGGCGATGACGTACGCGTCGTGGTCGGCGGCGGCCTCGACGACGGCCCGAACGGCGTCGGCGTCCGCGACGCGGCCGGTCGGGTTGGAGGGACGACAGAGCATCACGGCGGCCGTCTCAGCGCCCATCGCCTCGATGAGCCGGGCGGCGTCGAGGTCGAAGCCGGTCTCGGCCGGCATCGGGACCGCTCGGGGGACGCCGTCGGCGAGACGGGCCTGCGTCCAGTAGTTCGGCCACCCGGGCGAGGGAACGAGGAGTTCCTCGCCGGGGTTCACCATCGAGAGGACGGCGAGGTGAAGCGCCTCCATCCCGCCCGTCGTGACGAGGACGTCGTCGGGACGGGTCGGGACCGAGAAGTCGCGGTCGAGCGTCTCGGCGATGGCCGCGCGGAGGGCGGGGAGACCGGCGTTGGACGTGTAGTGGGTCGCCCCCTCACGGGCGGCGGTCGCCGCGGCGTCGATGACGTGTTCGGGCGTGTCGAAGTCCGGTTCGCCGACTTCGAGGCGGACGAGGTCCCGGTCGGTGGCCTGTGCGAGGTCGAACATCACCCGGATGGAAGAGCGAGAGCAGTCGCGGACCCGAGCGGTCGGTGTGGGCATAGCGGAGGGAGGTGGATGGGAGAGTTAAGCGTCGGGGTGGTCGCGAGGGGTATCGCCGCGCCACACGCTTTTCCGGCCGGCCGACGGGGGTCCCCACATGGTCGAGACGAAATCGCGCCGCGTGGCACTCGTCGTCGTCCGAGACGCCGTGTGCTATCCCGTGGTCGCAGCCGGTGTCGCGTTCGTCCTCGCCTCCGTCCTGTCAGCCACGTTTGGAACCGTCCTGTTCGCCGTGTTCGCCGTCGCTGCAATCGCGACCGGGTTCGGGGCGATGTCCGGGAGCGCGTCGAGCGACGCCCTGAACGCGGGTGCCGGACTGACCGCGACGTCCCAGCCGGGAGAGCGCTGGGGGGGTGCGACGCTCGTCAGACTCGGACTGTTCGACCTCGGTCTGGCTGCGATACTCACCGCACACGCGCTCTGGTGGGCGTGACCGTCGTAGGACGACGCCCCCGCGCCCCGAGCACCTGGCCGCCGCTCAGTCGTCGGCCGTCACCGGACCGTCGGCCAGGTCTGTGGGCGGGCCGCCGGGGAGTCGGTCGCGGTCGTGCGGTTCGGTGAAGTCGATGTCGGGGCCGGTCGCCACCAGCCGGGAGGGGTTGATGTCGCCGTGGCTCCCGTAGTAGTGGTCGACGATGTGCTGGAGGCTCACCGTCTCTTCGACGCCGGGCAACTGGTACAGTTCCTTCGTGTAGTTCCAGAGGTTCGGGTACTCGTGGACGGCCCGCCGGTTACACTTGAAGTGGGTGTGGTAGACGTGGTCGAAGCGGACGAGCGTGACGAACATCGCGAGGTCGGCCTCGGTGAGGACGTCGCCGGCGAGGTAGCGCCGGTCGTCCAGGAGTTCCTCGTAGTGGTCGAGCGCGTCGAACAGTTCGTTCACCGCCTCGTCGTACGCCGCCTGGGTGCCGGCGAAGCCCGCGCGGTAGACGCCGTTGTTGATGGGGTCGTACACGTCGTCGATGAGCCGTTCGACCTCGTCTCGGTGTCCCTCGGGCCAGAGGTCGACGTCTCTGGTCGCGAGGTCGTCGAACGCGACGTTCAGCATCCGCATGATCTCTCGGGACTCGTTGTTGACGATGGTCTCTTCATCTGTGTCCCACAGCACGGGAACCGTGACCCGTCCGGTGAAGTCAGGGTCGGCACGGGTGTAGACGTCGCGGAGATACGGTTCGTCGTAGAGCGGGTCGGGGTACTCGTCGGAGAACTCCCAGCCATCGTCGATTCGCACCGGTTCGACCAGGGAGAGCGAGACGACGTCTTCGAGCCCCTTCAGCGCCCGCGTCAGCGCCGCGCGGTGGGCCCACGGACAGGCCCGGCAGATGTAGAGGTGATAGCGGCCGGCTTCGACGGGGAACTCGGCGTCCGGGTCGGGGACAGCACCGTCGCGAACGGCCTCGCCGCCGACCCACCGCCGGAAGGAGGTCGCTTGACGGTCGAACTCGCCCTCGTCGTTCGTCGACTCGTAGGCGTCGACGCGCCACTCGCCGTCGACGAGCATGTTCATCGAACCACCGCAGGCGTCTCGTGCATGAGCGAGTGAAGGGGGTGTGACCCGAAAAGGGTTGGCCAGTCGTGCGTGACGGCGCGAAGGGTGGGGGAGCACGGACGGATATCCCACCACATATTACTATAGAATATCAGCCAGTGGTTCCCCGCTCGAGAGTATTTAATACACGAATATACACTTCAGATACATATTAGTTATACGAACAATTATGAGGGTTGCCGCGGAGTATTCCGATGTATGGTATCCATAGACATCGAAACGGAGGACGGACAGCGAGAAATCCTCCGTCGAATGTTAACTATTCGAGCGTTTGACACGAAAGCGGGCGAGTTGTTCGCCGACGGGGAACTCCCGGGGTTCGTCCACCTGTACATCGGCGAGGAAGCGGTGGGCGTCGGGGCCATCTCGGCGTTGGAAGAACAGGACTACATCACGAGCACACACCGTGGGCACGGTCACTGCATCGCGAAGGGGCTCGACACGTACAAGATGATGGCCGAGCTCTACGGCAAGCGAGACGGCTACTGCAACGGCAAGGGCGGGTCGATGCACATCGCCGACGTCGACGCCGGGATGCTCGGTGCGAACGGTATCGTCGGTGCGGGCCCGCCACTGGCGACAGGCGCGGCACTGACCGCCGACTACAAGGGCGAGGACAAGGTCGCCCTGGCGTTCTTCGGTGACGGGGCCGTCGCACAGGGGCAGGTCCACGAGGGCATCAACCTCGCCGCGACGTGGGACCTCCCGGCCATCTTCGTCGTCGAGAACAACCACTTCGGCGAGGCGACGGCGATGGAAGACCAGCACAACGTCGAACACCTCTCGGCGACGGCGGAAGCGTACGACATCCCCGGCTTCACCGTCGACGGGATGGACGTCACCGCGGTCTACGAGGCCGTGAAGGAGGCCCGCGAGCGCGCGGCCAACGGCGAAGGACCGACGTTCATCGAAGCCGACACGTATCGGTACGAGGGCCACTTCGAGGGCGACCACCAGCCCTACCGCACGGAGGAGGACATCGAACTCTGGAAGGACCGCGACGCCATCGAGACGTTCAAGAACCGACTCGTCGAGGCGGGAACGGTCACCCAAGCGGAGTTCGAGGAGATGCGCGACGAGATCGAAGCCGAGATCGAAGAACACGCCGAGCGGGCCAAGGAGGCCGACTACCCCGACCCGAGCGAAGCGTACGAGGACATGTTCAACGCGACCGTCCCCGAGATCAACGACTTCGCGGCGCGGATGCGCGCCGACGGAGGTGAGCGATAATGAGCACTGACACCGCAAGCGGCGAGGGGTTCTCCGACACCGAGACGATGACCGTCCGCGAGGCCATCCGGCAGGCGCTTCGCGAAGAGCTGGAACGTGACGAGGACGTCTATGTCATGGGCGAAGACGTCGGCCGCTTCGGCGGCGTCCTCGGCGTGACGGGTGACCTCGTCGAACAGTTCGGCGAGAAACGGGTGCGGGACACACCCATCAGCGAGGCCGGGTTCACCGGCGCGGCCGTCGGTGCGGCCGCGACCGGGACCCGCCCCGTGGTAGAGATCATGTTCTCGGACTTCATGGGCGTCTGCTCCGAGCAGATCCTCAACCAGATGGCGAAGAACCGCTACATGTTCGGCGGGAAGACGGAGATGCCCGTCACCATCCGTACCACCGAAGGTGGAGGGATGGGTGCGGCGAGCCAACACTCCGGCACCATCCACACCTGGTTCGCCCACCTCCCGGGCATCATGGCCGTCGCACCCGGCACGGCGCACGCGGCGAAGGGTCTGACCAAAGCCGCCATCCGCTCGAACGACCCGGTCATCGTCTTCGAGAACAAGCAGATCTACGAGCAGGAGGGCGAGGTCCCCGTCAGCGAGGACTACACCATCCCGCTCGGCACCGCGAGCGTCGAGCGCGAGGGAGAAGACGTCACCGTCGTCGCGACCCAGCGGATGGTCGGCGAGTCGCTCCAACTCGCCGACGAGCTGGAGGGTGAGACGAGCGTCGAGGTCATCGACCTCATGTCGCTGTACCCGATGGACACCGACACCCTGCTGAAGAGCGTCGAGAAGACGGGTCGCCTCGTCGTCGCCGACGAGAGCCCCCTCTCGTACGGGACCCACGCCGAAGTGGTCGCGCGCGTCCAGGAGGAAGGCTTCTTCAGCCTCGACGCGCCCATCCAGCGCGTCGGCGTCTCGGACACTCACATCCCGTTCAGCCCGGCACTCGAAGAGGAGATTCTCCCGCACGCCGACGACGTCCGCGCGGCAATCGACCGCGTGGTCTGAGTGGGCGCGACTGTCGGTCTGGTCGTCAACCCGGCCGCGGGACGTGACATCCGCCGCCTCACCGGCGGCGCGAGCGTCAGTGACGACTACGAGAAACGCCGGACCGCCGAGTGCGTCCTCTCTGGACTGACGCTGGCGGACGACATCGAGGTGTTAGTCATGCCCGACCGTGGGAGCCTCGGCCAGAAACTCGTCAACCGCGGTCCCGACGAACTTGACATCAGCCTGCTCGACATGACCGTCGGCGGCGACGGCCAGGACACCAGACGAGCGGCGGAGATCTTCGCCGAGGAGGCAGACGCCATCGTCGTCCTCGGTGGGGACGGGACCAACCGTGACGTCGCTCACACCTCGGGTGACGTGCCGCTCGTGAGTGTCTCGACCGGGACGAACAACGTCTTCCCGAACGCCATCGACGGAACCGTCGCCGGGGGTGCGGCCGCCCTCGTCGCGACGGGCGCGGTGGCCCGGTCGGAGACGACCTACCAGCACGGGATGGTCGAGGCCGTCGCCGACACGGCGAACGGTGAGCGTCGAATCAGCGGACTGGCGACGCTCGGAATCCTCGATCACAAGTTCATCGGGACCCGCGCCATCCTCGACGCGGAGAAGATCATCGGCGGTGTGGTCTCGCGGGCGTTCCCCACCGAGATCGGCCTCTCGGGCATCGCGGGCGGTCTCACGGTCCACCCGCCCGACGAGCCGGGGGGCGTCGGCTACCGACTCGGCCCGGCCGCCGAGTGTACCGAACAGGTCGACGCCATCACCGTCCCCGGCGTCGTCGAACGCCTCGGCGTCCGCGAGTGGGAACCGCTGGACGACGACCAGCCCATGACGTTCGAACTCCCCCGCGGCGTCGTCTCGGTCGACGGCGAGCGCGAACTCGAGCTCAGAGAGGCCGTCATCGACGTGTGTCCCGTCGCGGACGGTCCCCGGGTGGTCGACGTCGACGCGGTGTACGACCACGCCGCACGCGACGGCTACTTCCGGCGGCACTGACTCCCCTCGTGGGGGGGGGGACGCTGACGGCTCGACGTTCAGAAGTTTTTGAACTATCATTATAGTTTTGTAGAAGTATATTCTTCTTGACGTCGAAGGGGTGGCATGGACACTGACGTGCCAGACCTCGGTATCGAGATTCCGGAGATCACCCAGATCGCGTTCGTCGTCCGAGACATCGACGACGGGATGGACCGCTTCGGCGGAATCCTCGGGATGGGCCCGTGGGACGTTTTCCGCTTCGAGCCACCGACGCTGACTGACACCACCTTCCGGGGCGAGCCACACGACTACTCGATGGTCCTCGCGCTGGCGTACGCCGGCGACACGATGATCGAACTCATCGAACCGCTGGAGGGGCCGAGCATCTACACCGAACACCTCGACGAGCACGGCGAGGGACTCCACCACGTCGCCTGCTTCGCCTTCGACGACACCGAGGCCATCGTCGAGGAGTTCGAGGCGGCCGGGATGCCGGTGATACAGAGTGGTGTGTACGGGGAGACGCCGTACTGGTACTTCGACACGCAAGAACAGTTGAACGGCGTCATCTTCGAGACGGCGACGAACCTCGAAGCGATGCCCGAACCGGACCGGACCTATCCGGAGTGAGGCGGCCGTCGACCGCCGCACACAGCAGGTGTTTTTCGAGAGGAACCGATTCCGACAGTCAGCGCCCGCCCGCGCTGATGACGAGCGGCCAGGGGTTCTCGACGTGTTCGACCAGCGACCCGAGGAACCGCGCCGCGTCGGCACCGTCGACGATGCGGTGGTCGAACGAGAGGTCGAACGAGATGCGCTTGCGGACGCCGACCTCGTCGTCGCCGATGGGGACCACCTCGTCCTTGATGGTGTTCACCCCGAGGATGGCGACCTGCGGGGGGTTGATGACCGGGTCGAACGACTCCACGCCCAGAACGCCGAGGTTCGAGACGGTGAACGTCCCGCCCGAGAGGTCCTCCATCGTGTAGTCGCCCGAGAGCGACTTCTCCGTGACCGCGCGGCGCTTCTGGGCGAGTTCGGCCAGGGAGAGTTCGCCCACGTTTCGGACGACGGGCGCGATGAGCCCCTCGTCGATGTCGATGGCGACGCAGATGTCCTGGGCCCGGTGGAGGCGGTGGACCTCCTCTTCGAAGGTTGCGTTGAACGCGGGGTGCTCGTCGAGCGTGGCCGACAGCGCCAGCAGGAGGACGTCGTTGACGGTGACCTTCGGGTCGAGCGCGTCGTCCGCAGCGTCGGCGGCCGCCAACAACTCCTCGGCGTCGGCGCCGCGGTGCTCCGTGACGTGGACCGCCTCCCTGTCGCTTTGGCCCAGTCGGTTGGCGATGGTCCGACGCATCCCGCTCAGTGGCCGCTCCTCGTCCCGCGTGCCGACGTCGGCGGCGTCTGCCTCCGCGGCCTCACCCTCGGCGACTTCGCCGTCCCCGGCCGCCCGGACGTCCGCCTCGGTGATGGCCCCGCTGGGGCCGGACCCCTCGACGGTCGCGAGGTCGACGCCCAGTTCTCGAGCCAGCCGCCGGACGCGCGGCGGGGCGAAGACCCGGCCCTCGGCAGCCGACACCTCGGCCGGCTCCTCGTCTGCGCCCGCCTCCGCCGTCGCCGACTCGGCGGCCGCTTCGACGTCCTCCTCCGAGACCGCGCCCTGCGGACCCGTGCCCTCTACAGTCGTGAGATCGACGCCAAGCTCTTCGGCGCGCTTTTTCGCTCGCGGCGTCGCCTTCACCGACCCGGCGTCGCCACCGCTCTCTGCAGCGGCTTCGACGTCCTCCTCCGAGACCGCGCCCTGTGGTCCCGTGCCCTCCACGGTCGTGAGGTCGACGTCCAGTTCCTCGGCGCGTTTTTTCGCCCGCGGCGTCGCTTTCACCGACTCGGCCGACTGCGACCCACCTGTCGAGGTCGCCGACGGCCCGTCGAAGCTCGCCGCCTGCGGTGACGGCCCGTCACCGGACTCGGCCGCTTCGTCTTCGGTGTCGGCCTCCGCGTCGGGTTCGGCCGCCGACTCCCCCTCGAGGAGTCCCGAGACGTCCTCGTCGGGACCACCGACGATGGCGACGTCGCCACCGGGTTCGACGCTGTCACCGACGTCGAGGAGCATCCGGTGGAGCACCCCGTCCTCGCGGACCTTGATCTCGCCGGTCGTCTTCTCGGACTCGATCTCGGCGACGACCTGTCCGGACTCGACCTCGTCGCCCTCGTCGACGAGCCACTCGACGATCGTCCCCTGGTCCATGTCCATACCCAGCTTCGGCATCTTGACAACGTAGCCCATGTCAGACAGATACACGAGCGAGTGGGTCAAAAAACTACAACACCCGGCGAAACAGGCCCCGTATCCCGAGTCTACGCGGCGTCGGCGACGGTCCCGACGCTCAGTCGGGCGTACCCCATCGCGTGCGTCTCGTGTTCGACGTCGACACAGCGGTCGAACAGCGCGCGGTGGGCGGCGACGACCCGCCGGTCGAGGAGCGCCGCCGGCGACGTCGCCAGTCGAGACCGGGTCCCCGGCGGCGAGGTGCCGCGAACGACGATGCGGAAGACGTCGTTGAGTGGGCGGCCGACCGGGTGAGTGCTCCGCGCGAGGTCGAGGAGGCCGAGTCGTCCACCGGGCCCGACGATGTCGGCCCACGCGTGGACGACGCTCGCGGGGTCTGTGAGCATGCCCGAGACGAACGAGGCGAAGACGGCGTCGGCGTCGCGGACGGGCGGGCGGGTGGCGTCGCCGCGGACCACGCCGACGTGCTCACAGTCGCCTGCGACCGTGTTCAGGCGTCGGTCGCGAGCGATTTCGAGGACGCCGGGGGTGAAGTCGACGCCGAGAACACGGCCCGCTGGGCCGACCCGGGCGGCGAGAGACGGGAGGTTCGCACCGGTGCCACAGCCCATGTCGACGACGACCCCGCCGTCTGGTGGGGCGAGTCGCTCGGCGGCGCGCTCGCGGAGGCTCTGGACGCCCGGAGCGCGGCGGGCGATGGTGTCGTACAGGCGTGCCCACCGGGAGTAGAACGCCTGCGTCGTGGCGACGCCCCCCTCGGCGCGACGGGTCACAGCAGGTCGCGAACGCAGTCGGCGACGGTCGGCGCGTCCGGGCCGAGGAGATACGTGATGGGCTCGATGCCGTAGCCGCCGGTCTGATAGAGGACGAACACGTCGGTGAGCGCCGGGGCGTCGGCGAGCACCTCGCGGACGCCATCGACCTCGTCACCGTCGTCGGGCGAGAACTCGAGACAGACGTAGCCGGCCTCGGAGAGCGATTCGACGAGCGCCGGGTCGTACCGGACGTTGACCGCGGCGCGCGCTGACGTGGACTCGCGCGCGGCGAGTAAGACCGACGCGACGTACTCGCTCACGCCGAACTCGGGGTCGCCGGGCACCGTCGCCTGCCCTTTCACGTCGAAGATGCGCCCAGGGACCGCCGCGACGTCGTCGAGCCCCGTCGCCTCGGGGAGGCACTCGACGAGGTTCGAGCCGACGTTGGGGATGAGCGTGGAGAAGCCCGAGGCGTTCGTGAGCGTCCGAATCCCACGTCTGACGGACGAGCGGACGCGCTCTGTGGTCCGGACCGCGCTGTCGGGGTCGTGGATACGCGCGTGGTCGACATCCGCGAGCGCCGGCATCATCTCCTCGTGGAGGTCGGCGAGGAGGTCGCCGCGCTCCAGCCGACGGATGAGAATCTCGCTCTCGACGAGTGCCTGCACCGGCGTCATGTCGCTGCTGGCGAGGCCCTCGCCGACCCGGGTCACGAGTTCGCGAACCCGGTCGTCGGTCGCGACCCGGTCGTTGCGGGCGACCTCGCCGTGGGCGTACTTCGAGACGGCGCTCTGGCTGATGCCCAGGACGGACGCAACCTCGCTCTGGGTGAGCCCCTGCGCGCGAAGGTCCTCAGCGAGCATCGAGCGGAACGTCGGGAGGAACTCCTCGACGACGACCTCCTCGATGAACTTCATCGGTCGGCGAACTCCGGGTCCTCGCCGATTCGGGACGCTTGCGGTCCGCGCTGACCCTGGTACTTCGAGCCCCGTTCGGTGCCGTACGGGCGCGTCGCCGGCGACGTTAGTTCGGTGAACGTCAGCTGAGAGATGCGCATGTCGGGCGTGAGGGCGACGGGTGCGCTCCCGAGGTTCGAGAGTTCGAGCGTGATCTGTCCCTCGTACCCGGGATCACAGAGCCCGGCCGTCGCGTGAACGACGATGGCGAGTCGGCCGAGCGACGAGCGTCCCTCGACGTGAGCGACCAGATCTGGCGGGATCTCGACGCGCTCTTTGGTCGTCCCGAGGACGAAATCGCCCGGGTGGAGGATGAACTCCTCGCCCTCGGGAACGTGGGTCTCTCGGACGTACTTCGACACCTCGTCCTCGCGGTTGGGATGAATACACGGGATGTTCGTCCGCTGGAACTCGAGAAACTCCGAGCCGAGACGGAGGTCGATACTCGACGGCTGGACCTGCATGTCGACGTCGTCGAGCGGTTCGACGACGAGGTCGCCCTCGTGCAGACGCGCGAGCAGGTCCGTATCGGAGAGAATCATACAGGGATGCCGGTTACGGGCGGATTTAGTTTTTCGTGTCGACGACGCGGGACGGAACACGTCGTGGACCTGTCGGAAGGCGTCCCGACACGTGTCGAGTGCAATACATATTTCAGTCCACACACACTGAACAGAACTGTGACGGACGGTCCTCCCGAACGAATCCACGTCCTCCACGTCGACGACGACCCGGACTTCCTCGCGCTCGTCAAGCAGTTCCTCGAGCGGGTCGACGAGGAACTCCGCGTGATTCCGGCCGAAGGTGTGCCAGCGGCGCTCGACCGCCTCCGGCGTGACGACCGCATCGAGTGCGTTCTGAGCGATTACGACATGCCGACCGTCGACGGACTCGACTTCCTCGCCCGTGTCAGGGACGTCGCCCCGCGACTTCCGTTCGTCCTCTACACCGGACAGGGAGACGAGGCGGTGGCGGCCGCGGCGATCTCGGCCGGCGTGAACGACTACATCCAGAAGGGCGCGAGGACGACCCACTATCTCAAGCTCAGCGTCCGCATCAAACGCGAGGTCGAACGGCGACGGGCCGAAAGAGAGACCGAGACGCGCCTGGCGGCCCTGGAGGCCGCCCGGGACGGCATCTGTATCCTCGACGCTGACGGCCGTGTCGAGTACGCGAACGCGGCGTATCTGGACCTGTACGGCTACGAGCACGCCGACCTCGTCGGGACGCCGTGGGAACGGCTCCACCCCGAGTCCGAAGTCGAGTTCATCACCGCCGAGGTGCTTCCACACCTCGACGAGCACGGCGAGTGGGCGGGCGAGAGCGTCGGCCGCCGGGCGGACGGGACGACGTTCCCCGAGTCGAAATCGATGGCTGCACTCCCCGACGACAAACTCGTCATCGTCGCCACGGCGTTCACCGACTCGACGGCCACGTAGCCCGACGAGAGTCGAACGAGCGCGCGGATAGCAGGAGACTTCAGCCCGGGCCGAGGAGGGATGGTATGAAGCAAGCCATCGCGGCGCGGACCGACCTCGGCATGGGCCGGGGCAAGCTCGCCGCACAGGTCGCCCACGCGTCGTTGTCGGCGTACGAGGACGCCTCCGACGCGACGCGGAAGGCGTGGAAAGGGTCGGGACAGAAGAAGGTCGTCCTCAAGCTGTCGGGCGAGCAGGCGGTGTTCGACGTCGCCTCGGAGGCCGAACGGCTCGGCCTCCCCAACGCGGTCATCCGCGACGCCGGCCACACGCAACTCGACCCGGGGACGGTCACGGCAGTCGCCGTCGGCCCGGCCGAGGACGACGAGGTCGACCGCGTGACCGGCGACCTCTCCCTGTACTGATGCGTGACGCTCACCCGCGAGAGCGGACGGTCGGGATGGCGTGGTACGCGAGCGACGCCGAGGGAATCGGGGGGCGACTCAGGGAGCAGCCGACGGACTTCCGGGTCGAAGAGGTCGAGACGGTCGAGGCCGCCCCGGCCGATAGCGACGTCGGCGACTACGCGCACCTGCTCGTCCGGGCGACGCTGCACGGCTGGGACACCAACGACTTCGCCGCGCGACTCTCCGACGCGCTGGGGATGAGCCGCGAGCGCGTCTCGTGGGCTGGCACGAAGGACAAACACGCGGTGACGACCCAGCTGTTCTCCCTGCAGGGCGTCTCCGCGGACGACGTCCCCGACGTGAACAACGCCGACGTCGAGGTGGTCGGCCGACTCGGCCGCGCGCTCCAGTTCGGCGACCTCGCGGGCAACGAGTTCTCCATCAGGGTGCGCGACCTGGCCTGTGACACCGAGACGGCGCGCGGCCGAGTCGCGGCTGTGACGGACGACCTCACAGCCCTCGTGGACGGGACGGGGGAGCGCGCACGCGTCGGCGTCCCCAACTACTTCGGCCACCAGCGGTTCGGGTCGCGCCGGCCCGTCACGCACGTCGTCGGCCTCCACGTCGTCCGCGGCGAGTGGCGCGAGGCCGTGCTCGCGTACTGTGGCGACCCGGCGGACACGGAACCCGAGGCGACCCAGGACGCTCGCGCCATCGTCGACGAGGAGGCCGCGAGCGACGACCCCGACTGGCAGCGAGCGCTCGACGCCATGCCGGGCTATCTGCGGTACGAACGGTCGATGCTCCACCGGCTGGCAGAGGGGAGCGGTGAGACCGAAGACGTGGACGAGGACGCCCGGTTCAGAGACGCGCTCGAGGCGGTTCCGTCCAACCTCCAGCGACTGTTCGTCAACGCCGCGCAGTCGTACGTGTTCAACCGAATCGTGAGCGAGCGCCTCGAGCGAGGGCTGCCGCTGTCGCACCCGGTCGAGGGCGACGTGGTCTGTTTCGCCGACCGCTCGCTGGACGAGGACTTCGCCGTGCCCGACACGAGTCGCGAGCAGCGCGTCACGGCACGGCGTGTCGACATCATGGGGAAACACTGCGCACGCGGGCGGGCGTTCGTCACCGCGCCGCTCGTCGGGACCGAGACCGAACTCGGCGAGGGAGAGCCGGGAGACATCGAGCGGGAGGTCCTGGCGGAACTGTCTCTCTCCCCGGCGGACTTCTCGCTCCCGGGGGCGTTCGACTCGACGGGGACGCGCCGGGCCGTGCTGGTGCGGACGCGGCTCGACGCGACGGTGGACGACGAGGGGGCGACGTTCGACTTCGCGCTCCCCAAGGGGTCGTACGCGACCGTCGTGCTCAGGGAGTATCTGAAGACGGACCCCCTGGAGCTCTGAGAGCGACGGCGAGCGGACGGGGAACGCGAGCGGGGGCGTGGATGCGGAGTGAACCGGACGGGCTTTTACGCTCGCACCCGGAACGGGGGATATGAACTGTCGGCGGTGTGAGTCCCCGATCGAGCGTCCGGGCGACTACTGTCTCACCTGCGACACCGCCAACTGTGACACGGTCGTCGTCGACGTCTCGAGAGACCGGGCGACGCTAACGATGCTCGACGAGGAACGGGTGGTCGGGGAGTTCACCGTCACCACCATCCCCGAGGAAGGGGGCGAAAACGGCGTCGTCGAACTCCGGAACTTCGCCGGACTCGTGGCGGACGAGATCCACCGGAAGCGACCCGACGAGGTGTACGTCTCGGGGGAGCATCGCGTCATCCGTGAGGTCCGCGCCCAGTTACACCTCGACGTCTTTCGGGTGCGAGACGACTCGGACCCCGTCGACTCCGTCCTCTCCAGACGTGGTGAGCGCACGCTCGAGGTCGTCGAGGCGTCGCCGAAGGAGAAACTCGGCGGGAGCCACACCACGCTCATCGGCGGGCGTGAGGGGCGACGCGCCATCGGGGTGGTGGCCGAACACCCCCACGTGAAGAAGGTCGTCCCCGGCCCCATCGAAGCGGGCGGGATGAGTTCGCGGAAGGGGCTCAGAGCGAAGGTGACGCGCGCGGACGGGAACGGCAACGTCCGACTGCTCCTCCGTGACGGCTCCAGCGTCCAGGAGAACCGGGTCGTGACCACGGCGATGGACCGCGAGACCGGCGAGCGCGTGCGTGAGGACCTCAACGCGGCGCTCCGGGACGAGGCGTTGCAAGACGGCTGAGGGGAGCGCGAACGAGACGGGGTGGCGGGTGTGACGCCGTCACAGGCGCGGCGCGACGACTCGTAGGGTTTATCCCTCCGCTCGGGGTACTTCGCAGCACTATGGCCGACAGCAAATCGAGCAAGGTCGGGAGTGCCGGCCGGTTCGGCGCGCGGTACGGGCGCGTGGCCCGCCGACGTGTCAAGGAGATCGAAGCGGAGATGCGCGACTCGACGGTCGACGGCGACGACGTCACGCGCGTCGGCACGGGTATCTGGAAGAACGAGCGCACCGGCGAGGTGTTCACCGGCGGCGCGTACCGCCCCCAGACGCCCGGTGGCCGCCAGGTCACCCGCTCCATCCGCGCGGCGCTCAGCACCGAGAGCGACGAATAGGACGACGATGAGCTACAAGTGTTCCCGCTGCAAGCGTGATGTCGAACTGGACGAGTACGGCGGCGTCCGGTGTCCGTTCTGCGGGCACCGCGTCCTCCTGAAAGAGCGCGCACCGACGGTCAAGGAAGTCCCCGTCGAATAGCCGAGTGCGGTGACGCCGACGGCTCACTCCGGCGACGACTACCCCCACACCATCGGCTTGTCCTTCGAGTACGACGACGAGCGGCGCGCTCGCCTCGTCGGTGACGCCGTCGCCGTCGAGGTGGGTCAGATCGACGACGACCGTTCGACGGCGCGTGTCAACCGCGACGGCGAGACGCTTCGCGTCGACGTGTTCGCTCACGACCTCGTCGCCCTCCGCGCGGGTGTCAACACGTGGGTCCGCCTCGTCGAGACCGCCGAGGACGTCTGCGAACTGGCCGGCTGAGCGGTCGGGGACAGGTGGCGAGCGTCCGCCGCGGCGGGGCCACGGCGTCGCTCGTCTCCCCCGGGTCACAGAACCGAACGACGGGAACGACTCACACGATTTCGGGTCTCACGAGGACGAATACGGGGCTTTTTCAGGGTGGATACCTTCCCCTCGCGTATGCAGGGAAGCCTACCGCCGGAAGCGCAGGAGAAGCTCGAAGAACTGCAGGACCTCCAGGAGACGGCCCAGAAAGTCGCCGCCCAGAAGGAGTCCGCCGAGTCGACACTGAACGACGCACAGACCGCCCTCGACGCCCTCGACGACATCGACGAGGACACCGTCATGTACCGCGAGGTCGGCGAACTGCTCGTCGAGACCGACTACGACGAGGCCTACGAGAGCCTCGAAGACCGCGTCGACACGCTCGAGATTCGCGTCGAGCAGCTGAACAAGCAGGAGTCGCGCGTGCAAGAGCAGTTCGAGGACCTCCAGCAGGAACTCCAGCAGATGCTGCAGGGCGGCGCCGGTGGCGGTCCGATGGGCCCCGGCGGCGCTGGCGGCGCGTAAGCGATGCCGACGGACGAGGAAGTCGTCCAGACCGCGTCGGAGGCCGCCGAGGGACTCATCTTCGAGCGGTACAAACAGAGCGCGGTGCGTGACGTCGACGTCACCGTCAGCTTCGAGGAGGGCGTCCTCGACGTCGACGTCTACCTGAACGCGCCCGACGACGAGAAGGCACAGCGGGTCGCCGACGAGGCCGCACGCGCGGCACAGGACGCCGTCGACGACCTGTTCGCGGCCGAGCAGGACGAACCGCAGTAACTGCAACACGCGTCCGTTCTCGTTCGACTCACAGCCCGGGAGCGACGGCGCTCGCCCCGGCGTGGTGTGTCCACGCGACCCACCGCAGGGGCTATTACGATACGTGTTGTATGGTAACACATGTCTGCCTGGCGTACGAGCGGGACGACGCCACTCGACCGACTGAAATCGCAGTACGACCGTAACCTTCGGTGTGGTGAGTGCGGCTACGTCGACGAGGAGGGGGAGTGGCAGGCGCGGATGACGGGCGACCGCGTGGACTACCGTCACCTCTGTCCGAGCTGCGGGGCCGTCGAACACCGGACGCTCGAACTCCGCTGACACCGACGGTGTCGTCGACGCGTGGCGAGCGTGAGCCTCAGGTGAGGAAGAAGATGAGCACGCTGACCGCCATCGCGGCGAGGATGACCGCGCCGGCGAGGGCACCGCCGAGCGAGACGACGGCGTTTGCGTGACTCGCGAGCGTCTCCGTCCGGTCGTTCCCGAACACCGTGACCTCGGCCCGTTCGGTCGCCATCCCTGCGGAGACGGGTTCGCAGTCCGCGAGCGCCTCGTCGACGAGGTCGGAGACGAGTCCAACGAGTTCGTCGTGGTCGAGGACGGCACCGACCTGGTTGTCCGCCTCGACGGTGTTGACGATGTGGGTGTCGGTGGTCATCACCTCGCTCACGTCGATGCGGTCGTCGAGCGCGTCGATGATCCGGTCGCGCAGTCCGGGCTCCATGTTGTTGCCGTCGACGAGGACGTACGCCGTCGTCTGTCCGTCGACCTCCGTGACCGTGACGCGGATTCCGAGCGGGCCGATACCGTCGACGGGGCCCCACGGCGTGTCGTCCCAGGCCGTGCCGAGCAGGAGTTCTCCCCGCGGTGCGGTCGCGAGACGCCGCCCGACGTCGCCGGCCGCCTCGATCATGTCGAACGAGCGCTTCGAGCCGGGGGTGACGTGCCCCAGGTCGGGGCCGTCGAGGCCGTTGTTGGAGTTGTGCGCGTCGACGAGGAGGACGTTCTTGTGCCCCGCCGTGCGCGCCTCGGTGGCGGCCGAGAGGCCGACGGCGTACTCGACGTCGTCGGCGAAGCCCGGGGCGTACGTGGAGACCAGGAGGGCACTATCGTCGAACGCCTGGCCGAGCATCTTCGCCTCGCCGGACTGCACGCGAACGCTCTGAGTCGCCTCCAGCGAGTAGGTGATCTTCTCGTACGCGCGGTCGACCGCGTCGAGGATGGTGTCGACCTCGCGCTCGGTGACGAGGTTGAAGTCGTGGCCCGCGGTCGCGTGGGGCGGGAACGCCAGCCCCTCGGCCCGCGCGGCGACCCGCTCGGGGAAGTTCCCCCCACCGATTTCGCCCATCGGTCCCGGGTGAATCATCGGGAGAATCCAGCGCGCCTTCTCGCTGCCGTCCAGCCGGCGGAACGAGAGGACGGTGACGGGGACGATGGCCTCCTGACCGAGCTGTTCGAAGAAGTCCTCTAACTCCCGAGAGCCTTCGATGTGGCCGATGAAGCCGCGGAGGAAGTCGAGCATCGACACGCCGAGCGACCGCTCCCACGGGCGGTCGATGACACGGATGAACACGTAGACGGCGGTCGCGTAGATGAACGAGGTGACGACGAGCAGCGCGAAGTGGTTCGGGCCGACGATGAGCAGTTCCGGCGGTGCGCGGTCCGCGCGAGCGAGGTAGGGCATCATATACGCCTGCAGGAGGGGCCCACCGACTTCGAGGAAGCGGACAGTCCCACTGTAGACGAACAGCAAGACCGCGGAGGCGACGGTCTGGATGCTCGCGGGCACCGCGGCGACGAGGATCGACGACCGCGACACCGCCATCACCACGAGGAGGCGAAACGCGAAAATCGACGAGAGCGCGATTACGAGCACGTCGAAGACGAACGTCTGGCCGAGCGGGGTGACGACGGTGACGACGGCCGCGGCCGTCAGGGCGACGACGAGGATGAGCTCGCAGACGAGCGCCAGGAGTGACGACCGGTTGGGCGTGAGCTTCCCGCCGAGGAAGCGGTCGACGCCGGCGGTCCCCACCGAGGCGATGACCGTCGGGATACCGATGTAGAAGACTCCCTCCCACGCGTCCTGTCCGACGATGAATACCCGTCGCCACGACTCGGTCGCGCTCCCGGAGTCGAACGCCGCGATGCCGGCCATCGCGGCGATGAGGAGGGCGAAGCCGAGGCTCGTGTACCACCTCGGCGCGCGGAAGATGAAACGCGACAGCCCAGCGAGGTCGCTCTGTGTCGCCGTCATCGTGCCCCTCTACCCCATCGAAGTGGTAAAGTCCTCTCCTTCGCCGTCAGACGGACGGCAGACGCGCTCGTACTCCTGATTTTTCTGAGAGTGTCGTAGACCGAAACCGCAGCGGCCCGCCGCTGTCAGCGTCGACAGCGAGCGACGAAGTTCTCGAACACCTCGTCGCCGCGTTCGGTGTGAGCGACCTCCGGGTGCCACTGCACGCCGTAGAGTTCGTCGGCGGCGTTGCTCATCGCCTCGACGTCACAGACGTCGCTCCGCGCCGTCAGCGTGAATCCCGGTGGGACCTCCTTCACCTCGTCGGCGTGGCTCGCCCAGACGCGCGTCGTAGGCGCGAGCGACCCGACGAGCGGGTCGTCCGGGTCGACGATGTCGACGTCGACGTCGGCGTACCCGCCGTAGTCGCCGCCCCCGACGGTGCCGCCGAGTTCGTCCGCGATGAGTTGCATGCCGAGACAGATGCCGAAGACGGGGACGTCGACGTCGAGGTACTCGCGGGAGTGGCCGATGCGGTCCATCGACGGGCCGCCCGAGAGGACGACGCCGTCCACGTCGGCGACGACCTCGTCGGGCGGGGTGTCGTTGTCGACGAGGTCGGCGTCGACACCGATGTCACGGAGCGCGCGCTGTTCGAGATGGGTGAACTGCCCGTGGTTGTCGACGACGGCGATACGGGTCATTGCGCCGAGATAGTTCGCAGCGGCGTAAAAGCGAATCGAAACCCGGGCTTCCCGACGCCTTCGCGCCCGCCCCGCGAGCGGACCGGTCGGCAGCGTGCGACTCGGGGGCGATACCGGGAGACGGCAGAGGCCGGAATACCGACCACAGCGACCGAAACTGCACACTGCTGACGGACGAGAGGCAGCAGTCCGCACCGATGTCGAGGCGTGGGCAGCGAACTGCCCGAGTGGACGACGTTCTGTCGACCCAACCGATACGGCTTTGGAGCCGTCTATCAGACTAGGTGACAGATGACAGAGGGGGTCACCGCGGTCGTTCTCGGAGACGAAGGCTCCGAGGCCGCTGCGGCGGTCGCACGCGCACTCGACGACGGGACTGTCCGGACCACCGCCTCCGTCGACGAGGCGAGCGCGCTGTCGCGGGAGGTCGACTGCGTCGTCGTCACGTCGACCGGCCGGGCGAGGGCGTTGCTCGAACGGCTCGACGGCGAGCCCGCCTGTCCGGTCGTCGTATTGACGGCGCGCGCGACGCCGGTGACGGACCGGACACGCGTCCGACACCATCCCGCCGACGCGCTCGGGACGCTGGGAGAACGGCTCGTCGACGCCGTCCTCGCCGACAGGGAGCGACAGCGAGCCGCGAACCGGGCAGACGACGGCGACAGGGGGCTGGCCGAGCGCGAGGCCGCCTACCGGACGCTGGTGGAACACATTCCGAACGGCGGCGTCGCGCTGTTCGACCGGGACCTGCGGTACACGTGGGTCGGCGGCGAGGTGTTCGAGCGGGTCGACCTCGACCACGAGAACATCGCCGGAAAGACGCTCGAGGAGGTCCACTCGCCGGCGTTCCTCGACGCGAACGCCGACGCCTATCGGCGCGCGTTCGAGGGGGAACGCGCCTCGCTCGCGTTTGTCTACGACGACCGACACTTCCGACTGGACATCGTACCCGTTTCCGACGGCGACGAGGTGGTCGCTGGACTCGCGATGACGCGCGACGTCACCGACGAGGTCGCGGGCCAGCGCGACCTGCTGGTCCGGACGCGCGCGATGGACGCCGCCGCAATCGGGCTGTGTCTCACGGACCCCAACAGACCGGACAACCCGCTCATCTACGTCAACGAGGGATACGAGCGGATGACCGGCTACGACGCCGAGGAGGTGCTCGGGCGGAACCCCAGACATCTCAAGGGACCGGAGACCGAGGCCGAGGCCAGCCGACAGATGCGCGAGGCCGTCGAAAACGCCGAATCCGTCTCCGTCGACGTCACGAACTACCGGAAAGACGGCACGCCGTTCGTGAACCACGTCGACATCGTCCCGCTCTTCGACGACGAGGGTGACCTCGTCCACTTCCTCGGCTCGCAGGTCGACGTGACCGACCAGTACGAGCGCGAGCGCGCGCTCGCCAGACAGAACGAACAGTTGGCGGAGTTCGCGTCCATCGTCAGTCACGACCTCCGGAGCCCGCTCGCGGTGGCCCGCGGACGCATCGAACTCGCACGGGCGACGGGCGACCTGTCGCACCTCAAGCAGGCGGAGACGGGCCTCGAGCGAGCGTCGGAACTCATCGACGACCTGCTGACGCTGGCCCGCGAGGGGCAGACACTCGACCCCGCCCGCGTCGAAACGGTCGCCGTCGACGCCGTCGCCCGCGCCGCCTGGGACACCGTCGACACCTCGGGGGCGACGCTCACCGTCGTGGACGAGTGGACGGTCGACGCCGACGAGAGCCGCCTCCGCCAACTGTTCGAGAACCTCTTTCGGAACGGCGTCGAACACGGCGCGACGGGTGGCCGGTCGGTCGAGGTGCGAGTCGGCCCGCTGTCGGAGCGGTGTGGCTTCGTCGTCGAGGACGACGGTCCCGGCGTCCCCGAGGGGGTGAGCGAGCGCCTGTTCGAGGCGGGCGTCACCACCGCCGAGGACGGGACGGGGTTCGGCCTCGCCATCGTCCGGAGTATCGCCGAGGCGCACGGGTGGGCGGTCCGACAGACCGACAGCGAGCGGGGCGGTGCGCGCTTCGAGTTCGACGTCCCGTGTCTCGGGAGCGACGACGACTGAGGAGCCAGGGCGCGGTGCTCACGACGCGGTCCCGGTTCGTCCCGCAATCGCAATCGCAATCGCGAGCGGGGGAACCGCTCGGAGCCCCGGCTGGAGAGACGCCGGATGCATCTGTATGAACACTCGGCCCGTCTCCGTCGCCGAGATGTTCTCAGTAATGTATATCCGTCCGTGACCGGAACAGATGTCTATGCCCGATCAAGTCCGATCGGTGTCACGACGACAGGTGTTGAAGACGCTCGGTTCGACCGGTCTCGTGGTCGGTTTGGCCGGTTGTGGTGGCGACGGGGGCTCCAACTCGGCCGCCGGCGAGACCGAGACGGGGACACAGAGCCCCGAGCCGGAGTCGACCGACTCCCCCGAGCCGGAATCGACCGAGTCCGCCGAACCGGAGTCGGTCAGCGGGACGGTCACGCTCATTCACGACACGCATCTGCAGGGCCGTTACGGCAGTCTCGAGGACGCGGAGAACATCGCGAACTACGTCGGGCTGATGGACCAGCTCACCGAGGAGTATCCAGACGCAGTGCGCGTCGGCGTCGGTGACGACCTCGCGTCGTCGGTGTTGTCGTCGGTGTTCAACGGCGCACACATCGTCGACGCGCTCAACGTCGGCGAACTCGACTACGACGGGTTCGGCAACCACGACTTCGACATGGGGCCGGACACGTTCCGCGAGCAGGTCGAAAACAGCGAGTTCCCCTGGCTCAGCGCGAACTGCCTCGACAGCCGGACCGGCGAGGTGTTCGCGAGTGAACAGGGCGCACAGCGGTACGCGCTCACCGAAGTCGACGGGGTCACCGTCGGACTGACCGGAATCCTCACCGAGGAAGCGCCGAACATCGCGTCGATGGGGGAGCACGCCGAGGTGACCGACCCAGCGACGGCGCTGCAGGAGGTCGTCCCGCAGATGCGCGAGGAAGGTGCCGACGCCGTCGTCGTGCTCTCTCACGTCGCCAGCCCGGCCGTCGAGTCCGAGGTCGCACCGAACGTCGATGGCGTCGACGCGTACGTCGGCGACCACGCCGCACAGGCGTACGAGACGCCGAACGTCGTCAACGGCAGTCTGGTGTCGATCATCGGTGACGAGTTCCAGTACCTCGCCGAGCTTCACCTCGAGGTCGAAGCGGGCGAGGTCGTCTCCCACGAGTTCACGCGGCACGCCACGGCCGAGGCGGTCGGGCGCGGGCTCGAACCGAACGCCGAGGTCGCCCAGCTCGTCGAGGACTATCGCGCACAACTCGACGAGGAGGTGGGTCAGGAGATCGGGCGCACGGAGACGGCCCTCGACTGCCGGGAGAACGTCGTCCGCCGCGAGGAGTCGAACATGGGCAACTACATCGCGGACGAGATGCGCGAGGCCACCGACGCCGACGTCGCGCTGATGAACGGCGGCGGCATCCGGACCGACAGCCAGTACGGCCCGGGGGCGCTCACCCAGCGGGACGTCTTGAACATCCTCCCGTTCGGGAACGAGCTGACCGTGCTCGAGGTCACCGGCGAGACGCTGCTCGCCGCGCTGGAGAACGGCGTTAGCGAGGTCGAACGCCTCTCGGGGCGGTTCCCGCAGGTGTCGGGGATGCAGTTCACGTACGACCCGAGCAACGAGGTCGGGAACCGAATCGTCGAGGTCAGCCTCGGCGGCGAGTCGGTCGACCCCGAGGCGACCTACACCGTCGCCACCAACAACTTCGTCGCCGGCGGCGGTGACGGCTACGAGATGCTCACGGACGCGACCCGTGTGCTCACGCCGGGCAACGGCCCGGTGCTGGCGAGCCTCATCGTCCGCCGTATCAGGGCTGAATCACCCATCGCGCCCGAGGTCACGGGCCGGGTCACGGTACAGAACCCGACGTGGGAGCCGCTCGTCGCCGAGGCACTCGCGCCCGTTCTGGCCGCGTAGGTCCCCCGACGGACGGTCGACGGTCCCGCTCGGAGCCCCGTGGAGCCGAGCGGGCCGAGTCAGCAGTCGTCGGACGACGTGTCGTCGGACGGCGCGGAGGTCGAGGCGTCGGCCCGTTCCCGCGCGGAGGTGAACCCGAGTTCGGCCTGTTCTTTGCTCCGACGCTCTTCGCGGGCGGCGAGCGCTTCCGTCGTCGGGGCCGCGTCGTCGTCGATGCGGGCGAACGACTGGTGCACCTTCGCGTGACACCACCGACAGAGCGTCACGGTGATCTCGTGGCTCGTGCCGCGGTCGTGGTACGAGAGGTGATGCGTCTCGAGGAGCGGGCGGGCGGACTCGTGGGCGAGTCGGACCTCTTCGAGCCCACAGCGCTGGCAGGCGCGTGCCTTCGTCGTCGAGCGGTAGTGCGGACAGTCGCGCCAGGTCGCCCCCTCCGCGGCGGCGACGCACTCGTAATCGGCCCGCCGACGGTCGGTGGCGAACGCGGGGTCGTGGCCGGCGCGGTCCAGCGCGTACCGGCACCGGCCGTCGTTCGTCAGGTGGTCGCACGGGCCGGCGACCTCGTAGGGGTCATCGACGCCGACCGGCGTCCCCTCGGGCGTGCGCTCCATGGACGAGAGAAGGGGTGCGTGCAGTTGAAACTGTGGGGGAGTCGACGTGCGGACCGTCCCGACGGGCGTGGTCCCGGCGGCCACGTCCCGCGTTCACTGCTCTCGCGGGACGCTGAGGTCGCGCACGTCGCCGCCACAGGCCGAACAGCGAATCGGCTGGGTCTCGGCCTCGGTTCGCCTGCCGCAGTCGAGACACTCGAACGTGCGAACGTCCGGGGTGTCGTAGGGGTCGTGAGGCATCACATCACGACATCTGGTAGCACGAAACATAAATCGGCGAACCGGTTCCAACCGAGTGAGAACGCGGTCGGGTGCGGGCGGCCGGGACGCGAGTACTTTTTTCACTGCCGAGTGAAGGGCGGACGTGCGACTGGTACACGAACACGACGACGTAACCCGGACGCTCGCCACCCGGGTCGAGGTCGCGGAGTCGAGGCTGGCGCAGGCGCGTGGGCTGATGTTCCGCCGGTCGGTCCCCGACGAGTACGCGCTCGTCTTCCCCTTCGACGGCGTCGGGTCGCGAAGCCTCCACATGGTGTTCGTGCCCTTCTCCATCGACGCGGTGTGGCTCGACGGGGCCGAGGTGACGAAGGTCGAGCGACTGCGGGCGTGGACCGGTCTCGGGTGGGGGCGCGCGGACTGCGTGGTGGAGTTGCCGGCGGGTGCGGCGGCCGACGTCGCCGTGGGCGACAGGATTCGTATCGTCGAGGACCGCGTCGACGGTGACAACTGAGTACATCGGCCGACGGAAGGGTACGGCGCTGCCGGAATCCGACTCATTTAAGTCACGGGAGTGTCACCCTTGGTATACAATGTCGGAACACACCCCGACGGAGGATAGAGGAAGTCGCCGCGAGGCGGCTGGCCGTGAAATTCCCCGACGAGACTGACCGACAGGACCCCATTTTGACAGACACCAACCTCTTCGAGGGTAGCGACGGCTCCCTCGTCTCGGACACCACAGTACAGCTTCTCGACACCACACTGCGCGACGGCGAACAGGCACCCGGCATCTCGCTCACGCCGACCGAGAAGGCCGACATCGCCCGCGCGCTCGACCGCGCCGAGGTCCAGTACATCGAAGCCGGCAGCGCCTGTACCGGCACCGGCGAGCGCGAGACCATCCGCAAGGTGGCCTCGCTCGACCTCGACGCGACGGTGACCTCCTTCTGCCGCGGCATCCAGAAGGACATCGACCTCGCGCTCGACTGTCACGTCGACGGCGTCAACCTCGTCGTCCCCGCGAGCGCGCGCCACATCGAGGACAAGGTCGGGACGACTTACGAGGACAACGTCGCCGCGACCGAGGAACTGGTCGAGTACGCCAAAGACCACGGCCTCTGGGTCGAGGTCATCGGCGAGGACGGTTCGCGGGCCGACCTCGACTACCTCGAAGAGTTGCTCGGGAGCGCCCTCGACGCGGGCGCAGACCGCATCTGCTTCGCCGACACGGTCGGCCACGCGGGGCCCGAACGCGCCTACGAGGCGGTCTCTCGGCTCTCGGCCCTGGGCCCGACGAGCACCCACACCCACGACGACCTGGGTCTCGGGATGACGAACGTCTACGCCTCCCTGAAGGCCGGGGCGGACCTCGTCCACTGCACGGTCAACGGCATCGGCGAGCGCGCGGGCAACGTCGCCCTCGAAGAGGTCGCCATCGCCTTACACCACGTCTACGGCGTCGACACCGTCAAACTCGACGGGCTGTACGACCTCGCACAGGTCGTCTCGCGGAAGACGGGCGTCGAACTCCCGCCGAACAAGGCGGTGGTGGGACAGAACGCCTTCACCCACGAGAGCGGTATCCACACCGACGGCACGCTGAAGGACGACGCGATGTACGAGCCGTACGAGCCCGAGACGGTCGGGCGGGAACGACGGCTCGTCCTCGGGAAACACGCCGGCCGCGCGGGCGTCCGCGCCGCGCTCGACGAACACGGCGTCGACGTCTCGATGAACGAACTCAAGCAGGTCGTCCAGCGGGTGAAAGAGCTCGGCGACCGCGGCAAGCGCGTCACCGACGCGGACCTCCTCACCATCGCCGAGGACGTCCAGGGTCGCGAGCGCGACCGCCGGGTCGAGCTTGTCGACCTCACGGCCGCCTCCGGCGGGCGGACGCCGACCGCGAGCGTCCGTCTCCTCGTCGACGGCGAAGAGCGCGTCGCCTCGGGCACCGGGTCGGGCCCGGTCGACGCCGCCGTCGAGGCCGTCCGCGCCGCGCTCACCGCGAGCGCCGACGCGGAACTGGAGTCGTACCACGTCGACGCCATCACCGGCGGGACGGACGCGCTGGTGACCGTCGAGGTCGAGATGTCCCGCGGCGACCGCTCGGTCACCGTGGCCGCGAGCGACGCCGACATCACGCGGGCGAGCGTCCAGGCGATGGTCGACGCACTCGACCGCCTTCTGGCGGCCGACTCACAGCACGTCCCGGCCGACGACTGACCGGCGCTCGACGTGTGGAGCGCGCGCGGCCCGGCGTCACCGACTCCACTCGCGCGGCTCGTACGTTCGAGCGGGGTACCGTCATTTATCCCTCACGAGCCCTCCAGTCGGGACGTGTCATCGAACCACTCCACGCCGTTCCTCTCTGCGGCGGCCATCATCGCGTTGCTCGGTTGCGCCCTCGTCGTGGCGACACCACTCGTCGCCGGCGCGAACCGGGCGTTCGTCGGGAGCATCGTCACGAGCGGTCTCCTAGGTGTCGTGTTCGCCGGACAGAACCTCCGCCTCTACCGAGCGCAGTCGACCCCGTCGGTGCCAGCCGCGACCCTGACGGTCGTCTTCGGAGGCTGGTTCATGCTCGCGCCGCTGCTGTACGACGTCGGCTTCCTCGCGACGGCCGGGACCCAGTTCGGCGGCCTGCTGGTCGCAGCGTTCGGGCTGTACATGCTCGTCTCGGCGGTCGCTCCGCCGCGCTGAGTCCTGCCTAGCACGAAGCAGACACCACCCGGGATGGCGGCTACCGAAGCGACGTATAAAAGTCGGCGGCCGCCGTACGCTCACGTGTGTCGGAGTATCTCGTCGAGGTGAAACACTCGGCACGGAAGTCGAACGCCGCCGTCGGGAGCGTCGTCTGCCAGCACGGCGTCTCCCACCGGTTCGCCTCGCGAGACGAGGCCGAAGCGTGGGCGGCCGACCTCGCCGCCGCCGACGCACACGTCTGGATTCGCGCCGCGAACCCGGACGACCGCTCCGACGTCGACGCGTACCTCGTCGGCTGGCTTCATCGACCCGCCACGCCGCTCGAAAGGACCTCCAGCGACGACGGCAGCGACGCTGCAGGGCGGGCTGACGAGGTCGAGCAGGCGTGGCTCGCCGACTACGCGCGCACCGCGGTCGCGTCGAACGAGGAGGAAGCGGAGGAGACGACGTCGACGACCCGGCGCGGAGGCGAGCGGATCACGGACTGGCTCGCCTCACAGTGAGCCGCCACAGCCCGGGCACTCGTCGGGATACCGCTGTCCGTCGACGACGGCGAGGCCGTACTCGGCGTTCGTGGGGGCTTCGCGATAGACTCTGTCACCGCAGGAATCGCAGGTTTTCATGTGAATTGGAACGTCGACTCGCTCGACGCGGACCCGCCTCATCAGCGTTTCGTCGCTGGAACGAGCGGACCGCCCGGCGGACCCGCGGAGGCCGGTGCGAGCGGCGTCGAGGTGTGGCGAATCCCCTCCCAGAGTATCAAATCGGATTTTCAGGGGCGAGGCTTTATTATCACCCTTGTGAGAAGCCTTCTCGAACTCCCCGACGAGGTTCGATTCACCCCTAGCTATGCACTGCATCCGATGCCAGTCCGAGACGAGGTACAATCGCGCGGTCGTCACGCTGGACGACGAGACGGTCCGCGGCGGATTCTGTGCGGAGTGTGAGCGGACGGTCTTCGGCCGAGCGCTCATCGAGCGGCCGTTCGCTCATCTCGACGGCTGCATCGAGTGCCCGAACGCCGGTGTCGCCGCGATTCCGGAACACGAACTGGAGATATCCATCGAGACCGACAACGAGTACGTGACCGAGGGCTACGTCGTCGACGAGGAGACGCCCGTCTTCTGCCGCGAACACCTCCCGGCGCAGTTCGCTCGGCTCACGACCGGTGACGGACGCACGACTGTCGTCGTCGACCACGTCTAAGTGGGGCGGTCGCGTGTCGCACCGCGAAAGGTCACCGCTCGGAGAACGTTCCGCGTAACGGGGGTGAGGGCGACGAGCCACGCGGGGCGGACAACAGCACGAACGGGACGTCACACCCGCGAGCGCGCTCTTCGTAGCACGCCTCACACTCGAGCAACCCGTCCCGCCGAGCGGTCGGCCGGGAGACCGTTCGGGGTGAGGAAGGACAGTGCCGACACCGCGGGGTCGTATGGAAGACGGGCGAGTCGGCGACGGGGGGAACGTAGACGGAGCGCGGGCGCGGTGACATGGGTTCGGCGTTCGAACGACCAGAGTCGGAAGGCGGTGATATACGCTCGCCTCCGAGCATCAGCACTGAGATTTTCTGACAGCGACGTCCGAGTTCGGACGACTGTCCGGTTGTTCGAGACTGGTCCGGGGCCGAACGCCACAGCACGCACTCGTCGGGTGGTGGTGGGAGAAGCGCCGAGGGTGAGATTTGAACTCACGTGTCCGAATGGACAGTAGATTTCGAATCTACCGCCTTGGCCAGGCTAGGCTACCTCGGCTCACTCTCTACTGAACGGCGGGGTAAGTAATGGGTTTCGGTTTCCGGAAGTGACACACAGCGGTCCATTTCACCGCATCGCCGGGCCGAGTCAGGAGTCGACGACGAGGTAGGTGCGTGCGCCGCGTCGCTCCAGCGAGCATTCGACGGCGTCGAGCGCCTGCAGACGGATGTAGTCGTCGACGCTGTCGGCCGGGAGTTCGGTAATCTCGATGCGGCGGCGCGTTCGGAGCTCACGGGTGTCGTTCGAGGCGAGCATAGAGGATACGAGGGGCCAAACCGGCTTGTAGCTCTGCCTAGTGTGGTGAAAGTGAAAGTGCGCGACGGCGAACGGGCGACCGCGTGGCGGGGGACCAGCGGGGGTATCGGGGCCGGAATTGGGTGAGAACCGCGTCACAACGGGGACACAATCCCGTCGTAGTTCGGAGTATCTTCATCCGTGTTTTCGTTCGAGCACAGGTCGCCGACGATGAAGTCACCCAAGACCGCGTCCGACCGCGACGACTCGACGCCGACCAGTTCCTCCCGCCGCGCCTTCCTCGGCTCGGCCGCGACGCTCAGTGCACTCGCCCTCGCAGGCTGTATGGGCTCGGACGGCTCCGGGGCCGCGACCGACACGCCGACCTCGACGTCGACGCCGATGCCCACCGAGGAGCCCACGACCGAGACCGAGATGGAGACCGAGACCGAGACGATGCCGGCCGTCGACCCCGACGTGCCTGTCCTGAACTACGCGCTCACACTCGAACACCTCGAGAACGCCTTCTACCGCGACGGCCTCGCCGGGTTCGCCGACGACGAACTGATGAACGCGAGCGTGCTCTCGGGCTTCGGCGAACAGGTCCGGATGGACGTCCCGGCGTATCTGGCGGTCGTCGGCGAGCACGAGGCCGCCCACGTCGAGGCGCTCTCGGCCACCGTCGAGCAACTGGGCGGGACGCCGGTCGAAGAGGCCGAGTACGACTTCGGCTACGAGACCCCCTCGGAGTTCCTCGCGGTGGCGCAGGCGCTGGAGAACACCGGCGTCGCCGCCTACGCCGGTGCCGCACCCGCCGTCCACAGCACCGAGGTGCTCTCGGCCGCCGCGGGAATCCACAGCGTCGAGGCCCGTCACGCCGGCTTCCTCAACCTCGTCAACGGCGACAGCCCCTTCCCGAACGCGGTCGACGAGGCCAGTTCGATGCAGGAAGTGCTCGAGGTCGCCGGGCAGTTCGTCACCAGCGACACGAGCGGGCTGTCAGCGGAACCCGAGACGACCACGAAGCCCATCGCCCGCAAGCAGGAGGACGACGTGAGCGACCTCGACGTTCTGAACTACGCACTCACGCTCGAGCACCTCGAGAACGCCTTCTACCGCGACGGCCTCGCCGAGTTCGCCGCCGACGAACTCGTGAGCGCCGACGTGCTGTCGGTGTTCGGCGAGGAGGTTCGCGCGAACGTGCCCGACCACCTCGCGACCGTCGGCGAGCACGAGGCCGCTCACGTGACCGCGCTGACCGACGTCGTGGAGCAACTGGGCGGGACGCCGGTCGAAGAGGCCGAGTACGACTTCGGCTACGAGACCCCCTCGGAGTTCTTCGGCGTGGCGCAGGCGCTGGAGAACACCGGCGTCGCCGCCTACGCCGGCGCGGCCCCGACGGTGACGAACGACGACATCTTCGCCGCCGCCATCGGAATCCACAGCGTCGAGGCGCGCCACGCTGGCTTCCTCAACGAACTCAACGTGTCGTCGCCGTTCCCCGACGGGGTCGACGAGGCGATGACGATGGCCGAGGTGAGAGGAGTCGCCAGCCAATTCATCGTCGGCTGAGATGCGCTGTTGGTCGTTCCCCGTGCGGGCGTTCGCGCCGTCAGTGCCCGATGGTCGGGGTGACGTGTCGCCGTCGAACACCGCCGCGAGAGCGTGGCCGGCTGTGAGCCTCTGGAGGTGGTCGTGTGGCGCGCCCTGCTCGCACTCCACGCCCTCGAGACCGTCGCGCTCGTCCCGCTGGCGGACGTGACGCTCGACTGAGAGGGCGTCGTCGTCGCCCCTCGAACAACCATTCCTCCGACATAACAGCTATTGGTGTCAACTGAGTATACACTAGTGGAGGGATCATGTCACACGCTCCCTCCCATTCCCTCGACGGCGGACGGCGGGGTTCTCGTCGGACCTGAAGACGACGTCGAGCGCACGTGCTGTCGCTCGACGACGGAGTCGTGCGCAATCGTTCGACGAGTCGGGTGTCCGGGACGACCCACTCACTCGGGAGCGTCGGCCCCGTCCTCCCCGTCGTCGAAGTCGGCGTCCGAGTCCGCCGCCGTCTCGAGGTGCGACGTGTCCGCCAGGATGTCGACGTCCCAGCCCCAGGGGTACGAGGCGAGCCGCGTGATGCCGGCGACGGGCGTGTCCACCTCCTCTCGTCCCGTGAAGGCGGCCACGACGCTGGCGACGGTGAGGCCGTGACCGACGAAGAGGCTCGTCTCGGGGCCGTCGGCGAGGAGTCGCCGGACCGCTCGTACCGTGCGGCTGGCCGCCTCCTCGTCGGTCTCGGGGTAGTTCGGCCGGAGGACCGACGAGTGGGTCGGGTCGACGGTGTCGAACCGGTCGGCGAGTGTCCGCGGCGTCAACACCGACGGGGCGACGTCGAACCAGTCGGCGTTGAGGTGTTCGGAGAGCCCGTGGTCGACGAACACGGGACGGTCGAGGGTGCGGGCGACGAGATGGGCAGTCTCGGTGGCGCGGACGAACGGCGAAGCGTAGACGGCCTCGATATCCTGCCCCTGGAGGCGCTCGCCGAGGCGCTCGGCCTGCCACCGTCCGTGGTCGGTCAGCGGAGGGTCGTGCGGCCGCTCGGCCTCTGCCGCCCAGTTGGGGTCCACCTCGTCCCGGCGCTCTCCGTGCCGGACGAGCCACAGGACGCGACTCATGGAGGTACTGAGGAGAGAGCCGTGTATGTATGTTGTGTCACCGACGAGAACGGCCTCAGAAGAGGTGGTCGTCGACGCGTTCGGCCGGGCCGCCGACGCGCCAGACGTGTGAGTCCAGTCCGAGCGCCTCGACCGCCTCGGCGACACGCTCGGCGTGGGGCGCTGTCGTGTTCAGATACGCCGTCGCACCGGTGTCCGACGAGAAGTAGACGGGGAGTCCCTCGTCACGGAGGCGGCGGGCGAGGTCGTACAGCCGCACCGTCTCGGGACGCCAGTACAGCCACCCGTCGGGACCGGTCATCGTCGTCGCGAGGAGACTCAGCGAGTCGCGTTCGGCGAGCGCGAAGGTCCGCGCGAAGTCGCCGCTGCGAATCGCATCCCGTGCCTCGGCGAGCGTCTCGTGGACGGCCGCGAGGCGGGCGTCGAAGAACGGCGAAGCGGGTGTCTCCGCGTGCGCACGCGAGGTCCGTTTGTACGCGGGGACCATCCCGACGACCATCCGCACCTCCTCAGTGAAGGGCGCGTCGAGCCGCTCGCCCACACACTCGTGGGCCGGCAGGCGCGCGCGGAGCTGTGCGTACCCGCCGGGGACGCTCCGGGCCGCAGAGGTCGCCCCCTGCCGCGCGAGGGCCGACAGCTCCCGCCGCGAGAGCGACAGGCCGGCCGCCGCGGTGGCCGCGACGGCGAGCGCTGCGTACGCCGACGCCGACGCGCCCAACCCGACGTTCGAGGCGAACGTGTTCACCGACTCGACCCGTGCGCCCGACGTGAGCCCGGCGCGGTCACGGACCGCGTCGAGGACGGTCGTGACGCGGTCGAACCCCTCGTCGTCGACGGGGTCGCCGTCGACCAGGCACGTGTCGGCGTCGTCGCCGAACGCGACGGTGGTGCGCGTCTCCGAGGGAGCGGTACAGACCGAGATGGAGTCGTGGTACGGGACGTTTCGCGCGGGGTCTCGGAGCCCGTGGTACTTGACGAGCCCCTGGATGGGGTGGGCGCGGCCAGTCGCTTTCATCGGGGGGGTGGCTGTCATGGGGTGTCCGGCGGCGTCTCCGCCCGCACGCGGCGGCGCCGCGGTACGCTGCGAGGTGTGCGTCATCAGTGACTCAGGACGGATAACTGTACGCGTCGAACGGTGCGCCACGCGCCGTGGTTCCGTACGCACCCCTGGCGGGACGCCGCGTATCCGTGTCAACGCTCCACATATTTAATATCCGTCCGGGCCGTTGTCGCGACATGACACAGCACCACACGGCGTACGTCGAGACGCTGGTCCACGTGAACTGTGGGAACTGCGACGGCTACTGGGGACTGAGCGACATCGACGTGGACGAGATTACGGCGGAGACGTGGTACTGTACCCACTGCGGCCACGAGGCAGCGCTCGGCGAACTGGTCCGAAGCGACTGATAACTCACACGAACCCATGAAGATATACACCAAGCGCGGCGACGAGGGACAGACCGACCTGCGAGACATGTCGCGGATCTCCAAGGCGAGCCCACGCATCGAGGCGTACGGCAACGTCGACGAGGTGAACAGCCTCATCGGGCGGGTCCGCCCGACCGGGTACGACGACGTCGACGAGTGGCTCCGGGAGATCCAGAACCACCTCCACATCGTCCAGGCGGATTTCGCCAACCCCGACCCCGACGAGGACGACCCAGTCATCCGGTCGGAGCACACGGCACAGCTGGAGACGTGGATCGACGCCGTCGAAGAGGAACTCGAACCGCTGACGGCGTTCATCCTTCCCGGCGGGGGCGACTCCGGGGCGCGACTCCATCACGCCAGAGCCGTGTGTCGGCGCGCCGAGCGCCGTGCCATCGTCCTCATGCAGGACGAGCCCATCAACGACGAGGCGGTGGCGTATCTGAATCGGCTCTCCGACCTCCTGTTCGTGCTCGCCCGGCTCGTGAACGCCCGCGACGGTGTGCCCGAGGAGAACCCGACGTACTGAGGCGAGCGACGGCTGCCCGTCGACCCCGCGGGGAACAACAGCTATGTGTCGAGTTCTCGTACCACACAGTATGACTGCGAAGGACGCCCGTGACGACACCGGCGTCGGTGGCGACGACGGAGCCGGAGACGCTGCCGACGACAATCACAACCCCGACCGTGGGCGCGAGCACATCGAAGTGCTCAAAGAGACCATCGACCGCAACCGAGACGACGACTGGGAGCGCTACCGCGAGCGGTATCGCTTCACCGTCGTCGACGACGGACGGGTGCGGGTCTCGGCCGTCGACCGGGAGCCGACGCCCGGCCGCGCGATGGAGACCGCGGTCGACCACGTCGTCAGTGTCGAGGGCGGGGCCGCCGTCGACTGCAACTGCTTCGCCGCGCGACGCCGGTTCGACCGACAGTCGTGCCGACACATGCGCGCGGTCGACGCCCACCCGTTTCTCTAGTGGGCGTCGAGCGCCGGCGGACGAAGAGACACGTCAGAGCGGAGTGAAAAAAGCGCGCGCCACCGCGTCTTAGAACAGGTCGCGTTCCTCGTACACCTCGGCCGCTTCGCGCACGTGCGCCGCGTTGATTTCGGCGTCGTACTCCGATTCGAGTTCGTCGGCGATGGCGTGGAGTTCCTCCTTCTCGGCCCCGCTGGGGCGGAGCGCGTTGTAGATCTCGAGGATGCGGTCGTCGGGGACGGCCGTCAGTTCGGCGGCGCGGCGGAAGTTGCGCGCGAGCTGCGGTCGGCCGGCGTCCTCGGCGATCTTCGCTTGCTTCTCGAGCGTCTCCGGCGCGATGACCAGTTCCGAGCCGTCGACCTCGCCGTCGACGATCTTCTCGAGCGTGATGTCCGAGAGCTTGGTCCCGGCGGGCGTTTCGACGTCGTCGGGGTTGTCCGCGAGTGGGTAGTGAATGTCGTCTGCCATGGTTATTCGAAGGCCACCTCCATCTCCATCGGGGGCTTGTCCTCGTCTTTCAACTGCATCTCCTTGATGTGCCAGAGCGCCGCGAGCGCCTGGTACTTCGGGCGCGTCATCGGGTCGTTGGCGACCGGCACGGGTTCGGGCGTCTCGCCCTTGGCGTACAGCGCCGCGTTCTTGCCGATGGCCCGGAACGTCTCGAGGTCGATGAGCGGTGCCTGCGGGAACAGCTCCAGATTACTGAGCGGGACGAGGTCCTCCTGGTGGATGAGCGTCGTCCCGCGGGTCTGGATACCGATCGAGATACCGGAGCCGCTGAGTTTCGCACCCCGGAGGCCGATGACCCCGAGGTCGAGGCTGTCGGAGAAGCGGACGACCCGAGCGCTGAGCCCTTCTTCTTCGATACCGGCCATCATCTCGCGGAGCGCCCCGGCGAGTTTGACCCCCGAGAGCGTCTCGTCTTTCATCTCGCCGAACCCAACGCTGATCGCGATGACGACTTCGTCGGTGTCGGTTCCCTCCTCGGCCTCGCCGGCCTCCGTGAGGACCAGTTTCCGTTCGTGCTGCTGTGCCTGTGCCATCTCAGATGTCCTCCGGGTCGACCGCGAACCGAACCGATTTCTTCTCCTCCCAGGCCTCGCCTTCGAGCCGGTGACCCGTGCCGGGACCCTGGTACTCGTTGGGGTCGTTGACGGCGCTCACGACGTCGAACTCGCCGTCACCGACGAAGATGCCGGACGTCTGGATGTAGTCGCCGGCGACGCGACCCTTGAGCATGCCGAGCATGTTCTCGGCGATGTCCTCGAAGCCGTTCGCGGCGAGAATCTTCACCACGTCCGCGCCGGTGACACCTTCTTCCATCAGTTCCTCGGCGGCTTTGATGTCCTCGGACACGCTGCGGTCGGGCATGTCCTTGCTGCCGTCGGCGTAGATGGCGGCTTCGACCTCCTCGTCGGAGATGGGTGGGAAGCCGAGTTCCTCGAAGACGGTCTGAAGCGCCTTGACGGCCCGTTCGCGGTACTCGAGGACCGTCTCTTCGTCGACCGGTTTCGTGCCGCCTTCGACCTGCAGGTCCCGCTGGAGGATGTTGTACTCGTCGAAGTCGTAGGAGTCGAACGTCGACCCCGCGAACATGTTGTCGTAGTTCGGGACGGCGCTGTACCCCGAGAAGATGAAGTCGGTGCCGGCGAGGAACTGCGGCATCATTCGGGCGGTCCGACGCTTCTCGGAGTGGGTGAACGTCTGGTCGTTCCCGGAGGCGACTTCCAGGTCGGCCATCATCGTGATGAGGTTCTCGGCCGCGACCTCTTTCACCCCGGCGGGGACCGAAGTGGGGATGGCGATACAGCTGATGCCGCCGTTCTGGAGCCCCTGGACGCCACAGCCCTTGGTGACGAGGATGCAGCGCGTCTCCAGATAGAGCATCGACTTGCCCTCGGCCTGGCCCATGTTGAGCTCGGAACCGGCCCCGGAGGTGTAGCGCATCTTCAGCCCCCGTGACGCGTAGCCCGAGGCGAGGAACGCCTTCGACCACGGCGTGTCGTCGCCGTCTTTGAACACGTCCTCGGTCCCGTACACCGATACGGTCTCGGCGTAGCTCGTCATCCCGCGCATGCCGAGTTCGAGTTCGGTCGCCTCCTCGACGGCACACTGCGGCAGTGTTCCGCCACGTCCGGTCTGGGCACCGATCTGCAGGGCGAGCGCGTTCAGCGGTGCCATCCGGGCGACCCCGACCGTCGTCTCGACCTCGTAGAAGCCCCGGAGCGTGGCCTCCGCCGCGTCGGCGGCGATCTGCGCCGCGTTGTCTTTGAGGCTCGTGACGTGCGCCTGGTTCCCCGGCGTCTGCCGGGTCCGCATCTTCTTCATCGCCATGATGATCTCGGCCATGTCGAGGTGGTTGATGACCTCGACGAGTTTCGCCGGCGTCATCGCGGTCGAGAGTTCGACGACCTCCGAGCGCGGCACGTTGATGTCGACGAGCTTGCGGGCGAACTCCAGGGAGTCGGTCGCGACCGCCTCTTCGGCCTTGTCGACGTTGATGGCGTAGTCGGCGATGAACCGGTCGATGAAGTCGAACTCCTCGCGGGTCTTCCCGTCCATCTCGACGATCTGCCCGTCCTCGACCGTCACACTCGGGTCGGGGTCGTTCGGGCTCTCCATGGCCACGAACCCGACCTCCGGCCACTCGTTGACGAAGCCGTCCTGGGTGACGGCCCGTTCGTCGAGCGCCTCGAATCGCTTCGAGCGTCTGGGTGTGGTCTCTTCGACCTCACCCGAGCCGTCGGTGCGTGGTGTGTTGTCTGCTGACGTGTCGTCCTCTGACATTACGCATGGGTTCAGGGGACGAACCATGTTATATCTTCACGGATAATTGTTGGGAATAAAGCAAGGAACCAATAGTTAGTGCAAGATAGCTTGTATTCATGTGAAATAATCACACGGGTTCGGTCAGCCAGGTTACATTCCGGCCTGGGAAAGCTATTTTTCACCCCCATCACATGACATCACATGGCGTACACCGCGGGTGTGGATATCGGCAACTCGAGCACTGAGGTCGCGCTCTTGCAGACCTCGGCGGACGGGACACACGAGTTCGTCGCCAGTGCCCTGTACCGGACGACGGGATTGAAAGGCACGAAGAAGAACGTCCCCGGGGTCGTGAACGCGATCTCGCGGGCGGCGGACAGTGCAGGAATCGACGTCGCCGAGATCGACCGCGTCCTGCTCAACGAGGCGGCACCGGTCATCGGTGACGTCGCGATGGAGACCATCACGGAGACGGTCATCACGGAGTCGACGATGATCGGTCACGACCCGTCGACGCCGGGCGGCGTGGGGTTGGGTCAGGGGACGTCCGTCGAGATCACGGCCGACCGCGCCGACCACGACCCCGACGAGCCGGTGGTGGTCCTGGTGCCCGAGACGGTCGACTTCGCGGTCGCCGCGGGTCTCGTCAACGACTGGGTCGACGAGGGGTACGACGTCGCCGGGGCCATCGTCCAGCGCGACGACGCGGTGTTGATTCACAACCGCATCGACGTGGAGATTCCCATCGTCGACGAGGTGTCCGAACTGGACAAGATCCCCCGCGGCCAGCCGACGGCCGTGGAGGTCGCCCCGCAGGCGACGGGGAAGTCCATCGACGAGCTCTCGAACCCCTACGGCATCGCGACGGTGTTCGACCTCTCGCCGGAGGAGACACAGAAGATCATCCCCGTCGCGCGAGCGCTCGTGGGGAACAAGTCCGCCGTGGTCATCAAGACCCCGAGCGGCGACGTCGAAGAGCGGACCATCCCGGCCGGGAAGCTCCAGATCATCAACGAACGCGGCTCGACGGCCGAGGTCCCCGTCGACGAGGGCGCGGACGTCATCATGGAGACCGTGATGGACAACTGGCCGGTCGCGGACGTCCAGGGCGAGAGCGGCTCGAACATCGGCGGGATGTTGAACCGCGCGCGGGCCAGCATGGCCGAGGTGACCGGTCAGGCCGTCGACAGCATCGAGATTCGCGACATCGTGGCCGTGGACACGCTCATCCCACAGGAGGTCGAAGGCTCCGTCGCCGGCGAGTTCAGCATGGAGAGCGCCGTCGCACTGGCGGCGATGGTCAAGACCCAGCAGTTGCCCATGCAGCAGATCGCCGACGGCATCGAGTCCGAACTCGACACCGAAGTCATCATCCAGGGGGTCGAGGCCAACATGGCCGTTCTCGGCTCGCTCACGACGCCGGGGACGGACGTCCCCGTCGCCATCCTCGACATGGGCGGGGGCTCGACCGACGCGGCGTACATGAACACGGACAAGGAGATCGACTCTATCCACCTCTCGGGTGCCGGCGACATGGTCACGATGCTCATCGACTCCGAACTGGGACTCGACGACAGGGACCTGGCCGAGGCGGTCAAGAAGTTCCCGTCCGCGAAGGTCCAGACGCTCTTCAGCATCCGCGAAGAGGACGGGACCGTCGACTTCCTCGACGACCCGGTCGACCCGAGCCTCTTCGGGCGGACCGTCCTCCTCGAAGACGACGGCGGGATGCGGCCGGTTCCGGTCAGCAAGTCCCCGGAGGAGATCCGGCGGATCCGCCGCCGGGCAAAGCGCCGGGTGTTCGTCAAGAACGCCGAGCGGGCGCTCAACCTCATCACGCCGACCGAGAGCATCCGGCAGATCCCCTTCGTCGTGATGGTCGGACGCTCGTCGCTCGACTTCGAGATTCCCGAGATGATCTCCGACGCGCTCGCCGAGTACGGTATCGTCTGCGGTCGCGCGAACGTCCGCGGCGAGATGGGGCCCCGGAACGCCGTCGCGACCGGGCTGGTCCTCTCACACATCGGTGGCGGGTCGTACCTGGACTTCGAGTTACCCGCAGAGCTGTCGACGTCGCTCGAGCGGACGCCGGCGAAGACGAACTGACCCGCGGACCGGACGCCGAGCCGCCGCGCGGGCGGACAGCCGAAGCGACGGCGGCGAACGGCGTCATTTATGTCTGTGACGGTGTAACACGACCCGTATGAGCGAGTGTCGCGGCCCGGTCGACCAGGACGACGACGTGCCCTGCGTTCACGTCCGCTGTCTCGGCGCGCGGGACGCAGAGCCGGAGTGGGTAGCGTACCTCGAACACGGCCTCGAAGAGGAGGGAGTCCCCTGGCTCGTCGAGTTCGACGCGGCCGACGACAGCGTCGCCGCCGCCCACGGGGCGGCGCTCGAGTCGGCACTGAAGATCGGCGTCAGCGTCCACGAGACGCGGATCGTCGTCCACCACAAGCAACTGCCCGACGACGAACCCGTCTTCGACGTCTCGGAGGTGACCGCGAGCGACGCGCGTGACCTCGGGTCGAACGCGGCTCGACTCGCCAAGGGGACACCGCTGAAATCTCTCGACTAATCGTTTTCGAGCCTCGTTCGTCAAAAATTCGAAGTTCGAAGCCTGTGACTCGTCGGGTACGAGGCAGCTCGCCTTACAGCGACTCGAACGCCTCGACGGCGGCCGACGCGACCTGGACGTCCTCCTCGGCGCTCCCGCCCGAGACGCCGACACCACCGACGACCGAGCCGTCTGACTCCAGCGGGATGCCCCCGCCGAAGGTGATGATGCGTCCGTCGTTCGTGTTGCCGAGCCCGTACAGCGACTCGCCGGGCTGTGAGACCTCCCAGACCGTCTCCGTGTCCAGTTTCAGCGAGACGGCGCTGTAGGCCTTGTTCTGCGAGATGGAGACGCTCGCGAGGAGCGCGTCGTCCATCCGGTGGAAGGCGACGAGGTTCGCTCCCTCGTCCATCACGGCGATGCACATCGGGACGTCGATATCGTCGGCTTCCTCTTCGGCGGCGTCGATCAGGGTCTTTGCGACGTCGAGGGTTACGTCTGTCATGGTTGTGAACCAGAAGACCAATCAGTTCATAACCGTTTAAAATTTTGTTTTTTGCGAATCACGAAACCAGCGGCGGGCCGAAGCGCGGTCAGTACCGGTCGAGACCGCCGCCCAGCACTCCGGACGGGTATATATCAGAATTATAAACGTACTACCCCCGTGTCCGTCATCCCCGACGTGAGTCGTCGCGCACGCCACCCGGCGCGATGGCGACTGACGAGACTATGTCGAAGACAGACCAGCGACCCCCCGAGACGGCGTGTGAATCGGTCCACAGGGAGTACATCCTCGACGTGCGAGTCGTCGAAGTGACAGACGACGAACCGCGGTATCGGTTCGAGGCACCGGAACACCGGGGTATCGCGTTCGGCGACCCCGAGATGGCAGAACTGTACGCCGACGTCTACTTTTGCGCCAACGGCTTCGAGGAGGATGGAACCGGCGAATACGGTATCCCGCCAGCGATTATCGGCGCTGGTCGTGCCGTGCTGGCGTCGTACATGCTCGCGCAACCGCACAACGACCTCGAGTGGGTCGCCTCGTTCTTCGGGTTGAAACCACACCGAATCAACAAGTACGCAGAGGTCGTCGCGAACCGTGCCCAGGAGATCCGCGACGGCGCCGAAGAACGAGGCGTCGAGTAACGCGGGCGATGTCGTCTCTCGGTGGGTGACCGAGGAGCAACACGCGTCGATTCGAACAGCCGTTCGGCGCGCGTGGTCCGAGATATATAAAATATATTGTGTTTTGCGGAGAGTGTAGCGTTTTGTATGTGTTCTGAGCGAGCTCGGGCGACACGGCTCTGTGATAGATTTCGATGCGTTCTCTTGCGGAATATTGTCGGAATATCGTCTTCGATACGCAGAGAAGTACAGTTATCAGTCCGCCTCTTGATGGTCTTTTCGAGCGTCTTCCAACGGCTTCGAGAGCACGAGGCCGTTATGTCAGCCGAGAATATTTACGCGTATGTACGACACGATAGAGTGGGTACCGCTTCGCACCACCCTTGTCGGGTAACTCTCGATAGTTGTAATCGAGAGAGATATTATAAAATGCTTTTATTAAACGGTTGTGCCGTCCACGTGCATGGTCGATTTCAGTCGACGTAACCTGATGGCCTCATCGCTGGCTGCGGCGCTCGGCGCGAGCGTGGCGGGAAGCGGTGTTGCGAGTGCGAGCAACAGCGAGATCGAGGAATCCGACACACCGAACGCTCCGAGCGTGAGGGGGAGCATCAAGCGCTTCTCGAACACCGCGTTCGGGGCAGAGGTGACCGGACCGTTCGTCTTCGCCGACGGCACCCTCCTCTACAGCAATCAGCACCCGAGCGAGGAGAACACGGGCGAGTTCTCCGCCCCGGGTGTCGGCTACTTCAGTGGTTTCAACTTCGAGATGGACGGCTCGAACGCCGACTTCTCGGAGCTGTCGATTCCGGAGACCGAAGAACAGCGCCGACGGATTCGCTCCAGCGCGGGCGAGTACACCTACCTCGGAAAGGGCCGTGACTCCATCAACGGTGGTACCGAGCGCCTCGGCGTAACCCAGACGCCCGACGGCACCGACATCACGATGGACAACTTCGCGGGCACCCAGTACGGCGCGGCTGCGACCAACCCTGACTGCAACGAGTTCGTCGCCACGAACGAGGAGGAGACCGAGGGGTACCTCTTCACCAACTGGGAGAACAGCCCGGGATGCGTCAGCAGGATTCCGATCAGCCAGACCGAAGACGGCGAGTGGGAGTCCGACCTCGAGAACGCCATCAACGTCGTCAACACCGACGCGTTCCGCGCCGTCGGTGGAACTCGCATCAACTGTTACGGTGACCTCTCGCCGTGGAATACGATGGTCACCTCCGAAGAGAACTACGCGCACCCACGCGTCTCTCTGACCAACACGGTGGGCGACATCGTCGAAGCCGGTTCCGGCGAGGGCCTCGTCGGCGGCTGTCAGTTCTGGAACCGACCGAACCCCTCGGAGATCCAGGGTGCAGTCAACGACTACGCCGACAACGGCGACCTCGAGAGTAGCTGGTACGTCCAGGGCTACTGGGCGCTGACCGGCGTCGAGTTCCTCGCGTACTACCTCGGCGCGGACCAGGTCGACCAGTCCGGTGACTCGAACACGTTCGCCCCCATCAGCGACGTCTACCCGAACCCCTACCGCTACGGCTACCAGGTGGACATCCGCGACGCCGCGGCGGACGAACCCACACCCATCAAGTACTACGTGATGGGCCGCGCCTCCTGGGAGGCACCGGACTTCCAGAACGACCACAAGACGGTCTACGGCTGCTCCGACGGCGACTCGAAGGGCATCTACAAGTTCGTCGCCGACGAGGAGATTCCCGGCTACGACGACCCGATGGACGTCGAGGGCACGCTGTACGCCCCGAAGATCACCAACGACTCGGCGAACGTCGCCGAGTCCGGCACCCGTGCCTCCCCGGCCGATGTCAAGCTCGAGATCGAGTGGATCCCGCTCGGCCACGCCTCCAACGCGGAGTGTGAGGAGTGGATCGCCCAGTACGACGACGTCACCCAGATGGACTACCTCGAGACCCACACGGCCGACGACACCGACGTCGTGGGGGACCTCAACGCGGCACTCAAGCAGGCCGACCTCGAGGTCATCGCGAACGGCAACCAGAACTACATCACGAACGAGGAGATTCTCGAGTGGGCCGACCAGTACGAGGAGAACGGCCCCGACGGCGTCGACGACGAACTCCGCAAGGTGCCCTTCCTCGAGACCCGCGCGGCCGCCAAGGAGATCGGCGCCTCCATCGAGTTCAACAAGGCCGAGGGCGTCGACAGCGTCTCCGACGCCGGTCCCGGCGACTACGTCTACTTCGGCATCTCCGAGTTCAACGACGACCTCGCCGACGAGACGGGCGACGTCCGGATGGACCGCGTCGACGGCGGCGTGATCTACCGCGGCGAACTCGACGCGAACTACAACGTCTCGACGCTCGAGGCGGCCATCGTCGGCCCGGACTTCACCGACGGGCCGGAGGTCGCAAACGACGCGGTGCGCAACATCGACAACGTCTACGTGATGGACGACGGTCGCGTCCTCTGCTGTGAGGACGGCTTCGACGAGTCGCGGCGCTCGTACCCCAACGACTGTCTCTACGTCTACCAGCCCAACGTTCAGGTCGACGTCAGCTCCGTCGCGGTCGGGCAGGGCGAGACGGTCGAGGCGGACGTCATGGCGAAGCACGTCCCGGAGGGACTCGCCGGCGGTACGTTCGAGGTAGAAGTCGCAGACGAGAGCGTCGTCGAAATCGTGAGCGCGAGCTACCCCGACGCGGTCGGCCTGTCGAAGCAGCCGACCATCGAGGACGGCAAGACGGCGACGTTCAAGTTCGCCGATACGAACAAGCTGATGCAGCAGGAGGGCACCGAGTTCAAGCTCGCCACCATCACCCTCACCGGCATGGGCGCAGGTGCCACGGACATCGACACCAGCGCGTCGTTCGACGACGACGACGGCAACGCCATCGACGTCGAACCCCGTTCCGGCATTGCCCTGACCGGTCCCGCAAGCGTCGGCAGCAGCAGTGCCTCGCCGCAGGACCCCGACGGTGATGGCCGCTACGAGGACGTCAACGGCAACGGCCGCGTCGACTACGACGACGTCGTCACGCTGTTCAACAACCTCGAGAACAGCAACGTGAAGTCCAACGCTCGCGCGTTCGACTTCAACGGCAACGAACAACTCGACTACGCCGACCTCGTCGTGCTGTACGAGGAGATCGACGCCTGAGACGACTGCGACTGCGTCGAGCGAACTGACACGGCGGTCTCCGCCGCCGCCCCCGCTCGTTCGGCACACCATCCCCCCACACCACCCAACACATGCCACGAGAGACAGACCGGTTCCGAACCGCCATCGTCGGCGTCGTCCTCCTCGCACTCTGCGCTTCGGCGCTGACCGGAGCGGCGACCGCCCAGACAGACAGCCCGACCATCCGCGTCGAGAGCGCGACCGTCCAGCCGGGTGAGACCGCGACCGTCGACGTCGTCCTGACGTCGGCACCGAACGGGCTCGCCGGCTACGCCGTCGACCTCTCGGTCGGAAACAGTAACGCGCTCATCCAGGGGGCGAGCTACCCCGACGCGTTCGGGCTCACCTCGGAACCCACCCTCTCAGAGGACGGCTCACGGCTCACCCTCGAGGCCGCAGACCTCAACGAGCAGGTCCAGCCCGGCGCAACGGACGTCGTGCTCGCGACGGTCGAGGTGTCCAGCGGCATGGCCGGCGACATCACGCTCTCGGTCGAACCGCTCCAGTTCGACGCCGACGGCGGGTCCGCGGTCGACCCCGTGAGCGAATCGGGAACCGTCACCGTCACCGCGGGTGAGGACGCCGACTCGACCGGGACGACCGACGCCGATTCGGCCGACTCGGACGCCGCGGCGGCCGCGTCGAACGACGGCGACGCCTCAGAAGCCGCGACCGAGACGACGTCGACCGAGTTCGCCTTCCCCGCTGGCGGAATCGCGCTGACGGCGCTCGCGCTGACACTCGTCGCCGCGTTCGCGGCGCGTCGTCGGTAGGCGCGCTCGACACCTCCCTTCTCGCGGGGCTCCCGTTCTCACACACTTCTTTCACGTTCCGCACGGCTGCGACGACCGGGAGCCGTCACCCACCGTTCAATCCGAATCGGACCCGTCCGTCGCACCGACCCGCCGCCGCGACGGAGGACGTCCGACACCCACAGGCGAAACGACTTCCGGGTGGCCGGCGAGTGACGACACACGAGATGAAGGCGTTCCCTTCGGACCCGTCCCCGGCCGATGCCCAGCCGGCGCTGTTCGAGCGCGGGCACCTCTGGGTCCACGAACTGGTCGACGGCGCACCCCTTCGGGTGCAGGCGCAAGGCGGCGGACGACTCCGCTTCGGCGACGCCGTCCGCGTCTTCGGCGACGGAGACGACGTCCCGCCGGCGTACGAACACGCCGTCCGGCACGTCCGCGAGTCGTTCGACCGCGGGGCGCTCGCGGCCGCCGTCGACGACGTCGCGTCGGTCGTCTTCTTCACCCGCGCGATGCACCGCTGTGGCGTCGACTACGACTGGGACGAGACCCCGAACGTGCTGGGCGTCGACGTCTGGTCGGAGACGAGCGAGCGATATCTCCAGCCCGACCGCGTCGAGAAGATCTACACGCGACTCGGGCTCGAACCACTCAACACGGTGCGCGCGGAGGTGCGTGCGGCCGACTTCGACCCCTCGTCGTACGCGTTCCCCGACTCCGCGTGGTACGACGGACCGTGTGCGGGGGTGTTGCTTCGGAACAAGACCGGGCTCCGCTGTGCGCTCGAGAACCCGGCCGTGGACCGAGGAGAGCGTCGCGCCGCGTCGGACACCGACGCCGAGGCGTTCGCCCGCGACCAGGCGACGACCGCGCGATTCGACGCCGCCGCACGGCAGCTTCGAGCGGCAGGCCAGCCAGTGACGTTCGACACGCTGTACGAGCGCGTGCTGGAGCGCGTGGCGCGCGCAGAGCACGACCGCCTCTTCGAGGGCGACGTCGACGTCCGGGCGTTCCGGTCGGCCGTCGCCGAGCGGACGGGCGCGTACCTCGGCGAGCGCGACGAGGGGCGCTGAGCGGGCCGCCGCCGGCGACTAGACGGCCGTCTCACCGAGCGAGATATGGCCGGCTTCGAGCGCCTCCAGCAGGCGCTCGTCGAGCGGGCGGTCGTCCCAGTCGTCGCCGCGCTCGGACTCGGGCACGCGGTCGAGCAGCGAGACAAGCGAGGCGTGGACGTGTCGCCCGTGTCGTCCGCAGGCGGGACAGGTCAGGACGATGAATCGCACCCCGTAGGAGCGCTCCGTCGTCTCGTGGCAGACCGAACAGACGTACGTGTCGGACACACCCCCGCTTCGGGGGCGGAGGGACTCAACGGTTCCGTCCGCGCGGTGCCCACAGCACAGTCCGGCGCGGAGGTGCGCGCTCAGCCTCCCTCGCCCGTGCTCCGTCCGCCACTCGAGACGGTCAGGTGAGAGCGCACATTTATCACCTGTGCATCTCTGAGTATCGACCATGTCGAAAGTCGAACTCTCGCTGCCCGACCGAATCGACAGTGACATTCGCCGACTCGTCGAACAGGGCGAGTTCGTCAATCGCGACCAGGCCGTCGAGGAACTCCTCTCGATGGGGATGTCCGCGTACAACACCACGAACACGGACGACACCCAGGGGCCGGAGGACACCCTCTTCTCGCAGGCCGTCGAGGACCAGCAGGACCCCGCCGCGCGCACCGACACGGGCGACGACTACTCCTTCTGAGTCGGGGCTCCGTCTGCGTCGAGCCGTCGAGCGCAGCCGTCGGCACCGACGCCCACTGCTCGCGCGCCCGACCCGGGCGCTCGACCCCACGCGTAGAAGGTCCCGGCCGACGGACTCATGCCTCAGTGCTCCCTCCGTTCGGTTGTGCAGCCCGTCCTCTCCGAGACGGAACGACAGCGGTTCGACGAGCGACCCGACACGACGTTCTACGACAGCCCCCGATTCGTCACGCACGCCGACGACGCGTTCCTCGCACGGCTGACCGACTGCTACGCGGAGGTACTCACTCCCGGCGACCGCGTCCTCGACGCGATGAGCAGCTGGGTGTCGCACCTGCCCGACGAGTCGTACGAGGTGGTCGGGCACGGCCTCAACCGCGAGGAACTCGCCGCGAACGACCGCCTCGACGAGTGGGTCGTCCAGGACCTCAACCGCGACCAGACCCTCCCGTTCGCCGAGGGCCAGTTCGACGCCGTCCTGTGTGCGCTCTCCGTTCAGTACCTGCAGTACCCCGGGCGCGTGTTCGCCGAGTTCCGCCGGGTGCTCGAGGACGGTGGCGTCCTGGTCGTGAGCTTCTCGAACCGGCTGTTCCCGACGAAGGCCGTCCGGGCGTGGCGTACCGCGTCGATGGCGGGACGCGTCGACCTGCTCCACCGGGCGCTCGACGCCGCGGGCGGCTTCGAAACGCGTGACGTGCGCCGAGAGCCGGGGACGGACCCGTTCTACGCGGTCGTCGCACACGCGACCTGACGGGCCACCCGTTCGTTCGAACGGAGACGGGGAGCGAGTCGAGGGTCCGCCACGCTCGGTCACGACCGGACTGCGTCCGTGTGGTCGACTCGGCGGAGGGGAGAGAGAACCGCCGCAAGGGTACCCCGTGGCCTACAGTCCGAGGTAGAGGTTCATCAGTTCGTCCTCGTCGGCGAGGTCGGTCGGCTCGCCGTGGAACTGCACCTCGCCCTCGGCGAAGATGTAGACGTAGTCGGTGATGCGGAGCGCTGCGGAGACGTTCTGCTCGACGAGGACGACGCGGGCACCCCTGTCGACGAGCGTCGTGACGAGGTCGAACGCGTCGTCGACTAGTTGGGGCGCGAGGCCCGCCGACGGTTCGTCGAGCAGGTAGGTGTCCGCCCCGGACATCATCGCCCGACCCAGACTGACCATCATCTGCTGACCGCCCGAGAGGTTCCGCGCCTTGTCCCCCATCTTGTCTTCGAGCACGGGAAACGCGTCGAGGACCTCCTCGACGCGCCGCTCGACCGTCTCGCCGTCGCCGACCGTGAAGGCACCGACGCGGAGGTTCTCCTCGACCGAGAGGCTGTCGAAGACGCCACCACCCTGCGGGAGCGTCGCGATGCCGTTCGTGACAGTCTCTTCGGGCGGCCTACCGGTCAGGTCGACGTCGCCGTACCGGACACGTCCCGACCAGACCGGGACGACCCCGTTCACCGCCTTCAAGAACGTGGACTTGCCGGAGCCGTTCGGCCCGAAGATGGAGGTGACCCCCTCGCGGTTCTCGAAGGAGATGCCGTGGAGGACCTCCTGGTCGTCGTAGCCGGTGACGACGTCCTCCGCGACCAGCGTCGACGGGCCGGCGTTGGCGTCGGGACTCATATCGGGAGTCCCTCGTCGTCCGCGGTGGTTCCGAGGTACGCCTGGCGAACCTGTTTGTCCTGTCTGACCTCGTCGAACGTCCCCTCGGCGATGAGCGCGCCCTGGTCGAACACCGAGACGGTGTCGACGATCGACCGGATGACGCTCATGTCGTGTTCGACGACGACGAACGAGGTTCCCTCTTCGTTGAGCTCGCGGATGTGGTCCATGATTCGCTCCTGTAACGCCGGGTTGACGCCCGCGGCAGGTTCGTCCAGCATGATCACCTTCGGGTCCAGCATCAGGACCCGCGCCAGTTCGAGCAGTTTCTGCTGACCGCCGCTCATGCCGCTCGCCTGGTTCTCCGCGACGTGGTCGATGTCGAGGAACGCCAGAATCTCGTCGGCTCGGGCCCGTTTGTCGAAGTCGGCTGTCGTCTGGACGGCCAGCATGTTCTGCCGGACGGTCATGTTCTCGAACGGCGAGACGATCTGGAACGTTCGGCCGAGACCCCGACGAGCGATCTTGTGGGGTTTCCACCCCGTGATGTCGGTCCCGTCGAAGGTGACCGACCCGCCGTCGGGCTGGTAGAACCCGGTGACGGTGTTGAAGAACGTCGTCTTGCCGCTCCCGTTCGGGCCGATGATGCCTCTGATCTCGCCGCGTGGTACCGACAGCGAGATGCCGTCGTTCGCCCGGAGCGCCCCGAACGTCTTGGTCAACGCCTCCGTCCGAAGGATGATGTCTGAATCGCTCATAGGAGGTCGAATTTCTCCGCGAGTTCGCGAGCGTTGTTTCGGATGTCGGTGCTGTCGACTTCGCCGCGCAGGAGCCCCACGACGCCGCTCGGCGCGAACAGGACGACGAACATGATGAGGACGCCGATGAGCGGGAGGTAGATGGTCGACTGGCCGAGGAACACCGACGAGAGGCGCTGGAGCAAGAAGACGAGGACCCCGCCGATGACGGGGCCGGCGATGGTTCCCAGCCCGCCCAGAAGCGCCATGATCACCATCTGGTCGGTGATGATCGCCGCCAGCACGTCGTTCGGGTGGATGAACGTGATGAAGTACGCGTGGACGCTGCCGAAGAGCGCCGCGACCGCACACGACAGCACGTACACCTGTCGCTTGACCCGGGTGGTGTCGATACCGAGCGACTCGGCGGCGTCCTCGTCGTCGCGGAGCGCCTTCACGCGGAACCCGAACTTGCTGCGTTCGAAGAGGACGTACGACACGGCGATCGTCGCGAGACACAGTATCAACATGAGGTAGTAGAACAGCGTCGTCGAGAGCTCACCGACCGGGAGACCGAAGCTGGCCGCGGTGGTCGGCAGGCTGAGTCCGAACGTGCCGCCGGTGATGTCGAGGTTGAGCGCCAACTGCTTGAACGCCTCCGCGAGCGCCCAGGTGGCGATGGCGAAGTACGCCCCGGTCAGTCGGAGCGTCGGGACGGCGACGAGGTACGCGATGACGGCGGCCGCGGCGGCCGCGACCACGAAGCCCGCGAGAAACGGGAGTTCGAACGAGACCATCACGGCGCCGGTGGCGAACGCACCGATGCCGAAGTACGCCCCGTGTCCGAAGTCGAGGTAGCCGGCGTAGCCGCCGATCATGTTCCACGACTGTGCGAGTCCGATCCACATGAGCGCGCCCAGTCCGATGCGGGTCCAGAACGCGTCGAGGGCCATCGGGAGTGCGACCAGCACGACGACCCCGACGAGTGCGACGAGCCAGACCGGGACTGACCCGAACCGCGTCGAGAGGACGTCGGTCGTCCGCTCGCTCATGATGCCCACTCTCCCTTCCCGAGGATGCCGGCCGGAGAGACGAGGAGCACGGCGTAGATGAGCGCGAACAGCACGAGCAGGACGACCTGGCTACTCGCGTACACCGCCGTCAGCGACTGAGCCAGGCCCAACACGATTCCACTGAGAATCACGCCGGGGAGGTAGCCCATCCCGGCGAGAACGACCATGAAGAACGCGAAGGCGGTGTACTGCAGCCCCATGCCGGGGTTGGCCGTGAACACCATCCCGATGAACACGCCGGCAGCCGCCGTCAACGCGGCGTAACTCCCGTAGGCGATGGACTGGTACCGGTTGATCTTGATGCCCATCAGGCGAGCGTTCGTGCGGTCCTCGGCGATGGCACGGATCGCCATCCCGCCTTTGGTGTTGTAGAGGTAGTACATGAACACCACGAGGGCGACGACGCCGAAGACGGCAGTCGCGGCGCGAACGTACGGGAAGATGCCCACGCCCGGAACCGTGAGGCTCCCCTGGAGCAGCGACGACGGAACGTCGCGGTTGTTCGGGCCCAGGAGCGTGAGGACGGAGCCCCGGAAGAACGTCGCCAGTCCGAAGGTGAACACGAGCCCCATCAGCAACGGCTGCGGCCGGTCACCTGTCGTGACGTGGTGGATGAGCGGCTGGACGAGGAAGCCAACGACGAAGAACGCGACGAGGACCAGGGGGATGACGAAGACACCCTCGGAGCCGAGCATGGGGGCGACGAGCCCACCGATGATGGCACCGAGCATCACGTACTCGCCGACGGCGAAGTCGACGACCTCGAGCACGCCGAACGCCAGCGAGAAGCCGACGCCGACGGTGACGTAGATGCCGCCGAGCAGCAGGCCGTTGACGACCGTCTGAATCAGCAGTCCCGTCTCGACCATCGCTCGTTACCGCTCACTCCAGCTCGGAATCGGGTACGTCGCCTCGTCGACTGCCTCGCCTTCCGGTCCGACGATCTTCGGAGAGCCGTCGTCGGCGAGTTGGATGAGGAGCGAGGTCGTGTTGACGTTGTTGTGGTAGTACTCGCCCTCGGTCTCGAACTGCACGTCGCCGTAGAACGTGTTGACCTCGATGTCCTCGAGGATAGAGATGAGTTCGTCCTTGTCGTCCTGCGAGAGCGGCGGCGCGGAGCCGAGCTGTTTGAACGCCTCCTGAAAGACGATACCCGCGGCGGTCGACCCGGCCTGCGTGTAGTCCGGCGCGCTGCCGTAGGCGGCCTGTGCGGCGTCGGCGTAGGCGCTCGGCGAGTCGAACAGTGCGCCGCCGGAGCGGTCGGCGCTCGGGAGCCAGACGGTCGCACCGAACGTGTGGGCCGCACCCGCACCCGCGCCGTCTTTGTAGCTCCCCGTGTTGACGCCGTAGTGCATCATGAAGCCGTTCGGCGAGTAGTCGAACTGCTCGGCGGCGTTCATGAGGTTGACGTGGCTCCCGATGTGTCCGCCGTGGAGGTGGAGGTCCGGCTCGGCGCTCTTCGCCTGGGAGACGACGTTCGCGTAGTCGGCCCCGCGCGGGAAGAGCTGGAAGTCGAGGACCTCGACGCCGGCGTTCTCGGCCGCCGTCCGCATCGCCTCCGCCGTGCTCTTCGAGAAGGGTTCGTTCACCCCGGTGATGTAGACCGATTCGGCGTTCGGGTCGAGGTTCAACAGCGCCTCCCCGGTTTCGCTGGCGATGATCGAAACCGTCGGAATCGTCCCGAACGAGTACTCGAACTGCTGTTGCCAGATCTGCGGGGACTCCGCGCTGCCCGTGATGTGCGGCATGGCGTTCTGCTCCATGATCGGACAGACGGCCAGCGTGACGTTGCTGGAGTAGGGGCCGAGCACGGCGTCGACGTTCTCGTTCGAGATCATCCGCGAGGCGGCGTCGGCGCCGGAACTGGGCTTCGACTGGGCGTCGGCGTAGACGATTTCGACGTCGTACGACTCCCCACCGACCTCGATACCGCCGTTCTGGTTGACGGTGTCTGCCCAGAGGTCGTACCCGCGCTTGGTGACGCCACCGCCGAAGCGGAGGTCGCCGGACAGCGACGTGACCGCACCCAGTTTGAACCGGTCACGGCCGCCGTCGGCGCTTCCAGTCGAACCGCCGGTTCCGCTCTCACTGGTGGACCCCCCGTCCGAACCGCCAGCGCCACCGGAGCCGCCGTCACCACCGGAGCCGCTGCCAGAGCCGCCACTGCCGGAACAGCCCGCGAGTCCGACCGCGATCGCACCTGCTCCCGCCCGTTTCAGGAACCGCCGACGCGACTTGTTCTTGTGGTGGTCTGTCATACCATGAAAATGGTATATAGTCCCCCACTTAATGGTTTGGTATATAATGTCGTAGAGGTGTAGTACGGTATAAATCTTCGAAATAATAACTATCATCTTAAAAAATCGTAGATTCGTCCCGACGTGGGACGTGCTGGCGAGTCACGGCGCAGTTGTGTGTCTCCGTCGTCGAGGGTTACGAGAGACGCGCTGGCCGAGTCCGAAGAACGCGAGAGCGGGTCCGTGACCGGCCGGGCGCGCCCCCGTGCGCTCGCTCGACGCGGATATGGGACGGAAGGGAACGTCGATTCGAGCGCCGCAGCGTCTCACTCGCGTCTGGAGCCGTCCTCGGCCGACTCCTCGCCCGTGACGGAGCGCTCGGAGAGCACCGTCGGCTGGAGCGTCTCGAGGTCGGTCGCTTCCTTGAGGTCGCCCATCGAGGGGACCTCCGTCTGGTCGGCCTCGCCGCCGGTGGCGACGCCGCTCGTCAGGATGCTCCGGATGCCCTCCTCGATGGTCATGTCGACGTCGCACACGCGGTCGCTGGGGACGTGTGCGAGAAAGCCCCCGGTGACCGGGTTCGGTGCCATCGGGAGGAACATCGTGACCATCTCCTCGTTTCCGGTCGCCTCGTTCACCGAGTCGGGCGACGGGCCGGTCTCGAAGCCGAGGACGTACAGGCCCTCACCGAGACACTCGACCAGTTTGACCTCCTTGAAGTCGTCTGCCCCCTGGTCGAGCATCGCGTCGCTCATCCGCCGGAAACTCCCGTACACGGTTCCGACACCCGGAATCGAGGTGATGGCGAGGTCGACGTAGTCGATGACCATCTCGCCGTAGCGGTTGTGTCCGACCGTCCCGACCGCCACGACCACGCCGAGAAGGACGACGACCGTGATGAGTTCGGTGTAGAAGTCGGTCACCGTCGAGTACAGCCCCGTCTCGACCATGAATCGCGCGACCCCCGCGTCCGACAGGCGCTCGATGACCCCCGCCCACTGGAGGATGTCGATAACGGGCCCGAGGGCGTCCGTTATCAGGTCGAGCGTCATGTTGATGAGGTAGACCGTGATGACGATGGGGATGAGGATGGTGAAGCCGGTGAGCAGTACCTCGAGCGCGGTCTCGTAGACGCTCTTGCCCGCCTCGACGGGTTTCGAAGCCGTGTCGTCGCCCGTCACGGCAGATCACGACCGGAACGGACTGCCGAGGATGGCGGGCGGTGCTGTGTCTCGGACCCGGCCGAGGCCGGCTGCGAGACGACCCGACTGTTCGGTGCGGCCGTCGGGGGCGGTGACCGCGTGGAGGGACCAACTCGTTCGAAACGCGCTGCGTTCTGCGTCACGGCTACTGCGTGTCGGCCGCCAGTCAAGTGTTTTGAGGTTCGTCACGGGGCGTGAGACCACGGCACGCCCGCGTGTCCGAGGGCGACCGAGCGGAGACCCCTAGCGTTCTATACCGTCACGGCGAACGTGTGCGTAGTGCGACAGAACTCACGGTCGCTGGCGGTCGCACGGGCGACAGTCGCCGTCGTGCGCGAGAAACACGTCGCCGCAGACGCGGCCGGCCTCGCGTACTACGCGTTCAGTTCGCTCGTCCCCCTCCTGGTGCTCGCGTACGCCGCACTCACGACGTTCGGCACGGCGCTGGTGCTCGCACAGGCACTCGAACTGGTGACGGGCGTCGGCGCAGGGGAGATCGAGGCGGTCATCAGTCGACTCGGCGGGGACGGCGCGGGCCGGGTTCGCGCGGTCGCGCTCGCGCTCGTCATCTCGGTCTGGAGTACACACCGGATGTTCCGCGCCGTCGACCGCATCTTCGCCGAGGTGTACGGCGTCCGGCAGGAACGGTCGCGGACGCGCCGCTTCCTCGACAGCACGCTCGTGTTGGTGACCGTCACCGTCGGCATCACGGTGATGACGGGCCTCGGCGTCGTCCTCGCGGTGCGCGTCTCGGGACCGCTGTGGGCCGGCCTCGGGCCGGTCGTGCTGTGGCTCTCGCTCGCGGTCGTCTTCGTCCCGATGTACGTCGCGCTGTCGGGGCCGGACGTCTCGACGACCGAAATCGCCCCCGGCGCGGCGTTCGCCGCGAGCATCTGGACCGTCTCGCTCGTCGTGTTCCGCCTCTATCTCTCTACCTCCGAGACCGTCGAACTGTACGGCGTCGCCGGTGCCGTGTTGCTCGTCCTCTCGTGGCTGTACGTCGGGTCGTTCGCGCTGCTCGTCGGTGTCGTCTTAAACGCGGTCATCGCCGGCCGGGTGGAGCCCGACGAGACGTGGGTTCCAGGCGAGGCGGGTGGGACGGGCGGGTGAGCCACGCGTTCGCGCCGTGAGAATCGGAGCCCAACGGTTAAACCCCTCCCGGTGAACCGACGGGGTATGCGAGCGCCTCTCCTCGCGAGCACCGGCATCGTCGCCGGCGTCCGGTACGACCTGCGGACGCTCCACGGCCTCTGGATGGCGCTGGCCTTTCCACAGTTGCGCGAATCACACCCCGTGTTGGGCCAGTGGTATCCACAGACGACCACACAGCGGGTCACGTACCGGCTGTGGGCCGTCCTCGGCGGGCTCGGACTGCTCGTCGGCTACCCGCTCACCGTAGCAGGCTTCGCGATTCGGTTCTACGCGCGGCGCTTCGACCGGACGGCCACGCGCATCGGCGTGGTCGGGACCGTCCTCCTCGCGGTCGTGGTCTGGGGCGCGCTCGCGGCGCTCGCGCGGCTACGGTTCTCCCCGGAGGGGTTCCTCGCCGTCGCCGCCGCCGGCTCCGTCGCCGTCGTCGCCACCGTACTCGCGCTCGGGTTCGCGCGCGTCGGCGGCCGCGTGACGACGGTGCTGTTCGCCTATCCGCTCGGCGTCGTCGCCGTCTTCTTACCGCCGGTCGTCGCAGCGCTGTACTCGCCGACACTCGCCGGCGTGGTCTTTCCCGAGAGCGAGTCGCTCGCCATCTGGCTGCTCGACAACGTCCTCGTTGTCGGCGACCTCAACGCGACGCTCAGAGCACGGTTCGACCTCGTCGGCTTCGCGTACGTCGGGATGTGGAGCGGCCTCGCCGTTCCCGTCGGGTGGGTGCTCGGGATGCTGGTGACGCTCGCGAACCTGGTACGGCCGACAGCAGACGACGACGAGACGGAATGAACGGGCGTCAGTGTCAGCGTCGGTGTCAGTCGTGTCGGGAGTCGGAGGCGTTCGATGCCCCGGCACGAGGGGTCCGTTCGAGCGCCTCGGCGAGTTCGTCGAGGCCGAACCACTGCCGACCGGCGTACGACACCTGGTGGTCGCCGTAGTCGTACGCGAGGAGTCCGACCGCGTCCAGTTTCGGGAGGTGTAGATGGTGGAGCATCGTCGCGAGGTGCGCACCGTCGTCGACGGGTTCCGCAGTGGGGCTGTCCGGGCGTTGGGCGGACGCCCCGTCGACGGTGTCGGCGAGCTGTTCGAGCGTGAGCGTCGGCCCCGACCGCGCCAGGGCGGCGACGACCTCGACACGTCGTCGGTCGCTGGAGGCGGCCGCAATCGCCGTCCACACGTCCTGACAGACTCCGTCGAGCAGTCGTGTGGTGAGCGGTCCGTCGCGGACGTCCTGGTGTGGCCCCGGAGCGAGCGTCCGGCCGTCGACGGAGATTAGTTCCGCAGCGTCGAGTTTCGGGAGGTGACAGTGCTGGAGCGAGACGGCCGCCTCGCGCTCGTCTGTGACCGACAGGTCGGCCGTCGCCGCCTGCGGCGCAGCGGTGACGATAGCCGCGAGGTCGGACAGCGAAACCGCCCCGCGCGACAGCAAGACGCGCAGGACGAGTCGGCGAGTGGGGCTGTCGAGGGCCTGGACCGTCGATGGCGAGCACGCACAGAGCCGCAGAGGTGAGGGCGAGGGGGCAGAGGACCGGGCGTCTGAGCTCATTGGATTACCAGTTGTCTCTCATCGGACAAAGACGACATTCCCAAACAGTTAGTGTATACTGAATGTTCATTCAGGCGTGTATGAACGTTCGTCCGGGAGCAGGTGGATTGGAACCGACCCCCGACGAGCGGTGCGAGGCCGCCACGGCCCGCCCGCCCGAGTGACGTCCGCGGGCGCAACGCAGTCCGTCCACGAGACGGGCCGTACAGGGCGGCTGACGGACGCGAGCCCCCGGCGTGTCGGGAGTTCCGTCAACGGAAGTACTATGATGGAGGGACCGGTATCCGGAGCAATGCAGACGGGGAGCAGTGGCTGGCTCGCGGAGACACTCGCGGTGTTCGCGCGGACGGACACGCGTGGAGAGCCACTCACGACGCGAGAGGTGACCGAACAGCTCGACTGTACGCGCCGCGCAACCTACGACCGATTACAGCGACTCGCCGACCGCGGCACCCTCCACACGAAGAAGGTGGGCGCTCGCGGGCGAATCTGGTGGCGCGCGCCGTCGGACGACGCCGGCCTGTTCACGGTCGACGAACAGTATCGGCTCGTGTCCGTCGACGACCGCGCGGCGGACCTGTTCGAAGCGCGTGACGGTGGGCTCGTCGGCGAACCGCTCTGGGAGGTGCTGACGGCGTTCGACGAGTGCGACGTCCGCGAGCACCTCGACCGGGCGTTCGACTGCCAGGAGCCGACCGATTACGAGGGCTACGTCGAGTCGCAACAGCGCTGGGTCAGCCTCACCATCTCCCCGTCCGAGACCGGCCTCTCGGTCTCGGTGCGGGACGTCACCGCACGCCGAGCGCGCGAGCGGGAACTCGAACGCTACGAGGCCGCAGTCGAGACGATCGGTGACGGCGTCTACATCGTCGACGACGAGAGCCGCTTCCTGCTGGTGAACGACGCACACACCCACCTCACGGGGTACGACCGCGAGGAGTTGCTCGGCGCTCACGCGTCGCTCGTGACGACCGACGAAGCCCTCGCGTTGGCCGAACGACAGCGCGACGACCTCGAACTCGCCGGCGAGGGCGTCACCACCATCGAGACCGAACTCGTCACGAAAGACGGGGAGCGACGCCCCATCGAGACCCGGTTCGCACTGTTCCCGCTCGGCGCGGGGCGGACCGGTCGCGTCGGCGTCGTCAGGGACATCACCGAGCGGAGAGAACGCGAGCGCGAACGCCAGCAGTACGAGACCATCGTCGAGACCATCGACGACGGGGTGTACGTCCTCGACGGCGACTACCACTTCACCGCGGTCAACGACGCGTATCTGGAGATGATGGGGTACGACCGCGAGGAACTGCTCGGGGCACACTGCTCGCTGGTCGTGGGCGAGGACGTCTCGTCGGCGGCTGTCGAGCAGTCGCGGGCGCTCGTCGGCACCGACGGCCACGCGACACTGGAGGCGGAGATAGAGCGGGCCGACGGCAGTCGGTTCTTCGCGGAGAGCAAGTTCACTCCCCTGCCCGTCGACGAGGGACGCGACGGGGCCAGCGACGCGGGCGAACGGTCCGGCGGGACGGTGGGCGTCGTCCGCGACACGACCGCGCGACGGCGACGCGAGCAGGAACTCGCCCGCCAGCGCGAACAGCTCGCGGCGCTCAACGACCTACAGAGCGTCATCAGCGGGCTCACCGAGGCGGTCATCGCCCAGTCGACGCGCGAGGAGATCGAACGGGTCGTCTGTGACCGCCTCGCCGACGCCGAGACGTACCAGTGCGCGTGGGTCGGCGAGATCGACCGCTCGCTCGGCGCGGTTCGGGTCAAGGCGACCTCCGGCTGTGGGGCCACCGAGGGGACCGAGGTACCCATCGGCGCGGACGCGACGTCGGGCGACGGTGAGATGGTCGACGCGGCTGTCCGAACGGCGGCGGTCCAGGTGAGACGGCGCTCGGACGACAGTGGCTGGCCGGCAGACGACCGGGCGGACGGCGACACGCCCGAGGAGCCGTCCGCCTCGGCATCGCCCGCGCTCGAGGCCGAACTGCACTCGGCCGCCGCGATTCCGATCGTCCACGACGGGGTCGTGTTCGGTGTCGTGGTCATGTCGACAGCGCGCCCGGACGCCTTCGAGGACGACGAGCAGGCGACCATCGACCACCTCGGCGAAATCGTCGGCCACGCCATCGCCAGCATCGACCGAAAGCGCGCGCTCATGAGCGACGAGGTGGTCGAACTCCGCTTCCAGATGAGCGACGTCTCGACCGCACTCGGCATCGCCGGGGAGATGGACGGGACCGTCTCCATCGCGCGGACCGTCCCCGTCGACGACGGCCGATATCTCGCCTACGGCACGGTCACGGCGGACGCCGTCGAGACACTCGAGGTCATCGTCGAGAACGACGCACACTGGGAGGAACTGACGTTCAGAGACCACGGTGACGCCGAACGGGGGTTCGAGGTCGTCGTCACCGAGCCACCCGTGACGTCGGCAGTCGCGGCACAGGGCGGGGAGGTCGTCGAGGCGCGAATCGTCGACGGCACTCTCAACCTGGGCGTTCACCTCCCCCCCGGCGCGGACGTCAGAGCCCTCAGCGACGTGGTCGAGGCGACGTACCCGGGGGTCGAGATGGTGACCCGCCGGCAGGTCAGCCGGGCCGCGCCACGGCGAGAGAGCCTCCTGGAGACGGCGCTGACAGACCGCCAGCGAGCCGCGCTCGAAGCGAGCTACCAGGCGGGCTTCTTCGAGTGGCCGCGTGTCACGTCGGGCGAGGAGGTCGCCGCGACGCTCGGAATCAGCCCCTCGACCTTCCACGAGCACCTCCGGACGGCCGAGCGGAAACTGGTCGCGTCGTTCCTCGAGTGACGCGGTGCTCGGGCCGTTACGGTGAGTGTGCGACCCGACCGCGACGACCCCAGTGTGGCTCCTTTTGTCGCTGCGGCCCTCACTCTCACGCGATGACACAGCCACCCGAGAGACGCGCCGCCGTCGAGGGGACCGACCTCACAGGAACGACCGCGCTGGTGACGGGGTCGACGAGCGGCATCGGCCGGGAGGCCGCGCTCGCGCTGGGGCGACTCGGCGCGCGCGTCGTCGTCCACGGCCGCGACGAACAGGCCGGTTCGGCGGCGGTCGAAGACCTCGAATCGGTGGGGGCCGACGCGCTGTTCGTCCGGGCCGACTTCGCCGACGTCGACGACGTACGAGCGCTGGCCGAGACGGTGCGAGCCGAGACCGACGACCTCGACCTGCTCGTCAACAACGCCGGGGGCTTCTTCCGCGAGGCGCGGCTGACCGACCGCGGCGTCGGGTACACCTTCCACGTCAACCACCTCGCGCCGTACCTGCTCACCGCCGAACTCCTCGACCACCTCGCGCCCGACGCCCGAATCGTCACCACCGCCTCGGAAGCCCACCGCGGCGTGACGCTCGACCTCGACGCCGTCACCGCCAGGGAGGGCGCTGCGGGGTGGGCGGCCTACCAGCGGTCGAAGCTGGCGAACGTCCAGTTCAGCGCCGAACTCGCCCGGCGGCTGTCGGCCCGGGAGTCGACCGTGACCGCCAACTCGCTCCACCCGGGCGCGATTCCGGGCTCGGGCTTCACCAGGTTCCTCCCGACGCCGCTCTCACAGGGCGCGAAGCTCCTCAACGCCGTGCCCGGCGTCACCTCGGTGCGAGACGGGGCGGCGGCGCTCGTCTTCCTGGCGGCGTCGGACCGCCTCAACGGCGTGTCCGGGCGGTACTTCTCGAAGCAGCGCCAGGCCGAGCCCTCGGATGCTGCCCGGGACCGTACAGCGCAACAGCGGCTGTGGGAGCGGAGTGCGGAGCTGTTGGAGATGCAAGAGCCGCTGGCGTCGGATGCATCCCCCGACTAGCGACCCGTCCGAAGGGCGGGCCGTCCACCGAGCCTCGTAGCCCACACTCCGACGTCGACGTTCCCCACGACCCGATAGAGTGTGCCGCCGTGGTCGGCGGCGGCGTGGGCAGGCTGATTCGTCCCTCCTGGCGTCGCGTCCTCGTCTACGGGGGACGGGTCACTCGCCGTCGAGCGGACTGCCGCGCCGAGAGACGCGTGTCGCCGGGAGGCCGGCACGCTCTGCGTGTTCGCGGACGGCGTCCTCGTCCTCCGCCCGATAGTGACAGAAGGTCCCGGTGACCTGCCCCTCGTCGTTCGTCATCACCTCCGAGTCGACCCACGTGATACCGACGCCTTCCGCTCGGAGCGTGCGCAGCGTCTCACCGGACTGCTCGGCTGCGGCGTCGAGTTCGGCTTCCGAGATCGGTTCGTCGAGGTCGCGAAGAATCAGGAAGTCTTCCAGCTCTGTGTGAGCCATCGTGACACCTGTTCGAGTTCCCGTGTTGGAAGCGACATAAAAGTTGTCCGGCGCTCGGTCGCGAGTAAAGTATAAGACCTAAGATAGTTCATTATGTCACATGAACAACTACTATGTATTGAATGTGCTTAAACGGCCTAAAGCAGATAGAGACGGGGGGCGAAACTCGCTGCGAGGAGGCCTCGTTTGCCACTTGGGATGCGAGGACGGGATTCACGCGGTCGTGACGGACCCTCGTCTTGGTAGTTCGACGTACTGATGGACCTCAAACAGCTCGTATCCGAGTACTTCGGGCTCTGTCTCAGTCCCGTCTGCGTCCGGCGAATCGTTCTCACTGCGGTGTTTGCTGCAGTCTCGACCGTCATCTTCGGAGCCGAGATTCTCTTCTGGATCTTCCTCCCGATATTCGTCGTCGTACTCGTGGTATCGTGTCGGCTGACGAGCCTCCAACAACGATTTCTCGACAACATTGCCCACGAGGAAACAGAGCTGGACGCCTACGCGTTGACGCTGGAGCAACTCCGTAACAGGGAAGATACGAAATCGAATGTGGTCCTGATCGAACAGACGCTCCGCCACGTGAAAGGCGCGCTCAAAGAACTCGAGGAGGCGAAGGCGGCGACCTACCGGCGCGACAACGTGAGTGTACTGGAATCGCTGTACTCCGCGAGCCGACAGGAAGTGTGGGTATACCGGATACTGGAGCGAGAATACGACGAAGAGGCGAAGAGACACGAAACGCGTACTGTGAATCTGGCCCGCCGAATCCTGTCGGCGGCCGATGAGCTACCCGCTCGGAAACGACAGCTCGTCAGGGAGTATCTCACCACCGAAAGTGACGGCACATTGAATGAGGACGTCACCACAGCAGAGTTGTACTCCGCAGTCCGCGTGGTCCAAGAGTGGAACGTCGAAGTGTACGAGAGCGCCCAAGAGGTCAAGCAGTATCTACAACTCGCCATTATTTTCGCAGTCGCCATCCTGTTCACGTTGTACTCAGCATCCGTCATCACGGCGTTCTTTTTACCAGTACCGTCGACTGGGCTGGTGAGTTCAGCGGCGCAACAGTTTGCTCCCTCGATAGATCAAGTCTCGCTCTTTCTCGCCGTCAGCCTCCTCGGCGCTCTCGGCGCGACGTTCAGTATTCTCGTTAAGTTCTCCAGCGACTCCTATCAGGTAGAAACCGCGGACCCCGACATCCCGAACCCCAGTTACCTCGTCGAAGCCGTCACCGTTCGCGTGCTGATCGGAGTCGTCTCGGCACTGGTTCTCGTCGTGCTGTTCCAGTCAGAGATTGGTTTCCAAGTGTTCAAAGCGGACATACGCGATAACCCGCTGATGCCGCTGCTTCTCGCATTTGTCGGCGGGTTCTTCGAACGGCTCGCCAAAGAGCGGCTCGGCGGGTTCGCCGAGAGCATCAGTACGAGCGAATCGGATGCTGACGCAAATCGAGAAGCGACCGACAGATGAGACGAACGAGGGTGTACCTGTCGTGACCCCAGGATGTCTCGAGTCACCCGAGCGAGCGTTGATCTCACCGGTGATGAAGCAACGAATACCACCGGAGCCACCAGCCAGAAAGGCTAGTATATGAATGGTACTTAAACTGTGGAAATACCCGTATATACAACGAGTTTAGTTATTGGACAAATTTGGCAGTATGATAGTATTTCCCGATAGTATTATGTCTTATATCGCGGAATAGTTGAATATATGTTGGAAAGAGAGACCGACAGCAATTCGAGAACGTTCTCCGGAGAGGGCAGTTCTCGTGAACGAGCGACGCGCACGTGGGATGTACTGCGGAACCGGTGTGAGCGGTTCGGACAGAAAGTCGTCTTCGGTATTGTCGTTCTCAGCCTAGTCGCGGTGGAACCCGCCCTGGCACAGAACGCCGTCTGTGACGCAACGGGCCTCCCGAACATGGTTTCAGGCTTCTTCCAACTCACGACCGGAATCGGTCTCATCGGAGTGGTAGTGGTCTGGCAAGCGAACTCGCTCGCAGAGATGTTCACACTCGGCCCCGACCAGCGAGAGCGACTGAAGCAATATCGACGACAGGCACTCAAATCTGGGGTCGTCTTGGTCATCCTTGGGCCGCTGTACAGCGTTGCTGGTGCGATGATGGGACTGCCTCTCGCCTCCTGCATCGACCTTACGCCGTTATAATCGCCACCAGAAAGCCGTGACTGCGTCTCGTCTCATCAACGTCCTCGTCGCGCTGGGGGTTACTGCCAGCGTCCTCACTGCGGGAGTGACGCCCGTGGCCGGCCAGTTCCAGTCAGCGGAAGGGACGACTGTCGAAGATGGCGATGTACCAGTGACAACGTCGTCTGTTTGGGACACTTCACCGTCGTTGAACGAGACGAACACGTCGACAGGTCAGAGCTGTCAGGCAGCGTCAACGACGCAGCTGCACAACACCACACAGTTCCTCGCCGCGTTCGCGAATTGTACGAGTGTTTCATATCGCAACCCACCCGAAACAGCGGCCACAGCAACAGCAGCGCATTTCGAGACACTCGAACCGGGAGATCACTCCACGTCGCGATATCCACCGGGAGCGAACCTCACCCAGACATCACGTATCGCTGATGCACATGTGACGATTCACGGGGCACACCCGTCGACACGAGTGCAGACGACCGAGAACAATTCGACACTCCTCATCGCACCAGCCGGCGTACTGCGGGCGTTCATCGATTACCGCCTCACGGACACAGCGGTTCGCACTCACCGTGTCGACATAGTCCGTCTCCTACATAACGAAACGGTAATCGACGAACACCAAGCGGCTACTCAGACACCTCAGTTCAGATACAGTGACCTCCCCCCTGGGCCAGCTGTGCTGACTGTCGAAGCGACGATTCGGGTCGTCTACGAAGAGACATCAGCGTCGGTGTCACAGACGCTGAGCGAGACGAACGTGACCGTGGTTGACCAGCGTCGTGTCGTCGTCACGAACGTCTCTCGGGAGTCAATCCGAATCAGACAGGTCCGATACGATTCCGAAGAGATGGCGATCGCCGTCAGTCACCCGTACTGGAATCAGCTCTCGGTGACGTCGAGGACAACCGAGTCACAACCGCAAACGGCACACGTAGCCATACAAGCCAGCAACAACGCGACTGTCCGTGTCCAGAACAGCTGGCGATTCAAGATAGAGCCCGACGAGTCGTGGAGACACCTCACCACGGCGACAGCCGTGGAGGCCACATCCACGCGGATCGAGACGCCCCCGAAGTATGTTCATGCCGTACCGACGCGAGAGGGTACGGCCTCACTGTCTGCTGGTTCCACGTCTGTGGGCAGCGCGGACGTCTTGCGATGGGAAGAAGAACCATCTCAGTCTTCAGGAGACAGTCAGTCGAGTCACCACGCGGTCGATGCGAACTCGCCGTCGACCTCGGGGGTAACGTTCCGAATCCGAGAATCAGATGGAGAACGACTGCTCCACGTGGCTGGCCTCGTCCGGGGTACTAACACGAGTATCGATCTGCGGGAGTTACCGGTGGAAAAGAGCCGACGACCGAATCTCTCGGTGAGCGTTCTCTCCCAGAACGAATCCGTCGCGATACTCAGTGTCCGCCTTCGCGACCCGGAGGGCGACGCACCAATCGTAGTCTCAGACGCAGAGGGTGCTGAAGCGTCACCTTCGAGCGGTGCGGGGCCAGTCCTGGTTGTCAACGGGCAGCCGGTCACGACAGACGAGAACGGGCACGTGGCCATCGTCGTAAACGAGTATGGCCCCTACAGTGCACGGTTCCACCCAGGACCGGTGACCACGATGAGTGGACAGCCAGCCTACAGTGACGTCACTACAACCGTGTCGTGGCATCCACTGCTGACCGTCGCAGGTGTGACGACGTTCGCGACGACCCTGCTCAAATGGCTCGTGTTCAGCCTCTTGTTGCTGTACGCAGGCCGCCGCCTCGGCCGCTTCCTCCATCCAGGTAATCAGCTATGACGAATCACATCCCACAGAGAAGCAAGCATCGTTGGCCGTGTGTGTACCGGACGCTGCGGGCAGCACGAGACAGACACGAGCCGCCCCCGAACCCGAGTGGAAATGCGTCAATTCCGTCGCCCCAATCGAGGGGGTGGTGGTGTGGCTGAACTCTCACTCGGAGAACTGGGTGTCAAATGGTTCGAAGACGCGGTCCGGCTCGTGACGGGCTGGTTCCGAACGGGACTCAGTGAGGGGTATCAGACCATCACCCCGCTGTTGTTCGGCACGCCGACGCCGACGACGAAGGGAGCGCTCGTCTTCGGAATGCCGACGAACGCCCCATGGCCGATGCTACACGACGCGCTCGTCGGCGGCGAGATCACCATCCTCGCATTGCTCACACTCGTCGTCTGTGTCCAGGGCCGACACGCAGTCCGTATCTTCAACGTCGGGAGCGCCTACGAGGATCGGCGAACGAAGCGGACCGCATGGACTGGTGCATTCCTCATCGTCATCTGGTACTGGCTCGCTGCGGTCATTCTGATGCTCGTCGAAGGGTTCACACTCGCCCTCCTGCCCGACATCGAGGTGCTCATCGGGGCGATGCAGCAGTTCCTCACCGTCTCACTCGTCAATCCTGCGCTCGGCTTCCTCATGGCGAGTCTTGGCGGTGCAGCGATGTGGGTCCTCCAGGCGCTGTTCTTCGTCAGGAGTATCCTCATCCTCGTGTACGTGTACGGGATGCCGTTCGGCATTGCACTCGCGTTTGCGAACCTCCCCGTCATCTCACAGATCGCACGGGGACTGTGTCTCAGATTCGTTCCGCTGGCGATGCTCCCCCTGCCAATCGCGCTCTTGTTTGCGGGCTATGGGTTCCTGTTCGGCGGGGGTGAGATAGGACTCCTGGCGCTTCCGAGTGCATTCCTCCAACTCCTCGTGGCGACATCACTGCCTGTCCTTGCCGTGTGGGTCGCGTGGAAGACGTTCGGGTACGCGACACCGACTGTCGCACGCCTCACCGGGTCGATCGGCCGGACAGCTGTGACCGCAGGCGCGATAGCTGGTGTGAGCACGGTTGGGGGTCCGGCTCTCGCAGCGGCCGCGAGTCGTGAGGGCCCACGGACAGCAGTCCGAGCTGCCGCTGCGAGGCAACTTGCAGCGCAGACCTCGAACGAACCGACAGACGAACACGCGGTGCGCGACGCACACGGACAGACGGGCGTCCCCTCGTACCGACGAACCGAAAACGACCCAGGATACTACTGATGTCACGAGACACGAACAGCGCAGACCGGCGAATCATGGACATGATCGGTGAGCAGACACGCGTCCCGATCTTGAATATCGAAGAAGGGGACCTCTACGTCCTCATCGGACTCCCGATTGTAGGGCTTCTCATTGGAGGACTCAGTGAGTTCGATGCAATCGTGCTTCCACTCGCCGCAGCCGGGTTCGTACTCGGTGTCGCAATCGTCTTTGCAGCACCAAGTCACCTTCCGGCGACGACGTGGCTCGGGGACGTCTATCGATACTACCTCACCCGCCCGCGCCGAACCTACGCGTCACCGAAAGAGACAGCCGGGCTCAGTACCGAGGCCGTCCGACGAACCGACGGCGGACTCGCAGCATACCACCCTTTCTCGGTCGATGAGCGTACGCAGGACCTGACCAGTGTCGAGCGCGCCTGGCCTGGAGCGGGCGCAATCGAGCGGACGGACGGTGCAGTCGTGGGGATGCTCGAACTCGACCCAGCGAACATGGACTTCGCGATGTCAGGCGACTGGGCTCACCTCCAATCAGTCGGCGAGGCGTTCGCGAACAACGACCTCGACTTCCCGCTCACGGTCCACGCGACGACGCGTCGCTTCCCTGTCGATCGATTACTCGAGAGTATCTCCGACCGACTCGATGATTCCGACGTCACGCAAGCGCCCATCTTCCGTACGCTTCTCGAAGAGTATCGGGAGACGCGTCCCGAGGAGATCAGCGGCACGCAGCAACTCCGCTACTTTCTCGCCGTCGAGGTACACCCGAGAGACGTCTATCGGCGGCATCAAACAGAGCCGTCACCAGCTGAGCGCCTCACCAAGATTCCAGTCGTCGGCCTCTTGCTGACGCCGTTCGTGACGCGACGGACACCGTTGACCGAGGGCGACGTACGCGCGAAGCTGTTCGAAGAGCTCAACCGTCGCTGTCGGACTATCGACACCGGTCTCGTGACGAAGGCACCTGGCTGGACGGCACGCCGCGTCAGCACGACCGAGTTGTTCGTCCTCACGATGGAGTTCTGGAACGGCGAAGCACACGAGTATGGGAGACCAGATGCTGCGGTGCGGTCGCTTCCGGTACTCGGCTCGTCTCCGGACCAACTGAAGAGTTCATCGATGGGAGTCAGCCGGAACGGATCGGGTAACGTCACTAACGCCACCGCGGGGGAGAAGCGATGAACAGCATTGTTGGAACCCTTGGGAGGCGCTCGACAGCGAGCTCGTCCAGTCAGATCGCACAGCTCGACTGGCAGGTCTTCGAGACAGCTGCTGAGGCACCGCTCGAAGCGACTCTCATCGGTGTCGGCTTCATCATATTCGGTCTCGTCAGCCACGCCCTCTGGCGTCGCTACACCACCGAGGAACCAGAGTTCGATCTCTCGGCAGTGTTCGACGAAGCACTGCTCGATGCGGGAGAAACAGAACACGGCACACTGACGTCGCTTTCGGAGACGCACAAGCGTGCAGTTGCACCAGCCGCAATCGACTGGGAGACCCGCGCCGCCCAAGTTGGTGAGCAGTGGACGACGACACTCTATATCGCGGATTATCCGGACTACCCCGCAGATGGCTACCTCAACGAACTCTTCACGTTGACTGACATCGCCTTCGACTGCACAGTTCGGCTCCATCCGAAAGATCAGTCACGGGCACGGTCTGACCTACAGAAGGTCGCAGACGACCTGCAGGTCGACGCCGACCTCACCCAAACGGTTCGCGGTGCGTATCTCCAAGAGCGCGCACGAGAAGCCGCAGCGACGTATACGGCAGTCGAAGCCGGCCAGCGGGTGTTCTCTCAGTCGATGTTCATCACCGTTCGTGCCGAGACGAAGACAGACCTCCGTGAAGCCGTCCGAACGGTTCGGCGTCGCTTACGCGATTATCCGGCGAACCTCACACCGAAGACAGCGATCGCCCGTCAAGACCTCGCGCTGCAAGCTGCCGCACCGCTCGGTCCGAGTCGGTATGGCCGAGAAGCGATTGCACTCGGAGGAGCGGCCGGAGCACTGCTCGCATCGTTACACAATCCAACGATACTCGAGCCGGATGGCATCGAGTTCGGCGTGCATCGACAGACCGAGGGGCCAGTCGTCATCAACGCGTTCGCCCGTGAGAACGGCTATGCGATGTTCACTGTTGGCGACCCCGGCTCGGGGAAGTCGTTCGGAGCGAAGCAGAACTTCCTCCGGACGATTGCACAGTCGGAAGACCGGATTGGAATCATCCTCGAGCCGCTCAACGATTGGGCCGGTGTCGCTGAAGCACTCAATGCACAACGGATTACGGTGGGTGGGTCACTCGGATTGAACCCTCTCGAAATCAAGCCGATTCCAGCACACGTCCGTCGAACGCTCGGAGAGGACGCAAGTCCGTTCAACGAGAAGAAAGACAGCGTGTTGAGCTTCCTGACGAATTTCTTTGCCCTCCGTGGGGTGACACTCGATGATCGCCGCACGACGCTTGAAGCAGCGATTGCTGCGGCCTACCACCAGAAGGGAATCACGGAGGACGTAGAGACACACGCAAACGAGAGCCCAACGATGCGGGACGTTCTCGACGTCCTCGAAGCGATGGTCGAAGACCCTGAGCCGTATGTGGTTCGAACGGATGCAGAAGGGGAGAAGCTCAGTCACGATGCGATGTGGCTTATCGACCAGCTCCGCCCCTTCGCAGTGGGTGGTCGCTATGAGAATCTCGGGCGCTCCTCGGAGTTCGATATCCGTGATGAGAAGATCATCTATCTCGATCTCGGCCAGCAAGAGGGGTCACTCGGTGGCTCGACGAGTCTCCTGATGCAGTTGCTCATCTCGCTCGTGTACGAGCGGGCAAAGGAGACGACCAAGGAGGTCGTGTTCGTGATCGACGAAGCTCGGTACATCATGCAAGACGCGGCGAGTCTCTCCTTCTTGGAGACCGTGTTCAGACATCATCGCCATCACGACCTCTCGATTCGCCTCGTGACCCAGACGGTTGATGAGTTCTTCCGCCATCCTGAATCGGAAGCCATCCTCGACCAGTGTGCGATCAAGCAGTTCCATCGGCTCGACGGGATGGACGGACAGTGGGCAACGGAGTTTGGCCTGAATCACGCCCAGATGCGGTTCGTCCAGGAGGCGACGCCGGGGAACGACAAAGCAGGGTACTCGGAAGCGTTGATCGGCGTCGACGGAGAGTGGCGCGGGGTTGAGGTACGAGCGATGCCGAAAGAGAAAGCAGTTATCGATCACAATCCGAGTGGAGAGTTGAGAAAGCGGCCAGTCAGGCCAGAGACAACGAGTCAGAACCCGTGGACAGACCACCAAGAGCCAATCTGAGACAGGGGTTGTCCATCAGCTAGGTGGTGATTTAGGTGGTGGTTTTCCGGAAGAGATCGGCCAGGCACCCGGACAGCTGGTCTCTCGTGACGAGTTAGTACGGGTCGTACTTCGCAACTGGAAGGACAGATTGTACGTCCGGTTTCCAGAAGTGCTTTTCAGCAGTCGCGAATGTGCCCCCGTGTTCACGAGCGTTTGCGGCAATCAGTGCGTCCGGATGGTCAGCCGGGACGCCAACAGCCATCAACTCTTCTTGAAGCGATGCGGCTTCGTTCGCCGTCTGCTCTGTAACGTCAAGAACGTCCATCGACATCGTGATTGCCTGTCTGATGGTTGATGGAGAGCCACCGATGTATCCGTGAATACTCCCCATGTAGGCCTCATACAGAACGATTGAAGAGACAGCCCAGGATTCTTCTTCATACTGTTCGAGAAACGTCCGAGCCGCTTGTTTCCCATCGAGATAGTCGCTTAGGAGATTATTATCGAGGACGAGCATTCAGTTCTCGATGTCCTCGGTAACGCCCTCACGCATCGCTTCCCGCATTCGTCCTAGCCCCTCTCGCGTGTCCGTCGACGTCTCAGACTCAGAGAGAACGCCGAAGCCGGCCCACTTGTCGCGCTCGGTGAGTCGCAAGATGACGTCCTCGTAACTCTCTCCCTCTCGTTTGAACCGGTCGAGTCGAGCCTTGGCTTCTTTTGAAAGTCGAATCGAGGTACTCATAATGTATGCACATACGTATGCGTATGCAATAAGGTTCTCGCTAGGAGCACAGCGAACGGCTGTGAGTGAAGTACCTCGGGGGGACAAATCCCGAGGCACTCGCTTTGCACCACCTGTAGATTAGTCGTGATCGTGCCCGAAGCGCTCTCGGAGGAGTGCTTCACGTTCCTCGAACGACGCTGCCTTTGAGCGAACATCCGCACTCACACGCTCGATCTGTGCCAGTGCAGCCTGACTTTCTACACCCGTTTGGCCATCGCTGTTTGTCTCCGATACTGCCTGCCGTTCGTAGACTTGTTCCACAGTCGTGAGGGTCGCCTCCGGGTTGAACAGCAGGTCGTTCGCCGTCCGGACGTACCCATCGAGTGCGGACCCCTCCTTTCCGGTGAAGAAGTGCGTGAGCGCGTACGTCGCACCCGAATGCAGCGTCCAGAAGTCGATCTCGAACGGGTCTACTGCGTTCGCCTGTGCGTCACTCGCTGCTTGCTTCGAGAGATAGTCGGGGAAGTCCAGAAGTGAGTACAGTTCCTCAACGCTGAACGGCATCTGCGAGAAGTCAACCGTAATCTCCTGGGCGTCGGTGATGAACTCGTAGAGGTCGTTGGCGATGAATGCGAGTTGGTCCAGAGTGTCCTCCCACCAGCCTTCGAACTCACCGATATCGCCGACGTGCTTGATCGTCTCGCGGTCCGTCAGCGACCGAATCGAGTTCGCACAGGTGGTGTCCCGAGCGAACCCCTCGACGTAGACTGCGTGGCCACCGAAGAAGTCATACCCTGAGGAGAAGCCCATCGTGATTGGGTCGCGTCTATCGGGAAGCTCGACAGAGAGCCCATCGAACATGAGGTCCATATGAACCTCGCCGCCGCCTCTGTACTGCCGTATCTCGCCGAAGACCACGTCGCCGAGTGTACGGTCATCGATTGTCGTCTCACGAAGGACGTTCTCCAAGGGTCCGAAGGCATCGACCGGGTTGATCACCGAATACGATCTGGTCGGGATGTGGAAGAGCGCATCCGTAGCCGTCGTGGGTGAGGCGTCTGTGGTCTCGACAGCCTCGACCCCACCATCGGGCTCGATGCAGTCAGGTCCACTCGTTGGTGCGAGTCGTGATGGCTCGACGAGGGCGTTGAACCGCGAGGTTTCGACCCACTCATGTCGATACGGATTGTAGTATGCGACTGCTGTTTCGACCGCCCGCGGGAGCGACCGAATCGCTTCTGCGAACGAGACGGTTTCTGTCGAGTCTACGGATGTCTGTCGTGCGTACCAGTCTGGGAGCTGTGTGTCTGAGCGCCCGTCGACGCCTGCGAACACGGTCGTTGTTTCGAGTTGTGACATAGGTCTCTACGAGGCACATCTCTCTGCGCCCCGCACCCCACAGGGGGCGATAAAACGCACTCTTCGACGCATGGGCTCAGAACTCCCACGTTGGCCTCGTCAGTTGTGTCGACGACGAACGCCCGTTTACAATCAGCCAGAGGAGTCCGATTGGCCACCGGTCTCGGCACGCGAGTCGGGTTGCTCTGCCGTAGCAAACGCCTGGACACGCCGTTCGTGTTCCGCAGAGAGACCAGTCTGTCGAGCGCTTTCCAGTTGCGAATCGACGAGACGGCTCTGCTGAGGACCCCATACTTCTGGTGGTTGTTCTCGAATATACGCGACCCACCGTTTGATACCAGCTAATCGGTCCTGACGGTTCTGCCCATGCTTTTGTTTCAGCCGATCAGAGCGATGTATCTCCGAGGCCGTTCACCCATGATTCAAGCTCTACAGTGCTATGGTTTTCTTGACAGAGCAGATTCAGATGAGCTGTATCTTCCAAGTCTTTCTGTCCGCTTAGGTGACATCCTCCCCGTCGTAAAAGTAGATGCCAAATCAAATCGAGGCCGGAAGAGGTTCGTTTCCTTCGACAGCTCCGCGTCGAGTTGTCGAAGGTTGTAGAGCAGCGATTTCGCGAGTGGGTTCCGATCCGTCGACGTCACGTCGACCGACTCGGACCGGTCCAGTTGGACGGTCTTGCCGCCCGTGTTCGCGAACTCTTGATTGAAGGCGATTCGAGAGAGGACTTGCTCGAAGTCCTCTCTCGTATAGGTTCCACACGGGGTGGTCCCGAAGTCTAGTGCCGGATAAAGAAGGGTTGAGGCGGTGCGTTCAGTCTGCCGTGTGCGCTCGAAGCTCCTCACATCGCGCCCGAATGGTTGTTGGCGTCGTTCCAGCCATTTCCGCGAGGTCCGTCTGTCTCACTGGACGATTCGACTCCTTTAGCGCCACATAGAGGCACGCTGCCGCCACCCCCGAGGGACGACGGCCGTTGGCGATTCCGGTCGATTCTGCTCGACAGACCAGTTCCTCCGCACGTCGTCGCACCATCGGCGAGAGCGGGAAGTCGAGGTCCGAGATGAGTCGAGGCAGAAGCGTTCGCGGACGGATGATTGCAGTCTCCAGGCCGAGTTCAGTGTTGATGACTCGATAGGCGTTCTTCACTCTGGACTCGCTAACGCGAGCGTTCGAGGCGACCTCTGCGAGCGTCCGCCTGCTTCCCGTACACCGACAGACAGCATACACACTTGCTGCAGCCATCGCCTCGATGGACCGCCCACGAATCAGGTCGTCGGACATCGCCTGACGATAGAGCGTACACGCTTGTTCGCGCACGTCCCAGCCGAAATCGAGGGCGCTCGCCAATCGGGCGATCTCCCCACAGGCGAACGCGAGGTTCTGTCTCTGCTTCGTCGTGTATCGCGCTCTGTTCTGATGATGACGAAGCCGACGAAACTGCCGTCGAGTCCGCCCGGAAAGCGCGTTCCCATATCCGTCTCGCTTGTAGCCTATCTCGGTCGAGAGGCCACGGTCGTGACGCGTTGCCGTCAGCGGTGCGCCCGTCTGCGCTGACGCAGTCTCTGCATCGGGATACGACTGTGCGGTCGCCGCGTGGTCGATCCAGTACTCGTTCACGATGAGTCCGCAGTCACCGCAGGTGACCTCACCGCCGTCAGTCTCGATTCGGCCACTGCATTCGGGGCACTCGGTGGCCGACATCGTCTTTCCACACGCTTCGTCGAAGCTCGTTTCGTAGGTATCTCTGAGCGACATCGGTTCTCCACGAGACGCGTCTGCTCACGCCCCGCACCCCCTCAGGGGGCAATAAAATCTGGCTGGCGTCGACAGAGAGTCGGTAGCGATTTGCTGTTCGGCCGGCTCTCACAATCGTGTCTCGCCGCTCGATACTCGGACCGCTCATGCTTGTCTTCGTCATGTTACTCGCAGGGTGTACCACAGGGGTAGCTCCGAGTGATTCGTCGACAGAAGGAGCAGCGACAAGTGGAAGCCTCGAGCAGGGTCTCTCCGTCACCGTCGTCAAGGTCACTGACGGCGACACGATGGATGTCCGCTTTTCCAACGGGCGCACAGAGACCGTCCGACTCCTCGGTGTCGACACACCGGAGGTCTACGCAGAGAATCGACCGTCAGAGTGGGATGGGGTTCCACAAACAACCGCGGGGTCGGAGTGGCTCCACTCCTGGGGAACACGGGCCAGCGAGTTCGCAACTGAGAAACTCAGCGGTGAAACAGTGACGATTCGAACCGATCCGCGTGCGGACCGACGTGGTAGCTACGGGAGACTGCTCGTGTATCTCTCTGTACCGGATGAGAGCCAGTCGTTCAATTGGCAGCTTCTCAACCGCGGCTACGCCCGCCTGTACGACACACCCTTCACACAGCGCGATGAGTTTGCAGCGACAGAGCGGCGCGCACGGGACAGCGGAACTGGCGTCTGGGGGTTCAGCGGGGAAGCGTCTGACGAGCCCACAGTAGCCACCGAAACAGTCTCACTCGCGCTCGTCGAGGTCAACGCCGACGCTGCAGGCAACGATAACGAGAACCTCGACGACGAGTTCCTCGTGTTCGAGAACACCGGGACAGAGCCACTCGACCTCTCAGGGTGGACGGTCTCAGATTCGGCAGGGCATACGTACAGGCTGCCAGAAGGGCTCGTCCTCAACCCCGGCGACCGCCTCCGACTGACGACCGGGCCGGGAACGACCACTGAGACGACCCTCTACTGGGGACGCACGAGCGCAGTCTGGAACAACGGTGGCGATACGATCATCGTACGGACGTCCGGTGGCGAACTCGTCCTTCGCGAGTCGTACTGAGCTGGGACGAGTGCGCCTCGCTTGATTGAGAGACGAGAGTATGTTGGCTGGAAGCGAAGGGGTCCTTATCCGTCCAACCGCCGAAAGCACTCCCAACACGGGGGATCGTCGAGTACACCGTCGCAGTCACACGGGTCCTCGGAGTCGTCATCTATTCTATGTGGGTCCACTTGCCCGTCACCCGGAGCGAGTTCATACTGTTTGATGTCTGCTGAAGGCAGCGTCGGTGAGTGACTACCGTCACTCTGAGTATCCATATCAGCCGGTTGGCCACCATCGGTGACCGCCTGCATCCGACGAACAGTCTCGAGGAGGACATGCCGCATCGCAACTGCAACACGGTGTTTACAAGCCCCCGCAAATCGCTCATCGGCAGGGCAGGTACAGCTGAGGGGGACGCCGCTTCTGACAGTCACTGTGTATTCGTGGTTCTCGGGGTCGGCGTAACTCCTGTTTCGAACACTGACGCCCTCGGGGACGAGTGTAAACTCGAACGCTTCGTACTGGGCGCGCTTTCGGACGCGACTCGAGAACTCAAGCTGAGCAAGTGGGTGAATCGTCTGTCTTGGTTCGGGCATGGTGGTTCCGCGAGACTCCCACGCTCACCGTCAATAACGGGAAACCGCACGTGGAGCCCCGCACCCCCTGTGGGGCGCATAAACTGTCCATGGACGCGAGGAGACGCCACTTCATCTGCACTGATTCGGGTCCAGTTAGCGCATACGAGGACTGGGAAGTTTGGCCGACTGGTTCTTCGCCCAGAGAATATTGAACGCGTTCAAGTACGAATGAAGCTTGATTACAAGGTATGGACCAACAAAGAGAGCATAGAGGCTTACAACCCAGAGGCTAGGAAGTGCAGGCGGTGTTTTTATTCAGCCAATATAATTTTAGACAAAAGTCGTCGGGGGGCAGAGTCAGAGCCGGCCCAATCACAGAGCAAAACATCGAGATGTATTGGAATTTGAACACTTCAATGTATTATGAGTACTATCCTCTGGCCTTGATGTGAGATAACTGATTACGCTGGGCGAATTTCTGGTCAATTTGTTTTGACCACCCTAGATTAACAGCAACAAACAACGCTACCAAATCCACTGAAACTGCACACCATTACTAACTTTGCCCACGTTTGAATCTACAGAATCGCGTGAGAGCGTTGACTCGCGGTACGAAGCGTACCGAACTCTCCGGCACGAAAGGCCACCCGTTTAAAAGAAACCCGATGCTGTCTGTTGAGTTCGGAACGATACGAAATGGGACGGACCCGACGGGAATTCATCATAGTGTATGACGATCCTGAATTAATCGCCGCGCTGTCCGGCGATTACGAATTCAGAATTGGGTCGTCGTTGACGCCGGTTTGCATCGACACAGAGCCATGGCACTCGAACCCATCCGACCCGACAAAGCCGTCGAACTGTACCTCGAAGACCGCAAGAGCGAACTAGCGAAAGCAACCCAATACGCGCACTCCTCCCGACTGGGACATTTCATCAGATGGTGTGACGAACAGGGTATCAACAATCTGAACGACTTGACCGGACGCACGCTGCACCGCTACCGGCTGTGGCGTCGTGCAGATGGCGGCCTCGCGCCACCCTCCGAGAAGTCACAGATGGACACGCTCCACGTGTTTATCCGATGGTGCGGAACCATCGACGCCGTTCCGACCGACCTCTGGTCCAAGGTCGTTTCACCGAGCCTGTCTGATGGTGAAAACTCTCGTGACGTCATGTTGGACTCTGAAGTTGCTGACGGGATTCTCGACTACCTCTCTACCTACGAGTACGCATCTGAACGCCACGTCACCTTTCTCTTGATATAGCACGCACTCCTCCGACGTGGGGCTATCCACGCACTGGATGTAGGTGACTATGATCCACAGGAGATGTCACTAGATGTGTGGCATCGTCCAGAGACAGAGACCCTGATTAAGAACAAATTCAATGGAGAGCGATTTGTTGCACTCTCGCCAGAGACGTGTTCTGTGCTGGACGCGTGGGTTGCGGACCGCCGACCGGATTCAGTCGATGAGTACGGTCGGAACCCCCTCGTTTCCACTGCCCAAGGTCGGGCACATCTCACCACGATTCAGAGCCACGTGTACTCAATGACCCGACCCTGTGAGTTCACTGGCGGGTGTCCACACGACCGAGAGATTTCAGACTGTCAGGCTGCAATCGACAGGAGTCAGTCGTTCGCCTGCCCATCATCAGTATCACCGCACGCTGTTCGCCGCGGAGCGATTACGCACTGGCTGAGCTCTGATGTTCCAGAACAGGCGGTGAGTGCGAGAGCGAACGTCTCGACAGCGGTCTTAGATGAACACTACGACCGACGGACGGAACGTGAGAAGATGGAACAGCGGCGAAAGTATCTTGACGACGTCTAGTTAGTCGTCATCTCTCTTGGTTTCATCTCCATCGACTGTCGATCATATCTGTGAGCGGGCGTTAATTATATTGACTCTAATCTCGTGCTAGTCTGTATGAACACCTCCGACGACGAACGTGGCCCGTCCCCCTCAGACTTCTCGGAAGACCTCGGTGAGCGACTCGAGAACGCTCCGGCGGACGAACGAGTGTACCGGACCGCACTCGAACTCTACACGCCGACCCGTGTCGTGGAGGTTGCAGAGCGAGCAGACTGCTCGAAGAATTCGGCCCGGAGACACCTGCGACGACTTGCAGACATCGGCGTGTTGACGCGGGTGACAGAAAACCCAGAGACCTTCGAGCGGAACGAGTCGTACTTCGAGTGGCGGCGACTCAATCGACTCTCGGAACTGGACGACGACGAATACCGGGACCGGCTCGGTGAACTGCTCTCCGAAGACGAAGCGTATCGTGAGACGTACGATGTCGAGACACCGGACGAGATTGACCCACTAGAGTACGGTGAGTACGGCGACGTGGAGACCGTCTGGCTGGACCTGAACAACTGGGCTGCGGTTCGGAGAGAGATCCGTGACCTCCGGCGCTCCCGACAAGATAACCCCGTCGGCGAAGGAGTCGCCTGACGGTGAACGGCCAGCACGACCGAACACCGAACCGGGCGCTCCTCCGAGAACTCGCGTCGTTGTTGGCGTCCGAATCCTGGGTCGACAACACGACGGTGTTTCCGGTGAACCGTCCCGACTCGATTGTCATATCCCTCGAACGGCAATACTACCCTCACAAGTACGTCTCGGAAGCGTACATCGAGGTGCAGTCGTACACGAACGGCGACTTTCACATCTCGTACGTTGAAGATCATCATGGCGAGAGGTGGTTGTGCCGATGGGATAGACACGACAGTGAAGACTACACGCGAGACCATTTTCACGCACCGCCGGAGGCTCGTCACGAAGACGGTGAGAATCGGGAGTACCCGACTTCGGTGTGGAGAGTGATTTCTCGAGTGGTTGCACCATGGGTGTACGAACGAATGGGAGCGGTCTGGGACGAGTTTGACTCCTAACGAATCAGCAGTCCCGTGACGTGCGTTCGTGAGATATTCTCCGAAACGCGTACAGGGAGGATACCGTGACGAACACAAAGTGAATTCGTCATTCGTGCGGCTCGTTTCTGCATTAGGCAGCAAATCGGGCCGATTTTACGCTCCTCAGTAGGAGAGTTCGTCATAGTTCATGACGAACCCGAATTAAAATTTCGAGCTAATTCCGCCGCCTTCTTGCGATTAGAAGCCACGGACCCGACGGGATTTGAACCCGCGACGTCTTTGTACGGGTCCACATCAGCTGCTTGGTTAAGTTTGGTACACAGCACGTTGCATTTCATCCAATCTAACGGGTAAGGTTGTGGCTGCGCGCGCAACGAAGTGAGCACGGAGCGGTGGGTGGGGAGGTGGGGTGGGGCTGGCCCGGCACACAGCAAAAAAGCCCGCGACGACTAACTCTGTTACTCCCACCACCGACCGCGCTCAGGGAACCTCACGTCCGACCAGCCCGTCACGGCCAGGGATACACGGCCCTGGTACCAGTTTCGCGCTGCCCCGTGAATCCGCACGAGTTCGCCCTCTCGAATCCGAGGTGCCTCCGACCGCTTCCAGATGGTCACGCGCGTCCGTCCACTGTCATCCGCGACCAACCCCACCTGGGCGATACTCGGGTGGGAGGGCACCCACAGCGTCTCGACGCGACCTTCGATACTCACCTCTCGACGACGCACGTCCTCCAGCGCTCCGATTGGCACGACCCGACCCGGCTCGGTCTGTAACTCCTCGAACGTCCCGACGACGGCCGTCATCATCTCCTGTCCGCTCACGACCTTCTCAGCCAGCCGCCGACTGATCGCCGCTCGCGACCATTGCTTCAATCGCCCGGCCATCCGCATCGACTCTCGGTTCACTATCGCCAGATCGTCTCGAGAGAGTTCTTCACGGGGGTCCACCTTCTGACCGAACAGCGAATCCACAGCCGCCGCCCGTTCGTCGAACTCATCACGTCGCCGCGCACTCATCGCACCCACCACATCGGACGTCCGCTGTGCTCGCCCCTCCTGGGTTCCGAGCGTCGCCTTCGCACTGATGTACGCCAGTTCCGCCTCTCTTGCGTTGATGCGCTCTTCTTGAGCCAGGGTCGCACCGTAGATTCGCTCTTGGCCAGTTTCGACCATCCCCTCGGGGTGGTTCGCATCAACCTTCGCCTGGATCTCCATCTGCACCGTCGCTCTGAGTTCGGGCGTCTCGTCGACGACCTCAAAGCCGTCTTCGTCGACCACCGGCTCGTTCACCTGTTCGTACGCCTGTTCGTCAACCGAAACTTCTTGTCCGAAAACGTTCGTACTAGACATTGCGTTAGCTCTGAAGGCGCTCACTCGGCGTCTTCACTACCCACTCCACGACTCTCCAGCCGCGGCTCTGCTCTCATCGACAGACAACCACTCAACGCGCTCTCGCTCGCGCCTTCGTGAGCGCCCCTTGGGGCGCGAGCGAGAGCGCTCAGAAGGGGAGAAGAAACCAGCCGCGCGCGCCGCGGGCGGGGACCTGAGCGGCCAGCGCCAAGGTGGTTCGCGGTCCGTCCCGTTCTGCGGGTTCGTGTCCAGGCCGACTGTCGCGAGCACGGTGGCGCGCCGACGAAGGAGGTGCGCCAGCGCGCACAGCGGCACCAAGGGCTGGAACGCGAAAGCCCGCAAGGGGCGAAAACCGCAACCACACTTGGCTGCTGGCGCACCGGGAGGGTGCGAGCGAAGTGAGACGCGAGCACCGCGAGCGTCTCAGTAGTCCCCGCCCCGGGGAGGCGATGCGCGGCGAGGCGTCACAGGAACAAAAAAGAACGCGGCGACGGCAGGAACAGCCGTGAGACGAACACTCGGTCAGCCGGGCACAGTGACAGCCAACACAGATTGGGTGGGAGTGAACGGGGCCGGGCGGTCGTGAGGCGAGACGACGCAAGGACCGCAGCCGGAGGCGAGGACCGCAGCGAGTCGCAGTCCACGAGCGCCCGGGGGCGTTCGAGACGCATGGAGACGGTGACACAGGGTCCACACGACAGTCGATGATGAATACGTTCACAAGAGTTAACCAACAAACGCCGACAGTAAGCTTCACTTGTTGGTTAACCCAGCTGGGTCGGTGGGACGCTGATGCCCACGAGAGAGCAACTGGTGAGACTCGTGAAGCGTTCCCTGCCAGCGTGTTCCATCCACGATATTTCCTTCCGTCGATAATTCTCAAAAACAATACCATATAGTTATCGTACTGTTTTTCGTCACAAGAAACAGCAGGCGAGCAGCATGACGGGCGATGACGCACACCGAAACAGAGAGAGATCAGATGAGAGAACGGCGGCATCAGAGGCCGCGGAGACAGCCGACACCACATCGACGCAATCGAACCAGCGAGTCGGACGGGAGTACATCCAACTCACACCGACGGCGACCGATCTCACTCACCAGTCGGTCGAGTCGCAGTTCGTCCGGCTCTTCGACCTCGCCAGGTATCACCCACCGGAGCCGAACGGGTTCACAGAGCGGCTGTTCCGAGCGGTCGGTGGGCCATCGGGACCCGCACAGTCGATCGAGTGGTACGTCGTCACCGAGGGAAAGGCCGACCGACCAGTGCGGTACTACGTCGGCCTCGACGGGGCTGAAGACACCAGCGGAGATGCCCATGGCGAGGCTGGCCGTACAGATGGTGGGACGAGTGCCTCCACAGCGTCGCCGTCGGTAGGCGCACACGCCGAGGCGATAGACGAACTGTCTCGACTGATTCGGGCAGTGTTCCCGAACGATTACCGTATCGAGTGCGTCCGCTGGGACCCCGCGTGGGTCATTGGTGACGACCGCTCCGCCTCGACGGCGCCATCCGACGATACCACGGCCGCGCCACCGGTCGAACACGAACACGAACCGGAACACGAACAGGACGACAGTTCAAACAGCCCATCTCCTGAAAATACGTACAACGCCGTCGAGTACGTCGCCCAGGCCACACGCCGTCGTGACTGGCAGACGGGACTCAAGCCGATCGAGACGTGGCTTGCAGGAGACGGTGAGGCGCGACCGCCGCTCAACGACGTCGTGGCGGCGTTCGCGGACAGTGACGTCCCGATGGTGTATCAGGTGCTCCTCAAGCCCCACGCGTCGTGGGCGGAGGCAGCCGCAGACCGCCGCTTCGACCTGCTCGAGGGCCGGGACACGCTGGCTGCGACGGTCGCACGCGAGATGGGCCTCGGCAGTGCGGAGTACGCGACGAAGAACCGCGAGAAACTCGAGAAACGACGCGGCGACGATGACGACCTCTTAGCACGTGCGAAGGGAGGCAGGGGCTCGCCGATCCATCGAATCCGTACCATCGAGGCGCGTGACACAGCACACTCGTTCGTCGTGAACGCCCGCGTCATCGCCTGCGGCCCGGCAAACGTCGTCGAGACGCGCTGTCGGAATCTCACGGGCGTCCTCGGTGGGCTCTCTGGGCCGTATCACCGCATCGTCGGTCGTCACCGCATGGGGAAGGCCGCACAGACGGTTCGCGACGACCTCTGTACACGGCAGCTTCACGAACCCGCATACGAACGCACGCGGACACGGATTCCCGGCGTCGCGAGCACGAGTCGGGGAATCGTCGCCGACGCGCGGGAAGCGCCCGGGTTCTGTCTCGTCGATGGCGGGAGTCTCACACCCGAGGCGATGGAGGGGGTCGCATCGACGCCCGGTGAGCGGGCACGACCGTACGGTCCACCGCCATCGCGCGACCTCCTGGCGCGCTATCGGGTGCCAGGGCTGACGCTCGGTCGATTCAAGCCGGGGTGGACGACAGGTATCGACCGAAATGGGGTCGGCTATCACGCAGACAGCCGCCAGGAGGATTCGTTCATCGTTCGGCTCCCGCCGGATCTCCAGCGGTTGCACATCGCGTGGTTCGGCAAGACGGGGGCGGGGAAGACCACGGCTGGCATCATTGGTCGGCTCGATGATCACGAGGCGACAGCGGGTGCGACGATTATCCTTGACCAGAAAGGCGATGGGATGGCCACAGAGTTGAGCCATGTCCACTACGCCCGCACGGGAAGTCTCGATGATGTCATCCACTTCGATTGCTCGCAACTGCTTCCGGCGGTCTCTTTCTTCGATATTCGCGACCAGCTCGCCGCAGGTGTGCCACGTGAGACCGCCATCGAAGACGTGGCCGCTCATTATGCCGAGATTCTCGCCCACCTCCACGAAGACTATCACGCGGCAGGCGTCTCAGTGAAGGTCATCGAGGCGACGGTGAAAGCGCTGTTCGACCCTGTGCATGGCCAAGACGCGTTCACGCATCGCCACGTCCGCGAGACCCTGTCGTGGATGGCCGAACATCAAACCACACCTGCGGTCGCGGATGACGACCTCGAGGCCGTGCTCACCGAAACCATCACCGGGTCGGCCCGAGACTTCGGGAACGTCATGAGGGGGGTGACGAACCGTATCCACGAGGTCACGTTGCAAAAGCAGCTTTCGACGATGCTGAATCACGTGCATCCGGAGGCGTCGACCGAGGCCACACAGAAGAGTGAGAGGGGAGATGAGAGCGAGTCGATGAACGAGGCGATGATGGACGAAAGAGAGACGGGTAACGTGGAGGACACGGTGTCATCGGCGCCACGGTTCGATCTCCTCGACCTTCTCGACGAGGATGTCATCATCGTCTTCGATATGGGTGGGCTTCGTGAGAAGGCCCAGCACGCAACGACACTGCTTCTCCTCTCGAGTCTCTGGACGGCGCTTCGCCGTCGAGTTCACCACCGTCAGCAACTGTATGGGCGAGCCGAATCAGGGTCAGGGTCGGGACCGAGAACCGACGCAATAGATGATGCGTCACGAACCGGAGGGGAGGACACTGACACTGACACTGACACTGACACTGACACTGACACGGATATCGACGTCGACGTCGACGCCAACACACTCCCGCTCGTAACGCTCCACGTTGAAGAGGCGTCGAAAGTAGCGGTTTCGGGGGTGTTCAGCGATCTGTTGAAGCAGGCGCGGTCGTTTGGCTGTTCAGTCACGCTCTCGATGCAGTACCCCGCCCAACTCAAGCAGGTCGATACAAAGGCGTATCATGAGGTGCTGAACAACGTCTCGACCATCGTCACGGGCAACGTCCCGCTCGACCGTGACCTTGCCGCACGCCTCGCGACCGAAGATATGGAGCCACAGGAGGTGGCGAATCGACTCCGAGCACTCTCACGCGGGGAGTGGTTGTGTTCGCTTCCAGCGGGATTCGGTGAGCCTGAGCCACGACCGTTCGTCGTCGAGTCCGCGCCGTTGCCGCCAGGACATCCGGAGGGCCCACAGCCGTTGACTGTGTCGGAGGAACTCCACTATGAGGTCGCCCGCGTTCGCAGTCAGGATCGGGTCCGACGGGAATACGGCCTCACAGTTTCAGAGCCCAGTACAGCCGACCGCGATGATGAGACCGGGCACGAAGACGAAGCAGGAAATGGAGAAGGAGATGGGGTCGGTGACGGAGACAAGCCTGGAGCGACTGACGAGGAGGTGGTTCGACGTTCGCGCGTCGATTCGGCGCTTCCCTACACGCTGCGGCTTCCTGAGACGGTTGCGTATGCACCAGCACAACACGCACTCGACTGCACCGAGTGTGGGAACCGGTACAATCCGTCTCCCGAGGGAATGATTCGTGCGATCAACTGCTGTGCGTCGCTCTCGGACGTCGATCCAGATGATATCCCGGTGACGGGGGTGAACCTCAAGCTCTCGAAAGAGGAGAGAGTCGAGACGGGGCTCTCTGATATTCGGTTGATGCTGTTGCAGGTGATCTACAACGCACAGCAACTGCGCTACAACGCCCCGGAGTATGACCTGCTGTTCGACTCGATGATCCGTCTCTTGGAGTACGTGGGGGCAACGAGTGAGGACACGCAGGCGCTCATCGATGCGGGCTATCTGACCCACGATTCTGACCACCCGCATCGGCTATACTCTGTCACCCCTGCTGGTCGGAAGGTGCTGGGAGAAAGCTATCGCGAGGGGGTCGATTTCGGGCATGGCCAGGGCGATCTTGAGGAGACGAGCGCCCACGTGCTGATGATCGAGGCGGCACGCCGCTATCTCGTCGAGAGCTACGTCCCTGATCCAGATTCTCCCGTGGTGCGTGTCGTTCCGTATTTCGAGACCAGTGATGGCTCTCGGCTCGACCTTGCAGGTCTTGACGCCGATGGCGAGGTCGTCGTCGCAGTCGAGGCCGAGCGGGTGAATCACGATATCGCCCGTGCTGTCCCGAGTGATTACGACAAGATGGCGGCGTGTAACCCAGAGGAGGCTCTCTGGGTCGTCATGACGACCGGTGCGACACATGACGTTATCGAGGCGCTTGCCGACCCGATCGAGGGTGCCCCGCGTGTTGAGAAGTCGTACAGCCGAACGACGGCACCGACAGAGTTCCGATTCGACGCCCTAGGGCTCACGGATATCTTCCCGGTCAAGCACCTGCTCAACGAGCTCAAGTCTGATACCACTGAGTGAACCGGTCGGGCTTCGACTCGAACCGGTGTCCGTTCCTCGATTCGAACCGATATGCGGTGGCTCACGGGTGCGGGTGGAGGCGGGAATGTCACCAGAGGTGTGGGCAGATATATCAGAATGCATAGAGAGGCATTGAGGCGATAGACAGGAGTACCTGACAGAGAGTGCGGCGAAATCCGTGAGTGGTGGAGGGGCGGGCGTGAATTCGAGGGCCAAACTCGGCTCTACTGGCTCTCTGTGGTCGATACGGGGTGTCGAGTGGTCTCGGGGTGTCCTGTAGCTTCCAAACATGGCGTTTTCAACCGCAAGAACACCCCTCTGTAGCGTTTGTGAGGTGAGTTTGGGGTGCGCTGCAAGAGATGGCTCTCTGTGTGTGCAATGGTCGACATCGAGGAAGGGTGGCCAGGTGTGGTCGAAATCACGAGACGGCAGCGGTGTCAGTGTGCTAGTGAGGGCTTACTGGCATCGACGACGAACCCCGTGTTCGGCACTGGTTCCTGTTTCGAAAATCGCATGACTGCACCCATGTTTGGATGGATTCTCCCCCCGTCGAGACCCCCGTTTTGGCTCACCGTCTCGCCCTCGATTCGTCTCTCACAACCCCTCTCGACTCCGATTTTCGACGTTTAGCCCGGTGTTTACTACCTCGCGTGTCCGACCCTAACTCTGTTCGTCAATCCCTGTACAGTGTCTTCTTGCGGATGTTGAGTCCGATTTTGGAACCGCCGTAAGTGTCTCAGAATTTCTTAGAAGACCTTAAATTTTCATAGAACCGTTTTTGGTGCGTTTGGAAACCGTGTTTGGAATCGTGACGCCTCAGTGACTCATCTCCAATAGGTTATTGCAGTTGTTCAATTGACTAATATGGAAGTGATGAATCACAAACGTGTCTGTTTTGGTGCCAAAACAGTAGCGGGTCCAGAGAGCTCGGGTGAGGCGGTTGCAAGCAGCCCCACCCAACCCCCGAAGTTTCGAATCAGCTACCGTTTTTCGTCGGCATGATTATGTGCAGTTCTCGCATAGCGAGTATACAGAGTGCGGTGATAAGGACGCGAGTGTATGAGTGAAGAATTGACTACAGATGACCTCCCAGCGGCCCTCCTCGACTACGACCAATGGGTGTGCTGGCAGACCGAAGAACGAGACGACAAGCAGACAAAAATCCCGATCAATCCGACGTCGGGCCGGTACGCGTCGACAACCGATTCCACCACGTGGGCCGCGTTTGAGGAGGCCCGTCAATATGCTGTCGGCACAGACAACATCGAAGGCCTCGGATTCGTCTTCACCGACAACGACCCCTTCGTCGGCGTCGACCTAGACAACTGCCGAGACGACAGTGGCTCACCCAAATGGGCGACAGACATCATCGAGCAGCTCGATGCCTATACGGAGATAAGCCCTTCTGGGACAGGATACCACCTCATCGTCACAGGTAAACTGCCCTCAGGTCCGAACCGTCGGGATGACGTGGAATGCTACGAAACAGCGCGATACTTCACCGTGACTGGCAACAGCGTCCACGATCCCCCACGCCCAGTCGCCGAACGAACGGCCGAGCTTGCAGCAGTCCACGCCGAGTACGTCGCGGGCGATGAGTCGAAGAACGAGCGAGATGTATCGAAGCCACCCCAGCGAGCGTCAATGCAGGCCACAGTGAGGACGAGCACGCTGGACGACGAGACAATCATCGAGAAGGCACGGGCAGCGTTGAACGGGTCGAAGTTCGAGCGCCTGTGGAACGGCTCGACGAGCGGGTACGACAGTCACTCGGAGGCCGATATGGCACTGTGTTTCATGCTGGCGTTCTGGACCGGTGGCGATGTGGTGCAGATGGACCGGCTCTTCCGTCAGTCTGGGTTACTCCGTGGGAAATGGGACGAAGTACATTTTGCCGATGGGAGCACGTACGGCGAGAAGACGCTCGAGCGTGCAGTCGCACGCGTCGACGAGTTCTACGAGCCACCAACACAAGACGCACAGCGAACGGAGTCCGCGAAGCCGCCCACGCCTGATCCAGCCGTCGGTGCGGACAGGAAACACACCCCTCAAGCACAGGATTCGGGAAGAGAGCAACACGAGCGGCGACTGATGGCTACAATCGACCGGTTAGAGGCCCGTGTAGACGAGCTGGAAGCAGAGAATGACGCTCTCCGGGACGCCCTTGACGAAGCGCGTGAAGCGCGTGAGAGACCGCAGGGGACGTCCAAGGAGAAGCAAGCGGAAACGCCGTCGCTGTGGACACGGGTGACGGCACGGTTCGGTAGCGGCCGTGACGATTGATTGGGGGAGAGAGGAGGTTTATCAGCGAAAACGGAGCCAACCCCTCGTAGCAGCCATGTCCGAGCCATCGTCTCACACGGTCGCGAGTCCAAGTTTTAGTTCCAGTTCCAGTGATACTGATGCGGGTGGGTTCACCCCAGACACCGAAGTGCTCACCACGAAAGGCCCGGTGAAAATCGCTGACCTCTCCGTTGGAGACCGAGTGTATGCACTCAACGAAGCAGTCGGTCTGGTGAAACCGAAACTCGTCCGTCGCATCGACACGGCGCCGTTCGAAGGTGAGCTCGTCACGATTACAGGGAAGCGCATCGACTTCCGGTTACACCCGGCACATCGAGTCCTGTTCCAGACGAAAGGACTGCCAATTCCGCGCACCAGACCGGCTGGTGAATTACATGAGACTGAGTACTATCGGTTCGTCAATACGTGGGAGACTTCAGGAGGGGCGCGCCTCGAGACAGTCGACATCACCGACTTCGTAGACGAGTTCGAGGCGAGAGCGACGACGGATGTCCATGGGCACACGTTCCGCGCTGCACTTCCCGATGGGTGTGACCCCTCGTACGTCAACAGCCACTCAGGGTATCACTTCGACCCGGCAGTGTTCAAACGATACCAAGCAGCAATCGAATCAGTCGCCGATGAGGTGTCGATTCGACGACGGCGAAGACAGCGGACACAGCCATATCGTTTTGATGGCGATGACTTTATCGAGTTAATCGGCTGGTTCGTCACCGAAGGAAGCGTGTACTGGGGGTCAGCAAAGCAGACAGCAACGGTGCAGATCGCACAAGAAACATCGGTTAATCGGCGTCGGATCACATCGCTCTTCGAGCGGATGGGAATCAGCGTGAGCGTCAACGACCGAAAATTCCGGTTCAGCTCGGAACTGTTCGGCATTCTGTTGGAATCGCTGTGTGGGTCGTCCAGCCAGACGAAGCGACTCCCAACCTTTGTCTGGCGGCTCCCAACAGATCAACAGCGCCTTCTCTTGGAGACCCTCTTGCGTGGTGATGGAAACGAGCATCGTACCTACGTTACAGCGAGCGAACGCCTCGCCCGAGACGTCCTTCGGCTCTGCGTCGAAGTCGGCGTGAAACCCCGATATTCGCGCCGATTCAAAATGTGGCGTCTCTTTTTGAGTCGAGGGAACGACGGGTTTCGAGCGTCGGTGAACGTCTCAACCACACCGACACAGACCGTTCTCTATCGGCTCACAGTGGCGGATTACGGGACTGTACTGGCCGGCCGAAACGGTCGCTTCCAGTGGATTGGTGTGAGTAACATCTCGTAGTGGTTTGCCGTCTCGGGAGTCTTCAAACATGCCGTCGACTAGAATAAGAAAAGTAGCCATAAAAACCGGCGAAAATATCTTTAAGCTACTGAATTATGTTTTCTTCCACCAAAGCATTGAATAGTATCGAGATAATGCAGATATATGTGCGAAACTCATGAGCGTCATCGGAAAGCTCCTCTGTGACCACCAGTTCGAGCCGATGGCACTGTACGACGAGGAGAACCTCTTCATCAAGCAGTGCCGAAAGTGCGGTCGACAGATCGAAGAACAGCTCTCACACGAGCCGACAGCGTAGCCCCACAGCGACAGCGGTCCAGCAGTTCCCCCACCCCCGCCACCACGTCACCGTTCCCGTCCCTGCCCTCGCTTCCGGTCCCCGCCCTCGCTTCCGGTCCCCGCCCTCGCCTCCGGTCCCCGTCTCCGACCTCGTCTCGTCGCCATCACAGACACCAGCGGAGACGACGCTGTCCTCACCTCGGGTCGACGACTGCTCACTCCAGCAACACGGAGAACCCCCACGTCGCCGACTCCTGTTGCTCGGCCGCCTCCGAGACGACCGAGATGGTCGTCTCGAAGCGGAACTCACCGACGGGGAGGCAGGCGTCCTCGCCAGGAGTGGCGTAGAGGTCGACGAGACGCGTACTGGGCTCGTCGGCCGAGACTTCGAGTATCTGGTACTCCTCGGTCACGGCGATGCCGTCGGTGAGTCGCCAGCAGCCGGGTTCGGCGGGCCACGCCTCGCCGCTCGGGAGCAAGAGGAGCTGGGTCATGTCGTCGTAGACGTACTGGAAGTGGACGGCGCGGCCCTCACCCACCTGCACGGGTGCGTCGGTCGTGTTCGTGAGCGTCGTCCGCAGCTGGGGTGGGTGGTCCGCCGTCGCCGCCTCGCGAGTGAGTTCGACGCTCGGCTCGACAGGGAGGTCGGGCGCGTCGTCGACGGAGACGATGGTCACGCCGGGGCCGCCCGTACCTTCGGGACGCGTGCCGCCCGCATCCGAATCCGTGCCGTTGTCGGGGAGGCCGCCGTCGCCGTCGCCGTCGCTGTCGCCGTCGCCGTCGCCCGCACCGTCGTCACTCTCGCCGCCGTCTGCTCGCGGAGCCGCGCCGGTACAGCCGGCGAGCGCGCCGGCGAGCGTGAGACCACCGAGGCCGAGGACCGTTCGTCGTGTCAGGGTCATAGCCAGTACGTGGTCAGCGACGGACATATCGGTAGCGGAGACACAAGCGCCCGTTTGTGTGATTCGGCGTGAGGGACGAGGTGGCGGGCGGGTCAGTTCCGACGCACTCGACCGCCACGGACGGGGGTGCGCTCGCTGACAGGGTGGGAGTTGCGGGGAGCGAACACACCGGGAATCGGTCGAAAGGCGCTGTTGAAACCCTCAGGAATAGACAGCCACACTGTCTCGAATGAATTGGCTCGAGTGGCTCTGGACGACGATTCCAATCGACTTGCGCCCTCTGTTCGGTTCGGTCGAGATGAGCTACCTGAAATCGGTCAGGGGGTCAATTGCCCTCTCGTTGCTGTTGTAGTGTTGCTTTTGCGCGTGCGACGTATGAGTTTGCAGACCAACTTCGGGCGTCGCTCATCTTCTCGAGAAACTGCTCCGCAGAATCGGGAGAGAGCACGTCGTTCCGCACGAGGGCAGTGAGTAGGATTGGCGTCGTCACGAGACGAGTGTCAACGAGTGATGCATGGATCACTGCGAGCCGGTTGAACTCGTCGCAGAGGAGTTGAACCGCGTTCACTTCGTTCGCCAACGTGACTGCCGCGTTCTCGCCATCGTCCAGTGGAAACGTTTCGTCCAATTCGACAGGACGGGTATCGAACGCGTTCTTACGGTCAAGCACGGCTTGTGCTGCCTCTCCAGAGGCATCGTCGTAAGATGCTGTTTCAGCCAATTCTTCGAGAACGTGCTTGGGAAGCAGGAGTTTGTGTGACTCGAGAAGTATGTCGAGTGGGTTTGTCGTGGCGTCCGCAGCGGTTCCCAGACTAACGAGAGCGGAAGCATCAGCGACGATGCGCATCATCTATGTGTCGGCTAACTCTTCTGCCACGTCGTCAACGAATGCCTCGCTCAACTGCTGTTTCAGGAGACGAAAATTTGCGGCCTCCTCGTGACCGACGAGAGATTGTAACTCCTCAAAGGTAATGGCGTCGTCGTAGTACGCTTCTGCGACCTCCTGCTTTACTTCGTCAGAGTGCGCTGCGTCCCGAAGATACTCACGGAGAGCTGAGATGAGAATGTCCGTCCGGTCTGTCTCGAACACCGCTGCGAGAGTGTCAGCCCGATCCACCAGCCCTCTCGGTGCTCGGAACTGCACTCGCTTCTTCTCCGATTCGGAACTCATGTGTGTACATTGTGAGTGCGATTGTAAAATACTTGTCTCGCACAGCCGTCTGACCGTGTTCAATTCACCAGACCGTTTTGACCGACTCGCGCTGTGTATCCAGCACGGCTCAGACAAACTATCAGCAACCGAGGATTGCAACACGGCCGGTCGAAAAAACGTGGCCCGCTGGGGTGACGAGCGTTCAGAACGGCGGGTCGTAGTCCTCGTACTCTTCCATCTCCTCCATCTCGTCGATCTTCGACGGCATCACCGCGGCACGGGGGCCACCTGCGCGGACGACCTCCACCTCGGAGAGTTCGTCGATGCTCTCGGGGAGACGGCGCTCGATGGCTTTCATCGTCATCGGGGCGATGCCACAGCCGGAGCACGCACCGCCGATGGCGACGGTCACCCGTCCAGCCTCCTCGTCGACGTCGCGAATCTCGAAGTTGCCACCGTGCTGTTGGATCTGTGGGACGTTGTTGCTGAGGTAGTTCCGCGTTCGTCGTTCGAGGCCTTGAGCGCTCATTACAGGTTCACCTATGGCCCAATATATCATAAATCTGTTTGTTTAGGTGGTCCTAAAATCAGCGTCTACAGGCCACGAGACGACATATCTATATATCTATATCTAACTCGTACCTGATTTCTGGTATTTTTTCGTACGGCCTAAAACTCCGACGCGACCGGGTGCCGTGAGACGGCACGCGTGCGTGGGCGTCACCCCCATCCAGCGCGCAGGCCGCCCGAGTCCCGACGCACAGTGACACCGAACGACCACAGCCGTCGGTCCGCGGTCGTCAGGGCCGGCCCGAACAGCACCACCTCGCTCCGCCGCTCGAATCGCCTCGGCCGTCGTTTTTAGGAGTGCCTAAAAAATCGGTGGAACTATATTGTTTTAGGTGCGCCTAAAGTGCATGAGCCCGAGGACACGCGAGCACCGTGTCGCCACGTCGACGACGCTCGTCATCGGCTGTGCCGACCGGGACGTCGCGGGCAGCGCACGGATAGACGAGTCGCCCCCGCCAACAGCGCGACCTGTTGGGGCCGTCGACGGCGCGGTGGCTCCACGTCGCGGTCGAGTCCCCGGCCGTCCACCCGTCGTCGATGGCGACCGCCATCGCCCCGACGGCCGGGCCTCGACCTGCCGAGCGTTCGGTACCCCGGAGGAGTTGCGGTAAGATGGCGCTCGAAACACACGTCCATCAGGCTCGGACGCGCGCGCAGGCGGAGTGGGAAGCGGTCGACGCGAAGGTCGACGCGTACGACGCGTTCATCGGTCGAGTGACGAACCTCCCCACGGCCCCCGCGCCATCGGCCACACCGAGAGCCACGGCCGCTGCGGGGACGCTCGCTCGGGGTGGGTCCGCGACCGACGACCGGTGTCGCAGGGTCCGGAAGGCGTTCGCCGAGACGGTGCGGCCCCACAGCATCGACGACGTGGACGGCCCCGAATCCGTCCTCGAGACCGTACAGTCAGAGTTCTCGGATTCGGTCGCGGCCGCGCTTGCACCGACGACCGAGACGTCGTTCACTCCCGAGCTCAAACGGGTTGTCGTCTCGGTCGCCAGCACCCGCCGGACGGAGACCAAAGTCCTCCGCCGGGCGCTCGCTCGGGAGGACGACCGACTCGAGCGTGCCGGCGAGACGGTGGACGGCGTCGTCGAGTGGATCACCCGTGCGAACGAGACGCCGTTGAGCGACCTCGGGTTCGCGGCGCTTCGGCGACGCCACGAGTCGCTCGCCCAGCACCGCGAGCGGTGTGAGCAACTCGCCCGTCGCCGTCAGGAGTTCGTCCGGGGGACGACGAACGAGGGCGTCGACGCCGGCATCCGCCACCAGCGTCTCGTCTCGTACCTCTACGAGGACTTCCCCGTCGCGTTCCCCGTCTTGGCGACGGTCGCCCGGCTCGACACGGTGTGTGCAACGTGCCAGCGGGCGGTTCGACAGCATCTGGTGCGGAGGGTCTGAGACGGTGAGACGACCGTCACGCCAGCGACCTGGGCGTCCAAAGGCGAACGACCGTCTCCCCCGCGTCGGCAGGGGCAGCGACGCGACGGGCGGGGCGGCGATTGCAGACGAGTCGGGCGGCCGGGACGGGCCGACCGGACAGGGTGAGTAGACGGTGGGCCGACGTCGCCGAGTCGTCCCCTCGACACGGACGAGCCGGTGTCCGAACCGACCGGATGGGGACCGATGAGTGGGGCACCGCAGTACCTCCTCGTGTTATACCTCGTCGAGCAGACCGACTCCGACCCGGTGGCACCGGGCGTCGTCGCGGACGCGCTCGACCGGTCTCCCGCCGCGACGACCGAGATGCTCCAGCGACTCGCAGCGCGCGGACTGGTCACGCACGAACCGTACGAGGGAGCGACGCTGACGCCCGACGGACGCGAGGACGCCGAAGAGCTATACGAGACGTACGTCACGCTGTCGCGGTTCTTCGACGAGGTGCTCGGACTCGACGACGCCGAGGAGGAGGCGATGCGACTCGCGGGGAACGTCAGTCCGGTCGTCGCCGACCGCCTGGCGACGAGCCTCCTCGAGGACCGCGACACCGCCCCCGAAGACACGGTGACCCGACCGTCGTTTCTCCACGTGAACGAGCGCTGAACCCGTCCGCTCCGCGACCGCTGTGGCCACTCGGTGCGAGGCGCGACAGCGGCGTCGACGGCTGGCCGGAACGGTTATGTCGAGACACCCCAACGGACATGAAATGCGAACGACACTCACGGTACTGGTTACCGCACTCGTCCTCCTGAGCGGCTGTTCCGGTATGGGCGGTACGACCACCGACGCGCCGTCGACGGCCGCGCCGACAGCCACGGAGGCCCCGACGGCGACGCCGACACCGATGGCAGAGACGACGGAGGCGTCGGACGAACAGACGGCGCACATGGGCTGTCAGCCCGGCGAGGTGAACAAGAACGGCACCTGCACGGTCGCGGTGTCCGGACAGAACGCCGAGATATTCAGCGCCGAGAACCTCTCGGCCATCACGGCCGAGGAGACGACCATCGGCGGGACGCCCGGCTACCTCGCGCGGCCGGCCGACAACGGCACCTACCCCGCGGTCGTGATGGTTCACGAGTGGTGGGGACTCAACGAGAACATCAAGCACATGGCGGACATCCTCGCGGGCCAGGGCTACGTCGTCTTCGCGGTCGACCTCTACGACGGCGAGGTGGCCATGAACTCCTCGGAGGCGGGCCGGCTGTCGGGGCAGGTCAGAGAGAACCCCGACGTGGCCGTCTCGAAGATGAGCGCCGCCGTCTCCGGACTCCGAGACCGGGCGGACACGACGAAGCAGGTCGCGAGTCTCGGCTGGTGCTTCGGCGGGGGCCAGAGCCTCCAGTTGAGCCTCAGTGAGGCCGAGTTGAACGCGACGGTCATCTACTACGGGACGCTCGCGACGGACGAGGAGACGCTCCAGCGCATCGACGGGCCCGTGCTGGGCATCTTCGGCTCCGAGGACCAGGTCGTCCCCGTCGAGGACGTCCGGGCGTTCAACCAGACGCTTGACGACCTCGGCGTCGAACACGAGGTGTACGTCTACGAGGGTGCGAACCACGCCTTCGCCAACCCGAGCGGACAGAGCTTCGAACCCGAGGCGACACGCGACGCGTGGTCGAAGACGCTCGACTTCCTCGACAGGACGCTGAAGCAGGAGTAGCCGACCCCACGCAGGATTAACCACGGCGACGGCGTCGGAGCGTGTCGACGACCTCACTCGGGTCGTCCGCAGCCGTGAACTCGTACTCGTAGCGCGTCGGCCACGGGAGCCCCCGGTCGATTCGGAGCACCCCCTCGACGGTGGAGACGCGTCGGACGCGACGCCAGGGGACGACACTCGCGCCGAGTCGCCGCTGTGGGACGACGACGAGGCCGCGGTCGAGGACGTAGACGTCCAGCGCCCGCGAGTCGACGAGGGCTAATCCGATTCCGGTCCCGACGAGGACGCCGACGAGCGTCGGTGCACCGATGGCGTCGCCGGCGAGGAACCGGACGACGACGACGCCGGAGAGCGCCGAAGCGAACGCGAGGACGGCGCGCCGACGGGCGGATTCGGTCACGACCAGATGAAGCCGGACCGTCTCGCGCGCTCGGAGGAGGCGACACCGGCGACTCCGTCCGGTCTCGGTGACCACCAGGCCGACGAGCGACAACGCGAGCAGCGGGAGCGTCAGTCGCTCCGGGAAGACGGCGCGGCCCAGCGCGTCGCCGACCAGCGAACCGACGAGCGGCAGCATCACGACGCCGCCCACGACGAGGTGCGCCCGTGCCTCGACGGCCCGGTCGACCGCGTCGGGAACCTGTTCGAGGAGCACCCACGTGAGGAGGGCGACGAGGACGGCCGCGCCCCCATCGACCGCGGTTTGGTCGACGAGCGGGAGGGCGACCGCGGCGATGCCACCGGCGAGGAGTGCAACGGTCAGGCTGAACGAGTCCGCCGAGGGGGTTCGGAATCGTGTCGGCATTCGCGTCTCCCTCAGGCCGCCCCCGGTCGAATCGCCCGATAGAACGCCGTCGAGAACGCGGCGAAGAAGCCACCGAAGAGCGCGGTGGCGACCACGAGGACGATGACGAGGCCGACGGTTCCGGCGATACCGACAGACGGGACCGCGACGGGGAGGTGACTGGCGGCCGGTGTCGAGGTGGGGACCGCCGCCCCGGGAGACGCCGGCGACGTGAGCAGCGAGAAGAGGCCGCCGACCAGTCCGAAGACGGCACCGCCGACGGCCGTGAGGAGCGTGTATCCGAGCACGGCCAGCAGGTTGTGGCGGACACACCACGCGCTGCGTTTGATACTCGCGACGGCGTCGAGGTCGTCGACGACGATGGCGTGGCCGAAGAACTGGATGGTGACGGCGACGAGGAGGTAACCGAGCAGGCCGAGTAGCGCGATTGCGCCGACGGCGACGAGGAGGGCGGTCGACTGCCCACCCGTGTAGACGACGACACCGCCGATGATCGCGCCGAAGACGAGGACGAAGCCCAGCACGAAGTTGACGGCGAACAGGCTGAAGTAGACCACGAGAATCGAGAGGTAGTGTGCGTTCCCCTCGCTGACGAGCGTCCCGAACGAGGTCCGTCCGTCGAGCGCCTCGTTCGCCATGCCGATGAGGCCGCCGAAGAGAAAGGGCATGACGAACAGCGAGACGGCGCTGAAGCCGAGCGAGATGACGCCCCCGACGAGTGGGGCGGCGAACTGTGCGAGTACTCCGGGGAGTTGCAGCAGGCTGGCCGCCGCGGCGACGACGAACAGGATCGGGTTGCGTTTCACTGCGGCAGCGGCTGAGTGGAGGGCTTGGAGGACGACCACACTGAGTGAGACGACGGGAGGCCCACAAAGAACTACTGGTCAGCGGGGTCGGCAGTCCGAAGCGTCGTCACGAGGAGGGCGAGAAACGGAGGCCGGCGGTGTGGACGACGCCGACCAGGAGCCCCACGCCGACCCACCGGAGGGAGGCGCGGACGTCGGCGGGGAAGGTGTGTGTGCAGTGTTATGAAATCTCGGGGAGCAGTCGCTTCGCTTCGAGGCGTACCCGCACCTCGGGGAGGAGCGACTGCCAGTCGTCGCCCCCGTCCTCGTCGCCGACGGCGTACTCGAGGATGGGCGGGTCGAACTCGCCGCGGACGAACTGCACGCCGGTGTCGGTGCCGCCGAGGCTGTCGCCGTGAAGTTCGTATGTCTCGCGGACCCGCTCGCCGGCGTCGAGTGTGCGGACGAGCGGCGTCGACGTGGTGCCGTAGTCGCGGCGACTCGTGGCGTCGACGTGTGGGCTCTCGGCGTATCGGGGCGTCCAGAGGATGGTACCGGCGGCGGTCACCGCATCCACGGTGTCGACGAGTTCGAGGAGGCCGAACGGCCAGATGCCCGTGTTCCGCACCCGGACGGGTGCGTCCCGCTCGTTCGTGAGCGAGAACGTGAGCCGCGCGGGGTGCTCGACGACCGCGTCGGGGTCGGTGACCGTGACCGAGAGGGCAAGCGGTGCCGGGACGTCGCCGACGGTGGCGTCGACGACCGTGTACTCCGTCGCCCCCATGCAGCCGGCCAACCCGACCAGCGACGCGCTCGCCGCACCCAGGAGGGTCCGCCGTCTCATCGGTCGGCCTCCCGAGAGAGTGCCGAGGCATCGCCGTCGGTGAGCGAGACGAATATGGACTCCATCGTCGCGTCCGGGCCGACGTCTGCCGTCTCCCGGAGGGCGTCGACGCTGCCGCTGGCGACGAGTCGACCCTCGTGGAGCACGCCGACGCGGTCACAGACGAGTTCGACCTGTCCGAGGACGTGACTGGAGAAGAACACCGTCGCCCCGCGGTCGTGCTCCGCGTGGACGATCTCGCGGACGGTCCGGACGCCGTGGGGGTCGAGCCCGGTGAACGGCTCGTCGAGGACGAGCAGGTCGGGCGAGCCGACGAGCGCCATCGCGAGGGCGAGCCGTTGCTCCATCCCCTGTGAGAAGGTCTCGACCGGCTGAGACCGCGCGTCGCCGAGGCCGACGCGGGAGAGGACCGACGCGGGGTCGTCGTCGGCCCCCTTCGTGTCGATGACGAACGCGAGATGCTGTGTCGCGGTGAGCCCCGGGTAGAGACCGTACCGGTCGGGGAGGACGCCGAGTCGGTCGTGGACCGCCACGACGTCCGCCCGTGGGTCGCGACCGAAGACCCGCACCCGGCCGCTGGTCGGGCGGACGTAGTCGAGGAGCAAGCCGATGGTCGTCGACTTCCCGGCACCGTTGGGGCCGAGGAGACCGAACACCTCCCCGCGGTCGACGACGAGGTCGAGGGCGTCGACGACGGCGGTCTGCCCGTACCGCTTCGTGAGGCGCTCGGCGCGGACGGCGGGCGCGCTCACACCACGTCACCCCGAACGAACCGAGAGCGAGCAACGGCGAGCGGCACGACGAGCCACCCGAGGAGGACGACGAGCCCGAGCGACTCGTGGAGATACCACGGGACCGCGCCGGACGGGAACGTCGCCTCGACGACGAACGCGTTCGTCGAGACGTTCGGTCGGAGCTGTGTCAGGACCTGACTGTACAGTTCGGCGGCGTTGCCGACCCCGAGGAGCCAGTTGGTGACGACGTGGTACGCACCCCCCGGAGAGAGACGGAGGAGGACGAACAGCGGTCCCGACGCCGGCGGGTTGAACGCGTCGACGGGGACGCCGGTCACGCGGGTGAAGACGCCCGTGACGAGCGGCGTCCAAAAGAGCACGAACGGGAGGAAGACCCCGCCGAAGACCGCGCCGGCCGCGGTCACCGTCCGGTCGGCGAGCGCGGAGATGGCGACCGCGACCGAGACCAGCGCGCAGACGTAGACGAGCGTCACGGCGACGACGCCGACGAACAGGAGGGGGTCGAAGACGCCGTGGTCGAGCAGTCCGATGACACCGAGCGCGGCGAAGGCGACACAGAGCGGCCCGGCGAGGCCCGCCGTTCGCCCCACGACCTTCCCCACGAGCACGTCCGTCCGCGTCAGCGGGAGGCTGAGGACGAACCGGAGGCTGTTCGAGGACCGTTCGCCGACGACAGCCTGGTAGCTCAACAGAAGCACGCCGAGCGGGAGGAGGGCGGTCGCGGCGGTCTGTACGTAACCGACGGTCATGTTCGCGCCGAGTGCGTCCCAGCCGACGTAGCTGGGGCGATACCCCCAGCCGACGAGGAGGACGGCGAGCAGCCAGACGCCCTTCGACGTCGCCACTGCTCGGCACTCTTTGCGTGCAAGCGGGGACCAGCGCATCGAGTCCACGCTCACGTGTCAGGTGTTTAGCCGTTGTGGCTGGTCCGGGCGGCCGCCGAGAGCTCACCGGCGTCCCCGTGTCGTGGGCGGTCGAAAGCTATACCAAACAGTTGTGAAAACGACAGTACCACCGATGCCCTCCACCTCGTCTGCCGTCGCCGTCGAGGCGACGGACCTCCGAAAGACGTACGGCTCCGACGTCGCCCTCGACGGACTCTCGCTGTCGATTCCGCACGGGACGGTCTACGGCTTTCTCGGCCCGAACGGCGCGGGGAAGACGACCACGATGCGGCTGTTGACCGGCCTGTCGGACGCGACCACCGGCGAGGTCAGCGTCTGCGGTGTCCCCGTCGACGACCGCCGGCAACTCGTCGCGCGCGTCGGCTACCTCCCCGAGACGCCGCCGCTGTACGAGGAGTTCAGCGCCCGTGAGCAACTCGACTACGTCGCCGACCTTCGCGACATCCCGCCCGAGACGGCGACCTCCCGAATCGACGCGTTCCTCGACCGCTTCGACCTCGCCGCCGACGCCGGAAAGCGCATCAGCACCTACTCGAAGGGGATGCGGCAGAAGACGGCGTTCGTCCAGAGCGTCCTCCACGACCCGGACGTCCTCTTCTTGGACGAGCCGACGAGCGGCCTCGACCCGCGCGCGGCCCGCGAGATACGCGAGTCCATCGCGGAGTTCGCCGACGCGGGGACGACCGTGTTCCTCTCGACACACATCCTCCCGGTCGTCGAGGCCGTCGCCGACGAGGTGGGCGTGCTCTTCGAGGGACGCCTCGTCGCGGAAGGGACGCCCGACGAACTGCGGTCGCGCGCGGAGACGGGCGCGGGGACGCTCGAGGACGCGTTCCTCGCGGTCACCAGCGGTGACGGCGCCGCCGCGACCGCGACGTCCGGTGAGTCCGGAGCCGACCGCGACACCGACCACGACCGTGACCACGAGTCTGGGCGGGGCGAATGACGCTCGCCCGCGACGTGCGACACGGGCTTCGCATCTGCCGGGCGGAGTTCGTCAGGAGCGTCAGAGGATATCTGCGCGACGGCCGACGCGTGCTCGGGCTCGTCCTCCTCGCGCTGTTCTTCGGCGGCAGTCTCCTGTTCACGCTCCCGGGCGTCTTCCTCGTCGGGCAGCGCGTCCGCACCGCCGCGGCGATTCCGTTCCTCGACCAGGTCGCCGTCGCGCTCCCCGTCGGACTCGCGCTCGTCGCCGTCGTGCGGACGCTCGAACGCATCGGCGGGGCCGAGGCCGAAGCCCTCCTCCTGACGACGGTCCACCCCAGGGCCGTCGTGGTCGGCCTCGTCACGGCCGAGCTGTCGCGACTGGCGCTGTGGTTCGGACTGCCCATCGCCGCCGTCGCCGGCGCGTTCGCGTTCGGCGTGGGCGCGCCGACGCTCCTCCTGACGGCCGGGCTCGTCGTCGTTCCACTCGTCTGTTCGACGGCGGTCTGGGGCTACGCGGCCGGGCTCGGCCTCCTCCGGGTGTTCCGTCGGCTCCCGACCCTTCGACGCGTGCTCAAGCTGGGCGGCATCGCGGCGCTGGTCGGTGCCGTCGTCGGCTCACAGTTCGTCGGCCAGTACCTCGTCACCGAGGGGTTGGCGCTCGGTCGGGGGCTGTCCGTCGTCGGCGTCGGCCCGCTGACGGCGTACGTCAGTCTGGCGTTCGTCGGGACGCCGCTCGCACGGCCCATCGACCCGAGTGCGCTCGGCGTGCTCGTCGTGAGTCTCGCGCTCACGCCGGTCGGTGTCGTCGCCGCCGAACGGCAGGCGGTCGCCCTCTGGTTCACCGACGGTGTGACCCGCCGGAGCACGGAGTCGCCGGACGCAGGGGGAGACACGGGACGGTTCAGCCCGCCGCGACCCTACGCGTGGACGAAAGCCGGCCGCGTCGCGTGGGGGTTCGTCCTCCGGGCCGTCCGACAGCCACAGCAGCTCGTCCACCTGCTCGTCGTCGTGTTCTTCCTCGGCCCCTTCGGCGGACTGTTGCAGAGTTCGAGCGGCGATGGGCTCCTGGCGGTAATCGCGGGGCTCGGCGTCGTGCTCGGGGCGTACGTCTCGGGGGCGGCGTTCGGGCTGAACCCGCTCGGCGACGACCGCCCGCAACTCCCGCTGGTGTTGCTCACCCGGACCGACCCGGCGACGTACCTCCGGGGGCGGGTCGGTGCGGGCCTCACCATCGGCCTCCCGTTCGCCGTCCTCGTTCCGGTCGGGGCGCTCGCGGCGAGCGCCACACCCCGCTACGGGGTCGCGTTCGCCGTCGCCGGCGTCGGGTGGTGTGTCGCCAGCGCGCTCCTCGCGCTCGGCCTCGGCTGTGCCTACCCCATCTACGAGGAGCGCGAGATGTGGGGGGTCGAGACCGTCTCGCCGTCGATGCTCGTCACGATGGCGTACGCGGCCGTCGTCGTGTTCGGGACGGGCATCGGCCTCGTCGTCCTCTGGTACTTCGTGACGGGACACCTCGCGCCGACGGGCCTCGCACTCGCCGGCGTCACGCTGTACCTCCTCGCGACGCTGGGGGTGCCGGCGGTGTCGTACGGATACGCGACGCGACGATACCGTCGACACACGCTCGACTCGTCGTAGCGGCTGGGCCGCGATTCGTCGGGAAACAGACGCGCCGGAATCGACTGGCAAGTATTTCAGAAGTGATTACTCGTGACTTTACGCCGTGGGCTCGGGAAGAGCGCGGCCCCTCCGGGTGGGCGGTATCTTTATCCGGGTGACAGGAGCAGTCGAGACACACTCGATGGAGGGGGCAGAAACCGACAGCCGCGTCGAGGGGGCGAACCGGGCCGGAGAGACGCCGGAGCAGGTGGTCGAACCGACGGCGACCACCGACGAGACCTCCGTCACCGAACAGGGGACCGAACTCGAACGCTCTATCGGTCTCGTCGGTGGCCTCTCCATCGGCGTCGGGACGATGATCGGCGCGGGTATCTTCGTCTTCCCCGGGTTGGCCGCCGGACGGGCCGGCGCTGCGGCGGCCGGGTCGTTCGCCATCGGAGCCCTCATCGCCTTGCTCGTCGCACTGCCGACGTCCGAGTTGGCGACGGCGATGCCGCGCTCCGGCGGGGGCTACTACTTCATCTCCCGCTCGCTCGGCGCGCTTCCGGGGGCCGTCGTCGGACTCAGCATCTGGCTCGGACTGGTGTTCGCGACCGCGTTCTACCTGGTCGGGTTCGGCAACTACGCGGCGGCCGTCCTCGCCGAAGCCGGGGTCGAACTGGGTGGGGCCACCGTGGTCGTCCCGCTCGCGCTGGTGTTCGGAGTGTTCCTCACGGCGTTGAACCTCCTCGGAACCGAGAACGCGGCCACGGTGCAGAAGTACGTCGTCGGGGTGTTACTGAGCATCCTGGTGGTCTTTCTGGGGTACGGCAGCCTCGACGCGGTTGGCATCTTCGGGGGCGTCAGAACCCCCGAGCCGTTCCTGCGGTTCGGGCTCGCGCCGGTGTTCACGACCGCCGCGCTCGTCTTCACCTCCTATCTCGGGTTCGCACAGGTGGCGACCGTCGCGGGCGACATCAAACAGCCGGGGCGGAACCTCCCGCTGGCGATGGTCGGGTCGGTCCTCGTCGTCGGCGTCCTGTACGTCGCGACGGTGTTCGTCACGACCAGCGCCTTCGGCAGTGCGACGCTGTCGGAACTCGGCGAGACGGCCATCGTCGAGGTCGCACGCGCCTTCGGCGGGCGAGTCGGGGCGGTCGCCATCCTCCTCGCGGGGCTACTCGCGACCGTCTCCAGCGCGAACGCCTCCATCCTCTCGACCTCGCGGGCGGTGTTCGCGGTGAGCAAAGACGCCATCTTGCCCCGGGCGGCCAGCCGGATGAACCTCAGATACGGGACGCCGCACGTGGCGCTCGCGATGGGCGGCGGTCCCGTGTTGGTGCTGGTCGCGCTCGGGCGCGTCGAAGTGCTCGCGGAGGTCGCCTCCTTCTTGCACCTCGTCATGTACGGACTCATCTGCGTGGCGCTCATCGTCCTCCGGCGGAACGAGCCGGAGTGGTACGACCCCGACTTCCGAGTGCCGGCACACCGACTCGTCGCCGGACTCGGCGCGCTCGCCAGCTTCGGCCTCATCACGTTCATGCAGTTCACCTCACAGCTCATCGGCGTCGCGGTCATGCTCGTATCCGCCGGCTGGTACGTCTACTACGCGAACGACGTCTCGCTCAAGGGGGCCCTGTGATGACTGACACCGACACGACACCCGACCTCTCGATCCGTGAACCGCCGAAGGTACTGATTCCGGTCCGCGTCTTAGAGGGACAGGCGGTCCCGGAACCGCTGGTCGACTTCCTCGCCCCTTCGGACGTGGTCGTCCTCGGCTACCACGTCCTGCCCGAGCAGACGCCGACGGAGCAGGCGAGCATGCAGTTCGAAGACCGCGCCCGAACGGCCGTCGAGGACATCGCCGAGCGCTTCGCGGCGGCCGGCCGGAGAGTGGAGACACGCGTCGTCTTCACCCACGACAGAGACCAGACCGTCGAGCGGGTCGCGAGCGAGGTGGACGCGACGGCGCTGTTGCTGCCGAACCCCACCGGGCAGATCGAAGACGTCCTCGTGGCGGTTCGCGGCGCAATCGACGTCAGTCGGCTCGCGGACCTCGTGGCGACCCTCTGTGCGTCGCGGGGGAATCACGTGAGCGTGACCGTCTGGGGGCTCGCGCACGACGCCGCCGACTTCGACGCCGAGGCCGCGGCCGACCGCGTGTACGAGACGCTCCAGACCCGGGGGCTCCCCACGGGCCAACTCACCGTGGAGACGAGCACCGCGGAGCGGCCGGTGGTCGATATCGTCGACCGGTCCGACGAGTTCGACGTCATCGTGATGGGCGAGGGCGGGCAGTCGCTGTTGTCGGTGCTGTTCGGCGACGACGCCGAACGGGTGGCCGAAGGCGCGGTCGCGCCGGTCCTGGTCGTCCGCGCCCGGCCGGTCGCGGACGACCCGAGTGGTTAGAATCGAGTAATTACTTGTGAAGTTAGGTCACCACGCCGCCTCGAGGACCTCGACGATTTCGTCCTCACTCGGGTCGACCCCGGCGGGCGTGAGCGTCATGAAGCCGTCCTCGTGGATGACCGCGGCAATCGACTCGAAGTCCGTACGGGCGAGGCCGTCGACCTCGCGGAGCCGCGTCGGGAGGCCCAGGTCGTCGCGGACGGCCGCGACAGCGTCGATGACGCCCGCGGCGAGTTCGTCGTCCGTCGCGCCCGCGCCGTCGAGGCCGAACCCCCGTGCCAGGAGGTCGCGCCGACCGTGGGCGTGGTCGAACACGAGTCCGAGCACGTGTGGCGCGAGGATGCCGTGGACGGTCCCCTGATGGACGTCGTAGTCGTGTGAGAAGCCGTGGCCGAACGCGTGGATGATCGAGGCCCGGTAGGCGTCGGGCGTCGAGAGGCCGTACTGCGCGAGGACGACCCCGGAGACGGCCTCGTACAGTCGCTCGTCGTCCATCTCCTCGGACGGGAGCGTCTCGAACCCCGACTGCATCAGCGTCAGCGCCCGCATCGCGGTGGCGTCGGTCACCGGCGTGTTCGAAGGCGAGTACAGACACTCGACGGCCTTGTCGAAGCCGTTCATCGCCGAGGCGCACAGAACCGATTTCGGGGTGGTATCGAACAGCGCTAGGTCGTAACAGAGCGCGGTCGGCATGAGCCGTCGGTCGCTGAGCGAGCCGCTCGGCACCTCGTGGTCCGGCCGCGCGCCGGGCGTAAGGGTGAGGTTGACGCCCGCGACGATCGAGAGGTCCGCCCCGGCGAGCGTCGTCGGGACAGCGACGATGGGGACCGCGTCACCGTCGTCGGCGACGGGGACGGTCCTCGTGTCGAGAGCGCGTTCGGCCGCGGTGTCGAGGTCGGGATGGCTACAGAGCGCGCTCACCACCTTCGCGGTGTCGAGGCTGCTCCCGCTGCCGACGGCGACGAGCGCTTCGATGCCTTCGTCGCGGAGACGGTGGGCGGCATCGAGCCCCGTCTTGAGGCACTTCTGTGGACTGGTCTCGGCGAACACACCTGCGAGTCGGTCGCCGAGGCCGGCCTCGACGGGGTCCATCACCCGGTGGTTCGACCCCACGTTCGTCCCGGTGACGACGAGTGCGCTGTCGAGGTCGTGTCGGGCGAGGACCTCGTCGAGGTCGGCGACGCAGCCGCGACCGCAACGGAGTTCCCCGGGCGCGTAGTCGAACCGGAACTGTCGGGCGGACGCTGGAGTTGACATACACCCTGTACCGGCGTCTCTCACATAAGCCCAACCCCGACCCCGGTGTCGCGGCGGCACGTTCGACTATCCGAGGCCGGCGACGAACGCGCGGAGTTCTCGGTTGAATCGCTCGGGCCGTTCCCAGAAGGGCGCGTGCCCGCTGTCGGGATACGTCGAACACGTCGCGTTCGGGAGCAGCCGTTCGGCCTCACGGGCCGCGTCGACCGAGACGACAGCGTCGTGGACGCCGTGGCTGAGGAGCGTCTGTGCGGAGAGCGAGTCGAGGAGGTCGAGGTACGAGACGGTCCGGTCACGCATCCCGTCACGGGCGGCCGGCGGGACGACGACGTTCCACCCGAGCATTCGATAGCGGTCCGCGGGGGCCAACTCCGTGTGGATGCACAGATCGACCAGCCGTTCGAGCGCCGCCACGCTCGTCTCGACGTCCGTCGAAACGATGTCGGGGAAGAGGTCGACGTATCCCGGGGTGAGCCAGTCGTTCGTCCGTTCGGTACCGATACCGCAGACGATGCCGACGAGATTCAACCCGGCCACGCGGTCGGTCCCGTAGTGAGCGAGATAGTCGAGCGTGACGAGCGAGCCGTACGACCAGCCGACGATGACGACGTCGTCGAGTCCCAGCGTGTCACAGACGGCGTCGACGTCGTCGGCCCACACTCGGGCGTCGTTGTACGCGTCCCCCGCAGGCGGCTTCTCCGAGGAGCCGTGACCGCGGAGGTCCATCGCGACGAGGCGGAACTCGCCGGCGAGGTCGGCGTCGAGTTGCGCCTCCCACGAGAGATGGCTCTGGGAGTAACCGTGGACGAAAAGGACGGGACGGGCGTCTCGCGGTCCCGTCTCGACGACGTGCAGATTGGGGTCGTCGTCGCGGGCGACGGTGTGTTCGCGCATACCGCTCCTTGCGCCCGGAGTGACGTGACTGTTGGGCCGCCCACACCGCGCCACGGGGGCGACACTTTATATGTCGGGGCGGAATCTGGTCGGCATGGCTTCGGCACCGGAGTACGACGTTCACGCTGCGTTCGACGTGATGGTCGAGATGCGCGACGGGGTTCGGCTGGCGACGGATATCTACCGACCCGCGGACCCCGGGACGGGCGAGGTAGTCGACGAGCCGTTGCCCGCGCTGCTCGACCGGACCCCCTACGACAAGCGAAGCAACCTCGAGCGACACGGCGAGTGGTTCGCCTCGCGGGGCTACGTCGTCGCCATCCAGGACGTGCGGGGGCGGTTCGAGAGCGAAGGCGACTTCTTCATCTTCGTCGACGAGGCCGAAGACGGCTACGACACCGTCGAGTGGCTGGCCGAGCAGCCGTACTGCGACGGGCAGGTTGGCACGCTCGGGACGTCGTACGGCGCGTGGGTCCAGTCGGCGCTGGCGACACAGGACCCCCCGCATCTCGAGGCGATGTTCGTCAACCAGGGCGCTTCGAACGGGTGGGAGGCGACGTTCCGGCACAACGGGGCCTTCGAACTCCGGTGGCTCTGCTGGGCGTTCGTCCACGGCGCCGGCTTCGGGGCGGAGTCGCTCGCCGACCTCGAGACACAGGCACACTTCGCGAACGTCGACACGCGCGACGTACTCGCGAACGGGCCGCTCCGTCGGGGGCAGTCGCCGCTCCGACGCGCACCGTCGTACGAACGGTGGCTGTTCGACGTCATGACCACCGAGGGGGACTCGGAGCTGTGGGACGAACCCGGCCTCGACTTCGCGGCGCACTACGACGCGTCGGCCGACGTGCCGACGGTGTACGCGGGCGGCTGGTACGACTCCTACGCGAAGGCGACGTGTGACGCCTTCGAGGCGCTGAACGCGCAGAAAGAGAGCGACCACTTCCTCCTCGTGGGGCCGTGGACGCACGGCTGGGAGTCGTATCCGCTCCCGTCGTGGTCCTCCCCGCACGCCGGCGAGGTCGCCTTCGGCGACGACTGTCTCCTCGAGTATCAACAGCTTCGCCTCCGCTTTTTCGACCACTACCTGAAGGGGAAGGCGACGTGGGCCGACCAGCCGACGGTCCAGTACTGGCGCATGGGCGGCGGCGACGGCCGTAAGACGGGGGCGGGTCGACTGTTCCACGGCGGCGAGTGGACGACAGCGGAGGAGTGGCCGCCGTCGGGAACCACCCTCACGAGCTACTACGCACACCCCGACGGGACGCTCCGAACGGAGCGGCCGAGCATCCCCGAGGGATCCGAAGACGCCTCGACGACGTATCGGTTCGACCCGACCGACCCCGTACCCACGCTCGGCGGCAACTGCTCGTCGTACTCGGCGTTCGAACAGCGGTCGGAGACGCTCGTGCAGTATCCGCTCGCGGAGCGAGAGACCGTGAACATCACCGGGAGCGGCGGGTACGACCAGCGGACGCGACCGGAGACGTTCGGGGCCACAGAACCGTACAGTCCAGTGGAAGAGCGCGATGACGTGCTCGTCTTCCGGACGCCGCCGCTCGACCGCCCGGTCGAGGTCGTCGGCCCCATCCGCGTTCGAGTGTACGGCGAGACCGACGCGCCCGACACCGACTTCACGGCGATGCTCCTCGACGAATACCCCCCCTCGGAAGCGTTCCCGAACGGCTTCGCGCTGAACCTCTCCGACTCCATCTGTCGGGCGCGCTACCGTGGCTATCGGCGGGAACCCGACCCGATCACTCCCGGCGAAGTGTACGCGTTCGACATGGAGCCGTATCCGACAGCCACCGTGTTCGAGAGGGGGCATTCGATCCGTCTTGACGTGTCCTCGTCGAACTTCCCCCGGTACGACGTCAACCGCAACACGGGCGAACTGTACGGCGGGCGGGCGTACCGCGTGGCGCACAACACGGTCCACCACAGCCACGCCCACCCGACCCACGTCGAGTTACCCGTCCAACCGGTCGAATAAGGGACGCGGCCGCATCAGAACAGGCCGACGTTGACGGCGTACGCCCACGGCTCGCTCGCCGACGCGAGGAGGACGAGAGCCCCGCCGAGCAGGCCGACGTTCTTGAGGAAGTGGTTGAACTCGTTCTGTCGGTCCTCGTCGGAGGCCGCCCAGAAATCGTGCATCTTGGGCGAGGAGACGAGGAGGAACACGGCGATGGCGCCGACAGAGACGACGGGGAACGCCCCGAGGATGATGCCGAGGCCCCCGAGCAGCATCATCACGCCGGAGGCGACGACCATGAACCCGGCCGCAGGGACGCCCTTGAACTCCGCGTAGCCCGTCACGGCCTCGTTGTTCGCGAAATGGTTGTACCCGTTGTACAGGAACAGGAGACCGAAAAGGACGCGCCCGAGCAGCAGGAACTCTCCTTCGAGCGCCATCAGCGACCCTCCCGTGAGAGGGCGAGCGAGACGCTGTACTGACCGCTGGGATACGTGTTCGAGTGCATCATCGTATCAGTCACGACCCACGACGAAAACGGTTTCTATCACCGGGGCGACGCGGGACGGTGTCGGTCGGACACACCCCCGTACACACCAGCGGGGATTATATACGAGCGACCGATACTGGTTCTCACGATGCGCTTAGGACAGTTCAGTGCGACAGCGGACGGCCCAGCGTGGTGTGGTGCGGTCGTCGACGATTCGGTGGTGAACCTCTCGGTCGCCGGTGAGGCGGCGGGTGTCTCGCTTCCCGAGGAAACGGCGGCGGTACTCGGCCAGTGGAACTGGGAGGAGAAGGTCTCGATGGCTGTCGAGTACGCCACGGAGCACGGCGTCGGTGTCGAGGCACGCGACGATCTCGTCCAGCACGAACCGGTCTCGAACCCCCAGAAGATCGTCTGCGTCGGGCTGAACTACATCGACCACGCCGAGGAGAGCGGCCAGGACGTCCCCGAGGAGCCGATGCTGTTCTCGAAGTTCCCGACGTGTGTCAACGGCCCCGGCGGCGCGATCACATGGGACCCCGAGTACACCGAGCAGGTCGACTACGAGGCCGAACTCGTGCTCGTCGTCGGCCGAGAGGCACGCGACGTCGACGCCGACGACGCCCGCGACTACATCGCCGGCCTCACCGTCGGAAACGACGTCTCCGCGCGCGACCTCCAGTTGAGCGACGAGCAGTGGGTCCGCGGGAAGAGTCTGGACACCTTCGCGCCCATCGGGCCGGAGCTCGTCACGCTGGACGAGGTCGACGACCCTCACGACCTCGACGTCTGGACGGAACTGGACGGCGAGCGCCTGCAGGACTCGTCGACGTCGAACCTCATCTTCGGCATCGACGAGCTCGTCGCGTTCTGTAGCCGAGCGTTCACCCTCGAACCGGGCGACCTCGTCTTCACCGGGACGCCGCCCGGCGTCGGCGTCTTCCGCGACCCGAAGGTCCTCCTCAACGACGGCGACGAGATCACCGTCGGCGTCGAGGGCGTAGGCGAACTGACCAACGTCTGTCGACACCGCTAGTGCGGTCGGGCCTGGGTCGCCCCGGGCTCAGTCGTCGAGCCCGAAGACCCGCATCGGGTTCTCCAGCACCACTTTTCGGATCGCGTCCACGTCGATACCGAGCCGGTAGAGCTCGAAGATGGCCTTCTTGACCGAGAAGACGTCCGTCCGGAGGATGTTCGCACAGTCGGTGTCCATCATCACCCGGTCGGGGCCGTACTCGCGAATCGCGTCCGCGACGTCGGTGGCGTCGACGCCCGTCAGCCACGGGTACCCCACAGTGAAGCTGACGTGGCAGTCGGTCTCACCGAGCAGGTAGTCGACGTTGTTCGGGTCGGCGTGAGAGGCGACGACCCGCTCCTCGGGAAGCCCGGCGGCGGCGGCCGCGGCGACGTCGATCTTCACCGCCTCCAGCGCGGGGTTCTCTCCCGTGAGGACCGGCTCCCGTGCGAGCGAGACGTTGCTCTCGAAGCCGGGGAGGCCGACGCCGTCGCGGTAGCGCGGACCGTCGTCGATGTCGTTCGGGGTGTGGAGGATGACGGGAAGGTCGTGGTCGGCGGCGAGTTCCATCTGCGCCTGGACGACCGCCCGCTGTTCGTCGAGCGCCCACGCCTCCGCGTGCTGTGCAGGGGTGACGCCCGTCTCGCCGAGGGCGACGACGTCGTCCAGTCGGCAGTACTCGGCCATCGCCGCCAACAGGTCGTCGGGGTCTTCGATTCGGACGCCCGTGTGGATACCGAGCGCCAGGTTGGTCTCGAAGAAGTGCTGGCGCTCGATAGCGCGCTTGCGGTTGATGACGTCGTCCCACAGGTAGCGGATATCCTCGCACCGGACCGGCTTGTACGGCGTCCAGTGATAGCCCGAGGCGACCATCACCATCGACCGACAACCGGCGACGGCGTATCGTTCGCGGTCGGCGAACGAGAGGGTGTGCGCGTGGTTGTGACAGTCGACCCACGGGAGCGTGAGCAGCGACGTGGGCGGGTCGAACGACGCGTCGTCGAGATACGCCTCGTCTGTCGGGCGACGGGTGGGGTAGTTCGAGGACATACTGCACGCACAGGCCACGAGAACTTGAACGTTCACCCTCCAGCGCACGTGCCGTCCGGTTCGGACAGGGCGACGGGACGTTGTACTCAAAAAACAAAACTATTTTTAGTGAGTCACCCAAGTGCACGTTGTAGTATACCATGCCAGACGTAAACGGTATCCACCACGTGACGGCGTTCTGTGACGATCCGCAGGAGAACTACGACTTCTTCACGAACGTGCTCGGACTGCGCTTCGTCAAGCGAACCGTCCGCTTCGACGTGCCGGAGAAGATCTATCACCTCTACTACGGCGACGAGATGGGCACCCCCGGAACCGTCATCACCTACTTCCCGATGACGAACATGCCGATGGAGGAGGGGATGGTCGGCAAGGGGATGATGAGCGCCGTCGGACTGACGATTCCCGCGGGGTCCGTCGGCTACTGGACGGACCGGTTCGAGGACCACGACGTTGAGTACACCGTCGAAGAGCGATTCGGCGAGACGGTCGTCGGCTTCACCGACCCCGACGGGCTCCCGTACGAACTCGTCACGGGTGAGTCCGACATCGAGCCGTGGGACGGTGGCGACGTGCCCGCCGAACACGGGATCAGAGGGATGTACAACGTGACGCTCCACTCGTCGGACCCCGCGGGGACGATGGACGTCCTCGAGACGCTCGGCTGGGACCGCATCGGCGAGGCGACGCATCCACAGGCCGGCGACCGCATTCGGTACGAGGCACCGGAAGGTGGCCCGTGCGCGCGGAAGGTCGACGTCCTCATCCGCCCGAACGCGCCGACCGGCGTCATGGGCATCGGGACGTACCTCCACGTCGCGTTCCAGGTCGAGAACGACTGGGAGCAAGACCGCGTGAGCGACATCCTCCGGGAGAACGGTTACATCACCACCTCGACGAAGGACCGCGACTACTTCCACTCGCGGTACATCACCGAGCCCGGCGGAGCCGTCTTCGAGTTCGCGACGATGGGGCCCGGCTTCACCCTGGACCAAGAGCCCGCGGAGTTCGGCGAGGAGTTGAAGGTTCCCGACTGGCTCGACGTCGACGTCGAACGCATCGAGGAGATGCTCCCGCCGCTAAAGACGAACTGAGCCGCCACCGAGGGCGCGACTCGCCCCGGCGTGGCTACTCGCGCGGGCAGAACTTCCCGACCGGACCGTGCGAGTGAGTGATGTTCAGTTCGAGTTCGGTGACGACGCTCGATAACAGGTCGACGAGTTCGCCCTCGATGCGGTCGTCACTCATCCGGTGTCGCGGACCGGCAACCGAACACGCGCCGACGACTGTGTCGTCCGGGGCGAGCGGGACGGCGACGGCGACGACGCCGCTGGTGCTCTCTTCTCTGTTGACGGCGAAGCCGCGTTCACGAACGGTTTCCAGCTCCGCGAACAGCTCCGCCTCGTCGGTGATGGTGTTCTCCGTCGCGCTCGGGAGCCCCTCGGACGCGACGATCGATTCGGCCTCCGAGGGAGGGAGGTGTGCGAGGAGCGTCTTCCCTCCCGCGGTCTGATGGAGGTGGAGCCGCCGACCCAGCCGGGTCCGCGTGAAGACGCCCTGCGTCCCGTTCTCGCGGAACAGCGTGATGACCCGACCCTTCTCTCGAATCGCGAAGTGTGCGACCTCGCCGGTCTCGTCGGCCAGCTCTCGCATCTGTGGTTTGATCAGCTCCGACCCGACGTACCGCGACCGGAGCCACCCGCCGTAGTCCAGAAAGCGGAAGCCGAGGTGGTAGTCGTTCCCCTCTTTCACAACGAGGTCGTGCGCCGTGAGCGTCGTGAGGTGTTTGTACACCGCTCCCTTCGAGAGCCCCGTCCGGTCGACGACGTCCGTCACGCGACCCCCACCCATCTCCCGGAGGGCCTCGACGATCGTGAGCGACGTCTCGACTGCTTTGACTCCCCCAGTCGACGGGGAGTCCGTCCGGGTGTCGGCGTCTTCGGTCATGAACACACCTACGAACGCTCGTCGGTAAGTAATTTACTCCTGAGAAACGAAATGTCTTATTCGTTTCTTACTCGTAGAATATACGGAGGTGAACGACTGACACCGAGGGGGGTGTCGGTCGTGGACCACGTCGCGAACGAACCGGCATCGCCGACGTGTGTGCGTGACACGGTCAGCTCCGAATCCCGAGAGCGAAGCCAACGGAGACACTCCAGCCGAAGCGGGTCGTCGGACAGCGTCTTGACGAGTCGACCGCGGCGTCCAGGGGTGGGTTTCTATCGATAGAATCACAGAGACGAACGCGTTGGCGCATTTTTATTCGAACTAGTCTATTCAATTCCGATTTTATTAGAGAGAAACACGAGTTTCGACCGAGGTGCGCCAAGATTCGTGTTAACTGAGCTACTGGAGACGGTACTCACCGTACAACGCTGTCGAGTCACCTGGTCAGCGAGCGACTCTCCCGCGGGGGCGAGACGAGCAGCCGCTCACGACGAACGACATGGCGGTCGGGGGGCGAGAAGGACCAGTCTGAATTACACTGCTATTGCTGTAATATCTTAGTTCTGCTGGGAGGACGAACATCGGACGAGCTGGACGTGACGAATAAAAATAATTGTATAAAATGGAGACGTGAGACACGCGTTGTCTCGAACCACGGAGGGTCGTGGCTGCACAGCGAACGTGTGGAGTCGAGGGAGCCGCGTGATGGATGTCGGGGTGGACATCGTTATGACAATGGCACGGATACAAAACCTAGAAGGGACGATATAGCGTGTTTTCAGTGCCTCATCGTGAAGAAACACGGAGCGGCGTGGGGAGGGAAAACTCACATTCGAGCGAGCGGCCGACGGTTCGTCGGCGAGTGAGTCATGTCGGCAAGAAAACTGCTGATTCGGGGCGTCACGCGTCTAGAATCGACCATCGACGCAACAGGAGAGCGGCGACGTGAGAGGTCACACGTGCTTCGAGGAGAGTGGCACTCAAAGCGTGGCCGCGACGCCGATTCGTGTCCCGAGTCCACAGAGACGAACACGACGAGCGGGTGCGCGAGAGTACAAGAAAAAATATTTTAAGTGCTATCGCCGACGGCAGCGGGAGATATACAGACTCAAACGCCCGCCCACCCGAGCGAGCGTGTGGAGCGTCACACCCGAGCGTCGAGGTCGAGCGAGGAACGCCTGACCGGTGGGCAGGCCGGCCGACTGCTCATGACGCTCTCTGTCGGCTGGGCGGTCCTCCAGGCCGGTCGGTTCGTCCTCTCGCCGCTCCTCCCGACCATCATCACCGACCTCGGAATCACGGAGGCGACGGCGGGGCTCGCGTTCACGGCGCTCGGGGGCGTCTACGCGGTCGCACAGTATCCGAGCGGACGGCTCTCGGACCGGTGGACGCGGACCACCCTCATCGTCCCTGGGCTCGGAGTCCTCGTCGGGGGCTTCCTCCTCTACGGGGTGGCCGCGTCGTACCTCCTCTTCGTCGTCGCGTGTGTCGTCGTCGGCCTCGGCAAGGGGCTCTTCGCCATCCCCTCGCGGGCGCTGGTGTCGGACCGCTACGTCGAGCGGCGCGGGCGGGCGCTGGGTGTGTTTGCCGCTGGCACCGACGTCGGCGGCCTCCTCGCCTCTGGCGTCGCGGTGGTCGTCCTGTCGTCGGCGACGTGGCACGCGCCGTTCGTTCCCATCGCCGTCGCGCTCGGCCTCGTGACCCTGCTGTTCGTGCGGTGGACCGACGAGCCGTATCGGGTCGAGCGCACCGACCTCGAACTCGCGACGACGGTCCGGCGGCTCGTCGCCTCCAGCGGCCAGCGCCGGACGCTCGTCGCGTACGCCCTGTTTTATTTCATGGTCGGCGGCTTCATCACCTTCTTCCCGACGTATCTCGCGGGGGCGAAGGGGTTCTCCGCGAGCCTCGCCTCGGTGGCGTTCGCCGTCGTCTTCGCCGTCGGATTCGGTGTCAAGCCCCTCGCGGGCGACCTCTCGGATCGCTTCCGACGGCAGGACGTCGCCGCCGCCGGACTCGGCGTGGCGGCGCTGGCGCTCGTGACGCTCGTCTTCGTCGAGTCCACCGTCCTGACCTGGGTGACCACGCTCGTCCTCGCCATCGGCTACAAGACGCAGTTCCCGCTCGCGGACGCCATCGTGATGGACGCAGCACCCGACGGCGGGATGGGTGCGGACCTCGGCGCGGCGCGAGCGCTCTTCCTCGCGGCGAGCGCCGTCGGCCCCGCCTACGTCGGTATCGTCGCGACGTACGCGGGCTACGCCGTCGCGTTCGGGAGCCTCGCGGGGTGTCTCCTCGTGGCGGCGCTGCTCGTGTGGCGGTGAGGACGAGACGGCCGGCGGGAGGTGCTCCGGCGAGCGGTGCTTCGACGAGCGGCGCTTCAGTGGGGTGACCCGCCCCGGTCAGTGGGTCAGCGGGTGCCACTCCGTCTCGCCCTTCTCGCGCTCGAGCCGACAGCCGTCGCCACACTGCGGACAGGTGAAGAGTCGGTACTCGACGTGCGGGCTGAACAGCCCGCCCGTCCGTCGCGTCCCGGAGATGAACAGCTCCATCTCGGCCCCACAGTCGCACAGAGGAGCGCCGTGTTCCCCCAGTTCGACCTCCTCCGAGGTGTGAATCTGGGCCATATGGTACTAGACAACACATATCATATATAATTCCGACGCCCCTGCCGGCCGACGGCCACGAGGACCGCGGGTCGACGTCGTGAGGTGCGAGGTGTGAGGAGTGCGAGGTACGAGAAGCGAGGTTCGAGCGGGCGAACGTGCGAGAATCGCGACTCTTACTCGGCCGCGTGCTCGTCGCCGACGAGCCACCGCAGGGCGTCGACACGGCAGTCGAGGAGGGTCCCGAGGTGGTCGGCAGGGAGCGTCCGGAGCGTCCCGTCCACCGCGCGGACGGCTTCCGCGACAGGTTCGAGCGGGGCGTTCTCGTCCCGTGTCCCGTGCCACGCACGGAGCGACACGTCGGGGAGCGACGCGACGCGGTTCGTCGCGAACAGCCGGTTCTCGCGGGCGGGGGCTCGCGCCCTCTGACGGAGCGCCTCGTCGAACTCCACGCCGACCGCCTCGGCGACGCCGTCGGTGACGTCTCGGTCGGTGTACTGGCCGACGACGAGGTCCGGGCCCGCGACGGCGGCGAGCACGGCCGAGACGCCGAAGACGAGCCGGAGGGCGAACGGCACCCGCGCGAGCGTCGCGAGGCCGCCCTCGAACGGTGGGACGACGGTCCCGACGAGACCGACCCGCGTCACCCGGTCGCTTCGGGCGGCCGCGAGCGCGAAGGGCCCGCCGCCGGAGAACCCGAGCGTCGAGACGGTGTCGAGCGACTCGGCGTCGAGCAGCGCCGTACAGTCCGCTCGCCAGTCCGCCCAGTCCCAGCCGGTCGGTGGCGGCGACGACTGCCCGTAGCCGGGGCGGTCGGGGACGACGAGGCGTGCGCCGACCGCGTGGGCGGTGTCGGCCAGAAGCGCCGCGAACAGCCGAGAGCCGGGCGTCCCGTGGTGGACGAGCACCGGAGCGCCGGTCGGGTCGCCGGCGACGGCGTACGCGAGCGTTCGGTCGTCGGGGAGCCGGTGCGTCTCCGTCGTCAGCGACGCGTGCGGGCTGGTGGAGGGCACGACGTGTCGGCGTCCGTCCACCGGCATCATAACGGCTGTGTCTCGCGCTGGGCTGCGGAGGCTTGTCGACGTGGTGCCGTCTCCGACCACCTCCGGGAAACAGCCGCCGCAGGCTGCCGTCACGGGGAAGGGCGGGACGAGATGGGCGACTCGGTTAAGCGGTCTCGTCGCCTCTCAGACGGTGTGCTCATCGTGGAACTCACCCTGCACTCACCCGTCTTTGTCGGGACGTTCGAGCGATGTCCCGAGGCCGAACTAACGGTCGACTCGCAGAACCTCCTCGAAGACGGGACGATACAGATGCTCGTCTGGGTCGTCGGTCCCGCTCTCGACGCGTTCGAGACAGCGCTGGACGACGACTGGACCATCCGCGAGTACCACCAGCTGGCGGTCGAGTCCGGCCGCGCCCTCTACCGCGTGCGGTTCAGCGACGGCGCGGCCGAGTTCTCGGTCCACCACCGCTGGATCGAACTCGGCGGGCGACTCCTCGACGCAGTCGGCACGGACGAGGGATGGGAGCTCCGGATGCGGTTCCCCAGCAGGGACGCGGTGCAGGCGTTCTACGAGGCGTGTGGCGAACGAGGCGTCGACACGGAGATACGAGCGTTGTACGCGGCACTCGACGACACCGGCAACGGGTTCGGGCTGACCGAGAAACAGCGTGATGCGCTCACGCTCGCGTTCGAGGAGGGATACTTCGACGTCCCCAGACGCGTGAACCTGACGGAACTCGCCGCACACGTCGACGTCTCGCGGCAGTCGTTCTCGCGGCGACTCACTCGCGGTCTGCACACCCTCGTCGAGAACACGGTCGCCGACGCGACGGACTCTTAAACGGAGTGCATGCGAAACCCGCCATCTCATCACCGTCCGTCGGCACCGTTCGAACGTGGTGGGAGCGGGGGGAGACGAGTCCACTACGTTTCAGCCGGCTGTCGCCGCCCGCCTGCACGGCGGGGAGCGACACCCGGACACACCCGGCCGGGGTGGCCGCGACGGTCTCAGCCGAACCGCTTCGCGAGTGCCGCGTAGAGCGCGTCGGTGTTCTCGCCGGTGAGTCCCGAGACGGGGACGACGTCGTGTCGGGGGAACGCGTCGGCCACGGCCTCGGCGTCGGCGTCGGCGTGGTCGACTTTGTTCGCGACCAGGACCACGGGGAGCCCCTGGTTCTCGACGATACCGAGAAGCATGTCGTTGACCTGGGCGCGTGGGTCCTGCGTCGCGTCGAGGACGTAGACGACGCCACCGACCTCCTCGCGGAGGGTTCGCATCGACTCGCCGATGCCACGGGTCGCACCGCGGGCGCGTGCCTGTGCCGCCTCGTCGTCGAGGCCGTGGTCGAAGAAGGCGGCGTGGTCGACCTCCGTCGCGACGCCAGGCGTGTCGACCACGCTGACGGTGACGCTCCCCTCCTCGTGGTCGATCTCGATTCCCTCGGCGCGCTGTGCGCGCTGGGTCTCGTGGGGGACCTCGCTCGCCTCGCCGACGGTGACGTCGGCCCAGTCGGTGGCGATACAGTTCGCGAGCGTCGTCTTCCCGGCGTTCGGCGGCCCGTACAGTCCGATGACCGCCGGTGCCGAGTCCGGAAACAGGAAGGATTTGAGTCGTGTGAGGATGCCCATCGTCTGTCGTGTCGCGTCCAGAACGCGTGTCCGTCAGTAGCGCCCACCGGTACTTGAACATCCGTCAGACGCACGAACGACGCACGGGGAGCCCGGACGACCCCGGTCGTGTCATTCGGGTTCACCGAACGTTATCATCGCGTGTGAACAACGCACGATACGAGTGGAGAGGACTCGTCCGGACAGGTCCTCGCACGCCTGACGCGCTCGAACGCGTCAGGGACGGGGTCGTCGCGCTGGACACGGACTTCGTGTGTCCGTACGTCAACGACGCTGCCGCGGCGTTTTTCGGTCGGCCACGAGCGGACCACCTGGAAACGAGCGTCTGAGAGGTGCTGGGGGACGGTGGACGTGGCGGAGGCGACCCTCGACATCGAAGACGAGTTCACGCTCCACGGCGACAGGGACCGACTCGGACACGTCTTCGAGAACCTGTTCAGCAACAGCGTCGAACACGGTGGGCCGACCGTGACCGTCCGCGTCGGCCGCCTGGGTGACGACGGCATCTACGTCGCCGACGACGGCCCCAGCATCCCCACAGCGGAGCGTGCGACCGTGTTCGAGCCGGGACACGAGTCGTCGGCCGGGGGGACGGGATTCGGGCTGACCATCGTCCGCCGTATCGTCGAAGCCCACGGGTGGACGGTCACGGCGACGGAGAGCGACACGGGAGGTGCGCGCTTCGAGTTCACGGGCGTCGACGTCCGCTCGTGACGAACCCGAAACCGCGAGCGAGCCGAGTCACCCGCCCGTGGCGCGAGTCACACCGGTGAACTCGAACCGGGCACCGCCGTCGGCGCTGTCGGTGAGCGTCACGTCCCAGCCGTGGACGGTGGCGATGCGCTCGACGATGTCGAGGCCGAGCCCCGTCCCCTCACGCCGTGACGAGTAGCCGCTCTCGAACACGTGGTCGCGTTCGTCGGGCGGAACGCCGGGGCCGTCGTCGGCGACGAAGAAGCCCTCGTCGAGGTCGCCGACGGTGACGGTGAGGGGGACGCTGGCCTGGTCGCTCGTGGTGCCGTGCTCGACCGCGTTCCGAAAGAGGTTCTCCAGCAGCTGCTGGAGACGCGTCTCGTCGGCGCGAACGACGGCCGCCGTCTCGACGCAGAGCGTGGCGTGAGACGTCGGAACCGTCTCCCAACAGCGTGTCGCGAGCATGCCGAGGTCGACCGCCGTCGTCTCGCCGAGTTCCATCCCCGCGCGGGCGAGGACGAGGAGGTCGGCGACGAGCGTGTCCATGCGGTCGATCGCGCGGCGGCACCGGTCGAACTGTTCGGGCTCGCCCGTCTCCTCGGCGAGGTCGAGCGAGCCCTGCATGACGTTCAGCGGGTTGCGAAGGTCGTGAGAGACCATCGACGCGAACCGGTCCAGTGTCTCGTTCTGTCGCTGGAGGCGCTCACTGGCCGACTGCCGCTGGAGTTCGTAGCTGACCCACCGGCTCATCAGGTCGATAAGTGTCACCTCCCACTCGGAGAACTGTACGCTGTCGGGCGTCGTCCCGTACACACAGAGCGTCCCGTACACCTCGTCGTCGACGAAGACGGGCGCGCCCAGATACCGACTGATTCCCCACTCCGTGTAACCGGCCCGCTCGGCCCCGCCGGGGACGTCACGGGCGACGTCGCTGGCGACGAGCGTCTCGGCCCTCGTGGCGACGAGTTCGCAGTTCGTCGCGGAGACGGGGACGACGTCGCCGGCCTCGATGGCGTCGTCGTCCGCACTCACCACCTCGAAGTGGTACGCCTCGCCACGAATCCGCGAGAGCGTCCCGTACTCGGCCCCGAGGACCGCGCGTCCGAGTTCGAGCAGCGCCTCGACCTGCTCGGTGAAGGGGCAGTCGCGGTCGGCGATGATCTCGTGCATCGCACGCAGCGTCTGCTCGCGGCGGTGCAGCCGCTCGCGCTCTCGTCGTTCCTCGGTGAAGTCGCGACCGATTCCCGCGAACCCGATGGGGACGCCCCGCTCGTCCGTCAGCTTCGACACGCTGAACTCGTAGGGGATCCGTTCGCCGTCGGCAGTGAGGAGCGCCGCTTCGACGGTCGCCTCGCCCGTCTCGAGAACCTCCTGAATCGCACGCTCGACGGCCTCGACGTCGGTTCCCTCGAAGAACTCGGCCGGTGTCATCGAACGGAGTTCGGCGTCGGTGTATCCGGTTACCTCGACGGCGGCCTCGTTCCACTCGACGAGCCGGCTGTCCGCGTCGAAGACGAAGAAGAGGTCCGTGAGCACGTCGAGGAGCGAGCGGGTCGTCGCAACACTCATCGTAGCGCTCCGTGCGGCCGCGCGTCACCGGAGCCAGGGCGTTCCGCGTGCACAGTGCCGTGGGTACGAGTGCCGCGCATATATATGCTCCAGTACACCTCACGCGCGGCCGTACGGTGTCGCGACGGAGACAGGGGAGACCACGCCACCGACGCGGGGACGGCTGCATCGTCAGTCGAGGACGGCGTCGGCGCGCCTTCGCCGAACGATTTATATCCTGGTATTGAATAATCAATCGTTATAGAGGGTTGTTTACATGGCACAATCGATGGTCCTCATCAGCGTCCTGACCGGGGTGGTACTCGTCGCGACGGTCGTGTTCCTGAGCGGCCGCGGGTGGCGACAGTACACGCCCGCACCGCTCGGGGCGGCCCCGGAGCGGGGGCGGTCGAGCGTGACCGCGTTGGCGGAGAACCCGACCGTGTGGGTGCTCGCGTTCGTCGCGGCGGTCGCCGTCTTCGGCGGGGCGACAGTCGCGTTCGTCGGTGGCGGCGTCTCCGAGTCCGCGGTCCAGTTGGGTGGCTTGGTCCTCCTGGTCGGCGGCGGACTGGTGGCCGTCGGCTACCTCTTCTTCGGGACGTTCATCGCGGCGAAGGGGCGCGGCCTCGGGAACGCCGCCGCCGCCGCGCTCGGGTCGTGGGTCCTCGGGCTCGCGTTCATCCTGATCGTCGTCGTCAAACTCATGGGGCTGTTCTGAGCCGCCCGAGATGCGACACCAGACGCGCGTCTCTACGGGGGGAGACTGGCTTCGTCGACCCGAGCTGTGGTGGCTCACGCTTCTCGTCACCGTCGAGACCGTCGGCCTCGGCGGCTACCTGCTGCTCTCGAACACCGACGTGCAGTCGCTTCGATACGTCCTCTACCCGTTCGTCTGGATCAACGCGGGCGTGGTGGGTGTCGTCCACGTCACGCCTCGACCCACGAGTCGCCGCGTACAGGTCGCCGCCGGCCTCCTCGCGGCCGGCTACTTCCTCGTGCTCGCCGTCCTCGCGGGGCTCGTGAGCGTCGACTTCGCGGGCCTCGTCGGCGCGACGGGACACGGTCACAGCCACGCGCACGTCCACGGCCTCCAGGTGGCGATGACCACGCCGGGGTGGGGTCCGCGGGTCGGCTACGCCGGGTCGGTGCTGACGGTGAACCTCGTCCCCTTCCGCGTCATCGGCTACCTCGCGCTGTCGTATCTGGTGTACGCCGCTCTCTGTGACCTCACCGGTGCCGTCGTCTCGGGCGTCCTCGGCCTCGGGTCGTGTCTGAGCTGTACGCTGCCCATCGTGGGGTCGCTCTCGGCTGGTCTCGCCGGCGGGGCCGCCGGCTTCGCCGCGCTGTCGACGCTCTCGGTGGACCTCTCGACGGCCGTCTTCGTCGGGAGCGTCCTCCTGCTCACCCTCCGGCCGACCCTCGGTGACGCGTCGTGAACACCGTTCCACTCGACCGATGACAGCAGTTCGACGCACCGTCCACGCACGCACCGTCGGCGTCCTCGTCGGGTGCCTCGTGCTCTGTGCCGGCTTCGCCCGGCCGGCACTGGCACACGCGGGGTCGCTCAGCGGCGCGCTCCGCTCCGCGCAGGCCCCGTTCTGGCTCGTCCTCGTCACCGGCGGGGGCGTCGTCGCCGCCTCCTTCCTCTTCGCGACGCTCGTGACCGACCACGAGACCATCCGGGAGGTCAACGACCGGCGACTCGCGCTCCCCGTGGGGGGACTTCGCTCGCTCGTGCCCGTCGTTCGAGGCGTCGGCGTCGGCGGCCTGCTCGTCGTCCTCGTCGTCGGCCTCCTCGGCCCCCGGGACCCGCTGTTGAACCTCGCGGTCCTCACGGTCTGGGTCGGCTGGTGGGCCGGCTACACCATGTCGACGTACCTCGTCGCCGACAGCTGGCCGCTGTTGAACCCCTGGCGAACGCTCTCGTCGCTCCTCGAACGGCTGCGCGGGTCGGTCCTGGGGGGCGCTTCCGGGACACGGACGCTTCCGGCGTCGGTGGGGGCGTGGCCGAGCGTCGCCGGCCTCCTCGCGCTGGTCTGGCTCGAAGTCGTCAGCCCCGTCGGCGAACGTCCGACGACGCTCGTCGCCGTCGTCGCCGGCTACACCGTCGTCACGCTCGCCGGGACTGCCCTGTACGGCGGCGCGTGGTTCGACCGCGTCGACCCCATCGCACGCGTGTTCCGACTCTACGGCCTCATGGCACCGCTCCGACGCGCAGGGTTCGACGTGCCGCCGGCCGCTCGCGCGTCCCCGCAACCGAGACACGACGGTGGCGTCGCGGTCGGCGAGCAGGAGGGGGCGGGCGGGCGCGACACGGTCGAAGCATCGACGGAGCCGACACCGTCGACGGGGCGACGCGAGGACGGGGCCACCGACGCGACGCTGTCGCTCCCGGGGACCGCACTCGTCCGATACCCGGGTGCGATGGGACGCGACGACGTCGCGTTCGTCGTCGCGCTCCTCTGGGTGACGACGTACGACGGCCTCGTCTCGACGCCCGCGTGGAACGGCGTCGTGCGCGCGCTCTCGGTCGTGGTGCCGCCGCTTCTCACCCACCTCGTCACTGCCGTCGTCGGTTTCGGGCTCTTCCTGTCCGTCTATCGGGTCTCGACGCGGTTCGTGAGCCAGACCGCCGAGACGTACGTCACCACCCGATTCGTCGCCGGCTGGTTCGCCCCCGCGCTCGTCCCCATCGCCGCGGGCTACCACGTCGCGCACTTCCTCGGGTACTTCCTCTCGCTCGCGCCGGCGCTCGGGACGCTTCTCAGCGCACCCCTGGCGGCCCCCGTGAGCGTCCCGCTCCTCTCGCTGCCGGGGTGGTTCGGGAGCCTCCAACTGGGCTTCGTCGTCGCCGGACACCTGCTGGCCGTCTGGGTCGCGCACGCTCGCGCGTTCGAACTCTTCTCGGGACGCCTCCAGCCCATCCGCAGTCAGTACCCGTTCGTCGTCGTGATGGTCGTCTACACGATGACGAGCCTCTGGATCGTCGCCCAGCCGTTCACCGCACCCGTCACCTGACATCACGAGAGACACCCATGACCACGTCCCGACGCGTCCATCCCGAGACCGCCGTTCCGGACGGGGAGACCCCCAAAGCGACCTGTCCGTACTGCGAGCGGCCGTTCCGCCGCGAACGCTTTCAGGTACTGCACGTCGTCGAAGCCCACCCCGACCGGGCGGCGGCGCGCGAGCGCGAGGCCTACGAGCGCGTGCGTGACGAGGAGTCGGACGACCTGTTCATCTACCACCTGAAGGTGCTGTTCGCGCTGGGTGCGCTCTACGCGGCGTTCGTCATCTCCTCGATCGTGGCGTTCAGCATCGCCGGGTGAGCGTTCGAACGAGGGGGTCACCGAGGTGCGAGAGAACGGACCGACGGACGCTCGTCAGTGAGCGGACTCCACCTCACCGTCGGGGTGGGGGACCATCGCGACGATGCCGGTGAGGAGAGCGACGCCGACGAGCGCGACGACGCCGCCCACGTAGACGAGCATCCCGGCACCGTGGGCCGCCTCGCCGACCAGGAGGACGCCCACGCCGGCGACGATGGTGAGGATGGCGACGCCGGCAGCGAGCGGACCTCGCATCACGGCGGGGCGGCGCCGACTGTACAGCGCGAAGAGGACGGTCACCAGCCCGATTGCCCCCGCTGTCGCGCCGACGAGCGGGACGAAGACGGTCTCGGCCATATGGTAAATGATACCATGAGCCATAATAAACGTTCGGCGCGGTCCCGTTCACTCCGTCGCGTACCCGCCGCGCGTGGCGAGGACGACGAACGCGAAGACCGCGCCACCGACCACGAGCCCCGGCGCGAGGACGAGCGCGAGGGGTCGGCCACCCGTCACCTTCAGCATCATCACCGTGATGCCGACCCAGACCGGAACCGAGAACAGGAGGGCGTAGCCGAGCGCGGTGCGGTCCAGTCCCGCTCGGCCGCCAGACGTCGACTCGGCCGCCTCGACCGTCTCGTCCATACCGCCGCGTCGTGCGCAGACGGTTTCAATCCTCGCCCGGAGCACGAGCCGACCGAACACACGTTTTCCCGAGAACGTTTCAGTTCAAAATCTATACTCCAGTGAGATAATACTACGCGAGATGGATAGAATTTAATATACGAACTTGCAAGACGATACCACACATGAAGTTAGAACGGCCTGCGGGAATCCCCCCCAAACACTGCCCGTCCTGTGACACGGAGATGCTGTTCAGTGGTACCCAACCGGCTGGTCTCGCGCAGTTCTTCTGTGAGGTGTGCGACTACCGACACGACACGCTCATCGACCGGTAGGCCGTTCCTGCCTGGGCCCGTCGAACACACGGACGTCCGCGTCGACTATTTTTTCCAGTAGGGCGAACGTTTATACGTGACTAGATGAAGTGTGACACGGTAGCATATTTGATGGTTACACTCGAACGTCCCTCGTCGGTCTCTGCGGAGTACTGTCCCTCGTGCGACACCGAGATGCTGTTCAGCGGAACGCAGCCAGCGGGCCTCGCGCAGTTCTTCTGTGAGGTGTGTGACTACCGGTACGACCGACTCATCGACGCGTAAGCGCCGTCCGTCGGAGCGGGTTTTGCACAATCGGAAACCGTTATGTGTCCCCAGGGCAACGGCTACCCTACAGAGTCTATAATGATTGTTCCTGAGCGTCCTTCGGAAATCGCCCCGGAGGACTGTCCCTCGTGTGGTACCGAGATGCTGTTCAGCGGGACACAACCGGCTGGTCTCGCGCAGTTCTTCTGTGAGCCGTGCCAGTACCGGCACGACCGGTTCGTCGGAGCGGAGGTCGTAGCGGGGTCGACTGCCCGCAGGCGCGGGCAGCCCAGCGACGACTGATTGCGCCGGTCGGGGTGTGTGTTCGAGCGTCGTGTCGTCCAGCGTCGACTGATTGCGCCGGTCGGTGCTGTGGTTCGGGCGGGACAGGACCGCGTCGGCAAGACGGCGCGCGGACGACTCGCGCGTCAGAGAATGGAGTACGACGCGGCGAGCGTGAGCGCCAGCGCCGCCGCGAGGCCGATGCCGACGAGGTAGGTAATCGAACGGGGCTCCCACCGCAGGTGCTGGAAGTACGCCGCGACGATGACGGCCTTCACGGCCGACAGCACCATGATGAGACCGAACGCCGTCCAGTAGGCGAGGCCGGCGAACTCGACGAGGACCTGTACCGTCGCCGAGACGAACAACACCGCGAATATCACCGTGTACAGTTTGGTTGATGTCATTGTGTGGTCACCTCACAGGATGTAGAAGAGCGGGAACAAGAACAGCCAGACGATGTCGACGAAGTGCCAGTAGAGGCCGAAGTACTCCAGCGAGCGGTTGTCCTCCAGGTACGCGCCCCGCCAGGCGCGGGCGACGAGGAAGAGGGCGATGAACAGGCCGACGACGACGTGCGCCGCGTGCAGCCCCGTCGTGAGGAAGAACGTCGACGTGCGGGCGTTCGTCGACAGCCACAACCCCTCGTGGAACAGGTGGTTCCACTCGATGCCCTTGTTGACGAGGAAGCCCACGCCGAGGAGGAACGTCGTCACGAGGCTCGCGACGACCCCCCACCGGTGTTTCTTCTCCGCGGCGACGAGCGCGAGGACGACCGTGAAACTGCTCGTCAACAGGAGGTAGGTGTTCATCAGCCCCGGGATGGGGTTGGTGGGGACCGGTTCCCAGGCGGTCCAGCCGAAGGCCACCCGGGTGAAGACGTACGCGCCGATGAAGCCGCCGAAGAGGACGACGTCGCTGGCCAGGAATATCCACATCCCGACCTTGCCGTTCTCGACGCCGTCGAACGGCCACGCCTCCCCTTCACCGCCGGGGAACGCCGTGAAGGGTTCGAGCCCCCACGAGAGCAACGAGCCGACGGTGAGGGCGCCGCCGAGGGCCGCCGAGGCCATGTAGACGTTCGCCATCATTCCCTCGCCGAACGAGGCGTCCTGGACGCCGGAGAGCCCGAGGAAGAGGAAGAACAGCCCCACGCTGAGGACGAGCGGCCAGACGCTCGCGTGGTCCGCGTGGAAGTCGTCCTCGGCGGTCTCGACCTCGCGGACGGGAATCAGCGCCGAGCTCGCTCCTGCGGCGAGTCCGCCGTCGGTCTGTGCGCCCGCCCCGGACGAGGAGGAAGACCGCAGGAACTCCAGTTTCCCGTTCTCGTACGTGGGCATCCCGGGGAAGTTCTCCAGGATGGGCGGCGAGGAGACGGCCCACTCGGCCGTCGTGGCGTACTCCCAGGGGTTACCGTCGGCCGGTTCGCCCGAGAACGCGCTCTTGCCCAGGTTGTAGAACATGATGAGGAACGACAGGCCGAGGACGAACGCCCCGACGGTCGCGACCTTGTGCCACGGTTCGAGACCGGGTGCGTAGTCGAACACCCGTCTGGGGGTTTCCCACGCGACGAACAGCGGGAAGTACAGGAGGTTGAACCCGACGAAGTAGACGCCGAAGTGAAGTTTCCCCAGGAACTCGTCGTACATCCGTCCCGTCATCTTCGGGAACCAGTAGTACAGGCCACCGACGAGTGCCGTGATGCCGCCGACCATCACGTAGTGGAAGTGCGCGACCACCCAGTACGTGCCTCTGAACTCGTAGTCGAGCACCACGGCACCGAGGAAGACGCCGGTGATGCCGCCGATGATGAACAACAGCAGGGCACCGAACGAGAACAGGAAGGGAGTGGTGAAGCGAATCCGCCCCTTGAGCATGGTGTAGATGAGCGCGAACACCATCAGGTCGAACGGGAGCGAGATGCCGATGGTGGTGATCATGAAGAGCGTCTTGATCTGGAGGTTGATCGTCGTGAGGAACATGTGGTGCATCCAGACGACGAACGACTGCAGGGCCACGAGCACCATCGCCGCGATGAACCACTTGCGGCCGACGATGCGTCTCCCCGTGAAGGTCTGGAAACACTCGGCCATCACGCCCAGCGCCGGGAAGAAGACGATGTACACCTCCGGATGTCCGAAGAACCAGAACAGGTGCGTCCACAGGAGCGAGCCCGCGGGCGACTCCATGGCGAAGTAGGTCGTTCCCAGCAGTCGGTCCGACGAGAGGATGACGAGCGCCGCGAGCAAGGCGGCGAAGGCGAAGAGCATCATCCAGACGGTCAGGAGAATAGACCACGTGAAGAGCGGGAGGTTCCGGAGGGTCAGCCCCTTCGCCCGCATGCGGTGCATGGTCGTCAGGAAGTTCACCGACGAGACGGTGACGCTCGCGACGAAGAGCGTGAGCGCCAGCACTGCCGTCGATGCGCCCACGTCGGGGGTGAACGTCGGGACGTTGAGCGGCGCGTACATCGTCCACCCGCCCGCGAAGGTGCCGCCCTGGAAGAACGAGACCATGAAGAGGAGCCCCGAGGCGAGATAGAGCCAGTAGCTGAGCGCGTTCAGCCGGGGGAACGCGAGGTCCTTCGCGCCGATCTGTAGCGGAACGACGTAGTTCGCGAAGCCGAAGGCGAACGGGGAGAGGAACCAGAAGACCATCAGCAGGCCGTGCGCCGAGACCGCCTGGTTGTACGCGCCCGCGCTGATGACGGTCTCGGTCGCCGCCCGGGGTGCCCACAGCTGGATACGCATCAGCCACGCGAGAACCCCTCCCAGGACGAGGAAGAACAGCGAGGTGACCACGTAGAGGATGCCGATGTCCTTGTGGTTGGTCGTGACGAGCCACCGTTTTATCGAGTGGGTTCCCGGGAACTCGTGGTCGTGTGCGTCGTCGTGGCCCGCCTCGGCCCCGGGCACCGCGAGTTCGCCGCCCCCGCTCACGGTGCCGCCGTCGGTCTGTCCACCGTCTGTCGCTTTTCTGTCGTCCGTGTTCGCGTCGGGTTCGTGTTCACTCATGATGCGCTCTCGTTGAGATTCTCGTACCACTCGCGGTACTCGTCCGGTTCCATCACGACCACCTGGGCGGTCATGTACGAGTGGCCGGCCCCGCAGAGTTCGTAACAGTTTGCCGTGTACGTGCCCGTCTCCTCGGCCTGGAACCAGGTCTCGGAGGTCTGTCCGGGGATGGCGTCGGTCTTGACCTTCTGCTCGGGGATGCCGAAGTTGTGGAAGACGTCGGCGGAGGTCACGCGCAACCGGACCGCCCGGTCCTCGGGGACGCGCAGGACGCCGCCGGCCGTCGAGTCCTCGACGTGTCCGTTGGGGTAAGTGAAGCGCCAGCCGAACTGATACCCCTCGACGTCGATCTCCAGCGACTCGGCCTGTGACGGGCCTTCCTCGACGTAGAGAAGCGTGCCGTACGTCCAGGCGACGAGCGAGATGACGACGACGGCGCTCAGGGCGAACGACGTGAAGAGCTTCTTCCCCTTCCCGCCGCCCGTCGGGAGTTCACCCAGAGCCGGCCGGTCGGCGTCGGTCGGTTCCTGCCCGTCGTCGCGGTACTTGTACGCGTTGTACAGCATATAGCCGATGACCACCACCCCGACGAGCGTGCCGAGGACGAGGAACACGGCGAAGATGCGCTCGAAGACGAACACCCGCGTGCCGCGGGGGACGAGCCCGGACTGTGCGAGGAGTCCAGCCAAACCGTGTGGGACGAGCATGGACATTGGTAACACACAACCTTCAATAATAATCATTAGGTCTATACTTAGCGGTTTCGGGACGACTAGGGGGACGAGAATCGGCGAGAAGGGCGACAGCGGGCGGTGCCGGGGCTACACTTCGTGTTGAGGGATACCGGTCGTCCGGTGGATGACGTAGCCGAGTGCCGCACCGTACACCCAGTGGGCCAGGAGCGAGACGACGAGGAAGACGCCGATGGCGAGCGCACCCGTCCCCGGCCAGAACGCCGGGGCGAACCCGGTCCAGAAGAACGTCGCGAACGTCATCCCGCGCAGGTACCGGGGCTCGCGCGGCGGGAGGAACGACCCGACGACGAGGAAGATCAGCGGCAGGACGAACGTCCCGCCGAGGCCGAAGACGACCATCCCGAGCATGGCCGTCGGCTCGATGCCGAAGAAGGCCGCGAAGCCGGCGAACTGGGTGATCGGTTCGGTCCGAAAGAGCCCCAGTGCCTGTGGAATCCCCACCAGCACGGGGAGCATCAACACCGTCCCGACCAACCCGCCGGCCATCGAGGCGAGCACGACCTTCGCCGAGATGGGAAGCCCGAGTTCGGCGATTCCGGGTTGTTCGAGCGCCACCGTGTCGGCCTCGGAGGTCTCACTGCTCATGGTCGACTCTATTGTCGCTCCTCAATGATAAATGGTGACATTACTCACAGTGGGCGACGAGGAGGGGGACACGGTGGGTCCCGTGAGCGGACGGGGGTCGCCGCAGACGGCCCCGAACGACCGTCACGCGGTCACTCGCGCTCGAGCACCTCGCGTCGTCGTTCGTACTCGTCGTCGTCGAGGTCACCGCGGGCGTACGCCAGCCGCAACTCGGCGAGCGCGTCGTCCTCGTCGGCGTCGCGGGTCAGCGCTCGGTAGAGCAGGTACCCCCCGACGGCGACGAGCGCGAGGAACGCCAGTCGCAGCACGACGTTGACGACGAGTAGCCAGCCGGGTGCCGTCCCGGCGGTCCACATCCCCCCCTGGCCGCCCATCATCGGGCCGAAACCCATCGGCCCCGAGCCCATCGGACCCGTCCCCATCATCCCACCGCCCACGAACAGGAGCGGCAGGAGGACGACGACCGCGAGCGCGGCGAGGACGACGGTCACGATTCGTGCGTTCGTTGTCGTTGTCACGTGTCTTCACCTCTGTTGCGTCGAACTCCCAGACTGCACGAAGAGATACGCGCGCGTGACTCAATGCAGTTGCTGTTCACGAAGTTCGGTCGAGCGGAGAGAAAACCTTCGAATCGAAGGTTCGATGGAGATACTTCGAACTACGTGAACTCGTCGATGGTCGAGGTGATTCGGCGGGCGATCATCTCCGGGTTGGCGTAGGTGACCGTCACCGACAGTTCCTGCTCGTTGAAGTCCTGGCCGACCGCGTCGGCGACCTGGTCGCGCGTGTCCACCTGGATGTAGAGTCGGAGGTCGTCGTCGCGCGGGATGGTCGTGAGGACGAGCGCCTCCACCTGGCGCTCGAAGCGTTCTCCCGGCGTGAAGACGAGACGCTGAGCGAACGGCCGGTCGTCGAGCCACGGCGTCTCCTCCATCGTCGAGGAGGCGAACTCGAAGCCGAGGTCGGCGGCGGCCTCGAATAGCGCCGCGACGTACGAGCCGGGTTCGACCACGACGTCGTCGGTGTCGGTCGGGTCGACGGCCCAGTCGATCTCCAAGCCCGTCTCCAGCCAGACCCGCGGACCGCCGCGCGTGATCGGCGTCCACGACGGGACGAAGATGCTCACCGGCTCGGTCCGCTCCTCGCCGGGTTCGATGACGAACGAGCCGTCGAAGCTGTACCGGTCGACGACCCACTCGTCACCGCCGGACTCGGCCTTCAGGGTGAAGTAGAGCCCGTCGATGCGCTGGGCGACGTCGCCGCCGGCGAGGTCGACGGCGAGTTCGACCTGCTCGCCGGGGCGGACAGCCGCCTGCGAAAGGACCGTATCGACGGTCGCCGCACCGATGCCGATACTCGAGAGCAGCCGCTTCATACCCCATACAGAGGGGGAGGGGCGTAAAAGGGTTCGACCCTGGAGCGAGGGCGTCACATCCGACGACAACCCCTATACCTGCGCGGTCCCTAGCGCGCGTGATGGAGACGCTGCCGGCGAACGCGCCCGCCCCGGAGGCGTTCACCGACTACTTCCACGTCTACGAAGTGAGCGTCGACGACGACGAGATCAGATACTACGGCGAGCCGCTGGCCCCACAGGAGGCCGTGGTCCAGCGACTCGCCCCGGCCTTCCGCGAGCGCGGCTACCGCGTCCGCGTCGAGCGGACGCTGGGCGAGCACGTCCTCGTCGCCGAGAGGCGCTCTCCCGGCGTCGACGGCGTCCCGTGGACGAACGTCGCCCTGTTCGTCGCCACTGTCGTCACGACGCTGCTGGCGGGGGCAGGCTGGTACGGCATCCCGATAACCGAGACGCCGCTCCGGGCTGTCGAGGCGTGGCCGTTCGCCGCGTCGGTCCTCGGCGTGCTCGCGATACACGAACTCGGCCACTACGTCATGAGCCGATACCACGACGTTGAGGCGTCGCTCCCCTACTTCATCCCCGTTCCCACGCTGCTCGGGACGCTCGGCGCGGTCATCCGGATGAACGACCACATCCCCAGCCGTCGCGCGCTGTTCGACATCGGCGTCGCCGGCCCGCTCGCCGGACTGGTCGCGACCGTCGTCGTCACGGCCGTGGGCGTGTCACTGCCGCCGATCCAGACCGCTTCGATGGTCGGCGGGGGTGCGGCGGCGACGGCCGCGACGCAGGTCCAACTCGGCTATCCGCCGCTCATCCAGCTGGTGGCGTGGGCGGTCGGTCAACCCCTCTCGTACGCGGAGCCGGGAGTGGTGGTCAACCCCGTCGTCGTCGGCGGGTGGGTCGGCGCGTTCGTCACCTTCCTCAACCTCCTCCCGGTGGGCCAACTCGACGGCGCGCACGTCACCCGCGCGCTCGTCGGCGACGCGCTCTCCAGGGTCCAACAGCTCGTCCCCGTCGCGCTGTTCGGCCTCGCGGGCTACCTCTACGTGTTCGAGGGAGGGCAGGCGGTGGGCATCTGGGTGTTGTGGGGCTTCATCGCCCTCATCTTCGGCCGGGTCAGCGGCGTGACGCCGCTCGACAGGTCACCCGTGGGGAAGGGTCGCTGGGCGCTCGGACTCCTCACGCTCGTGCTCGGCGTGCTCTCGTTCACCCCGATTCCGCTCGTGGTCGGGGCGTGAGCGGTCGGCGGGCCGAACGCGGACGCGAGACGTCGTGAGAGCGCCGGACGGCGAGTCGAGCCGGCGTCGCTGTGCGAGCCCCCTCCCTTCCGGCGTGCCAATTCTTATCAGCCGGGCCCGAGAGCGGGGTGATATGGAGGATATCTTCGTCGGCCGACTCATGTCCGCGCCCGTCGAGACCGTCAGACCGAACGCGACCCTCGGGGAGGCGGCCGCACAGCTGTTAGAACACAACATCGGCTCGGTGGTAGTCGTCGACGACGACGGCCACCTCGAGGGAATCTTGACCGCGACGGACTTCGTCCGCCTCGCCGCCGAGGACGCCGTCGCCAGCGACGTACGCGTCGAGGAGTACATGTCGACCGACGTCGTCACGACGACGGCGAACGACCCCATCACGAGCGTCGCGGACACGATGATCGACAACCGCTTCCACCACGTCCCGGTCGTCGACGACGAGGAGGGCGTCGTCGGTATCATCACCACGACGGACCTCACCGCCTACGTCTCCGGGCGCTGAGCGGGCCGTTCAGCGTCGAGACAGCGTCGTCTCGTCTCCCGACGCGGCGTTCGGGTCATCGTCGTCGTCGCCGGCGACGGCGAGCGGGTCGCGGGTCGGGGGCGTCGCCTCCGAGAGGACAGGTGCCTCGACGGTGACGACCGACCCGGTCGGGTCGTTCTCCGCGAACGTGACCGTCCCGCCGGCGATCTGTGACCCCCAGGCGATGAGCCAGAGACCGAGCCCGCTGCCGTGTTCCAGCGGCGTCTCCGTCCCCCGTTCGAGGACCGAGCGTTCGTACTCGTCTATCGTCGGGCCGTTGTCGCGGACGACGACGTGCACCACGTCGCCGTCGCGGTCGACGTCGATTCGGACCCACGGGTTCGCGCTGGTGTTGTGCTCGGCGGCGTTCTCGATAGCGTTCGAGAAGACCGGCGCGAGGACGTTCGAGACGCTGACACCCGGAAGCTCGCCACACTCGAGAGTGACCTCGGGGTAGTCGGCCCGGACGGCGGCGAGACTCTGGTCGAGGAGTTCCGCGAGCGGGACGGCCGTGACGGGTCGGCGGGCGTTCTCGAAGACGTCGAGGATGTCGCGGGCCTTCCGACTCATCGCGTCGATAGACAGCGCACGCTCTTTGATGATGTCCGCCTCGTGGCTGCCGGCGGTGTCACCCACGAGGTCGGCGTAGCCGTAGATGACGTTCGTCTCGTTGCGGATGTTGTGTCTGAGGACCCGGTTCAGCACCTCGAGACGCTGCTGCTGGCGGAGGTAGTCGCTGATGTCGTGGAAGGTGATGACCCGACCGATAGTGCGGCCGCGGGAGTCGGTGATACGCGTCGCCGTGACGTCGTACTGGTTGTCGTCGGCGGGCAGCGTGAGCGTCCCTTCCGCGGGCCCGTCCATCGGCAGGGTCTCGTACTGCGGGATGACGGACGCGGCCGGGCGGCCGAGCGCCTCGTGCGGGGCAGTGTCGAGCGCCGCCGCGGCGCTCTCGTTCAGGTCGACCACGTAGTCGTGGCTGTCGACGACGACCGCCCGCTCGTGCATGCGTTCGAAGACGAGACGGCGCGCCCGGTGGTTCGGTGACGGGCTCGTGCCGAGGAGGCGAAAGCGCGTGAGCGCGCCGAGATACGCGACACCGGAGACGGCGAAGGCGACGGGCGTCGGGTCGAGACCCGGGAGCGGGCTCCCGCCGACGAGAAAGAGCACGTTGCTCGCCCACGGCGCCACCGTCCCGATGAGGAGCGCGGCGCTCTGCCCACGGAACGCGAGCGCGTCGCTCCGGACGAACTGGAGGATCGGAATCGACCCGAGCAGTCCGAGGAGGTACGTGTAGCCCGCGATGACCCAGAACCAGACGCCCGGCGTCCGGCTGAGGACGGCCATCCCCCCCTCGACGACGAGGGTGGAGTCGAGATAGAGGACGGTGTGGAGGTCGTCGGTCGCGGCGAACACGACTGTGAGGACGGGAACGACCGAGAGCGCCACGAGCGAGCGCCGCGTGAGATAGCGGTCGTATCCGGTGTACTCGAGTGCGAACGCCAGCCAGGCGACGGGAATGACGACGACGCCGGCCCACTGGACGTCCGACCAGAAGACCTTCGCCCCGAGCGTCATCGCCTGGAGTTCGAAGACGAAGAAGACCGACCACCAACACTGCCCGACGAGGAGTGCGACGAGCGCCGTCGCTCCCGGTTCCGGTCGCTCACGCCACGCGAGGAACGCGGCCGTCGTGCCGACGAAGACGGTGACCAGTAGCACCGCCGTCAGGAGACTGGCGGAAGACACCTCTACCGGGGGGAGTCCCCGTACGCATATTAAACCGGACGTACTGCTATCAAAAAAGAGAACTCGAGCCGGACGGGTTCGGTCAGGCGCCGAGCGCCGTGAACAGCGTCAGCGCGACGAACACGTACTCACACTCCGGCAGCTTCGCCAGCAGTTCCTCGTCTTCGAACCGGCCGACGAACGTGGTGATGCCGACCGAGTACAGCAGTCCCACGACGAGTGCGGTCGAGAGGCCGAGGGGAACGATACCCGCGACGGCGGCGTAGCCGACGAGCACGAGCGTTCCCACGTCGACGCCGTACAGCACGTGTCGCGTCCGGCGCACGCCGAGGACGACGGGAAGCGTCGCCACGTCGGTCTGTCGGTCGGCGTCGACGTCGCGGACGTTCGGAATCTCCGTGTCGACGAACGACCGAAGGAAGAAGTACCCGAAGACGACGAGCGTCGCGGGCGTGACGGGCGCGTCGGCGAACGCGAGTGGGAGGAAGGTCAGCGTCACCGCCCACGCGAGGGCGACGACGGCCGAGTTGAGGACGACGACCTGCTTGAGCCGGCGGACGCGCAGGCCGGTGTCGGGCATCCAGTCGGTCGCGTAGAGCACCCAGAAGACGCCCGGAATCATCGCGAGCGCGAACGCCAGCGGCCCGCCGAGGACCGAGAGCGTCACCGCGAGCGCGTACGACACGGCCACGAGGACGTACATCACGTCCCCGTGCCGGCGCATGAACGCGGCCTGTCCCGGGTTCGACACCGCGTCGGTGTCGGCGTCGGCGAGACGGTCACCACCGTACACCGCGAAGGTGACCAGACCCACCACGACCGGAGCGATGTTCAGTGGGAGCGACAGCAGCACCATGGCGATGGCGACCTCCGTCATCGCGATGAGCGCGATGTACACGGAGCTGTACACCAGGGTCTGTCCCAGGCGGCAGCCGTGCGCGTACACCTTCGTAGTCAGTTGTCGGTACAACGAGTTCGGTCGATCAGTCCGTTCGGACTGAGCGTCGGGTTCGTGTGCCATATCGAGACCGGCGACGAGGACGCGACGGAGCGCGCACACGTGTGTGGACAGCGCCAGCCACACGCCGACGTCCGACCGGCACAGTGACCACGAGCACGGGCGGCACCCCCCGTCGCCGCCCCCACCACCGTACCGCGGGCTTCCGAGTCGGGAACCAAGGCCGTTGACGTGAAATTCCGACGTCTGAGAATCAGAACCGCAACACGTCGGCCTCGCGGGCGCGGAACGCGGTCAGTCGTGGGCGTCGACGAGTGCGCGACGGTCGCCCCACACCTGCTGGTCGAGTTCGTGGTCCGCCGCGCCGGCGTCGAGCAGGTCGGCGAACTCCGTCGTGTAGCGGTAGTTCACGCGGCGGGCCGCCTCCCGCGCCGTCAGCAGTCGGGCGAGGCGTTCGACCACCGCCCGGGGGACGTCGGCGTCGGCCGCGACGGCGTCGACGGCGGCACCCCCACGGAGGCGACGGACCAGCGGGTCGAGTTCCGGCGGAGCGTCCGTCGGCGCGAACAGGTGGAGGTTCATCCGTGCGCGGAACACCGTGGCCGTCGAGACGCCGAGGGCGGCGGCGAGCGCCGTGTCGGAGCGCCCCGCGTAGAAGCCGCGGACGACGGACACGAGGTCGGCGTCGGAGAGCGTCGTGCGGAAGCCGCTCCGCTCGCGCAGTTCGTCGATGACCGCGAGGACGTCTCGGTCGACGTCGGCGTCGGCACGGACGGTCCCGCGGGGCGTCTGTTGGGCCTCGGTGAACGACGGAGCGCCCCCGAGGCGAGAGTAGATGTCTCTGAGGTGGTCGATCCGGTCAGTCATGACCCCTTCTCTAGGCGCCGAGACGATATCACGGTTTCTCGTCGTCGTCCCGCCATCAGCCCGGGGACCGAGACGCGGAGTCGACCGCGTCCGCCGGCAAGAGGGTGTGCGCGACGAGGCTGGCGATGCCGCGACGGGGTCGCTCGGTGACCGCCCGGTCGGAGATGCCGGACTCGTCGGCGAGGTCCTGCGTCGATATCCGGCGGCGGATGTCGTAGTAGCCGCCGCGTACCGCGCTCGCGAGTGCCGTGTACGGCGGTCGAGCCGGCTCAGAGTCGCTCACGTTCGCGCGTGAGCAGACGCTCCCAGAGGCCGAACAGGGCGCTGTCGAGGTCGTAGGCGTCGTCGATGTCGCGCACCCACTCGTCGTCCGCGAAGAGGAGTCGCTGGAAGTGACGGACGTCGTCGGAGAGTTCGCCGTGTCCGGTGTAGTAGGCGACGGTCTCCTCGCGGGCGCGCTCGACGAACCCGCTCGGGACGCGGATGCCCGACTCGCGGGCGACGTGGGCGTACCACTCGAGGTGGAGGACGGCGTCGGCGAGGACGAAGCGACGGGCGAACCCCGAGACGTACGACACCGCCGGTCGGCCCCCGACGAGGACGTCCTGCGGCCGTGAGAACCGAGGCACGGAGACGTGGGCGAGGTCGCGGGTGTACCGGCGGGCGACCCGCCGCAGACGGAGTTCGGCGTAACTCACCGGTCCGACGAGGGCGAGTTCGTACCACAGCGGCATCCACTCGAGATACGGCGCGGAGAAGGTCGCGTCGGCGAGGAGGTCGGCGGCGATCGAACGTGCGATTTCGGGAGGGACCTCGGTTCGGCCCGCGCGGAGGGCCGCCGTCGCCTCCTCCGCACGGAGCGGGAAGTCACCGACTCCGAACCCCATCCCCTCGGAGACGGTGAGGACGTACTCGGCACCGATGCGGTACCAGTCGGCGAAGTGTTCGGGGCGAAAGAGTCCGAACAGGCGCAGCAGTGACACGGTTTCCCGTCGGGGGGTGGCGGCTAAAGCCCAGCGGTCCGGCCGTTGGCGTCGGCGGAACCGACGGGTCAGGCGGTGTGCGGTGCGTCCGACTCGTCGGCGTCCGTCGACCCGTTCGACTCACTCGACCCGTTCGACTCACTCGACTCACTCGACTCACTCGACTCGTCGGCGAGCGCGTCCGTGAGCCCCCACTCCGCGGCTCGGTGCTGTGCCTCCTCACGCGCCTGGGTGCGGATGGCGTCGATCTTCGCCTCGTCGGCGAGGAACGCCTCGACGGCACTCGCGGTGCCCCCGGTCGAAGAGTCGTCGAGCCGGTCGTCGGGGGCGGCCTCACGCGTCCGGGCAGCGAGGTCGGGGTCGCCGGCGAGACGCTCGGCGGGCATGTCGGGTGGCACCCGGAGCGTCCGCTGTTCGTGGAGGGATGAGAGGTCCGCGACCGGGAGCTCGTAGAGTTCGACGTGCGAGGGACCGGGTGAGGCGAGGGTCGCGAGCGCGTCGGGACCGCCGCGGTCCGTCGTCGCGTCGTAGACGAGGACGGGCACGCCGGCCTCGAACGTCACGACACAGCGCGCGCCGTCGTCGAACAGGAGGGCGTCCTGGGGTTCGAAGACGGCGTACCCGGTCAGGGCGTCGTCGAGCGCCGCGCCGAGGACGGTTCCGGGTTCGTCGACCACACGGGAACGAACGAGCCGTCCGCGTGGGACGTTCATGGGCGCTCGGGGATGACGGCGCTCCGGAATCGGTCGGCGACGGCCTCACTGTCACCCGGTCGGACGTCGAGTCGGCGGGCGGCCTCCCGGTACGCTGTCGCCGCCGCGGAGTCGGGCGCGTGCGCCAAGAGCGGTTCGCCGGCGCGACGGGCCGCCCGCACGAGGTCGCTCTCGGGCACCATCGCGAGCGTCTCGCCGCCGAAGTACCGCTCGGCCTGCCGGGCGATGGCCTCGGTCTCCTCGTCGTCGCGCACGCGATTGAAGACCGTCCCCGCCGTCTCCGTCCCGTACGACCGGGCGTACTCCTGGGCCTTGAGTCCGTCCGAGAGCGCCGGAATCGTGGGCTGGAGGACGACGACGATCCGGTCGGCGAGCACGATGGGGAGGATGGCCGACTTCGAGTCGAGCGCCGCCGGCGAATCGAGGAGCAGGACGTCCGCGTCGGCGGCGAGGTCGGCGACGACCTCCCGGAGACGAGTGGGGTCCGCCCGCTCGAACGCCCCGAGGCTCGTCCCACAGGGGACGACGCGCATCCCGAACCGGTCGTAAGTCGCCTCCGCGACGTCGGTCCCGGTTTCGTCGAGGAGAAGGTCGTGTAAGGTGACCTCGACGTCGTCGAGGCCCGCGTGAAACAGCAGGTTCGCCATCCCCGTGTCCGCATCGACCACGGTGACGTCGTAGCTCTCCGCGAGTGCCATCCCGAGTGCGAGGGTGCTCGTCGTCTTCCCGGTTCCCCCCTTCCCGCTGGCGACGGCGAAGGCCTCTACCATGGCGCTTCTGTGCCGGTGGGACGAATAAGCGTTTGGGGACGGTTCTCGACAGCGAGATTCAGCGTCGCGGGAGGGGGCAGTCGGTGACGGGGCATCCTGGGCGGCGGGGCCGGGACTACGAGACTAGCTGGAGCGCCTGTCGGAGGTGGAACCGAACCTCGGGTTCGGTCGACTCAGCCAGTGCGACCTCCAGGTGCCGCCGGACCGTGCTGTGGTTCGGGGAGGGAACAGAGGAACTGTTCATACACGGAACGTGGCGTACGATGTATATAAAACTCCGTTTCAAAATACAAATTCCGATATTTTGACTGCGTTTCTCCCTACATTTTCCAAGATTTTCAAATAATCAGGACAATCAGACGGGAGAGAACGATTCGCTCGCCGGCATGGTCCGCCGTCGGGGGCGATGGGGGACGCTACAGAGACGGGGACGAGAACGGACCCGACCGTCAGGCCGACAGGTCGTCGATGTCGTCGGCCAGGTCGTCGAGCGCGGCGGAGTCGTCGCTGTCGACGCGGAACGCGTCGACGAGTTCGTGGAGGCTCTCACCGCGAGAGCTGAGTCGGAGCGCCGTGTTCGATATCTGTTCCATCGCCGTCGACTGCTCGTCGACGCTGGCGGACACCTGCTGAATCGAGGCGCTCATCTCCTCGGCGAGCGCCGACGATTCCTCGACGACGCTCGACACCCGCTCGGTGTTGTGCGCCTGCGTCTCGACGGCGTCGGATATCTCCTCGACGCCCCGGTCGGTCTGTTCGACTCGCTCGCGGATCTGGGTCAGCGTCGAGACGACGTCCTCGACCGCGTCCGCACCCTCTTCTACCTCCGTGTTGGCGCTCCGGATGCTCTCGACGACCTCCTCGGACTGGCTCTGCAGTTCGGTGATGATGTCGGCGATGTCGTCGGCGGAGTCCTGTGACTCTCTGGCGAGTGACTTCACCTCGTCGGCGACGACGGCGAAGCCTTCACCCGCGTCGCCCGCACGCGCGGCCTCGATGTTCGCGTTGAGCGCCAGGAGGTTCGTCTGGTCCGCGATGGAGACGATGAGGTCGACGATGTTGTTCACCTCCGACATCCGCTCTTCCAGGGCGTCCATCTCCTGGGCCACCTCGCGCGAGGCCTGGGTCGCCGAGCGGATTCGGTCGAGTGCGCGGCGTGTGTCGTCAGCGCCCCCTTCGACGAGCGCCGTCGCCTCCTCCGAGCGCGCGCGAATCTCCTGTGACGAGGCGGTTATCTGTTCGATGGACGCCGAGAGGTCGTCGACGTTCTGACTCGCCGTCTGCGTCTGCGTGGCGAGTCGCTCCGACCCGTCGGCGACCTCTGCCGTCGACGACTCGATCGATTCGACGGCGGAGGTCACCTCCTCCGTGGAGGCGCTGACGTCCTGGCTGGTGTCGGAGAGGTCGTCGGAGACGTTCGTCGCCTCGTCGACGACCACACGGATGTTCGTCGTCGCCCGGGTGAGGTTCGCCGAGAGTTGGCCGAACTCCTCGTACGCCGTGTGGAGTTCCGGGTAGTCGGCGTGCGGTTCGGGGACGTCCGCCGTGACCGTGAGGTCACCGTCGGCGAGGCGAGCGACCTTGTCCTGGAGGTCGTCGAGCACCGTGCGCTGGTACGCCTCGAGTGCCGCCGTGCGCTCGGCCGCTGCAGCCTCTTCGTCGGCCAATCCCGCCCGTGGCCCGTCGTCCGTGCTGTCGTGTGCGTTCTCGTGTCCCGTCGTCGAGAGCACCGAGAGGTGTGGGGTGAGTCTCATGGGTCGCTGCACCTGTCGAGTCGTGCTACGTCTCTACACGATAGCGTCCAGCATCACTGCCGTCACACAGCTATCGGGCCCCGATTACCACGCATGAGAGACGAGAGCCGGTGGCATGCCCCCGCAGCGTCGTGGCGTCACGGGGCGGCGTCCTCTCCGCCGCTGGTCAGTCCTCGGGGCGGCCGAGTCGCCACAGCGCCCGATACAGCGTGGGCAGGGCGCAGTCGAACGCGTCGGCGAGTCGTCGGCAGGTCTCGAGGTAGGAGTGGTAGTCAGCGGGCGACGGGGGGTCGGGGTACGGGTCGGCGAGTTCTCCGGCCTCGTGGAGCACCGACCACTCGCGCGCTCCGACGACGATGTACGCGTCGGGGGCGGAGAACTGGAGGAAGGCGGTTGCGACGGGGACGTCGACACCGTCGAGCGCCGTGAGTCGGTCGAGCGCGTCCGCGGCGTCGAGTGACCGGAGGTCCACGAGGACGTCCCGAACCGTCCCGAAGTCGTTCGTCCGAAACGCCTCCTCTCGGCGGCGGCGCTCGGCGTCGGGGTACGCACCGAGGAACCGACGGAAGTACCACCTGACGACCCACTCCGCGTCGCGGCGGCCGAACTCGCCATCGGCGAACATCCCCGGGAGGATGTCGAGGTGCTGGTCCTCGACGGTGACGAGCGGTTCGGACTCGCGGTACGCCTCGGCCTCGTCCGTGATCACCGACCGAGAGAGTTCCATCACACGCGATTCCGCCGCCATCTCCCTGAACGTTTCCCCCCGGTGAGACCCGACAGGCCGACAGGCCGTATCCGAGACGTCGTCCCCGGAAAAGACACTCCAGCAAACGTGAGAAACTTTCATGAAACTGGAGGAGAACGTTTCACACGATTACTATGACTCACAGGACGGAGGACCCTGAGAATGTCGACTGACGAGAGCGAGCCCGTCAAGACCATCTGTCCGTACTGTGGCGTCGGCTGTGGGATCCAGATCGCACAGGACGACGAGGGCGAGGTGAGCTTTCGGCCGTGGGGTGATGCCCCCGTCAACGAGGGGAGCATCTGTATCAAGGGCGGTGCCGCCACGCAGTCGGTCAACCACGAGGACCGGCTGACAGACCCGCTGATCCGCGGCGACGACGGCGAACTCCACGAGGCCACGTGGGAGGAGGCGTACGACCTCGTCGTCTCGGAGATGGAGCGAATCCGGGACGACTACAGCCCCCAGGCGATGGGGTTTTACGGCTGTTCGAAGGCGATGAACGAGGAGAACTACCTCATCCAGAAGCTCGCCCGTCACTACGGCACCAACAGCGTCGACACCTGCACCCGGATGTGTCACGCCTCGACGGTGTACGCGCTCAAGAACAGCCTCGGCGAGGGTGCGATGACCAACAGCATGGAGGACCTGGAGGCGGCCGCGGACGTGTTCTGGATCCAGGGCGCCAACCCCGGCGAGCAGCACCCCATCGCCAACAGCCAGTACTTCCGGCAGGCGGTGCTGGAGGGTGCGACGGTCATCCAGGTCGACCCACACGCCAACAAGACGACCCGGTCGTTCGATATAAGCGAGACCGACCGGCACATGCATCTCCAGCTCGAGCCGGGGACGGACATCCCGCTTTTGAACGTCGTCATCAAGACCATCCTGGAGAACGACTGGGTCGACGAGGAGTTCGTCGCCGAGCGGACGGAGGGGTTCGACCATCTGAAGGAGACGCTGGCGGACTTCGACAAGGAGGAGGCCGCCGAGCAGTGCGGCGTCCCGCTGGAGGACATCGAACTGGCCGCAGAGAAGTACGCGATGGCGAACAACGCCGCCATCTTCACCGGGATGGGGATGAGCCAGCACACCTGTGGGGTCGACAACGTCCAAAACGAGATCAACCTCGCGCTGATCACGGGCAACCTCGGCCGACCCGGGACGGGCGTCAACCCGCTCCGCGGACAGAACAACGTCCAGGGCGCCTCCGACGTCGGTGCGATGCCGAACGTCCTGCCCGGGTACCGTGACGTCTCCGACCCCGAGGTTCGCGCGGACGTCGAGGCGGTGTGGGGCTTCGAGATCCCCGCCGAGCCCGGCCTGACGAACGTCGAACTCTCCCACGAGATCGGCGAATCGATCCACGGCCTCTACGTCATGGGGGAGAACCCGGCCATGAGCGAGCCCGATACCAACCGCGTCGAGGAGCGCCTCGAGGAGATCGAGTTCCTGGTGGTCCAGGACATCTTCCCGACCGAGACGACCGAGTACGCCGACGTCGTCCTCCCGGCTACCTCGTGGGCCGAACGCGACGGGACGGTCGTCAACACCGACCGCCGCACACAGCGGATGCGCGGCGTCGACAAGGTGTACCCCAACACGAAAGACGACCTCGAGATCCTCTGTGACGTCGGTACCCGTCTGTTCGGCGACGAGAGCTTCGACTTCGACGGCCCAGAGGTGGTGTTCGAGGAACTCCGCCAGGTCGCCCCCATCTTCCACGGCATGACCTACGACCGGCTGGGTGAGGAAGGCATCCACTGGCCCTGTTACGAGCCCGGCGACGAGGGTGACTCCTTCCTCTACGCGGACGGCTTCACGACCGAGAGCGGCCGCGGGCAGATCGAAGGCGTGCGCCATCAGCCGCCGAAGGAAGTCCCCGACGAGGAGTACCCACTCATCCTCACCACGGGCCGCATCATCGAACACTACAACACGGGGACGATGAGCCGCCGGTCCGACACGCTCACCCGCGTCGAGCCGGAGAACTTCGTCGACGTCCATCCGAACGACGCCGCGACGTACGGCATCGAGGACGGCGACTACGTGACGCTCAAATCCCGGCGCGGCGAGATCGAGGTGGAGGCGCGCGTCACCGAGGACATCAAGGAGGGGACGGTGTGGACGACCCCGCACTTCGCCGATGCCGCGGGCAACCGTCTCACGAACGACGTGCTGGACGAGCGGGCGAAGATTCCCGAGTACAAGGCTGCGGCCGCCGAGATAGAGGTCAGTATCGACACCGACGCCGACGCCGACGCGCCCGCCGACGACTGAGACGTCGGGTCGCGGCTCCGCCCCGTGCGGTCTCTCTCGTTCGGTCCGGACGTGTCCGACTCGTCCCGCCGGCGTCTCTCGACCGTGACCTACGCGTCACGTCCCGGTTCGTCGTCCGTCGTCCCGGTCCCGTCGTCCCTGTCGGCGTCGGCCGCCGTCTCGGTCGGGACGGGCGTCGCGTCGTCGACGAGGGCTGCGAGGTCGAGCCGCTCGAGGAGTGCCCGGGTCGGTCGACCCTCGGTGTCCCACTCGCGGACCCGGTAGTACGTCGACAGCAGGTCGTCGAACGTGGCGGGGTCGACCCCCTCACGGACGTCGTCCGCGGAGGGCTGTCGCACGGGCGTGGGGAGGCGGTCCTCGTCGCGGGTGAACCCTTCACGGACGTTGAACAGGCGCGTGAGCGTCCAGACGCGCTCGCCGAGGTCGAGCAACTCGTTCGGCTCGTACTCCAGTCCCACTGCCGCCAGCAGGTCGGCCCCGTAGTCCGAGAGCGTCTCGCCGACGAAGTCGTCGGCGACGAGACACCAGAGCGCAGAGCGCAGCGTCTGCTCGGCGGTGACCGCCTCCGCACGCTCGGCGTGAGACCACGTCTCCGTCGCGAACACTTCCGCGATGACCGGCCGGGCGCGGCGGTGACAGGCCCCCCGGTCGCTCGTGGCGTACGCGAGCGCCATCGCCAGCGAACCACGGGGGTCGTACGCGGGGAGGGCGACCGACTTCACCGTGGGGACGAGGTCGTCGCCGCCGAATCGGGCGGCCGCAGCGTCGACGCCATCGGCGAGCGCGTCGGCGAGTTCGCCGTCGCGAGTGGCGAGACGGGTGAGGAGCGCCTCGGCCGCCCCGGGGTCACCGAACGCGAGCGGCGGCGTCTCTACGTCGTCGAGGTGCCCGGCGTCCGACGCGCGGACCGCCCAGGCGACCGCGTTAGCGGCGCTGATGACGTCCATCCCGAGCCGGTCACAGCGGTCACCGAGTGCGACGACGGCCTCGAAGTCGTCGATACCGAGGCCGGCCCCGAGCACCATCGGTGTCGCCCCACGCGGGACAGTGGAGTGCCCGTCGTCGCTGACGGCGTCCTCGTGGTCGTCAGTGACGGCGGAGTCGGAGCGGGACGTCGAGACGCGGAAGTCGCCGTCACGCTCGCGGGCGGTCGCCGCGGCACGAACTGCGTCGATGCCGATGCGTTCGCTCCCCTCGAACCGGTCCGCCTGCCAGCCGCGGGTCGGGAGCACTCCGACCTCGTTGGCGAAGTCGAGCGTCTCCATCGTCCCGCTCGCGTCGAGCCAGCGCCCGGTGTCGCTCTCGTGGAACGCCCGGTCGTAGGTCTCGGCGACCGACACAGCCTCGGCCCCGACACTCGCCGGAGTGCGTGGGTCGCCGTCGGCGACGACCGCCTTGAGCCGCTTCGACCCCGCGACGGCACCGACGCCGCCCCGTCCGGCCTGGTGGTCGCCGCCGTCGGTGCCCAGCGTCGCGTAGCGGACGCGGTGTTCACCGGCGGGGCCGATACAGGCGGTCGACCCGTCGAGCGCGCGGTTCGTCTCGGAGATGGACCGACCCCACTGGTCGGTGGAGTGGAGCGTCGCCGCTCCATCGGAGAGTCGAACGACCGTCGGCTCCGTCGCCCGTCCTTCGACGACGACGGCGACGTGGTCTCCGAGCGCGTTCGGGAGGCGTGCGGCGAACGAACCGCCGACGTACGAGTCGGTGAAGGTCCCCGACAGCGGCGACTTCGTGACGGCGACACAGCGGGGTTCGCCCGGCAGGAGTCCGGTGAGCGGGCCGACGGCGAGAACGAGCACGTTGGCGGGCGAGAGCGGGTCGGTTCCTGGCGCCAGTTCACGATAGAGGGTGTAGGCTCCGATACCCTTCCCTCCGAGGAACCGACGACGGACCGACGGCGGGAGCGAGTCGCTCGTCACGGTGCCGGTGGAGAGGTCGACGCGAAGCACTCGCGTCGGTGGGCCCGAAGACATCGGCGGACGTTGGAGACGGGGAGAGATTAAAGCCGCGCTCGAACGAGGACCCGTAGCCTCTTGAGGTGGACGCCGCTACACCGACCATGCGCAGTGCCGTCATCGTCGCCGGGGGCCGCTCGACTCGCTTCGGCGACCGCGACAAGGCCGTCGCCGACCTCGGCGGCGTCCCGATGATTCGCCGGGTCGCCGAGCGACTCGCCGAGACGTGTGACCGCTTCGTCGTCAACTGTCGGGCGGACCAGCGCGACGCCATCGAAACCGCGATGGCGGGGCTGGACCCGACGGTCGCGCTCGACACCGACCCCGACAGGGGGCCCGTCGCCGGAATCGCGAGGGGGCTCCGCGCCGTCGACGCCGAGTACGCCGCCGTCGTCGCCTGCGACATGCCGTTCGTCGACCCCGCTTTCGTCGCGTACCTGTTCGACCGCGCGGCCGGCCACGACGCCGCCGTCCCGCGACCGGGGGAGTGGTACGAGCCGATGCAGGCCGTCTACCGGACGGGGGCGATGGCCGACGCCTGCGACGCCGCGCTCGCCGCAGCCGACGGGCAGGAGCCACGCATCCTCACACCCATCGAGGCCCTCGACTGCGTCGTCGTCGGGGGCGACGAGGTGGCCGCACACGCCACGAGCGACACCTTCGACAACCTCAACACCGCGGCGGAGTTCCACGCGGCGAACGAGCGATTCACGCCGGGCGAGTGAAGACGACGCGGGGCGACTCAGGCGAACACCTCGACGACGGGGTCGGGGGAGAGCAGTTGGGTGAGGACGACCCGGTCGAGCCTGTCCGAGTGTGCGAGCGCCTCGGCGGCGATTCGCTCGCCGGTCGCGCGGAGCGCGTCGTCGTCGACCATGTTCACGACGGCGACGACGCGGGCGTCGTCGGGGACGTCTTTCAGTCCCCCCTCGGGGTTGACGAGGACGCGGGCGACCGCTGTGGCGTCGAGGTCGTCACCGACGGCGACGCCGGTGAGCGCGGAGACGCGTTCGGGGCGGTGGACGCACGCTGTGGACAGCGGTTCGCCGACGACGCGCGCGCTGGCGATAGGGAGCACCGTGTCGGCCCGTGAGGGGAGCTGTGGCTCGCGGTCGTCGGGAGCCTTCAACAGCCGGTTCCGCGCCCCGTCGGCCTTCACGAGCACCGGCCCGTCGTGTGTGGTCGCGAGGTCGTCGACGACGGCAGGGTCGTAGCCGCGGTAGCGGTCGTCGCGCTCGCGTTCGGGGACGAGCCCGAGCGGCCACGCGTCGTCACCGTCCCCGTGTGCGGCGAGTGCCGCGACGGGGTCGTCCGTGACGACGACGTCGGACACCTGCTCGTCGAAGATGGGGATTCGTACGGTCGACGTCACGACGGCGCGGTCGAGCGCCGAACCGAGCCGGTAGAGCGTCGTCTTCTTGCCGCCAGCACCGACGACCGCGACGCACTGTCTCCGGTCCGCGGCGAGCGCCGAGGGGAGGTCCATCGTCGGAGTATGCGTCGTCGGCACAAAGAAGGTACGGGCTCAGTCGGCGTCCACACCGACCGCGTCGAGCAGTGCGTCGACGTCCATCCGAGCGACCAGCGCGGCCGCGCGGTCGTACGGCGTCTCCACCTCGTCGCTCGCGTCCACCCACGTCTCGCCGTTCGATTCGAAGAGCGACCCGACGAACGACTCACGGACCGCTCGGTTCTCGAACAGGCCGTGGAGGTACGTGCCCACGACGCGCCCCCGGGCAGCGCCGAGTGCCGCCGTGGGGTCGCCGTCGACGGGCGCGAAGGGGGTCTCGACCGGCTCGGTCGCCCGTGTTCGGCCCTGGTGGATCTCGTAGCCGTCGACGGTGTCCCGGACGCGACCCAGCGGCCCGTCCGCGGCGTCGATTCGCAGTCGCGTCGCGACGACGCGCTTCTCCTCGTCGAACCGCGTCTCGACGGGGAGCAGCCCGAGTCCCTCGACCACGTCGTCGTCGCCGGTCCCTTCGAGCGCCGCGTTCGTGAGCCGCTCGCCGAGGAGCTGGTAGCCGCCGCAGAGTCCGACGACGGGGCCCGAGAAGTCGCGCAGCCGGCCGCCGAAGTCGTGTGCGTGCAGCGCGAGCAGGTCGTCGACGGAGTTCTTCGTCCCCGGGATGACGACCGCGTCGGCGTCGTCGAGCGACGCGTCGAGCGCGCGGTAGGCGACCCGGACACCGGGCAACGACTCGAGCGGACCGAGGTCGGTGTAGTTGGCGATGTGGGGGAGACGCGGGACGACCACGAGCACGCCCGTCTCGTCGGCGCGGCCGTCGTCGTCACCGCGGACCGTCCCCGACCGGGGAAGCGAGACGCTGTCCTCCTCTGGGAGCCCGGGGTCGTCGTAGGGGAGGACGCCGAGGACGGGGACCCCGGTGCGCGACTCGAGGGCGTCGAGTCCGGAGTCGAGCAGCGACGGGTCACCGCGGAACTTCGTGATGACGACGCCACAGACCAGTTCCTGGAGGTCGTCGGGGACGAGTTCGAGTGTGCCGACGACGGCGGCGAACACCCCACCGCGCTCGATGTCGGCGACGATGACGATACCGACGGCGTCCGACTCGCGCGCGAAGCGCGGCGTCTCGACGTTCGAGAGGTCGCGGTGGTGGAGGTTGATCTCGGCGATGGAGCCGGCACCCTCGGCGACGACGAGGTCGTGGTCGGCGGCGAGTCGTGCGTGCGCCGCGGCCGCGACGTCGCGTGCGCGGTGCCAGTGGTCGTCGTAGTACCTCCCGGCGGCGACGTCCGCGACGGCGCGGCCGTCGAGGAGTAGTTGGGACTCGCCGCCGCCCTGTGGCTTGAGGAGGACGGGGTTGTGGTCGGTCGTCGGGGCGACCCGGGCGGCCCGCGCCTGGACGTACTGCGAGACGCCGACCTCGCCGAAGCCGTCGCCCGTCGCGCGGGGGACGGCGCGGGCGTTCGTGCTCATGTTCTGCGCCTTGAACGGGGCAACGTCAACCCCGCGGTCGGCGAGGAGTCGACAGAGGCCGGCGGCGACCGTGGACTTCCCCGCGTGGCTCGCGGTCCCGGCGACGAGGAGCGTCGGCATACCAGACGAGGCGCGCCCGGGGTACAAAGCCGTAGTGCCGGCGTGGCGGGCGCGCGGTCGCCTACCGCGTCGCGCGGGGGGTCGGCTCGGTCGTTCGGCGGACGCTCTCGGTCGCGTCGCGTCCGGGGTCGCCACGGCCCGTCGGCCCGACGCTCGTCACCCGCCAGCAGTTCCCGCGTGCGTGGAGCCGTTCCATCCCGACCGGAAGCGTCGTCCCCTCGGGCAGGTCCGCGAACACCGCGCGGAGGTCCGCGGCGAACGCGACCACCTGTCGACACTCGTTCGAGCCGTGCACTTCGACGGTCATCGTCCCGTGCTCGTTTACGCTCCGCTGGACGGTGACGACGTCGCGGGCGCGCTCGGCGGCAGTGGTAGCAGTCACGTGTGCACGAGACGGCGCGAGCCGTAGGGCACTGGTGCTTGTCCACTCAGGCCATTCAAGTGCGGGGGCGGGTCCAACGCTGACGACCCGCCTCAGTACTCGGTGCCGCGGCGCGCGCGCTGGCCGACGTCCATCGGATGCTTCGATTTTCGAACCTCAGTGACGAGGTCGGCGTGCTCCAGCAGGTAGGTCGGTTCCTCGTGGCCCCCCGTCAGGACGAGTTCGAGGTCGTCGGGGGCGTCCTCGACCAGCGCGACGAGGTCGTCGGGGTCGAGAAGGCCCATCGAGACGGCGTACAGTACCTCGTCGAGGACGAGCAGGTGGACGCCCTCCTCTGGCGGGGCGTCGAAGTCGAAGGGCGTCGAGAGGTCCGCCTCGACCGCGCAGTCGACGAGTTCACGGGTTCGCTCGAAGCCCGCTTCGACCTGCGCAGCGTGGTCGGCGTCGTCGCTCCCATCGGCCATGCCGGCCCACCCGTAGTGCCCGAGGTTCTCGTAGGTGAGCCCGGGGAGGGCGGCGATGGCGTTGTACTCCCCGCGGACCGCCTCGACGGAGTCCGCCCCGCCCTTCAGGAACTGAAGGAGGTGGACACGGAAGCCGTGTCCCGCCGCGCGGGCCGCCATGCCGAGTGCGGCCGTCGTCTTCCCCTTACCGTCGCCCCACCACACCTGGACGAGACCGAACTCCTCCGGCGCGTCTGGCGTGATGGGTCGTGCGTCGGGGCTGACTCCCCGTCCGGGGGTGTTGCGACGGACCGTCTCGGGCGTGACCGAGCTGTCAGAATCGGTATCAGAGGTCGTGCTCTCTCGTTCAGTATCGTGCTCGATACTCTCGTCCGCCTGTGCTGTGTCGGTCGGGTCCTCGCTCGCGTGACCGTCGTTCATCGGTTGGCATCGGCACCGAGAGAGCAAAAAGCCGGTCCTCAGCGGGAACTCAGTGAGAGTCCATCGTCATCGACGCGGACCTGAGTGTCGAAGATGGACGCGAAGGTGGAGACCGTCTGGCTGTCGTGTGCCATCGGGTCGAGGTGGAAGTGCGCGCGGACGCCGGCGTCGCTGAGGCGGGTCGTGAGGACGTGGAGGAACCGGGCGAGTCCCTCCCGACTGACGTACTGCGAGAGCGTCGTCAGCGAATCGAACCGCAGACAGAGGTCGACGTCCTCGTCGGTCTCGAGCGTCGCGAGCGCGTTCAACACGCGGACGCCGAGCGTCGTGAGGTCGGCCGGGTCGTCGACGGTGTGGGCGCCGACGGCCGGGTCGTCGACGGTGTCGGTGACCGAGAGGCCGCCGCCGACGATGACGACGCGGAGTCTGTCGGGGCGGACCGAACAGTAGCTATCCCAGATGTCGACGACCTCCCGCGGCGTGTTGAGAAGCGTGACCCACAGGACGCGCGTCCGCTCGGGTGGAGAGGCAGTGAGAAGCGAGAAGCCGGTGTCGAGCGTGCGGGAGTCCATCGGTGAGCCCATCAGAAGCACGTTTGAGGGGCCGTCGAGCACGTCGCTCGGCAGTGCTCGACCGTTCCCCAGACGGCTGTCCCTCTCGTCTCCCACGGTGGAGTTATCGTCTGTGATACTTATTATTAAACGTATCGGATTGATAATATTTCAGGAGCGTTCGGGGGCGGAGAGCGAGTCGAGCGCCGGCCGCCGACGGGTCAGGAGTTCGTCGCCGTCGATAGCGAGCCACACGTCACAGCTCGCGAGGAACGTGTGGACGGTCCGGACCTCGTGGACGGTCGGGTCGAGATGGTAACAGACCGCCGCGTCCGTGCCCGCGAGTCGACGGTGGAGCGCGTGGACGAACTGGAACGCGTCGGCGAGCGGAACGTACTGCAGCAGCGTCGAGAGCGACTCGAGCCACAGTCGGCGCGTCTCCCCCGTCGCCGGCGGCGCCCGACCCTCGGTGAGCCTGATGCCGAGCGTCGTCAGGTCTGACGGCGACGCGACGTGGGCCCGTGAGTGTGGAGGTCCGTCGACGGGGGCGGACCCCGACCCGCGTCTGGTCTCGCCGACCTCGACGAGCGTCAGTGACGCGGGTGCGTCGCCGACGTGGGTCGACCACGCCCGGAGCATCGCGTCGGGAGGGCGGAGCATCGTCGCCCAGTGGGCGTGCGTCGCCGCCGGGACCGGTGACGAGAGGAACGAGAGCCCCGTCTCGGTCACCCGGTCGTCGCCACTAGGCCCGGTGAGGAGCACGCTGGTGGCGTCGCCGAGCGACTCACGGGACGTCGACGGGACTACCGGAGATTCGAAGCAGACCACAGAGACACCTGGTTCCGAGGTTATCGAGCTCGAAAATCAACGTGTCGGTATCGGACGCTTCGAATCGAGGTGGCCGCAGCCTCTACCAAGAATCGACAGCTCTAGCCGTATCTTTCGTCTTCGAATACCCGGTCGAAGACGGGGCGTCGACGGACGAGCCAGAGACGTTCAGACTCAGTCTCGAGACTCAGGCGGTCGTCCACTCGAGGTACAGCGCCGCGCTCCAGGCGAAGTCGTCGCTCCCGCGGCCCTCGCCCGAACGAGGGTTGAAGTACTCGCGGAAGCCCTCGCGGTCGAGGAGCGCGAGGCTGTCGGCGCGGACCCTGTCGGCCGCGTCGGTCGCGTCGTACCGGCGGAGCCCCCGTTCGAGGAGCCAGTTGGTGTTCATCCAGACCGGCCCCCGCCAGTACCGGTCGGGGTCGAAGTCGTCACCCACGTAGGTCGGCACCGCGTACGCGAGGTCGAAGAACTCGGCCGTGAGCGTCTCGGAGAGCCGTTCGAACTGCGCGGTGGTGGGAACCCCGCCGAGAACGGGGACGAGCCCGGCGACCGTCCGCTCGAGAAGCGGTTCGTCGGCGACGCGGTCGTAGGAGACGAACAGGCCCAACTCGTCCGACCAGAGCCGGTCGCGCATCACCGCCCGCGTCGCTGCGGCTTGGTCGCGCCACGTCGTGGCCGCGGCGTCGTCGCCGGCGCTCGCGTAGAGTGCGGCGAGGTCCTCGCACGCGCGCACGTAGACGCTATTGGTGAGGACGTCCTCGACGCGGAAGGGACAGCAGTCTCGCAGCGCCGACTCGTCCCAGCCGACCGCACGGCCCTGCTGGAGGAGCGCGACGTAGCGGTCGTAGTCCCAGTCGGTCGGCCGCTGGTCGGCGAGTTCCGCGGACTTCCTGTCGGCGCGCTCGTACTCGACCGGCCCGGGGTCGAAGCGTTCGAGCGGGCCGCGCCACGCGGGCGAGTCGTCCATCCCCGTCTCCCAGGGGTGGCGGGTGTAGACGACGCCGTCGGTCGAGCGCTCGCGCCGCCACCACGACAGGTGGTCGTCGAGCGGGTCGAGGACCCGGTCGCGGAAGTCGTCGTCGCCGGTCACCTCGTACACGTGGCGCGCGGCAGTCGCGACGACGGGCGGCTGTGAGATACCGCTGGTCTCCACGTCGTCGAAGCCCGCGTCCCACTCGGCCGGGCCGGGGAAGTAGCCCTCGGCGTCGGCCCAGAAGACGATCTGCGGGAGCATCCCGTTGGGCCACGTCGCCGAGAGGAGCGTCTCGACCTCCGCCTTCGCCGCGTCGGGGTCGACGCCGGCGAGGCCGATAGCGATGAACGCCGAGTCCCAGCTCCACTGGAACGGATAGAGCGTCGACGATGGAATCGTGTAACCGTCGCGGCGGTTCGCGTCGAGCACGTCGATGGCTTCGGCGCGTCGCTCGGCGCGCGACGGCACGTCGGCGTCTTCGGTGTCGCCGTGGTCGGTCATGAGACGAAGCGACGCGGACGGAGCGAAAGGGGTTTCGGTTCGCCGGGAGCGCTCACAGCCGCGTCACCGTCGCTCGGACGTCCGTGACGACGCCGTACGGCGCGCTCTCGACCGTCGGAAGTGCCTCGCCCGCGTACCGCGAGCGGAGGCTGGCGAGGACGGCGTCGCGGACGCACGCGCGCGTCGCTCGACCGACCGGCGTCGCGCTCCCCGAGAAGGGGGCCCGAGCGCCATCGGGGTCGCACGCGGCGACGACGGCGTCGGTGGTCGTCCCGGGCACGCCGACGACAGCGAGCAGGGTCGCGGCCTTCGCCTCGGCGGCGACGGTGAGCAGGTTCGGCAGCGCGCCCGGGGCCAGCGCCCGCGTGGTGCCCACGAGGACGTTGACCGTGCCGAGGTGACCCTCCTCGTCGGCGAGGGCGGGGTCGTCGTCGACGGCCTCGTCACCGACGGCCCGCTCGACCGGCAACGACGCCGGGTTGGAGACGCCCGCGGTCGCGACCGCCGCCACACCGTCGAGCCGTGCGCGGCGAGCGTGTGCCTGGTCGACACCCGTCAGCAGTGTCGGTCCCGGGCGGTCGAAGCCGGCCTCGTCCCGCCGCGCGGCGACGTACGTCTCGAGGTCGGTCTCGGGCCAGCCCTCTGGGACGGTGATGTTGTACGCGACGTCGCCGACGGAGTCGCCGCCGTCCCAGCCGGTCGAGAGCCACCGGGTCTCGGGGCGGAACAGTCGGCAGACGCCCGCACGGACCGTCGTCTCGAACACGCCGTCGGGGCCCTGCGGGTCGTCCGGGTCAGACACGGGCGAGCGCCTCCAGCAGCCTGTCGTTCTCCGCGCTGCGCTTGACGGCGACGCGGACGTGGTTCGCCAGCCCGAAGCTCCGACAGTCGCGGACGGCGATGTCCTCCGCGGCGAGGTGTTCGACCACCGAGTCGACGGACCGCGCGCCGACGTCGAGGAGGCAGAACGGCGCGTCGGAGTCGAACACCTCGTACCCCGCCTCGACGAGCGCCTCGCACATCCGCTCGCGCTCGCGGGCGACCCGCTCGCGCGTGCGCTCGACGAACGCGTCCTGTCGGAGGCAGTGCGCGCCGACGGCGGCGGCGGGCGTCGAGAGGTTCCACGCGGGGCGGGCCGTCTCGAGTCGCTCGTACGGGTCACCCGTCGCACACGCGAACCCCATCCGAAGGCCGGGGAGGCCGAACAGCTTGGTCAGCGAGCGGCAGACGACGGTACCCGGAGTGCCTGCGAGCGACTCGGTCGTCGTGAAGTCGAGGAACGCCTCGTCGACGACCAGGAGCGTCCCTGCCCGACGACAGCGGGCGGCGAAGTCGGCGAGTGCCTCGGGGTCGACCAGTTCGCCCGTGGGGTTGTTCGGCGTGCAGACGACGGCGGCAGTGTGGTGCTCCGGGGTGGAGTCGAGCACCTCGTCGTGCGGGACGAACGCGGGAGTGGCCCCCTGGAGTCGGACCTCGCGGGCGTACTCGCCGAAGCTCGGGGTCGGGACGAGGACGGAGTCGCCCGGCGAGACGTGCGTCGCGAGCGCCAGTCGGATGGCCTCGGTACCGCCCGACGTCGGCACCACCTCCTCGGCCGCACAGTCGACGTAGTCGGCGGCCGCCGCCCGGTAGTCGGCGTAGGCCTCGTCGGGGTATCGTGTCGAGGCGTCGAACGCCGCCTCGTACACCTGTCTGACCCCCGGCGGACGCTCGGGGTTGGTGTTGGCACTGAAGTCGAGCCGAAGCGACGACCCGCCGTGGACCGCCCGCCCGGCGTCGGGAAGTGAATCAGGGTCCACGGCCGTCCTCCCCGCCCGTCTCCTCCGTGCCGTGTTCGGGTGCGGAGAGCCCCTCGAGCAGCGCGAGCGTTCGGTCCTCGACGGCGTCGAGTTCGCCCGCGCGGTCGGCGAGCGCGAGCGCCCCACCCATCGCCGCCCCCTCCCTGCCGACGGTAGCGTACTGGGCGAGTCGGGCGTCCTCGAATCCGGGGTCGGTGACCGTGAGGTCGAGGTCGAGCCCCGCCACCGCCGGTTCGAGGTCGACGCTCTCGGCCAGATACGACGTCGTCGCGAGTTCGAGCGTGTCGAGACAGCCCGCGTGGCGGACGAGCGCGGCCGCCGCGACCAGTTGCGTCCCGCCGGCGAGCGTCACCCGAGTGCCTGACGCCCGCGCGCCGACACAGAGGCCGGCCACGACGGCGAGGACCGGGTCGCCGGCGAAGCGGACGGCGAGTTCCGGCCGGTGGGCCGCCTGTCCGGGTGCGATGTCCGACGCCTCGAACGCCGCCTCGACGACCGTCTCCTTCCGTGCGAGCGGGTTGTCGGGGAGCGACGACGACACCGGGTAGGGCTCGCCGAGCGCGCGCAGGACACCGAGCGCCGTCGTCGTTCCACCAGGGATGGTCTCGCCGACGACGAGGTGGTCGTCGGCCACTCGCTCACCGAAGGCCTTCGCGGCGGCGAACACGCCCGGGGCGGTTCGAACGGGGTCGGGTTCGCGGATGTCGTGTCCGGGTTTCGCGCCGAAGTCGACCGTCGGCGCACCCGTGGGCTTCGCCATCCCGCCGTCACAGACGAGGGTGTCGAGGCCGAGCAGGTCGACGACGGCACGCGTCACCAGCGCGGGTGTCGGACAACCCGTCGGACTGACGGGAAGCACGGGCGCGCGGACGAGCCGACCGTATCGGACGAGTTCGGCGTCGGCGCTCGGGGTGTGCAAGCGGAGGGCGGCGCTGGCCCCCGCGGCGCTGAGGCCGTCGATGGCCGCCGTGCGGGTCGAGCCCGCGACGAGCATCAGTCGCATCGTTCCTCGGCCACCTCTCTGTCACGCGGGTGATTGACGTTCACGGCGAGGCGTTCGTCGTCGACTACCGACACCGTTTCGGTCCCCCCGGCGACGACGTTCAGTCCCGTCGGCGCGAGCTCCCGTCCCTCGTGGTCGAAGGCAGTGTCGACACTCACACCCAGCCGGTGCTTCAGGTCGACGGGGACACAGACCGTGAGCGACGTCGGCGTCCCGCCGGCGCACGCGTCCGCGAGCGCGCGGTCGACGTGCTCGGGAGCGAGGTGCGGGAGGTCGGCGACGACGGTGAGTACGGGCTCTGCCACGTGGTCGAGCGCGTATCGGAGGTCCTCGACGTACCCCTCGCCAGGCGCGTCGATGGTGTCGACGCCGAGGACGTCCGCCGCGCGGGCGCGCGTCTCGGGGGTGTGCGGAGAGGTGACGGCGTGGGTGGTCGAGACGCGGCTGCCCTCGAGCGCGCGGACCACCCGGTCGACCATCGGCTCGTCGCACACCGTGACGAGGGGTTTCTCGGTCGAGCCCCCGAGTCGGGTCCCCCGCCCGCCACAGAGGACGAGCGCGGGGACGGGAGTCAGAGGAGCGTCCACGCGACCACCCCGGCGTGGACGCCGACGACGCGCCCGAGTTCGTTCGTCGCGCCGAAGACGTCGCCGCTGACGCCGCCGAGCGTCGACCGAGCCCAGCGGAGGACGAGCAGCGCGACGCACGGCCCGCCGAGGAACGCCGCGACGACGGCCGGCGTGCCGAGCGGCGCGGCGAGCGCGACGACCGGGAGACCGGCGAGGAACACGGGGACGAGCGCCGTCGCGTCGGCGTGTTCGGTCAGCGCGGAGCCGAGCCCCTCGTGCGCCGCGTCGCCGAGACAGACGAGCGTCGCCATCCCCGCCTTCGAACCCACCTCCGCGGCGATGGCGAGAGAGAGGGCGACCCGCGGGCCCGCGCCCGCCATGCCGAGGGTGCCGAGCGCCAGCGTCGCGAGGACGAGCGCGACGGCGAGGGTGCCGCCGACGCCCGTCTCGGAGTCTTTCAACACGGACCGGCGGCGCTCGCGGTCGGTCGACTCGTCGTGGACCACGCTCGCGTCGGCCGTGTCGGCGAGTCCATCGACGTGCGTGACGCCCGTGAGCAGGTAGAGCGTGCCCAGATAGAGCGCCGCAGTCGTCGGGAGAGGCAGGGGAAGCGCGAGCGGGAGTGCCGCGATGCCGCCGACGACGTACCCCGCGAGGACGAACGCGACGGGCGTCCGCCGGAACGCCTCCCACGAGCGTTCGGTCCCCTGCACCGGAAGGCGCGTCAGGAACCCGAGCGCGCCCCGCAGGGCGCTCAGAACCACACGACCACCCCCGAGATGACGAGCGCGAGCCACCCGGTGCGGCCGACGAGCGTCCGTGCGCGCCGTGCGTCGCTCGCACTCGGCGGCGCGCCGAAGTCGAGGACGTAGACGCCGGGCTTCTCGAGTCGGAGGGAGAGGCCGGCCGCGAGCGTCGCCATCGGCCATCCGGAGTTGGGAGAGGGTGGATTCGACGTCTGTTCGCGCGCACGCGAGAGCGCGCGGAGGTCGCGGGCGCTCAGGGCGAGGAGAACGGCGGTGACTCTGGCGGGGAGCCACATCGTCAGGTCGTCGAGGCGGGCGCTCGCGGTCCCGTGTGGCTTGTGTGGATAGCCGAGCATGGAGTCGAGCGTGTTGACCGCCTTGACCCACGTCGCGGCGGCCGCGCCGCCAGCGAGTGAGACGGGCGCGACGAGCGTGAACGCGAGGAGCGGGGCGACGAACCCGTCGGCGAGGTTCTCGGCGAGGCTCTCGACCGCGGCGCTTCGAACCTCGGGGGCAGAGAGCGACGCCGCGTCGCGGCCGGCGAGCGACAGGAGTCGCGTCCGAGCGGCGGGGAGGTCCTCGGTCGTGAGAGAGACGACGTCCCGGGCCTCGTCGAGGAGCATACGGAGACTGACCGTCGAGAAGAGCACGAGTCCGGCGGCGAGCGCGGCGAGCGGCGGGACGGGCGCGAGCGCCGAGACGACGCCGAAGACGACGCCACTCGCGAGGAGCGGGAGACCGAGCGCGACGCCGACACCGACGAGCGATGGATGCGCCCAGGTCCTGTCGAGAGGTGCGACGACCCGGCCGAACAGCGCGACGGGGTGGATTCGCCCGGGCGGTTCGGCGACGAGGCGGTCCAGGAGCGCCGCGAACCCGACGGCGGCGGTCGCGGTGGCGGGCATCTAGCGCTCCCCGTTCGCGTGGTCGACGAGCCACGTCGGAAACTCGGCGAGCGAGACGTCGGTCACGTCGACGAACGTCCCCCCGAGCGCCTCGATTCCTCCGTCAGTCGCGGGTGAGTCGCCGACGTGGACGAGCGCCTCCACCGCGACGCCGAGGCCGTCGGCGACGACCTCGAACGCCTGTGGGGCGGGCTTGCGCCAGCCGCACCCGACGCTGGTGACGACGCTGTCGAACTCGCGGTAGTCGAACGCCGAGCGGACGAAGGTCCGACCGACGAGTTCGGGGACGCTACAGTTCGAGAGGACGCCGACGGGTCCGCGGTCGCGGGCGGCCTCGACGGCCTCGACCGCCCCCTCGCGGGTGCGGACGGTGGGGTCGAAAGCGGCGATGACCGCTCGACGGGCGGCGTTCTGGGTGACCGAGACGCCCCGGGACTGAAGGGCGGCACTGACGTGTGCCGGCAGGGGGACTTCGGCACCCTCGGGCGCGTCGATGTGCGGTTCGCGGTAGGCGGCGGCGAAGTCGTCGGGGACGGAGACGTCACGGGCGCGGAGTTCGTCGGCGACGACCGCCGCGGGGTCAGACGGGATGTCGACGTCGACGAGCGTACCGAAGAGATCGAACGAGACTGCCACGACCGAACTGCGGCGAACGTGGACTTGAAACTTTACCTTACCAGCGGTGGTGAACGTGGTCGCGCACGTACTCGTCGTAGACGTCGGCGACGATGCCGTGCTGTTCGTTCGAGAGGGGGTCGGCTTCGCTGGCGGCGACGTTCTCGTGGATGTGGTCGGGGCTCGTCGAGCCGGGGATGACCGCGCTCACGGCGTCGTGGTCGAGGATCCACCGGAGGGTGAACTGCGCGAGCGTCAACTCGTCGGGGACGGCGCGTTCGAGCGCGTCGACCGCGTCGAGGCCCGTCTCAAACGGAACGCCCGAGAAAGTCTCCCCGACGTCGAACGCGTCGCCCTCGCGGTTGTAGTTGCGGTGGTCGTCTTCGGGGAACGTCGAGTCTCGTGACAGGGCCCCGGTGAGGAGACCAGAAGCGAGCGGCACCCGGACGATGACGCCGACATCTCTCCGACGTGCCTCGCGGAAGAACAGTTCTGCGGGGCGCTGGCGGAACGGGTTGAAGATGATCTGGACCGTCTCGACGCCGGGGTACTCGATGGCCTTCAGCGCCTCCTCGCAACGTTCGACGCTGACGCCGTAGGTGTCGACGCGTCCCTCCGCTTTCAGACGTGCGAGCGCGTCGAACGTCTCGGGCTGGTAGTACGCGTCGGTGGGCGGACAGTGCAACTGGACGAGGTCGAGACTGTCCACCGCGAGGTTCTCGCGGGAACGGTCGACGAACGACGAGAGGTGGTCGTAGTCGTAATCCGCCGCGACGTGGGGGTCGAGCCGTCGGCCCGCCTTGGTCGCGACGACGACGTCGGACGCGTCGCGTTCGTCCAGCACGTGCGCGATGTGTTTCTCACTCCGCCCGTCGCCGTAGACGTCGGCCGTGTCGATGAAGGAGATGCCGGCGTCGAGGGCGGCTCTGACGGCCGCGCGACCCTCCTCGTCGGACACCTCGCCCCAGTCCGACCCGATGTTCCACGTGCCGAGTCCGACCTCGCTCACCTCGTACGGACCGAGTTGACGTGTCTGCATGCGCGTGCGTAGACGGCGGCTCCCCGTAAGTGCGGCCCCGGAGGCAGGCTGTGCCGGTTGACACGAGCGACAGACGTCTGTCTGACACGCGGGTAACGTTCAAGTGCCCTCAGCGCGCACCGAAGAGTCGATGAGCAAGATCACGTTCCGTGCCGACGACGACCTCGTCCGACGCCTCGAGGAGTTCGACTCCTCGAAGAGCGAGGTCATGCGCGAGGCGCTCCGTGCGTACCTCGACGGCACAGGGCGTGAGACGGAGACGACGGCGTCGGCGTCGGTGGGAGACAGCATCGACGACGCGCTCACAGCGCGGGTCGACGCGCTGATCGACGAACGCCTCGACGAGCGTTTACGCGCGAGAGAGCCCGCGAGCGGCGCGCAAGACGTCAACGTCAACATCACCGTCGAGGGCGCAGCGGGGACGCGTGAGACGGCGGTGTCCGACGACGACCGCGAGGCGGACCGTCGTAAGACACCGGACGCATACACCGGGGACGACGTGCAAACGGCGGTCGAGTCGTGTGACCAGTGTGGCGAAAACATCTCTCCGGACCACGTTTACTGCCCGAACTGCGGCGAATTAGCGACCCAGCCGACGTGTGGCGAGTGCGGCGACGAGCTCCGGTCTGACTGGGCGTTCTGCCCCGGTTGCGGCCGACGAACACCCGCAGCGGACGTTCTCGACCAGCCGTAAACGCCGTATTCGACCGTCTGACGGCTTCGGAAGCCGCATCGGACATATTGTCTTACGGCCGCCGGTAGATTTATAATGTAGTGGTCAGTCCTTACGTTCGCGTAAGACGGCCGTCTTACAGCCGAGAGGGAGGGTGGCACGGTGTGCCGCCGTCCGTCGGTTTTACGGTGTAAGACGGTGACACGGACCTCACGTCCGGTCCGTCTTACCGGGGGAATGCAAAACCATGGAGCGTGTGACACTACGGATTCCGAAGGAGCAGATCGAAAAGGTCGAGCGAATGGTCGAGACGGGAGAGTTCCCGAACCGGAGCGAAGCGATCCGGGCTGCCGTTCGCGAGATGATTAACGAACAAGGCGAGACCCGCGAGTCGGCGTCGGGTAAGCGCACCTGGGCGAGAGTGTAACGATGCAGGACATCGTTCAGGAAGCGATGCAGCGCGACGAGGCCGAGCGCAAAGCGCAGGCCGAATCGAACGGCGACGACACGTTCGGTGACCCGCGAATCGTCATCGTCGGCTGTGGTGGTGCCGGGAACAACACCATCAACCGGCTGTACAACATCGGCGTCGACGGGGCCGAGACGGTCGCCATCAACACCGACAAACAGCATCTGAAGATGATCGAAGCCGACACCAAGATCCTCGTGGGCAAGTCGCTCACGCAGGGGCTCGGTGCCGGCGGCGACCCCTCGATGGGCGAGCGCGCCACGGAGATGGCGCAGGGCACCGTCAAGGAAGTCCTCGGCAACGCGGACCTCGTGTTCGTGACGGCCGGGATGGGTGGCGGCACCGGGACCGGTGCGGCCCCCGTCGTCTCGAAGATCGCCAAAGAGCAGGGTGCGATCGTCGTCGGCATGGTGTCGACGCCGTTCAACGTCGAGCGCGCCCGCACGGTGAAAGCCGAGGAGGGACTGGAGAAACTCCGCAACGAGGCGGACTCCATCATCGTCCTCGACAACAACCGCTTGCTCGATTACGTCCCGAACCTGCCCATCGGCAAGGCGTTCTCGGTGATGGACCAGATCATCGCCGAGACCGTCAAGGGCATCTCCGAGACCATCACCCAGCCCTCGCTCATCAACCTGGACTACGCGGACATGTCCACCATCATGAACCAGGGCGGCGTCGCGGTGATGCTCGTCGGCGAGACACAGGACAAGAACAAGACCCAGGAAGTGGTGAACGACGCGATGAACCACCCGCTCTTGGACGTCGACTACCGCGGCGCGTCCGGTGGTCTCGTCCACATCACGGGCGGCCCCGACCTCACACTCAAAGAGGCCGAGGGCATCGCGAACAACATCACCGAGCGACTCGAAGCGAGTGCGAACGTCATCTGGGGCGCGCGCATCCAGGACGAGTACAAGGGCAAGGTCCGCGTCATGGCCATCATGACCGGCGTCCAGTCCGCGCAGGTGCTCGGCCCGACGACACAGAAGCAGGCCGACCGCTCGCGACAGAGCATCGAGGCGCAGTCCGCGGGCCAGTCGAACGACCAGCAGTTCGACGCCCGCCAGAACGCCCAGGCCGGCTGGCAGTCCGACGGCGGCCGCGACGAACTCGAGAAGAACAACGGCCTCGACGTCATCCGCTGAGCGGGACGCGAGATTCGTCGACGCCGGCTGTTTTCGCGGTCGTTTCGAAAGCTCTTATTAGAAACTTCCGCACAAACTATATACAATATAGAGTAAATAGCGTATGACGCCGTTCGGGCGTATATAGAATATATAGAAACCCGGCTCGTGAGCGTTCTGCGAGCGATACTCAGAATTCCGTCGCGTTGGGCCGTCTCGATACTGTTTGCGTCGGCGGACGAAGCACCCCACACGCTGTCTCACACCGCGTCACCTCCCGGAGCCGGCGCGAACGGCGGCCGCCGAGGAGGTCACCCGACAGCGAGACCAGACGAAGGCGGCCCCGAGCCCGAACCGAAATCCGAACGCCGTCAGGCCTCGGTGACCGCCTCGACGAGATAGCACTTCCGACAGATGTCGCGTGCCGTCGGCGCACCACAGCGGTCACACTCGCCGAACTCGCTGTCGTCGTCCCCGTTCTCGCGGTGCCGCAGCGCCGCGAGTTCGGCGAGTTCCTCGTACCCCGAGAGGATGGAGTGGCGCGTTCCGGGGTGGGACTCTTCCATCTCCAAGAGGAGCTGTTGAATCTCGCCGCGGTAGGCCTCGCTTGCGTGGGGACACTCGGTGATGTGTGCGGGGAGGTCCATGAGGTGTGCGTAGAGGGCGACTTCTTTCTCGGGGACGTCGCGGAGCGGTTTCGCGCGCGGAACGAACCGGTCTGTCTCCGCGCGGTCGGGGAACGGGCCGAGGGAGGCATCGAAGTGCTTGGCCATCTGCTTTACGTCCCCGGAGAAGAAGTTCATCAGTGCGGTCTGGGCCTCGTCGTCGAGGTTGTGGCCGGTGAGCAGTTTGTCCGCTCCGAGGTCGGCGGCGTACCGTTCGAGGATATCCCGTCGGAAGACGCCGCAGTACGCACACGGGGCCATCCCCTCGGGGTCGTCCTCGGCGACCTGGTCCATGCGGAGGCCGAACTCCTCGGCGTAGGTGACGACCTCGTGGCGGATGTCTAACTCCCTGGTGAGTTCCTCGCTCGCGTCGAGGGAGGCGTCGCGGTAGCCTTCGATCCCCTCGTGAATCGAGAGGGCGACGAGGTCGATGCGAGGGTCCTTGCCGAACGTCTCGGCGAGGATGTGAGTGAGGACCACCGAGTCCTTTCCGCCCGAGAGACCGACGACCCACGTCTCGGGGTCGTCGGGCGTCGCCGCCGCCGAGAGCAGGCCGTCCTCGCGAATCCGCCGGCGGACGCGCTTTTCGACCGAGACACAGAGGTGGGTCTTACAGAGGTGTAACCCGGAGTAGGCCGCGTGCATGACCGCCTCGCGACCGCACTTGTCGCACTCCATCACTCCCGCCTTGCCCGGCGGCGCTGATGACGGTTTCGTCTACGCGCTCGGTCGGCGTCGACGGGAGCAAGATGACACGCGCCGGGCGTGCGAAAACCGTTTCCGGGGCCCCCACCGAGTGAGGGTAATGGACCGAGACGTCGCTCTCGACTACGTGGAGCAGATACTCGAGACGGTCGAGACCGAGGAGATGGCGGTACCCGTCCGCGAGGTGTGGGTGTACGGCGACGTCGCCCTCGGTCTCGATCCGATCGACCGACTCGACGTCTACGTGACGAAGGACATGCTCATGCGCGGTGACCGCTCTCGGGCCGACGAGTTCGAGTCCGACTACGGCGTCAAGGGCGTCGGCTCCTCGGTCAGGACGACGTGGGCCGACGCCTTCCCCGAGTACCTCCGGACGAGTGACAACGGCTACGCCGCCCCCGAGAAGTGTCTCGCCGCGCACCTCCTGGACGGATTGGACGGCGAGATCCACCTGGAGGTGTGTAACGCGAGCTTCGACCAGAACGTCACCCAGCGGCTGAAGGGCGCGGTGGCCCGCGAGGCGTACGAGGAGATACTCGACCCCCGCGGCGTCCAGTTATGGGTCGACGGCCGACGCGACGAAGAGGCGCTCTCGAAGGTGCGAGCAGGGAGCCTCGCGTTCCCGACGCTCCCAGCCGCACTGGAGATGCTCGGCCTCGACGAGGACCAGGCGAGAGAAGCGAGCGACGCGCTCTGCGAGCACCGCACCGCGCAGTCGGGGACGACCGTCCGGGGCGACGTGGTCTGACGACGCGCGACTCACCCGCGCTCGTCGCGCCTGCTGTCCTCGCGTCCGCGCCCCTGCTCGTCTCCCTCCCCGTACCGGTCGCTCGCGCGGTCGCGTGCGTACGCCTCCGCGTCGGTCCGGTGCATCTCCTGCCTGTCGCGAGTCTCGTCACGGATGAACAGGTACAGTACCAGCGGCGCGGCGAGGCCGACCAGGAGGACCACGACGAGGGCGACTTCGGCCATGTCTTTCGGTTCCAGCGCCACGAGTGTCAGTCTTCACGTGTCGGTCCGCCTCGCCGACGGGTTTTTCACCCATCCGACACGACCTCGGGGCGATGAGCCCTCCAGCACATCGCGCAGACGACGACTCGGGCTGTCCGAAGTGCGGTCACACGGAGACCGAACTCGACGACATCGCCACCTCCGGAACCGGCCTGTCGAAGATGTTCGACATCCAGAACCGGACGTTCACCGTCGTCACGTGTACGAACTGCGGCTACTCCGAGCTGTACCGTGGCGAGTCGAGCGGGAACCTCGTCGACCTGTTCTTGGGGTGAGTTCCCGGCGGACTCGGTCGGGAGCGCCGGCTTCGACGGGGTCTATCGCTCCGCCACCCGACCGACGACGACGTCGAACGGGACCACCTCGGCACGGCGGTACTCCTCGGCGTGCATCTGCTCGGCGACGGTTCGTCCCATCGACCGCCACTCCCGGCGGAGCGCATCGTACGCGTCCGCAGAGAGCACCCGGCGGAGTTCGGTCTCGTGGGCGTCGAGCCCTTCGCCCGTCGCCTTGCGTTTCGCGTCCTCGACGTCGCCCGCGTCGTAGGGCGGTTCGACGCGTTTGTCGTGGTGGTACCGACTGGTCCGAACGTCGCGGAGGCCACACCGCTCGAACAGCGCGGGGAGCGTGTCGCCGAGGGCGACGTCGGTCGCGACCCCGTCCAGATACGCCGACCGCACGCGCCGTTCGAGTTCGACCTCGCGTTCGACGGTGGAGTCGACGCCGACGGCGGCGTTGTCGGGTTCGACGGCGGCGACGGAGTCCGAGGAGACACGGGCGAACTCACAGAGCGCGTCGGCGGGCGTCGGGAGGTTCACCAGCAGTGCCTGACAGACGACGAGGTCGAACGCGTCGGTCTCGAAGGGGAGTCGCGTGGCGTCGCCCGCGACGACCGGGAGACCGGTTTCGTCGCGGGCGACACCGAGCAGGCGAGGGTCGGCGTCGAGGCAGACGACCTCGGCGTCGGACTCCGCCGCGAGGACCCGAGAGAGCTCTCCCGTCCCCGCACCGACGTCGAGGATGCGCGTCCGGGTCGGGAGCGCCAGCGCTGAGAGGGCCGCGCGCGACCCGTCCCACATCCCCTCACGCGTCCGTCGGAGGTACTCGGCAGTGAACCTGCGCACAGGCCTGGTTGTCGAGAGGAGGTCAAAAACCGCGTGGATTCGTCGGGCGAGCCGCCCCCTTCAGACCTCGGCGGCCTCGGCCGCGAGTTCGCGCACGCGCTCGATGTTCCACGCGAAGCCGCGGCCGTCTTCGGTCGGCGTCTCGAGGACGAGCGGGACGTCCACCAGGTCGGGGTGGCTGACGATGCGACGCATCCCTTCGACGCCGATGTGCCCCTCGCCGATGTGGGCGTGTTCGTCCTTGTTCGTCCCGCAGGCGTGCTTGGAGTCGTTGAGGTGGATGCACGCGAGATGCTCGAGACCGACCACGTCGTCGAACTCCGCGACGGCGTCGTCGACGGCATCGGCGCTCGAGAGGTCGTAACCCGCGGCGAACGCGTGGGCGGTGTCGACGCAGACGTCGAGGTCCTGTTCCGACTCCCGGAGGACGTACGCGAGGTGCTCGAAGTCGCCGCCGAGTTTCGTGCCCGACCCCGCGTCGCTCTCGAGGAGGACGGTGACCTCGTCGGGAATCGAGAGGTCGTCGAGGACGCTCACGGCGTTGTCGAGTCCCCCTTCGACCCCCGCGCCCGTGTGGGCACCGAGGTGGACGTTCACGTACTCGATGCCGAGTTGCGAGGCAGCGTCGACCTCCTTCTGCATCGAGTCGAGAGACTTCTGCCGGAGGCCGTCTTTCGGCGTGCAGAGGTTCACGAGGTACGACGAGTGGATGACCCACGGCCCATCGAGCTGGTCCGCCGTGGCGGTCCGGAACTTCTCGGCCTCGTCGGCGTCGATGTCAGGGTCCTGCCAGACCTGTGGTGAGTGGGTGAATATCTGTCCGCAGTTGCCGCCGAACGTGACCTGCCGGTGGACGGCGTTGCGGAGGTCGCCGTACGGGGGTTTCTCGTCGTCGTTCGGCCGGGGGCTCTTGGAGATAGAGACGTGGGCGCCTACTCGCATGTGCAAGGGCAAGTGGTTGGGGGAGAAAGGCGCTTCGGAGCGACCCGACCCTCGCTTTCGGTGTCGGTGTCTCGGGTGGGTCGACTCGGAGAAGCGCGGCTTCTGAGCAGTCGCGACCCCCGTTCGAACTCAGGAGCGCGCGCGCGACTGCCGGCGCACCCACTCGTCTGCGGCGTACTTGTCTTCCACTCGCTCGCGTGCGAGCGCGAGTTCGTCGTCGGTCCACGACCCCTCGCTCGCGTCACACCACGCCGCCAGTTCGTCCTCGAACGCCGTGACCACCTCCGCCCGAGCGGCGTCGGTGTGTTCGTCGAGTCCCGTCACGCGCTCTGTGAACGCCGCCGTCGTCACGCCGCTGTCGACGAACGACGCGAGGTGGCTGTCGGGACGCGTCGAGAAGGTGACCGAGCCGTGCTGGACCACGGCGTCGCGCTGGCGGTACTGGGCGTTCCCGCTCACCTTCCGCCCCGTCCCCGAGACGACGAGGTCGTGAGCGGGGTTCAACGCCCGGAGGTAACACGCCGGGTCGTACAGTGCGGGGACCTCCTGGTCGACGAAGTCGACGGGGACGCCCACCGCCGCGAAGGCGTCCAGGACGGGGTCGAGCAGATAGTGGTAACAGTCCATGAGGTTTCCGGGGAGTTCCGCGCGGGGAGCCGTGATGGAGTAGGAGATGTCGCCGAACGAGTCGTGGTAGATGCCGCCGCCACCGGTCGGCCGGCGGGTGACGTCCACTCCCTCGCGGGCGCACCACTCCCAGTCGACGGTCGTCGGGTCCTGGTGGTACCCGAGCGAGAGACACGACGGCTCCCAGCGGTAGAGCCGAACGGTTCGGGGGCCGCCGTCGGCGGCCGTCTCCGCGGCGACCTCGTCGAGCGCCATCTGCATCGGTCCGGGCCGCGACTCCTCGCGGATGAGCCGCCACTCGCGGTCGGCGGGCGGGGATGTGTCCATGGGGGAGACTGGACCGACGCGGGGAAATCGATTGTGCCTCTCGCCCGGCAACGGTGTGCGTCGAACCCGCGGCCGTACGAGTTCGACTCGTGAGAGACCGTCACGGACACAAGGTTATATCGCTCGGCGTATACGTTCACCCGAGCCACACGAGTGGCCAGGAAGACAATCATGGATCTCGATCAGTTCATCAGCGAGAACGCACCGCAAGAGGGAGGCGAAGGCTTCCAACTCGAAAATTCGAAGCTGCTCGACGTCTCGCTGGACGGAACCGTCATGGCGAAGGCCGGCTCGATGGTCGCGTACACGGGCGACATCTCGTTCGAGCGGAAGACCGAAGGCGGCATCTCGGGGATGCTGAAGAAGAAGGTAACCGGTGAAGGGAGTGTGATGATGCAAGCTTCGGGGACCGGTCACGTGTACCTCGCCGACCAGGGCAAGGAAGTGCAGGTACTCGAACTCGACGCCGGCGAGGAACTCAGTGTCAACGGGAACGACATCCTCGCCTTCGAGAGCGACGTGGAGTGGGACATCAAGATGATGGACAGCGTCGCCGGCGCGTCGACGGGTGGCCTGTTCAACGTCTACCTCAAGGGCCCGGGCCACGTCGCCATCACGACGCACGGCAAGCCCATCGTCGTGCCGACCCCGGTTCGAACGGACCCGCAGGCGACCGTCGCGTGGAGCGGTAACGTCTCGCCGGGGACGAAGCGCGACCTCAACCTCAAGAGCTTCATCGGGAAGTCCTCGGGCGAGACGTATCAGCTCGACTTCTCACAGGAGGGCGGATTCGTCATCATCCAGCCGTTCGAGGAGCGGAACCCCGCCCAGTGAACGGCTGACCCCTGCGTGCGGGTCGGCCCCGACAGCCCGAACCACCTGCGAATCGGCCCGGAGACCGCTGACGCGGATTCGTTGTCGGATTCCTCCGTTATCACTCACCCGTGAGCGCGCCGTCTCGTGCGTATCGGCCCGGATTCTGTATCGCGATATAAGATTTATCGGCTCGCATCCGACGGATAGACGTCCCATCTGTGGGCCGCACGCGACACGGGGGGCTTTTACCGCGTCGTCGCTCACTCTCGCGTATGGTGCGGAACGTGGCCGGGTTGATGACCGAGCTCGAACCCGAGGACTTCTACCTGCTCTCGGGCGTCGAGCAGGGGATGCGCTTCTCCGAGTGGGTGAACCGGGAGAAGCTCCCCACGCTCGCCAACCTCACGGCCGAGAACGTCGACTACCGGCTCGACAGATGTATGAGCCGCGACCTCGTCAAGCGGAAGACCATCCAGTACGAGGGGTATCAGCTCACCTTCGAGGGGTACGACGTCCTGGCGCTGCGGACGTTCGCCCAGCGCGACACCGTCGAGGGGGTGGGCGCACCCCTGGGGGTCGGCAAGGAGAGCGACGTCGTCGAGGTGCAGTCGTACAAGCCCCTCGCCCTGAAGTTCCACCGCGAGGGGTACACCAACTTCCGGGAGGTGAACAAAGAACGGGAGTACACGGCCGACCACCACCACGTCTCGTGGCTCTACACCGCGCGCAAGGCGGCCGAGCGCGAGTACGAGACGCTCACCGACCTCTACCCCGACGTCAGCGTGCCGAGGCCGGTCGACCACAACCGCCACGCCATCGTGATGGAGAAGTTCGCCGGCGTCGAACTCGGGCGGGCGAAACTCGACCCGGCCCAGGCGGTGGGCGTCCTCGACCTCGTCCTCCGCGAGGTGCAGGAAGCGTACGAGGCCGGCTACGTCCACGCCGACATGTCCGAGTACAACGTCGCCGTGAGCGAGGAGGGGATCACGGTCTTCGACTGGCCCCAGGCCGTCTCGACCGACCACGACAACGCCCGCGAACTCCTCGAGCGCGACGTGCAGAACGTGACCGGCTTCTTCCGCCGGAAGTATCCCCGTCCGATGCCCGAGGTCGACGTCGGGCAGGTGGCCGACCACATCTCGGACGGGACGTTCGAGAGCGTCCGCGACGACTGATCACGACTGCGGCGTCGACAGACTGTTTTGCGGGCGTTTGTGAGCGTCTTGACCGCGAGGGTGGTCCGTCTCCGACGCAGCATAAATGGTATGTTGCGATACAGAATTGGCTCAGCCGGCCGCCGGGCGAGCGCCCACAGCAGTGAGACGGTCGCCACAGACCGGTTGAAACACGTGAGAGACAGAGCCACGCTGGCCAGCACGACGACTCGATTTATGATGCGAGGTGTGGTCAGAGCATCATGGAGGAGTCGCGACGAACCTCGAAGACCGGCCTGAACGGGATGTCGCCCGAAGAGGCGTTCGCCGTTCTGGGTGACCAGACCCGGTTGAACATCGTCCGGGTGCTCTGGACGGCCGGCGTCGTGCACGAGTACGACGACCTCGACGACAGCGCATCGACCATGTCGTTCTCCGAACTCCGTCGTCGCGTGGATGTGCGCGACAACGGTCGATTCAACTACCACCTCTCGAAGCTCGTCCCGCACTTCGTGTGGAAGACAGAGGAGGGGTACCGATTGAGCGGCGCGGGGAAGAAGCTCGCTCGGACGGTCGTCGCGGTCGCGGGAGGACACGACGTCGACCTCTCCGGCGAGATGGACACGGAGTGTCCGGTGTGTGGGGCCGAAATAAGCGCCACCTACGAGGACCAGTGGCTCCGATTCACCTGCACCGAGTGTGGGGGGCTGTTCGGGGACGCGGCCCCCAGCGGAGCGCTTTTGAACGCACCGTTTCCGGCACCGGGGCTGGTCGGTCGGACACCGGACGGTGCGCTCAGGACGGAGCTCTACCGGTGCATGTTGGACATGACATCGATGATGCAGGGAGTGTGTCCCGAGTGCGCCAGCGTCGTCGAGGGCACTTTGTCGGCGTGTGACGACCACGACACGCACGGCGGGCACTGCCGAGCCTGCGGGACGCCGTTCGTCGCCTGGGGGGAGCTTCGGTGCGACAGCTGTCGGTACGCCAAACGGCTTCCAGTCGAGTTGTGCGTGATGGGTCTCGCACCCGTGATTGGCTTCCTGTACGCCCGGGACGTCAACGTGCTCACGCCCTCGCTCGACGAACTCGTCGAACTGATTCAGACGCAGATGAGGACCACTGTTACGGAGAACCCCCTCAGAGTGGTCACGGTCATCGGTGCGACTGACCGCCTGTCGCTGACTCTCGACGAGCATCTGACCGTCGTCGACTGCTCGGAGTCGTAAGCATCAACAGGGACGAGCAGACCGTCGTGCGGTCGACGAACTGGTGCCTCGTGGCTGATACTACCGGTTCTCCGAGAGAAGTGTTGTTCTCCGAATATTTAATCGAAAACGCGACGTAGAGCCGTCCGAACATGTCGCTTGTAACAGACCACTACGACGTGACCCTCGGCAAGCTCGGTGCACGACTCGACGTTGCCCCGACGGAGAACGAGGCGAACGTCGCCGTGGTCGAACACACGCTCCCGCCACACACGCTGGCGGCACCGCTACACCGCCACAGCCGCGAGGACGAGATATCGTACGTGCTGGACGGGGAGATGACGGTGCTCGCGGACGACACGCTCTCGACCGTCTCGGCGGGCGAACCGGTCGTCAAGGGTCGGAACGTCTGGCACACGTTCTGGAACGCGGGCGACGACCCGCTCCGGTTCCTCGAAATCATCGCGCCAGGCGAGTTCTCGGAGTTCTTCGAGGAGGTCGCTCCGCTCACCCCGCTCGACCCCTCGGACCGAGAAGCAGTCGCGGAGTTCCTGCGGATCGGTGAGCGTTACGGCTTCGAAGCCGACCTCGAGAGCGTCCCGAGACTCTGTGAGGAACACGACCTCCAGATGTAGTCGGAACCCGCGTTCGTCAGCCGGACCGACACCCCCTGGAACTCATCGACCACCGGCGTCGCCTCCCACGGGATGAGACGCGGCCCAAACTATATCTTCACCCGGTCGCGAGTAAAATTCATGGAGCGCCGGAGAACGCGCGGGAAGGTCGCCGTCGTCGGCGTCGGTAGCGTCGGTGCCGCCACGGCCTTCTCGCTGATGAGCAGCGGGGTCACGAGCGAACTCGTGCTCGTGGACATCGACGAGGAGAAAGCAGAGGGCGAGCGGATGGACCTCAGTCACGGGGCGTACTTCACCCCGCCCGTCGACATCTCGACGGGCGGGTACGAGGACTGCTGGGACGCCGACGTCGTGGTCGTGACGGCGGGGACGAACCAGCGTCCCGGCGAGTCACGCCTCGACCTCCTCGAGCGCAACGCGGGAATCTTCGAGGAGATGATTCCCCAGATCACCGAGGGACTCGCCGACGACAGCATCCTGCTCGTGGTCACCAACCCGGTCGACGTGCTCTCGTACGTCTCGTGGGCGGTGTCGGACCTCCCCGCAGCGCGGGTCATCGGGTCGGGGACCGTCCTCGACACCTCGCGGTTCAGGCACGTCCTGAGCCGGGAGTGCGACGTCGACCCGAAGAACGTCCACGGCTACGTCGTGGGGGAGCACGGCGACAGCGAGGTGCTGTTGTGGAGTTCGACGAACGTCGCGGGCGTGCCGTACGAGACGTACGCCGAGTCGCACTGCGGCGGACTCTCGGCGACGGACAGGGAGGCGATCGGAGAGGAGGTGAGAGAGGCGGCCTACGAGATTATCGAGCGCAAAGGGGCGACGAACTACGCCATCGCGCTGGCGACCACCGAAATCGTCGAGACCATCCTCCGCGACGAGAACTCCATCCTCACCGTGTCGACGCACTTAGAAGGCGAGTACGGCATCGAAGACGTCTACGCGAGCGTCCCGTGTGTCGTCAATCGTGACGGCATCAGGAACGTCGTCGAGCACGACCTCCCCGAGGCGGAGCAGGAGGCGCTCGAAGCCTCCGCGAACGTGCTCGCGGAGAACCTGGCCGACCTCGACTACCGGGAGTGACGACCCACGACCGTCACAGCAGCGCTCACGACTCCACGCGGAGGACGAGGACGTGCTGGTGGACCATCGACGGGACGAACGCGAAGGGGTAGCCGTAGACGTGCAGCGATTTCGTCGGGTCGTACCAGATGAGGTCGGCCTTCAACACGAGGCCGGTCGATTCGAGGCTCGACGCGAGGTCGGCCGAGAGGAAGTGAAACGACGAATCCCGGTACATGTCTCCGATGAACACGAGGACGTACGCCCCCGGCTTGAGCACACGAGTGAAAAGTTCGAATTTCGAAGTCATGTCGGAGAGCCACGCGTCTTTCGACTCGAAGCCGTCGCCGCGACCAGCCGCGTCGAACCGGCCGAGTTTACTCGCCCGCGTCCGGCGTGGGTTCCGCGTCTGTGAGACGGCGTCCATCGACCAGTACGGGACGTCGGTGAGGAGGAGGTCGACGCTGTCGGTCTCGAGGTCGCGGACGAGTCGCGCACAGTCGCCGTGGCGCATGTCCTGTGTCGACAACGGCGCTCGTCCGCGCGCCGTGCGCTCGCGGTTCTCCCTGTCGAGGACGGTGTGATAGAGGTCGACCCACCGTCTCGTTCGTTCGAAGCCGACGGCGTGCCTGAGACCGGTGCCCTCGTGCTCGGCGAGGCTCGCTCCGAGCAGCGTCCCGCCGACGCCGGCGAAGGGGTCGAGGACGCAGTCGCCGGCCTTGCTGAACCGTTCGACGAGGTCCAGACAGAGCCGCGGCGGTTTCTGGCCGCCGTGTTCGCTCCGCAGGTCGTGCTGGAGGTCGGGCGGGTACGGTTCGGTGATGACCGACTTGGTGGCGAACTTCCACTCGCGGCCGGTGAGGTCGTTGACGCGGTTTCGTTCGTCGTAGATTCCGCGGCCGTCGACGAGTCGCTGGTGCGGTTTGAGCCCCTCGTGTCGTCCGGAAGCGTCTTCCGGCTCGTCAGTCATTCTCTCACGTACACTTCGGAAGTGAATAAGCGCCGCGGTGAGTAGTGTTCCGTTGAGGGAACACTTACGTGGGTAGTCACCCACCGGGTCGTATGGACCGCGACGTTGGTGAGGCGGTGTATCGACACCTCCGGACGCGGCCGGGAGAGCCGATGACGGCGAGCGAGGTCGCCGAGGCCGTCGGCTGTGTCCGACGGACCGCCCACAAACACCTCTCGCGACTGGCCGAGGGAAGCAGCGTCGAGACGAAGAAGGTCGGCGCGCGGGCGCGTGTCTGGTGGCTCTCCGAGGACGTGTTCGACCGCATCACCGACGCGGTGTTCGGTCTCGACAGCGCCTGGGAGCTCACGTACCTCAACGAGCAGGCCGAACGACTGCTCGGCCGGACCGAAGCGGAACTGGTGGGCCGGAACATCTGGGAGGCGTTTCCCGAGGCCGTCGGGTCGGTGTTCCACGACGAGTACCACCGGGCGATGGCACACCAGGAGCCGGTGTCGTTCGAGGAGTACTATCCGCCGCTCGATGCCGTCTTCGCGGTGAAGGCGTACCCCTCACAGACGGGGCTGTCCGTCTACTTCCACGACGTGACCGAACGGGTACACCGAGAGCGAGAGCTCCGCGACCGGATTCGCCAGCAGCAGGTCATCTCGGACCTCGGACAGCAAGCGCTGGCGACCGGCGACGTGGACCGGTTCATCGACCACGTGTGCGAGACGGTGCGGGACACGCTCGACGCGACGTGCTGTAAGGTGCTCGAACTCGACCCCGAAGGCGAGCGGCTCGACCTCCGCGCGGGCGTCGGCTGGGACCAGGGCGTCGTCGGGAGCGCCACCGTTCCCGCGAACACGAACTCGCAGGCGGGGTACACCCTCCAGCGGCGCGAACCCGTCCGCGTCGAGCAACTGTCGGCGGAGACGCGCTTCTCCGGGCCGGACCTGCTCACGGACCACGGCGTCGAGAGCGGAGTCAGCGTCATCATCGGCTCCGTCGACGACCCGTGGGGGATCATCGGGGTGCACGACACGGCCGTCCGGGAGTTCACCGAGCAGGACGCGGACTTCGTTCGCAGTGTCGCGACGCTGGTCGCGAGTGCCGTCGACCGTCGCGAGCGCGAGCGCGAACTGGAGCGGTACGAGACCATCTTCGAGACGCTCAGCGACGGGGTGTACGCCGTGGACCCCGCGGGGGAGTTCACGCTCGTGAACGAAGCGTACGTCGAGATGACGGGAGTACCCCGTTCGGAACTCCTCGGGTCACACGTCTCCCGGCTCGTCGACGAGCGCGTCCAGGCGGCGGCGAAGGAACTCGAGACGGCACTCGTGAGCGGGGCGCGCGAACAGGCCACCCTGGAGGCGGAACTCGCCGACGGCGACGGCGAGACGTTCCCGGCGGAAGCGACGTTCTCGGTCCTGGAGACGGCCGACGGCTACGAGCGGATCGGCGTCGTCCGCGACATCACCGAGCGCAAGCAGTACGAGGCGGCGCTACAGGACCAGCGCGACCGGCTCGAACGGCTCAATCGTCTCGCACTCGGCGTCTTCGACGCCCTCCGCGGAATCATCCGTGCGGAGACGCGCGAGGGCATCGAACAGGCGGTGTGCGAACGGCTCGTCGCGGGCGAACTGTACGACGAGGCCGCGGTCGGTCCGCGAGACTGGTCCTCCGAGGCGGTAACGACGGGGACCGACCGAGCGTGGTCGACGGACGGCTGGCGGGAGGGCGTGCCGCCGCTCGTCGAACGTGTGACCGACGGCACGGACGAGGTGGCGACAGACGAGGGGACGGTCGCGGTGGCGCTGACGTACGACGACCGGGCGTTCGGTGCGCTCGTGCTCCGGGCCGACCGCCCGAACGGGGTCACCGAGTACGAACACGCCCTGCTGACGGAGCTCGGCTCGGCGGTCGGCCTCGCAATCAGCGCCGTCGAGCGCAAGGACGTCCTCGTGAACGACAGTGTCGCCAGGCTCGACTTCGACTCGACGGTCCTCGCCGAGCCGTTCACCGCTGTCGCAGGGGCGGACGCCTCGTTCGAGTACATCGTCGACAGAATCGTCCCCGTCGGTGACGGCAGCTACGTCGTCCACTGCAGCGTCGACGGCATCGCGTCGTCGGAGTTCGTCGCGGCTGCGGAGGCGTTCGAGACCGTCGACGACGCCGAAGTGGTCGACCGCGGCGAGGCCGGGTGCCGGGTCAAACTCCTCACCACCGACGAGTCGGTTGTGACGCAGTTCCGACGGTTCGACGGCCGGGTGCGGTCGTTCAGCGTCGACGACGGCGTGTTGTCGCTGGCAGTCGACGTGCCGCTGGCGAACGTCCGCGACGCCGTCGAGACCGTCACCGAGACGTACCCCGACCTCGACCTGCGGGCACAACGGACGACCCACCGCGACGAGCGAACCACGGCCGAGTTCCGGTCGCTCGTCGACGACAGCCTCACCGAACGGCAGCGCGCCGCGCTCGAACTCGCGTACTTCGGCGGCTACTTCGAGTGGCCGCGGACGACAGACGGCGGGGCACTGTCGGAGACGATGGACATCTCCCCGCCCACGTTCCACAAACACCTCCGCGTCGCGGAGCGACGAGTCCTCGACGCGTTGTACCGCGGCCAGTAAGGCTAATCAGTTTGCCCATCGACTCATTCACGTCCGCGGGCAAGGAACGGACAGGTGACAACGCATCATGTCCTCCACGTCCGGTTCGAACCGGACACAGCTCCCGACGGCCGAGGTCGACCTCACCGCTGATGAACTGTTCAGTGTTCTCTCCGACAGGCGTCGTCGTTGCGTCCTCAGCGCACTCTATCGGGAGGACGACCGGCTGACACGGGAGTCGCTGACGGCGGAGCTCGCTCACGGCACGCAGGACGACCCACGCGAGGCTGCGGTGCACCTCCACCACCTGGTGTTGCCGAAGCTCGAAGGGACGACGCTCGTCTCCTGTCCGAACGACGAACTAGTCGCACTCACAAGCGATGGGTCCTCTGTCGCTACGTGGCTCGACGCAGTCACCTGAGACGCCACCCGCTCGACTCGCGCCGAGCAGACCCGCTGAGACGTCGGCCCTCCACCGGTTCGTCGGACCCACGCGTCCGCCTCGCTCCCATGCAGGAGAGCGGTCGTTTCGAAGTTCTTAACACCGTCACTGGGAAAGTACGGGTAACTCGCTGGCCTGCGGGCACGCCAGTGGGCACCCGTGAACCCGACGAGGGGTACGGGACGAAATGTGACGCGGGAGACGTGACGTCTCCGGGAGGCGGCCTCGCCGCCGACGTTGAATCGCAAGCGCCCGCGGTGAAACATATGGCACGAAGCTTCTACTCACACATCAAGGAGGCCTGGCGGAACCCCAAGGAGGGGAAACTCGCCGAACTCCAGTGGCAGCGAAAGCAAGAATGGCGCGACCAGGGTGCGATCGTCCGTATCGACCGACCCACCCGACTCGACAAGGCACGCGAACTCGGCTACAAGGCCAAGCAGGGCATCACCGTCGTCCGCGTCGCCGTCCGCAAGGGGAACGCCCGCAAGCAGCGGCACAAGGCCGGTCGCCGCTCGAAGCGCCAGGGTGTCAACCGCATCGGTCGTCGCAAGAACATCCAGCGCATCTCCGAGGAGCGCGCCGCACGCAAGCACCCCAACATGCGCGTGCTCAACTCCTACTGGGTCGGCGAAGACGGCTCGCAGAAGTGGCACGAGATCATCCTCGTGGACCCCGAGCACCCCGCCATCCAGAACGACTCCGAGCTCAACTGGATCTGTGACGACAACCACACCGGTCGCGCGTTCCGCGGACTGACCAACGCCGGCAAGTCGAACCGCGGGCTCAACAACCGTGGCAAGGGGACCGAACACGTCCGTCCGAGCCAAGGTGCGAGCCGCCGCCGCGGCAAGTAATCCGCGCCGTCTTCTCCCCCGTTTCTCGTCCGCGTAGTCACGGCTCCGCCCCGCCGAGCGAGCGTGACGGCTGCGAGTATGTGCCTTCTTTACCGGCCACGACCTGGACACGCACATGCCACCGGAGACACGGCTCGTCAGCCCCCAGCGGGTCGGTCCGCCGTTCGCCATCGGGGTGTTGGCCGTGCTCGGGACGATTCCGTTCGTCACAGCGCTGGAACCGCTGGCCGACATCCCACGGTGGCTCGCCGTCGCCGTCATCATCGCCCTCGGCGTCGGCAGCGTCGGACTCGCGACGGTGGCTGGTGCCGCGCTCGCTCGCGACATCGGGTTGCGGACGCTCGCGCCAGAGCGCCTCCCCGGCGACGGCGTCCGCGCGTATCGACTCCCCGTGGTGGTCGGCGTCGGCGTCGCCCTCGTCACACTCGGACTCCACGCGAGTGGCGTCGCACTCGGCGGTGACCCGGCCCTCCTCGACCGGTGGGTCGACGGCGGCTCGCTCGCACTCCTCGCGAGCGTCGCCAGCGCCGTCGTCACCGAACTCGTGCTTCGGTTCGGCGTGGTGACGGTCGTCGTCTGGGTCGCGTGGACGTCGCGGCCGGCGACGGACGGCGGGGTGACGCGACCGAGCGTGTGGGCGGGCGTCCTGGTCGCGGCGACCCTCAGCTCCGCTGTCGCGGTCGCCGTCGCCGTCGCAGCCGGTGGCATCCAGTCTCCCACGGTCGCCGCCGCGGCCGTCGGCCCGTTCGTGGGTGGCGTCGTGTTCGGCATCCTGTACTGGCGGTACGACCTCGCGGCCGCCGTCGTGGCCCACGCTGTCGCGAGCCTGCTGCGGGCGCTCGTCGCCACGGCGCTGTTCTGAGGGGAGTGACGGAGACTTATACGCGCGCACCGCGAATCCAGAGGTATGAGCCTCTCTCTCGATGCGACGCAGCTCGACCGGTACTCGCGGCATATCATCATGGACGAGGTCGGCCCGGAGGGGCAGAAGCGACTCCTCGACGGGAGCGTCCTCGTCGTCGGTGCCGGCGGGCTCGGTGCCCCGGTCATCCAGTACCTCGCCGCGGCGGGCGTCGGCCGCATCGGCGTCGTCGACGACGACGTGGTCGAGCGGTCGAACCTCCAGCGACAGGTCATCCACGCCGACGCCGACGTGGGCGTCCCGAAGGTCGAGAGCGCGCGGGCGTTCGTTGGGCGGCTCAACCCCGACGTCGACGTGGACGCGTACGAGACGCGTCTCGACAGTCGGACGGTGGACGTCGTCGACGACTACGACATCGTCGTCGACGCCTCGGACAACTTCCCGACGCGGTATCTCCTGAACGACTACTGTCAGCTCACGGAGACGCCCCTCGCCCACGGTGCCATCTACAAGTTCGAGGGACAGGCGACGACCATCCATCCGGGCGGTCCCTGCTACCGGTGTCTGTTCCCCGAGGCACCTGAGCCGGGGACGGTGCCCGACTGTGCGACGACGGGTGTGCTGGGCGTGCTCCCGGGGACGGTCGGCTGTATCCAGGCCACCGAGGCGGTGAAGCTCGCCCTCGACGCGGGCGAGACCCTCGACGGGCGGCTCCTCTTCTACGACGCGATGGACATGACGTTCGAGACGGTCCCCTACCAACAGAACCCCGACTGCCCCGTCTGTGGCGACGACCCCATCGAGAGCATCGCGGAGGTCGAGTACACCGGCGGCTGTACCGTGAGTCACTGAGCGGGAACGCCGAGAGAAGGGCGGAGCGGTCGATGCGGGGTGAAGCGCTCAGCGGTCGAAGTCGAACCCCGACCGGGACGCGCGGCGACGACCGCCGTCCGAGCGGGCCATCTGGGTGCCGTCGCCGTCGCCGACGTCGGCCGCCGAGTCGGCCCGCCCACAGAGCTGGTCGACCTTCTCCTGGAGGTCGTCGATGGCGACGGACTGGTGGCCCGTCGCGTCCGTGATGTCGCTGCTCGCGGCCTCGGTCTCCTGTGCGCGTTCGCGGACGGTCTGGATGGTCGTGGTCACCTCTTCGATGTTCGTCGCCTGGCCGTCGGTCGCGCGGGCGACCTCCTGGACGCCGTTCGCCGCGGCGTCAGCCGCCTCGACGATGTCCTCCAGGGAGTCGAGGACGTCCTCGATCTCGCCGGAGGCGACCTCGACCTGTTCGTGTGAGGCCTCGCTCGCGTCGACGGTCTCGTCGGCCTGCGCCTGCAGTTCTTCGATGCTCGTCGCGATCTCCTCGGTGTGCTCGTGGGTCTGGTTCGCCAGCTGTTTGACCTCGTCGGCAACGACCGAGAAGCCGTCACCGGCCTTGCCCGCGCGGGCAGCCTCGATGTTGGCGTTCAGCGCGAGCAGGTTGGTCCGGTCTGCGACCTCGGCGATGACCTCGACGACCTCCTCGATGGCCCCCATCCGGTTTTGCAGTTCGGTGACGCTCGTGAGGAGGTCGTCGGAGATGCCGATGACGTTGTCGGTAGCCACGCGGACGCCCTCACCGGCTTGCTGGCCGTCCTCGGCTGCGGTCCGCACCTGTTCGGCCGCCGAGGCGACCTCGTCGGAGGTGGCGGCGATCTCTTCCATCGACGCCGAGAGGTCCTGCATCTCCTCGGCACCCCGCCCGAGGAGGTCGTTCTGGTCGTGGACCTGCGACTCGATCTCGCCCGCGGCGTCGGCCGCGCGGTGGATGGCGTCCCCCAGCGTGTGCGCCGTCTCGTCGACCTCGGCAGTGAGGGTCTCGAACCGGGCGGCCATCTCGTTGAACTCCTCGAGGACCACCAGCAGGTCGTCCGAGAGGACGCCGCGCTCGTCGACGAACGACGCGCGGTCGGCGAGGTTTCCGTCGCCGACGGAGCGAATCGTCCGCCCGAGTTCGTCGACGAGCGCCTGTGTCTGTCGGCTCGTTTCGACCTCGTCGGTGCGGTCGTGGACCACCTCGACCACGCCGGCCAGTTCGTCCCCGTCGTACAGCGGCATCGCGTTGAAGCTGATGTGCCGGTCGACGCCGTGGCGGTCGGTCATGACGCTGGAGTCGGTGTAGAGGCGGGTGTCCGACGCCATCCGGTCGAGGCCGAACTCGCGGTCGGCGTCCTCGGGGTGGTCGAGGACCTTGTCCGCGAGCGTCTTCGCCCGGCGGCCGTCGGGGTAGAACGCCTCGCTGACGTGCTCGATTCCGATGGCCTGCTCGGCAGAGACGCCGGTCAGCGCTTCGACCGACGAGTTCCAGACGACGACGCGTCCGTCCGCGTCGAGGGCGAACAGCGGCGCGCCGACGCCATCGAGCAGCTGTGCGAGGTCGAACCCCCGTGCGCTCGCGGCGAGCGTCCCCTGCTCGTCCATCTGTATCCCGCCGTCGGGTTCGGCTTCGGGAGCGCCCCCCCACAGAGACACGGCCCACTCCCGCAGTACATCGAACATACAGTGGCTCATCGCGAAGAGGCGCATAAGTCCTCGCCGCTGGTTTTCAAAATTGAAATCTGATGGGCCGGGTTCGGTGGCCTCGTGAGCGCCGACACGGACCGCTCTGCCGGGTGGCAGCAGTGCGGAGGTCCGACGTGGTTCCAATAGATATATACTTCCGAGTCTCCTGGTCTGTCGAGGTCACAAATGGAAGTCAGAGAGGGACTCTCGTACGGCGACGTGCTCGTCGTCCCGAAGCGGTCACCGGTCGACAGCCGAAGCGACGTCGACCTGACGACGAACCTCACTCCGAACATCGAACTCGACGCGCCGGTGCTCTCGGCACCGATGGACACCGTCACCGAGACGGCGACGGCGGTCGCCCTCGACGCCGTCGGCGGACTCGGTGTCGTCCACCGCTTCCTCGACATCGACGAGCAGGCCGACGCAGTGCGTCGGGCCAGCGAGGCGGGCGCACAGGTCGGCGCGGCAGTCGGTATCGACGAGGATTATCACGCACGCACGACGGCGGTGGTCGACGCCGGTGCCGACTGTGTCGTCGTCGACGTCGCCCACGGACATATGGAGCGCTGTCTCGACGCCGTCGCGGAACTCGACGGGACGTTCGACGTCGACATCGTCGCCGGCAACGTCGTCACGGCCGCGGGCGTCACGGACCTCGCCGCCGCGGGCGCGGACGCGGTGAAAGTCGGTGTCGGCCCGGGGTCACACTGCACCACGCGGAAAGTGACGGGGGCCGGGATGCCCCAGTTGACGGCGGTCGACGACTGTGCCGAGGCCGCCGCGGACCTCGACGTCTGCATCGTCGCCGACGGCGGTATCCGCACCTCGGGCGACGCGGTGAAGGCGCTCATGGCCGGAGCCGACACCGTCATGCTAGGGAGTTTCTTCGCTGGCACCGACGAGGCGCCCGGTGCGGTCGTCACGGTCGACGGCCAGCGGTTCAAGCGGACGCGCGGCATGTCGACGACGGCCGCGAACGAGGCTCGCAGCGACAAGGCGGACAACAGCCCCGGCGCCGACGAGGGCGTCGAGGGCCTGACCCCCTACACGGGCCCGCTCGAGCCGAAGACGACCGAGTTCCTCTGGGGCGTCCGTTCCGGGGTGTCGTACTGTGGCGGGCACACGCTCGCGGAGGCGCGCGCGAACGCCGAGTTCGTCCGTGTCTCGCCCAGCGCCGCCGAGCGCGAGGGCGCTCACGGCGTCCGTCTCGAGCCCAGCCGCGGCCGCGAACACGATGGCGTGACCGGCCCCGACGAGAACGCCGACGAGGAGCGCACGAACGGCGAACGCGGCGGCGACGGCGAGAGTGGTGACGACGGCGACGAACCGCTGGCACCGCGTCACTGAACGCGGATTCTCCCGCGCACGCTTCGCCCCCGCACGGCCGAGTGTGTGTCGGGCGGGGCGGTCCCCGCGGTCGGCGGCGGAGCCCCCACACGTAATGGTCCCGGACCCATACCCCGCGGCATGGAGTCGAGATTCGCGGGTGCGCTCGTCGACATGGACGGGACGCTGTATCGCGGTGACACACCCATCGACGGGGCGGCGGAAGCGATCGACACCCTCCGCGAGGCCGGTGTCGAGGTCCAGTTCCTCACCAACAACCCGACGCGGTCGCCCGAGAACTACGTCGAGAAGCTGGCGGGGATGGGTATCGAGGCCGCCCCGGAGAACATCGTCACCGCGGGCGTCGTCACTGCCGACTACCTCGTCCGCGAATACGGGGACGAGCGCGTCTTCGTCGTCGGCGAACCGGACCTCGACGACGTGCTCACCGACGCGGGCCTCGCCGTCACCGACGACCCCGACGAGACGGAGGTGGTCGTCCTCTCGCTCGACACGGGCCTCGACCACGACCTCTTCGTTCGGACTCTGCGAGCCATCACACCCGAGACGCCAATCGTCGCGACGAACCCCGACCGCACCAAGCCCGGCACGGACGGCATCCTCCCCAGCGCGGGACTCGTCATCGGGGCCGTCGAGGGCATGACCGGCCGCGAACCCGACGTCGTCGCGGGCAAGCCCTCCGAGGTCGCCGCCCGGTTCGCGCTCGACCGCCTCGGTGTCCCCGCCGAGCGGTGTCTCCTCGTCGGCGACCGCCTCGACACCGACATCGAGATGGGTGCGCGGACCGGGATGACGACCGTCCTCGTCCGCACGGGCGTCACCGACGACGCGACGCTCGCGGCGTCAGCGGTCGAACCCGACGACGTCCTCGACTCCATCGCGGACATCGAGCGCGTGCTGGGGCGCGAACCGACGGAGTGAGCGCCCACCGTAGTCGAGGGAAACAACCCCACCGGTGGGTATTTACTTCGGCGTGCTGGACGAGAACACATGACAGGAATCACGTACGAGGACTTCCTCGACCTCGGGTACGAGCCGTCCGACAGCGACCTCGTCTGTGAGTTCCACGTCGAACCCGCGGCCGACATGGACATGGAGGCCGCCGCGTCCAGGGTGGCCTCCGAGAGTTCGAACGGGACGTGGGCCGAACTCAACGTCGAGGAGTTCGTCGACCTGAGCGCCACCGCCTGTGCCATCGACGGCTCCCGAGTGACGGTCGCGTACCCCACGGAACTGTTCGACCCGGGAAACATGCCGCAGGTGCTCTCCTGTATCGCGGGGAACATCATGGGGATGAAGGCCGTCGACCGGATCAGGCTCCTCGACTGCACGTGGCCCGCCGGACTCGCCAGGTCGTTCCCCGGCCCGCAGTTCGGGTCCGCGGTCCGACAGGAGGTCTTCGACGCGGGCGACCGGCCCATCCTCGCGACGGTGCCGAAGCCGAAGGTCGGCCTCCCCACGGACGAACACGTCCGCGTCGGCCGGGAGGCGTGGCTGGGCGGCATCGACCTCCTGAAGGACGACGAGAACCTCACCGACCAGTCGTTCAACCCCTTCGACGACCGTCTGACGGAGTCGCTGGCGGCGCGCGACGAGGCGGAGGAGGAGACGGGTGAGACGAAGTCGTACCTCGTCAACATCACGGACGAGACGTCGGCGATGCTCGAACGGGTGGACAGGGCGGCCGAGGAGGGCTGTGAGTACGTGATGGTCGACGTGGTGACGACCGGGTGGGGGGCCGTCCAGACCGTCCGCGACGCCTGTGAGAACCACGGCATCGCCATCCACGCCCACCGCGCGATGCACGCCGCGTTCGACCGCATCGAGGACCACGGCGTGTCGATGCGCGTCGTGGCCCAGGTCGCCCGGCTGTGCGGCGTCGACCAGATTCACACCGGAACCGCCGACCTGGGGAAACTCGCGAACGAGGACACCGTCGGCATCAACGAGTGGCTCTCTTCGGACCTGCACGGGCTGAACGACGTGCTTCCGGTGGCCTCCGGTGGGTTACATCCGGGGCTCGTCCCCGAACTCGTCTCGCGGGTGGGGACGAACGTCTGTATCCAGGCGGGCGGCGGCATCCACGGCCACCCCGGCGGCACCCACGACGGGGCGAAGGCGCTTCGACAGGCGACGGACGCGACGGTCGCCGGGGTTCCGCTCGACGAGTACGCGTCGGACCACCCCGAACTCGCCGTCGCGATGGAGAAGTGGGGGACGGAGACGCCGCGCTGAGGCGGGCTCAGACCCCGTCGACCAGTCGTTCGAGGTGTTCGGGGGGGACCGCACCGCGGGCGGCGTAGCCGTCGTACGCGAACGTCGGCACCCCGGTGACGCCCCGCTGCTGGGCGTCGGTGAACTGCTCGCGGACCGCGGCGTCGAGTTGCTCGTCCGAGAGCGCCGAGCGGACCTCCTCGCCGTCGACGCCGACCTCCTCGGCGAGTTCGACGAGCACCTCGGTGTCGCCGATGTCTCTCCCCTCGGTCCAGAGCGCCTCGAAGACCGCGACGTCGAAGTCGAGCCACGTCTCGTAGGGGTACTGCTCTTTGAGGTAGTACGAGACAGTCTGGGCGGGCAGGGAGTCGATGTCCGTGGCGAGTTCGAGCGTCATCTCCACGTCGTACTGCTCTTGGAGTCGTCGGACGTTCTCTTTCGCTTGCTCGAAGTAGTCGTCGTCCTTGCCGTCGTCGACCGAGTGGTCGATGCTCCCGTCGGAGGTGCGCTTCTGCGAGCGGAGGTCGAACGGTCGCCAGTCGATTTCCAGCGGTTCGTCGCGGGTCTCCTGGTACCGCCGGAGCGACTCCCTCCCCAAGTAACAGAACGGACAGACGTAGTCGGAGTAGACGGTGATGGTCGCTGCCGCGGTGTCCGCGTCGGAGCTCATACACGGCGGTGGGGGACGCACCCGCAAGAGCGTTGTCCGTTCGGGTGACGCTCACGCGGCGACGCCGCGTCTGGGACCTCTCGCCGGGGCCGTCGAGCGTCCGGGTCGAGAGCGACCCACAGCGTTTTAGCGGCCGAGCGCCGGACGTGTCTGTATATGCCGCAAGGGATCGTCGGAGAGTTTCTCTCGCTGAAGGAGGAGACGGACGCGGACCTGTTGGCGATGCAGTGCGGCGACTTCTACGAGTTCTTCGCCGACGACGCGGAGACGGTGGGACGGGAACTCGACCTGAAGGTCTCACAGAAGTCCTCACACGGCTCGTCGTACCCGATGGCGGGCGTCCCGCTCGACGACCTCACGCCCTACCTGAAGGCGCTCGTCGAGCGCGGCTACCGGGTCGCCGTCGCGGAGCAGTACGAGACCGCGGACGGCCACGCGCGTGAGGTGACGCGCGTGGTCACGCCCGGGACCCTGCTGGAGCCCTCCCGCGAGGACGCTCAGTACCTCGCGAGCGTCGTCCGCGACGACGAGACGTACGGCCTGGCCTTCGCGGACGTCACGACCGGCCAGTTCCTCGTGACGAGCGTCGAGGGTGCCGACGCGGCGCACTCGGAGGTGTACCGCTTCGACCCGGTCGAACTCCTCCCGGGTCCCGGCGTGCGGAGCGAGGACGCGTTCCTCCGGCGCGTCCGCGAGAGCGACGTGAACCTCACCACGTTCGAGACGGAGGCGTTCGCGCCCGGGCGGGCCCGCCACGCCCTCCGCGAGCAGTTCGGCGACGTCACAGCGAGCGTCGGCCTCGACGACGAGGTCGCGGTGCGGGCGGCCGGGGCCGTACTCGCGTACGTCACGGAGACGAACACCGCCGTGACGGCGTCGATGACGCGGCTGCGGACGTACGAACCGGCGGACCACCTGACGCTCGACGCGACGACACAGCGGAACCTCGAACTCACGGAGACGATGCACGGTGACCGGGCGGGGTCGCTCGTCGACACCATCGACCACACGGTGACGAGCGCCGGCGGCCGACTCCTGCGCGAGTGGGTGACGCGGCCGCGACGGGACCGAGACGAGCTCCGCCGGCGGCTGGACTGTGTCGAGGCCCTCGCCGCGCACGCCCTGGCCCGCGAACGCCTCCGGGACGCACTCGACGGTGCCTACGACCTCGAACGACTGGCCTCCGGGGCGGCAGGGGGGCGAGCCGACGCGTCGGACCTGCTCGCGATTCGAGACACGCTCGCGCTCGTGCCCTCGCTCGCAGCGGCCATCGAGGAGTCGCCGCTCGTCGACTCGCCGCTCGCCGCGGTGGTCGAGCGACCCGACCGCGAGGCCGCACGGGACCTCCACGCGGAGTTGACGGCCGCGCTCGCGGACGACCCGCCGAAGACGGTGCGGCAAGGAGAGCTGTTCCAGAGGGGATACGACGACGAACTGGACGACCTCATCGAACGCCACACCGAGATACGCGAGTGGCTCGACTCGCTCGCCGCCCGGGAGAAACGCGAACACGGCCTCAGTCACGTCACCGTCGACCGGAACCGGACGGACGGCTACTACATCCAGGTCGGGAAGTCGGTGGCCGACGCGGTGCCCGAACACTACCGGGAGATCAAGACGCTGAAGAACTCCAAGCGGTTCGTCACCGACGAACTCGAGGAGAAAGAGCGGACGGTGCTCAGGGTCGAGGAGGCCCGCGCCGACCTGGAGTACGACCTGTTCTGTGAGCTTCGGAGCCGGGTCGGGGACGCCGCCGAGTTGCTGCAGGACGTCGGGCGGGTGCTGGCAGAACTGGACGTACTGGCCTCGCTGGCGACGCACGCCGCCGGGCAGGACTGGACGCGTCCGACCCTCACGGAGCCGGGCCCACTCAGCATCGAGGCCGGGCGGCACCCGGTCGTCGAAGCGACGACGGAGTTCGTCCCGAACGACCTGTTCATCGACGAGGAGCGGAGCTTCCTCATCGTCACCGGCCCGAACATGTCGGGCAAGTCGACGTACATGCGACAGGCGGCGCTCATCACGCTCCTCGCACAGGTCGGGAGCTTCGTCCCCGCGCGAAGCGCCGAAGTCGGCGTCGTCGACGGCATCTTCACCCGGGTCGGCGCGCTCGACGAACTCGCCCAGGGCCGGTCGACGTTCATGGTGGAGATGCAGGAGCTATCGAACATCCTCCACTCGGCGACCGACGAGTCGCTCGTCATCCTCGACGAGGTGGGACGGGGAACGGCGACGTACGACGGAATCTCCATCGCGTGGGCCGCCACGGAGTATCTGCACAACGAGATTCGGGCGAAAACGCTGTTCGCGACCCACTACCACGAACTCACGTCGCTGGCCGAGCACCTCCCCCGGGTGGCGAACGTCCACGTCGCCGCCGAGGAGCGCGACGGCGACGTGACCTTCCTCCGAACCGTCGAAGAGGGTGCGACCGACCGCTCGTACGGCATTCACGTCGCCGACCTCGCGGGCGTGCCCGCCCCCGTCGTTTCGCGAGCGTCGGAGGTGCTCGACCGACTCCGCGACGAGAAGGCCATCGAGGCCAAGGGCGGGTCCGCCGAGCCCGTGCAGGCCGTCTTCGACCTGGGCAGCGGGAGCTTCACGGCCACCGCCGAGTCGAAGACGACCGAGCCGGCGGCGAACGGCGGCGCGGAGACGACGCCCGTGGCGGGTGCCGAGGTCGCCACGGAGCCGGGGACGGACCCCGCGACGGCGGACGTCCTGCGGGCGCTCCGCGAGACGAACGTGAACGAGACCTCCCCGGTCGAACTCATGGCGCGCGTCCAGGAGTGGCAAGAGCGGCTCGACGACGAGGGGTGACCGCCGCGAGACTCCGAGAGGCACTGGATTGATAAATGCCACTCCCGTCCGTTCACGCAATGAGCCAGACGCGACGGACGGCGCGGCGCAGGCGACGAGGGCCCCGATAATGGGCAAGAACATGTGGGCGAAGGTCGTCCAGCGCGGCATCCTCCTCCGCGAAGCGGACCAGCGCGAGGCGCTCGTCCTCCGGAACCCCGACGGGACGTGGGAGCTCCCCGGCGGGAAGGTCGAGTACGGCGAGACGGCGTTCGACAGCCTCGAGCGCGAAGTGCGCGAGGAGACGGGGCTGTCGGTGACGGCCGCAGAGCCCATCGAGACCACGGTCCGAAAGCTCAAGCGGAAGAAGAAACGCGGCAAGTTCGCCGTCGTCTACCGGTGTGCGTTCGAGGGCGAGACGGTCGAACTCAGCGACGAGCACGTCGGCTTCGCGTGGCGGGACGTGAGGGGACTCGCCGAGACGAACCTCAAGCAGGTCGACGAGTACCGGAGCCTACGGCGGGTGTTGACGGAGCCGAGCACCGAGCCGCGGTGGGAGCGGCCGGCAATCCACGCGGCCGGGTTCGGTCGACGCGGCGAGGTGACGAACGGCGAGGAGACGATGCGGGAGGCCGACGAGACGTGAGCGACGCGGACGACGGCGTGAGCGACGAAGCGACACCCGACCACGACATCCGCGCACTCGACGCACAGACGGTCCAGCGAATCGCGGCCGGTGAGGTAGTCGAGCGGCCCGCTTCGGTGGTGAAAGAACTCGTCGAGAACAGCCTCGACGCCGACGCCTCGCGCGTCTCGGTCGCCGTCGAGGGCGACGGGACGCGCGAGATTCGAGTCAGGGACGACGGCGTCGGGATGACGGAAGCGGCGCTCCGGACGGCCGTCGAGGAGCACACCACCTCCAAGATACGGGACATCGGCGACCTCGAAGCCGGGGTCGGCACCCTCGGCTTCCGCGGCGAGGCGCTCCACACCATCGGGGCCGTCTCGCGGCTGACCATCCGCTCGAAGCCGCGCGGCGGGACCAGAGGGACGGAACTCGTCTACGAGGGCGGCGCGGTCGACTCGGTGCGACCGGCCGGCTGTCCCGAGGGGACCGTCATCGAAGTGTGTGACCTCTTCTTCAACACCCCGGCGCGGCGCAAGTTCCTGAAGACCGAGGCGACGGAGTTCGACCACATCAACACCGTCGTCACGCAGTACGCGCTCGCCAACCCCGACGTGGCGGTGTCGCTCGAACACGACGACCGCGAGGTGTTCGCGACCGAAGGGCGCGGGAGCAGGGAGTCGGCCGTACTGTCGGTGTACGGACGGGCGGTCGCCGAGTCGATGACCGCGGTCGACAACGCGACGACCGGGGCGGGCGACTCGACGGCCCGGGTAGACGTCGAGGGCCTCGTCTCTGACCCCGAGACCACCCGGAGCACGCGGGAGTACCTCTCGACGTTCGTCAACGGGCGGTACGTGACGAGTTCGGTCCTGCGAGAGGCGGTCCTCGACGCCTACGGCGGGCAGTTGGCACCGGACCGCTACCCCTTCGCGGTGCTGTTCGTCGACGTTCCCCCCGAGACCGTCGACGTGAACGTCCACCCACGGAAGATGGAGGTGCGCTTCGACGACGAGGCGCAGGTCCGAGCGGCGGTCCGAGACAGCGTCGAGGCGGCGCTCATCGACTCGGGACTCGTCCGCTCGTCGGCCCCCCGCGGCCGGTCGAAGGCGGAGGAGACGGAGGTCCGGCCGGAATCACCCGACTCGGCAGCGGTCAGCGAGCCCGAACGGCGCGGGGGGCGGACCGACGGCCGCCGTTCGGATGCACGGGAGGAGTCTGTGACCGAGTCGCCACGTGAGTCCAGCGAAGACGGGACAGAACGAACCGAGGATTCCGGACCGGATGCAGCGACGAGTGACCGAGACGGCGCGGCGGCGGAAGTGACCACCGCAGCAGCCGGCGACGCTGCCGACGACACGCCGGCCGACGCGAACGACGAGCAGTCGGGACCGTGGCACCGACGAGAGGCGGTGAGCGATGCCCACGCGACGGCCGAGGCCGACGAGTCGAACGCGGGGGCCGGAGCGGAGTCGACCGAGGCGGCGGAGCAGGCCGACCTGCGGTCGGTGTCGACATCGTCGACGTCGAGTCAGTCCGAGCCGGAGCGCGTCGAGACCGGAGGCGACGACACCGGGGAGGGCGAGACCGACACCGGGCCCGGAGAGTCGACACGAGCCGCGTCGCCGGTGGCGGGAGGGGTGGTCGGCCCCGCGACGCAGCGGACGCTCTCCGGAGACGACGTCGACCTGGACAGGCAGTTCGACCGACTGCCGCGCCTGCAGGTCCTCGGGCAGTTACACGAGACGTACATCGTCGCCGCGAGCGAGGAGGGGCTCGTCCTCGTTGACCAGCACGCCGCGGACGAGCGGGTGCACTACGAGCGGTTGCGGGCCGAGTTGGAAGGTGACACGCCGACGCAGGCGCTGGCCACTCCGGTGGAACTCGAACTCACCGCGCGGGAGGCGGCGCTGTTCGACAGCTACCAGGAGGCGCTCGCGCAGGTCGGCTTCCACGCCGGCCGGGTCGACGAACGCGTCGTGGCGGTCCGGACCGTGCCGGCCGTCTTCGATGCGACGCTCGACCCCGACCGGCTCCGAGACGCGCTCACGGGGTTCGTGACCGACGAGGACGGCGGGGGTCGAGAGACCGTCGACGCGGCCGCCGAGGAACTCGTCGCCGACCTCGCGTGTTACCCGTCGGTCACCGGGAACACCTCGCTCACGGAGGGGAGCGTCGTCGACCTCCTGGAGGCGCTCGACGCCTGCGACAACCCCTACGCGTGTCCGCACGGCCGACCGACGGTCATCCGCATCGACCGCGAGGAGATCGAAGACCGGTTCGAGCGGGATTACCCGGGCCACGCAGGGCGGCGGCGCGAGGAGTGAGTCGGTGGCCGCGCGGGGAGTCGCCCCGGGGCGCGAGCGGCAGCGAACCGGCTGAAAACAGTTAATATCACGAGTTCGCTAGTGCCATCGTGGACAGCCCCTTCGACGTGCTCTCGATCGAACCAGACGCGAGCGAAGCGGAAATCGACCGGGCGTACCGCAAGCGCGTTCTGGAGACCCATCCCGACCAGGGCGGCTCGGCCGTGGAGTTCCAGCGCGTCAGGGCGGCGTACGAACAGGTCAAGTCCGGCGAACTGGTCGACCCCGAGGCCGAGTGGGAGGACCCCGCACCCCCGGCCTCGAACGGACACGACGACGGCTCCGAGGCCGAGGCGGCCGAATCGGCGGACGCGGCCGAATCGGAGGGGGCGGACGAGGCAGCCGGCGTCGACGGGGACGCGGACGCGGACGCGGACGTGGACGGGCGACGGGTCGAGTTCCTCAACTACGACGTCCTCTCGGACCACGGGTGGAGCCTCGACGACGACGACCTCTTCGAGAAGGCGTCGGCGGCGGACCTCGCGCCCGACGACTACGGGCGCGTCCTCGTCAGGCCACGGGAGTCACTCCTGGAGGCCGCCGAGGAGCGCGGCTTCACGTGGCCGTACTCGTGTCGCGGCGGGGCGTGTGCGAACTGTGCCGTCGCGGTCGTCGAGGGGGAGATGGAGATGCCGGCGGGACAGATTCTCACGCCGGAGTTCATCGACCAGGGCATCCGACTGTCGTGTATCAGCGCGCCGACCACCGACGAGGCGAAGGTCGTCTTCAACGTCAAACACCTGCCCGGGCTCGACGAACTCCGCCTCCCACCACGGCAGTTCGACCAGGCGCAGGCCAACGACTGACCCACGGGCGCAATCGCCCGGACTTTTGTACGGGAGCGTCGAAGCCGGGGGTATGACAGACCTCGTGACCTTCGGCGAGACGATGCTTCGACTCTCGCCGCCGCGCGGTGAGCGGCTCGAACGGACCCGTTCGTTCGACGTCCAGGCGGGCGGGGCCGAGAGCAACGTCGCCGTGGCGGCCTCGCTGCTCGGACTCGACTCGGTGTGGCTCTCGAAACTCCCCGACTCACCGCTCGGTCGGCGGGTCGTGCGCGAACTCCGCGGTCACGGCGTCCGGACCGGCGTCGTGTGGGACAAACGCGACGAGAAGCGCCTCGGGACCTACTACCTCGAACACGGCGGCGCGCCGCGCGGGACGGAGGTCATCTACGACCGGGCCGACGCCTCGGTGACGACGGCGACGCCCGAGGAGCTCGCGACGGGCGTCGTCGCGAACGCGGACACCTTCTACACCAGCGGCATCACCCCCGCACTCTCGGAGACGCTCCGAGAGACGACGGCCGCGCTGTTCGAGGTCGCGACGCAGGGCGGGACGACGACGGCGTTCGACCTGAACTACCGGTCGAAGCTGTGGTCGCCCACAGCGGCGAAGGAGACGTACGAGGCGCTCTTGCCCCACGTGGACGTGCTGTTCGCGGCCGAGCGCGACGCCCGCGAGGTCCTCGACCGCGACGGCGACGCGGTCCAGCTCGCACACGGCCTGGCGACGGAGTTCGGCTCCGACACGGTCGTCCTCACCCGCGGGGAGCAGGGCGCGCTGGGCATCCGCGGCGGCGAGGTGTACGAGCAGCCGGTGTTCGAGGCCGACACGTTCGACGCCATCGGCACGGGCGACGCCTTCGTCGGCGGCTTTCTCACCGCTCGGGCCGCGGGAGCCGACGTCGAGCGGTGTCTCACCTACGGCGCGGCGACGGCCTCGCTCAAACGGACCATCGACGGCGACCTCGCGCTGGTCACGCCCGCGGAGGTCGAGGCGGTCATCGCCGAGGACGGCGACAGTATCTCGCGGTAGACGGGGCGCGGGCGTCGCCGCGACGGCGCGGGTCGGCGTCCGAGACGCACGACCACCGCAACCACTTTCCTGCTCTCCGGCGGACTCGGGGTATGCACGTCGCGCTCATCGGTGCGTACGGGAGTGCCGGAACCGCCGTCGCCGGCCGCCTCGTCGACCACCTCGGGGACGAACTCTCGCGGCTGACGCTCGTCGACGATGGCGACCCCGGCGGGGGGCTCTGTATCCTCCGGGGCTGTATGCCGTCGAAGGAGGTCATCTCGGCCGCGGGCCACCGCTACAGCGCCCGCCACGACGACCGGCTGCGCGGGACGACACCGGAGTTGGACCTCGAACGAGTGGTCGAGACGAAGGACGGCCACGTCGAGAACTTCGCGCGCCACCGCCGGGCGGCCGTCCACGACATGGCCGAACGGGAGGGCGTCGAGTTCCGTCACGAGCGGGCGACGTTCGTCGACGACCGGACGCTCAGACTCGCCCCGAGCGGCGACGAACTCACCCCCGACTACGTCGTCGTCGCCACCGGGTCGACCATCAACGTCCCGGACCTGCCCGGCATCGACACGGTCGACCCGCTCACGAGCGCGGACGTCCTCGACGCCACCTCGCTGCCCGAGTCGGGCGTCGTCATGGGGTTCGGGTACATCGGGCTGGAGCTGGTGCCCTACCTGGCCGAAGCCGGCGTCGACCTCACCGTCGTCGAACACGACGCGCGCCCGCTGGACGAGGCCGACCCCGACTTCGGCGACGAGCTGCTCGACATCTACCGCGAGGAGTTCGATATCGAGGTGCTCACCCACGCGTACGAACAGCGGGTCGAGGCGACAGACGAGGGTGTCCGGATGCATCTCGAACACGACGGAGAGGCGGAGACGCGCGAGGCAGCGGCGCTCTTCGTCTTCACGGGGCGGCGGCCGGACGTGGACGGGCTCGGCCTAGAGAACACCGCCGTCGAGCCGGGACGAGGATGGGTCGACGACACGATGCAGGCGCGCGAGGACCCCCGGCTGTTCGTCGTCGGCGACGTGAACGGGAAAGAACCCATCCTCCACGTCGCCAAGGAACAGGGGTTCGTCGCGGCCGACAACATCCTTGCGCACGCGACGGGCACAGAGCTGGTCGAGTACCAGAACGTCCACCACCACGTCGTCTTCTCGGCGGCGGGCGTCTACCCCTACGTCCGCGTCGGCCACTCGGCGGCGTCTGCCACAGAAGCCGGAATCGACCACGTCACGGTCACGCGACGCGCCAGCGACGACGGCGTGTTCAAGACGAAGGCCGCCCCCCGGGGGCTGGCGACGCTCGTCGTCCGCGGCGACGGGACCGTGTTGGGGTATCAGGGGATGCACTATCACGCGGACGTGATGGCGAAGACGATGCAGTTCGCCGTCGAGATGGGGCTCGACGTCCACGAGGTCCCCGACCGGGCGTACCACCCCACGACCCCGGAAATCCTCGACGGACTGTTCCGCGAAGCGAAAGCCGAACTCGCAGAGCGGTAGTCACTAGAGCTCTGATTCGAGCGGTTCGATGTCGACCTGGCGGATGACGAAGAACGCGAGAATGAGCACAGCCAAGAGGAGCGTGAACGACCCCGCCGCGACGAAGGCGTCTTCGATGGAGGCGTACTCACCCGGACGGTAGCTGATGACCTTCCGGGCGATGGCGATGAGCGCCGCGTTGATGACGATGCGGATGACGGGCTCGTTCCGGCTGAAAGCGATTACGGTCTGGAACACCTCGACGATAATCAAGAGGAGGAGGACGGTGTCGATGAGGTCGATGACGGCGTTGGGGTCGGTGAATCGCCCCGAGACGAGCAGTTCGTACAGGGACAGTCCGAGGTCGAAGACGCCGATGGCAAACAGCGCCACCAGGAAGTACGCGGCCCCCATCTCTAGCCACCGCATCACGCGCTCTGACTGGATAGCGAACGACTCGATATCGAGCGGCACGGTCCGAGCGAGGGACCGAACCGTCCAAAGGGTTGTGGCAGCGCGCGGGACGAGGGCGGCCCGCCACGGTCGCAGCGTTCGTCGGGAGGTCAGCGTTCGTCGGCGTCAGGTGACACGTTCGACTGCGCCCCCGGGTCCGACGCTCTCTCCTCGGTCGCGCTCTCGTCACCGTCAGTTGTGGCCGCCGCGTCGTCGACGACCGGGCGGATGCGGACCCGGCGGATACGGTGACCGTCGACGCGCTCGACGTCAAGGGAGACGTCGTCGACGACGACGCTGTCGCCGACGTCGCCGATGCGGCCGAGTTCGGCGTTGATGAGCCCGGCGACGGTCTCGAACTCGCCCTCGGTGACGAGGTCGACGCCGAGGACGTCGTTCACCTCGCCCACGGTCACCTCGCCTTTGACCACGAGACCGTCCGTCGTGGGACGGATGAGCCGTTCCTCGCCCACCTCGAATATCTCCCCGACGATCTCCTCGAGGATGTCCTCGACGGTGAGAATCCCCTCGGTCTCGCCGAACTCGTCGCGGACGATGACCATCGTGACGCGTTCTTTCTGCATCTCGGCGAGGAGGTCGTCGATCTCGCGGCCCTCGGGGACCTGCAGGGTGGGGAGGAGGACGTCGTCGAGCGTGTCACCCTCGCGGCGGGCGCGCTCGGCGTCGCGGATGTCGGCAATCCCGACGACGTGGTCGAGCGTACCCTGGTAGACGGGGACCCGCGTGAGGCGGTTCGTCGCACACACTTCGATGACCTCGTCGAGGGGCGTCTCCACGTCGACGGCGACGAGGTTCACCCGTGGGACCATCACTTCCCGCGCGGTTGTCGAGCCGAGTTCGAAGACGCCCTCGACCATCTCGTGTTCGGTCTCCTCGATCGCGCCGACGCGCTCGCCCGTCTTCAGGAGTGCCTCGATCTCCTCGCGGGTGATGTAGGGGCGCTCGATGTCGCTGCCGCCGCCGGTGAACCGGTTGAGTCCGCGGGAGACGACGTCGAAGAGGGAGACGAGCGGGAAGAGCAGGCGCTCGATGGTCCGGAGCGGGCCCGCGACGCGGAGCGCGAGGCGTTCGGCGTTGGCGACACCGTACGACTTGGGCGTAATCTCGCCGAAGACGAGGACGAGCGCGCTCATACCGAGCGTCGTCGCGACGACGGCGAGTTCGGGCGAGAGCGTCGCCGCCAGGAGGACCGAGGCGATACTCGCCATCGCGATGTTGACCATGTTGTTTCCGACGAGGATGGTGACGAGGAGTCGGTGCGGGTCCTCGCGAAGTCGCTGGAGCACCACGGCGCGCGGGTCGACCTCCTCGTCGGTTTCGAGGAGAGCCGAGAGGCGGTGCCGTTCCATCGAGAAGATGGCGATCTCGCTCCCGGAGAAGAACGCGGAGACGCCGAGGAGCACGACGATGGCGGCTGCGCCGAGGACGGCCGTGGTCGGGGTGAGGACCGTATCGGTCGCCGTCTGTGCGAGCGCACCGGCCGTCGACGCGCGCTCGACGACGAACGGCAAGGCGGCAGTCATGTGTGCTCCACCCGAGTGGGCTGTCGGCGCGGTTGTCGCCGGTGCCCCGTCCGGACGAGGCGAGAAAGACCCGGGGGGCAGTCACGTGTCCGACGGAGAGTCATAGCCGAGGATGGAGCGACGAGCGGTTAGTTCCTATGGGTGACGTGGGTTCGCGCGGGCGACGGCCGGCCGAGACGACGGAGCGGGCCGCTCACCGGTTCTCTTCGAGAGAGAGGTACGACCCTTCCTGTGCGGTCAGCCAGGCTGTCGTCCGCGGGAGGTCCTCCGAGGGGACCCGCGGGAAGATGGTACACTCGTCGGGCGCGTCGTCGTACTCCTCGACGTGACCGCAGAAGTGTCTCACAGTGTCGGCGTCAGCGTCCGGTTCGGGCCCGAGGTCGAGACCGAACGGGGCTGCGTCCCGACTCGCCCCCCCGGTGGAGCCGGCGTCGCAGTCGTTCGTGTCAGACATATACAGTATCCTCGGTCCAGATTTTATCCATGGTCGTTAATGTAGTTTTCCATCGACGGACCGGATTTCAGGGCGAAACCACGTGACAGAGTACCGAAAACCACGATCAGGACGACGCGACGCCTCCGGCGTGGGCGGGACGGCGAGCGACGGACACCGGCGGAACGCGTTAAGTGTCGCCGCAGCGAACAGACGTCCATGCCGCCAGCCGACGACGACCGTACGCGGGAGGAGCGACTCACCACGTTCGACGTCGCCGTCCGCGAGGTGATGCGGCGGGACGTCGAGACCGTCACGCCGGACGCCTCGGCGCGGACGCTGGTCCGACAGCTCCACGAGGCCGACGTCGGGTCCGTCCTCGTCGTCGACAGGACGGGCGCGCCGGTCGGTATCGTCACCGACTCGGACGTCCTCGCGCTCGTCGTCGCCGACAGCCCGCTCGACGAGACGACCGCTGCCGACTGTCTGTCCGCGCCGGTCGTGACGGTCGACGCCGAAGCCGGTATCGAGACGGCCGCCGAGGCCCTCCGCGAACACGGCATCGACCAGGTCCCCGTTCTCGACGACGGTGCGCTCGCCGGCGTCGTCTCGGTCCGGGAGCTCTCGTACTATCTGCCGGGACTGTCGCTGTCGGACGTGACAACGCGAAGCGGCGGGGAGTACGCGTACGAGGACCGCGCCGCGCCTGGCATCGACGTCGGCGACGTCGCCCGGTTCTCGAAGCGGCTCGGCGACGGCGACGTCCGGGCGTTCGCCCGCGCGAGCGGCGACGAGAACCCGCTGCACCTCGACGCCGAGTACGCCGAGACGACCCGATTCGGACACCGAATCGCCCACGGCGTCCTCACGCTCGGTGTCGTGAGCGCCGCGCTCGCCCGGTTGCCCGGGCTCGTCATCTACCTCTCACAGAGCGTCCGGTTCGTCGGCCCGGTCGCGGTCGGGGACCGCGTGACCGCCGTCTGTGAGGTGGTCGACGCCCTCGGCGGGGGCCGGTTCCGGCTCCACACGACCGTGTACGACGACGACGGCGAGCAGGTCATCGAGGGCGAGGCCGTCGTCTTAGTCGAGCCCGACGAGGAAGCGCGCGCGTGAGAGGCCACAACTGTCGTTCCGTGTCCCGTCACGCTCTCGGAACGTTGCGGCGGGACACCAGTACTGGCGTACGGCACTGCCGACGACAGCGTCGGCACGGACAGAGGACCCACACCGAGACGGAACCACGCGCCGACGCATCTTTTATGTCGTCTCCGACCACGGATGAGGTATGTCAGTCGAGTACGATTTCGAGGGGCAGGTAGTACTGGTGACCGGAGCGGGCGGAGCACTCGGCGGGGGCGTCGTCGAGGCGTTCACCGCCGGCGGGGCGACCGTCGCCGCCGCGGACCTGCTGGAGCCGGACGAGGTCGACCTCCCCGACGGGGCGACGTACTACCAGGGAGACTTCACCGACGAAGAGGCAGTCGCCGACACCGTCGAACGCGTGGTCGACGCACACGGCGGCATCGACGCGCTCGTCAACGTCGCCGGGACCTGGCGCGGCGGGAGTCCCGTCGACGAGACGGACGTCGAACTGTTCGACTTCCTCTTCGACGTCAACCTCAAGACCATGTTCCTCGCGTCGAAACACGCGCTGTCTCACCTGCGGGAGTCCGACGGAGGAGCGATCGTCTCCGTCTCCGCGCGGTCGTCGCTCGAAGGAGGAACGGGCGACAGCGTCTACCGCGCGACGAAGGCCGGCGTCCGACTCATCACCGAGAGCATCGCCGAAGAGAACCGTGGCGAGGTGCGCGCGAACGCCATCATGCCGAGCGTCATCGACACCCCGGCGAACCGCGAGATGATGCCCGACGCCGACCACGACTCGTGGCCGACGCCCGCGGAGATCGCCGAGGTCATCTGCTTCCTCTGTAGCGACGCCTCTGGGGTGACGAGCGGGGCCGCCGTACCGGTGTACGGCGAGGCCTGAGTTCGCCCAGTCCCGGGGGCCGCCTCCGCAGTGTCACTCGGGAAGCGGACCGCTCGTTGTGCGCGATGAAGAGGCTGATAGCCGGCACTGATTCGGTCACACGGTGTGGTGCCGGACAGCCGCGGCCACCGTGTGTCGACGGTCAGGTCACGGCACAGGGTGGCCGCGGCTCCGTATTTGAGCGTTCGCCCGAACCCACAATCGTTTTGTCACGTCTAGTTGACGTGAGTGTATGAGCGAACTCACCGACGTCGAAGCGACGACACTCACGCATCGGGTGGTGCTGCTCGGAATCGCCGAGTTGGGCGGGAGCGACGCGGTCCCCGCACACGCGGGCGAGGTCGTGAGCGTCTGTATCGACAACCTCGGCGACGTCGACGGCGACGTCGTCGGACGGCTCTCGGAAGCCGACGTCGCCCGCGCGCTCAACGAACTCGAAGACACCGGACTGGTCGACCGCGCCGACGTCGGCGACACGTCCGCCGTCGGGAAGGGTCGCCCCGCGTACGTCCTCGCGATGGAGAGCGAGGCGCTGTGTGAGGCGCTCGAAGACGACGACCGGCTGACGTCGCTCGTCGACCACGTCGAGGCGGTCTGTCACTGAGACCCGCACGTCAGCGACATCCCTTTGGGTGCGATGGCACAACTGTGAGCCATGCGAGACGACGAGATCGACGACGTCGACCGGGCGATCCTCCACGCGCTGCAGGAGGACGCGCGGAACCTCTCTTCGGACGAGATCGCCGACCGAGCCGGTATCGCGGGGAGTACGGTTCGGAAGCGCATCAAACGCCTCGAGTCGAACGGCATCATCAAGGGGTACAGCGCCGACGTCGACTACGGGAAGTCGGGCTACCCCCTCCGGATGCTCCTGTTCTGTACGGCCTCGATTCCCGAGCGCGGTGAACGCATCCCCGACATCCTGGCCGTCGACGGCGTCGTCTCGGTCCAGGAGCTGGTCACCGGCGAGCGAAACCTGCTCGTGACCGCCGTGGGAGAGTCCGACGACGACATCACGCCGATCGCACAGGAGCTGCTGGATATGGGACTGACGGTCGCCGACGAGGTCCTCGTCCGAAGCCACGAGTCGACACCGTTCGGCGAGTTCGCTCCCGAGTGACGCGCGCCGCCGGCCAGGTGCGCCGTTCGACCCGCGAGAGGGGTCGCTCTTCGAGTACAACGCGACTCTAGCCTTCACCGTCCGACAGACGCGTCACAGCCGGTTCAGCTGGACTTCTCGTCCACACAGCCGCATCTGTCCGGGGAGGCCGTCTATCCGGTTGGAGTGTCTCTCCGTCGAACGAGAACGTAGGACAGAATAGTCCTAAATGATTTTTCAAAGAACGATTTGTTCGATTAGAGAGTTTTATTAGGCATTACGTTCCATAGAGAGGTAGCGTCGGCGAATCCGGACGCCCGGAGAACCGTGCGGAGGTCTCTCGGCGGCGTCGCCCGACGGTAGCTCGAACGATGAAAGGACCGAACCATACGCGGCTGGTGGGACAGCTCCCGACCGAGACGACGGAATCGACGACTGTGGTGCCGGCGGTGTTCACGCGACTCGTCTGGGTGCTCTGGCTACTGAGCACGGGTCTGCTCGCCGCTCGACTCACCGCCGGTGGCCCGTGGGACGTCGCCGGCGTGTTCGTCGTCGACGGCCTGACCCTCCTGATGTGGGTGGTCGTCACGTTCTTCAGCGGCATCGTCCACAGCTACTCGCGCCGGTACATGGCCGGGAGCCGGGACCTCACCCGGTTCTTCACGCGTGTGTTCGCGTTCACGCTGGCAGTGATGGTGCTGGTCGCAGCCGACCACGTCGTCGTGTTCGCGGCCGCGTGGCTGGCGATGGGGCTGGTGATGGCCGACCTCATCGGATACGCCCGTGACTGGCCGCAGGCGCAGGCCGCAGCGACGGTCGCACGCCGGTACTTCCTGGCGAGCACTGGCCTGCTCGTCGTCGCCGTCGCGGTGCTGTGGAACACGACCGGTGCGGTGACCGTCTCCGGTCTCGCGACGGCAGTCGACGGGGGCGCGTCGACCACGGTGTTGGTCGCGGCCGTGGCGCTCGTCCTCGCGGCGATGGTCCAGTCCGCGCTGTTGCCGTTTCACACCTGGCTGCTCTCCTCGATGACGGCACCGACGCCGGCGTCGGCGCTGATGCACGCCGGCTTCGTCAACGCGGGCGGCATCCTGCTGGTGCGGTTCGGCCCCGTGGTGACCGTCGACCCGACCCTGCTGCTGCTCGTGGTCGTCGTTGGGGCGGCGAGCGCCCTGGGCGGAAAACTCGCGAAATCCGTTCAGTCAGACGTCAAGCGCCAACTCGGCTGCTCGACGGTCGGGCAGATGGGGTTCATGATTATGCAGGTCGGCCTCGGCTTCTTCGGCGCCGCGATTACCCACCTCATCCTCCACGGGTTCTACAAGGCCTACCTGTTCCTCTCCTCGGGTGAGCAGGTGAGCCGGACCGCGCCGGCCGCGTCCAGGTCGGGGTCGGAGACTCCCGGCCTGGTCGGCACCGCAGTCGTCCTGTCGACGGCACTCGTCGGCGGGGCGCTGTTCGCGATTCTCACGGGCAAGGGCACGAGCCTCGACAGCGGCGTGTTACTGGCGCTGCTCGTCGTGTTGATGACCCTGCAGGCGGCCCGGACCGTCGTCGGGCGCACCGCGCTCCCGGCGACCGTCCGCTACGGCGCGGTGCCGCTCGTCTTCCTTCCCGCCATCGCGGTGTACGCGGCGGTGTACACCGCGGTCACGCGGCTGCTGGCCGACCTCGCCATCGTCACCGCACCGCTACCGCTGAGCGTTCCCGTCGGTGTCGTCGTCGCCGCGTTCGTCGTCACCTACGTGGTCACCGAGACCGGCCGTTACCAGCACAGCCAGCGGCTGTACGTCGCGCTCTTGAACGCGACGCAGCCACCGAAGCGTACCCTGCTGACGAAGACGGAGGAGTACAATGAGTACTGAGACGGAGATCCACGACAGCATCGAACGGGCGGCAACGAGTGTCGGCCCGGTGTGGCCGCTGCACTCGTTCGTGACCGCCAACCCGCTCGCCGGGTTCGAATCGCGCCCCTTCCACGAGGCCGTTCGGATGGGCGGACGGCTGTTCGGTGGGCACGGCTACCCCAGCGCGGACGTGTTCCGTCGCGCCTGGGAGAGCGGCCAGATCGACCCCGACATCCTGGCGGCCGAGTTGGCCGACCACGGGTACACGAACGACCCCGACGCGCTCTTGACGCGGATGGCGTCGGCAGAGGCAGAGGCAGAGGCGGAGGCGGAGGCGGAGGACGGAGCGGACGACGAACGGGACGAGACCCCCGAGGACCGCGTCGACCAGGTGCTGACGAAGTGGCTGGCCGCGTTCCTCGACGAGGGACAGGCCGACTGGCCGATGCCGAACCGCGAGCAGGGGTTCTACCACGCCGTCCGGACACTCGCCCGCTACGACGGCGAGCTGCCGGACCGGGCCGCGTTCGGCTCCCTCCCCGACGACCCCGTCGACGCGCTCGAACGGCTGCTGTCGGACCATCCGAAAGCGGAGTGGGAGCACGTCTTCGAGTACCACCTCGCCGCCCTTCCCGGATGGACGGGGCTGGTCAGACAACGTGTCGCGAACGGCGGCGCGTGGCAGTCCAGCTATCCGATAACCCTGGCGGGGTATCTGGCCGTCCGCCTGGCGCTAGCAGACGGGTTCGGTTCGCCGCTCGCCCCACCGGAGGGCGCAGACACCGAGGCCACCGCCCGCGCTGCGGTCGACAGCGCCAGTGACGAGGGCGACGACGGGGACGACACCGTCCCGCTCCCCGAGGTCTGGCTCACGGCGTGGGAGACGACCTATCGGGAGGAGCTGGTCGCGGCGGTGACCGACGAGGCCGAGGCGGACACCGAGGACGCCGACAGGCCGGCCGCACAGTTGGTGTTCTGTATCGACACGCGGTCGGAGGTCATCCGCCGGCACGTCGAGGCAGCCGGGCCGTACGAGACCCACGGCTACGCCGGCTTCTTCGGTATCCCGATGCAGTACAAAGGGTACGACGCCGACGTTGCCGTCGACGCGTGTCCGCCAATCGTCGACGCGACGCATCGAATCACGAACCGCCCCGCCGGAGACGCCGCCTGTACGCGGGACGACTACGAGGGCTGGCGGCGCCTCCGTGAGGCGGGCCGGAAGGCGTTGAAGGACCTGACGTCGAACGCCGTGACCGCGTTCAGCTTCGTCGAGAGCGCGGGCGCGGGCTACGGCGCGGCGCTGGCCGCCCGGACACTGCTGCCCGCTCGCGTCGCCGACGCGCTCGAAGCCGCCGACCGGGCACCGGGCGAACACGAGTTCTGCGAACCCTCCGTCGCGTACAACCCGGACGCCCACGGGCCGCTGCGGGAGGGCCTCACGGTCGACGAGCAGGTCGAGTACGCCGCCACCGCCTTCGAACTGATGGGCTGGACGGAGTTCGCCCGCGTCGTCGTCTTCACCGGCCACGCCAGCGAGACGGCGAACAATCCGTTCGAGTCGAGCCTCGACTGCGGCGCCTGCGCCGGCAACCCCGGCGGGCCGAACGCCCGCGTGCTCGCGGCCATCTGTAACGACGAGGCGGTCAGAGAGGCCCTCCGCGACCGCGGGTTCGACATCCCCGCTGACACCGTCTTCGTCGCCGGCGAGCACAACACGACGACGGACGAGGTCACCCTCTACGACCGGAGCGTTCCCCAGAGTCACGAGGCCGATATCGAACGGCTCCGCGAGTCGCTCGCGACGGCGCGCACGGCGGCGGCGGCAGAACGGATGGGGTCGGCGGACGATGACCCCTCCACCGGCGTCCGCGAGACGGAGCGCCGCGCCGCCGACTGGGCGGAGACCCGCCCCGAGTGGGGTCTGGCCGGCAACGCGTCCTTCGTGGTCGGCCCGCGTGACCTCACCGCCGACCTACACCTCGACGGACGGTCGTTCCTCCACTCGTACGACCCCGCCGAAGACCAGGGCGGAGCCGCGCTGGAGTCGATCATGACCGGTCCGATGGTCGTGACGCAGTGGATCAACACCCAGTACTACTTCGCGAGCGTCGACAACGCGGTGTACGGCAGCGGGTCGAAGGTGACGCAGAACCCCGTCGGCAACGTCGGCGTCTATCAGGGCAACGGCGGCGACCTGATGACCGGCCTCCCGCTCCAGTCGTTGCTGGCGGCGGACGACGTCCCGTATCACCAGCCACTGCGGCTGTCGGTCGTGCTCTACGCGCCGGTCGACCGGGTGACCGAGGTGCTCGACCGTCACGCGCACCTCGCCGGACTGGCAGCCAACGGCTGGCTGTCGCTGACGGTCGTCGACCCCGAACAGGACGACAGAGCGTTCCACTACGACGGTGAGCTGTCCTGGGTCGCGCGGGAGCCGGCTCGGGCGGCGGTCGAGACCGAGCCAGCGCCGACGAAGCCGCGCCCGGTCGCCGACGACTGACGAGTGACGACGGACGGTTCGGCGGTCGGAAGAGCGCGAGGCCGGGGGAAGACGAGAAGGGGGGAGGGGCTGGGGTCGCGATTCGATCGGGCCTGTGGGGTTCGAACCGGTTCCAGACGTGTTCGTTCACTGCGTTCGCCGCGCGCGACTGGCAGGGCTCGAACCTCCAGCGGTGCAGCAGTCGCTGCTCGCATCGCTCGCAGCAGAACTCATAGGCCCGCCGAGGAGACGTTCGGCCCTCGCTGTCGCTCGGACACTCAGATGGGCCCTATGGGGTTCGAACCCATGACCACCCGGTTATGAGCCGAGCGCTCTGACCACTGAGCTAAGGGCCCGTGTCTCGGGAGAACAGGCCACCCGTCTTAGAACTAGCGACTCGAACAGCGTTCGGGAGGCTGTTTCACGACACACCCAGAGGGACGGGACGCTGTGGTGCCTACCGGACGGTCCGAAACGACCCGCGAAACCGACCGAGAGAGGAGCGCCATCGCCAGGACTCGAACCTGGGACCACCTCGTCTCTGCGGCGACCAGCCAGGGACTGACTCACCGTAACAGCGAGGCGCTCTACCAGCTGAGCTACGATGGCAGGCGTCTTCGCGTATTCGAGAGGTACTGAAAGTGATTTCGCTTTCCCTCACGCGACTCCAAGCACCGTCCACTCGTCTGGTGTGACGATGACCGACGACGCCAGCTACTTCGCACGGCTGGACGGCCACACCTCCGTGGACAGGCGACCGAGGCACTCGTCACAGCCGAACACCTCACACGCGGAGTTCCGGTTGTCTTCCCGGCGTACGACAACGACCCCTCCGACCGGGTCGTCGACTACAGAAACGGGTTCTATCGGGTGCAGTCGAGGACGGGGGGCGAACGGACGTAACCGTGACGTTCGAGACGGGCAGTACCCGCTCACGAGCGGAGGGGGCCGAGAGCGAAGCCGACGACCGCGACGACGTCGTCGACAGCTCTGTCCTGGACGGACGTCTCTCGTCGACGTGGACGACGTGTCGGCAGGAAAGATGCGACTCCCGGACGAACCCCCCGCGAACAGTCAGCGAGTCGGAATCAACTGGCACACGGAGTGCGCGCTCGACACAGCGTTGGGACGGTCGAACGAAGCGGAGTGAAGAGAAGCGCCATCGCCAGGACTCGAACCTGGGACCACCTCGTCTCTGCGGCGAACAGCCAGAGACTGATTCACCGTAACAGCGAGGCGCTCTACCAGCTGAGCTACGATGGCTCGCGTCACGTTCGACGCACTCTCTCGTACTGGAGTTGATTTGATAGGGCTTTCGTTTTCACCCGCCCGCGCCAGGGTGGCGCACACAGTCGAGCGAGGGAGGACCGACACGCTTTCGCGCGACGGCGGACAATCGGGGGCGATGACCGAACTCGAGGACGTCGTCGCTACCGTCGACGAGCAGGTGCGACCCGACGCGGCCGAACGGGAGCGACTCGCGGCCGCGGTCGACACGCTCACAGAGCGGGTCGCGCACGCCCTCGCGGAGTCCGACATCCCGGCCGAGGTCGTAGCCGCGACCGACGTGCTCCAGGTGGGGTCGACGGCGCGCGGGACGTGGCTGTCCGGCGACCGCGACATCGACCTGTTCGTCCGGTTCCCGTCGACCATCGACCGCGAGGCGCTGGAGACGTACGGCCTCGTCGTGGGGAGGGCCGTCCTCCCCGAGGGCCACGAGGAGTACGCCGAACACCCGTACGTCACGGGCACGTTCGACGGCTTCGACGTCGACCTGGTCCCGTGTTACGACGTCGACGACGCCTCGAAGACGCAGTCGGCCGTCGACCGGACGCCGTTTCACAACGCCTATCTGACCGCGCGCATCACCGACGACCTCGCCCGGGACGTCCGCGTGTTCAAGCGCTTTCTCAAGGGCGTCGGCGCGTACGGCTCGAACCTGCGAACCAGGGGATTCTCCGGCTATCTCACGGAGCTTCTCGTCTTGGAGTACGGCGGTGTCGTGGCCCTCCTGGAGGCCGCGGCAGACTGGCACCCACCCGTCGAGTTCGACCCCGAGGGACACGGCACCCGCGACCACGACGACCCACTCGTGGTCGTCGACCCGACCGACCCCGCGCGGAACGTCGCCGCGGTCTGCTCGGCCACGAACGTGGCCCGCCTCCAGCACTACGCCCGCGACCTCGTCGACCAGCCGCGGACGGACCGCTTCTTCGAGCGCGACCCTGCGCCGCTCACCGAAGACGCGGTTCGTGCCCACCTCCAGCGGCGGGAGACGACCCCGCTCGCCGTCAAGTTCGACGCGCCGGACCTCGTCGACGACCAGCTGTACCCCCAGCTGACGAAGTCGCTGGGCGGAATCGGACGCGAACTCGACAGCCTCGGCTTCGGCGTCCTCAGGAGCGCGGCGTTCGCCGACGCGCACGCGGTGCTCCTGTTCGAGGTCGAGACACGAACGCTCCCCGCGGTGGCGCGACACGAAGGGCCACCGGTTCACGTCCGGGCGCACGCGGAGGGGTTCTTCGAGGCGTACGCGGACGACGAGGACGTGTACGGCCCGTTCATCGAGGGGGACCGGTACGTGGTCGAGCGTCCTCGGGGGTGGACGGACGCTCGCGCGTTCCTCGCGAGCGACGCGGTGTTGGACGTGGCTCTCGGCAAACACGTCGAGTCGACGCTCGAGACGGGCTACGACGTCCTCGCCGGCGACGCGGTGGCGACGCTGGCCGAGGAGTTCGGCACCGAGTTGGCGCGGTACTTCGAGCCGCGGCCCTGAACAGGCAGCGACGTCAGAGGTCGAACGCGTCGCGGACGTCCTCGACGAGGAGTTCCGTCTTCTCGTTCGGTCCCTCGTCGGGGTCGATGGGCCGGCGGCCGTCGAACGTCTCGTGGACCGTGGCGACCCCGTCGGAGAGCGTGTCGAGCCCGTAGCCGCCTTCGAGGACGAACGAGAGGCCGGCGTTCGAGGCGTCGGCGACGTCGCGGACGCGGTCGGTGAGGAGGGCGTAGCCCTCGGTCGAGACGCGCATCCGCGAGATGGGGTCGTGGCGGTGGGCGTCGAAGCCGGCGCTGACGATGAGGAGGTCCGGGTCGAACCGCTCGAGAGCGGGCGCGAGCGTCTCGTCGACAGCGTAGAGGTAGTCGCCGTCACCCGCGCCCGCGGCGAGCGGAACGTTGAGGTTCGTCCCTTCGCCCGCACCCTCGCCCGTCTCGGATACCTTTCCGGTGCCGGGGTAGAGGCCGTCCTCGTGGAACGAGGCGTAGAAGACGTCGCCGCGCTCGTAGAAGATGTCCTGCGTCCCGTTGCCGTGGTGGACGTCCCAGTCGAAGATGGCGACGCGGTCGGCCTCGCCGTCGTCGAGAAGTGCCTGGGCGGCGACGGCTGCGTTGTTGACGAAACAGAAGCCCATCGCATCGTCCTCGACGGCGTGGTGTCCCGGGGGGCGGCCGAGCGCGAAGGGCGTCTCGCGGCCGTCGGCGCCGGCGACGGCCTCGCGGGCGGCCCACTCGGCGAGGCCGGCGCTCGCGAGCGTCGCCTCCCAGGTCGACCCGCTCGCGACGGTGTCGGGGTCCCAGTTGCCGCCGCCGTCCTCACAGAACTCCTTGATTTCGGCGATGTAGTCGGCGTCGTGGACGGCTTCGAGGCGCGCCTGTTCGACGGGTTGCGACTCGACGTAGTCGACGCCGTGGCGCTTCGCGAGCGCGCGCCGGATGGCGCGCAGGCGGTCCGGCGTCTCCGGGTGTCGGTCCCCCGTGTCGTGTTCGAGACAGGTCTCGCTGTAGCCGAACTGCATGGCTACGTGAAGAGGGCGAAGTACGTCTCGATGTCCTCCGCCTGGATGGTTCGGCGGTCGGCGTGACGAGCCAGGATGGCTGCCGCCGCCGCGACGTTGTCGGCGTAGTCCTCGAGCACGTCGGCCAGGGCGATGCGCGCCTCCATCGACACCCGGTACCGGTCGTCGATCTGGAGGCGGGCGATGCGGTCGACGGGCGCGACGGGGAGTTCGAGCGTCCCCCGGTCGACGACCTGTTCGACGTCGAAATCCGAGGCCATCAACGTCTTCCGGCCGTCCGTCGTCGCGCGCTCGGCCGCGTCGATGGCCAGCGTCGACCCGTGCTCTTGGATGCGCCGAGCGAGTTCCTCCGCGGCATCGGCGCTCACCCGAAGCTCACCCGCGTTCCGTCGGATGATGGAGTCGACTGGGGCGAACGGGAGCTCGACACTCATACACAATTATCCAGGTTACCCGCCGTATAATCCTTTCCGTCGGCAGACGAGCGTGGCTCAGAAGACGTCTTCGGCGTCGATGCGCCCGTCACGGACGCGACCGCGGACGGTGACCTCCTCGCCGAGACGGAGGCTGGCGTCGGTGTCGACGCTGTACGTCTCCGTGCCGTCGTCGAGTACCACCGGACTGCCGGCCTGGACGACGGTCCCGGTGAACTCGATCTCGGCGGGGTCGGCACCGGCGTCGTCCGTCTCGGTCGTGGGGGTCTCGGCCGAGGCGTCCGACGCGGACGGAGAGCCATCGGCGGAGGCGTCCGACGCGTCGAACGAGGCGAGGCTTCCCTGTCCCTGCGCGCTGGACGCGGTCTCGGCGGTCGCCGCGCCGGCGGGTGCCTCGTGTGTCGGGGCGTCGTCGGGTCGCTCGTCGAGGACCGAGACGGTCGAGCGCCAGTTGGCCGAGCACTCCAACTCGTCTTGCCATCCGTCTTTGACCTGGACGTCGGTGAACACGGCGTACTGCCCGAGGTCGATGTCGGCGTCGGCCTTGTCGCCCCAGAGCGCGACGCGGATGTCGCCGGTCTCGTCCTTGATGCGGACGTTCCGCACCTGCCCCTGCGAGCCGTCGTCGCGGTCGAACGTCCGCTTCTCGTCGAGTTCGATGACGCCGCCGGCGACGTCGACGGTCTGGCCGATTTCCAGCCCGCCGATGGGGGCCGTCTCCGGCACGTACTCGATGTCCTCGTCGACGCGTTCGATGCTCCCACGGTTGCCGACGTGGAGTTCGAGGTCGCCGTCGCGTTCGCGGACGTAGCCGTCGACGACTTCGACGGATTCGCCCTCGGAGAACTCGGTCGCGAGGTCCGCGCGCTCGTCCCAGAGTGTGACGCGGACGCGCCCGGTGGGGTCACCGAGCACGACGTTGGCGACCCGTCCCTCGGAGCCGTCGTCGCGGTCGAACGTTCTGATGGAGTCCGTCGCGAGGACGCGCCCGGCGAGGTTGACGTCCGAGAGCCCGAGCGAGAGGTCCTCCACCCGGTAGGTGTCGAGCACCTGCACGTCGACCTCGGTGTCGGCGTCGGGTTCGACGCGGTCGACGTTCACTTCGACGCCGTTGTACCCCTCCTTGGGTCGGCCCGCGATGCGGAGCACCTGGCCGACCTCGAGCTCGTCGACGGCGGCCTCGGCGGCCTCGTCCCACAGCGCGGTGCGGATACGGCCGGTCTCGTCGGCGACTTCGACGTTCACGACCTTGCCGTCCTCGTCCTCGCCGTCACGCTCGAACGTCCGGAGTTCGCCGACGCTGACGACCTTGGCGACGAACTTCACCTCGTCCATTCCGGGTTCGACGTCGGCGATTCCCGACACTTCGCCGCCGGCGTCCTCCAGCTCGTGGGCGACGAGCATCGCGGCCGTCTCCTCGTCTGCGAGGCCCCCCATCTGTTCCACCTTCTCCTGGACGGCGGCCTCGAACTCCTCGAAGCCGACGTCGGGCGAGACGTCCTCGTAGACATCCTCGATGACACCCATAATCTGTTCACGACCAGGGTGGAGTCGCGCTTAAGGCTTGTCTTTGCTCGCGTAGAACGGGCCTGATAGCCCTCACGTCCGTCGATTTCGATTGATTCGCTCGGAAACGCATCGAGCAGAGGTAGCCGCGGCTTCGTACTTGAACCTCCGTCCGGCCCGCCCCGGTATCGAGGGTGGTCGCCGTCTCCGCGAGTCGAGCCGTGCGACCGGCCGACGAGCGCGTGAGATTGCCTGCCGCCGACCGAGTGAATCGTAACCGTCTTATGTGGGACGGCGGTATCGATAGATGAGTCCTGGTAGGGTAGTGGACTATCCTCTTGGCTTGCGGAGCCAGGGACCGGAGTTCAAATCTCCGTCAGGACGCTCATTTCATTCGCGACCTGACGTGCCCCACACTCACTGCGTTCGTGTGGGACTCCGTCAGGACGTCATTCTTCCGAGTGCAAAGCGGTGAGCGACCTCCGTGTCACTCGCCTCGACCGAGGACGTGGAGCGTTACGCAGGCGAGCCACACGTCACGTAAGACTGTGACAACAGTTCGCACGATGAGACAGTCACGACCACCCCGAAAAATGTATATCTTCTTTCACGTCGTACGACGAGGGATGGTGTACCTTGAGACACCGGACGGCGTCCCGCTGTACTACGAAGAACACGGGGAGGGGGAGACACTGCTTCTGGTACACGGGTGGACGTGTAACGCCGAATACTGGTGGCAGAAGAACGTCCCGGCGCTCGCGGAGTCACATCACGTGGTCGCGCTCGACCTCCGGGGTCACGGTCTCTCGGGAAAGACCGACGACGGGCACACACTGGCGCAGTACGCGCGCGACGTCCGTCATCTCGTCGAGTCGCTCGACCTGGAGGACGTGACCCTGGTCGGCTGGTCGATGGGGACGCACATCGCACTGCGTTACTTCGAGCAGTTCGGGGACGCGGACGTCCGCGCGTTCGGCTTCGTTGACATGAGTCCGTACTGGCACGTCGACGGTGGGTGGGAGTACCCGCTGTTCGGCGAGTTCTCGCCCGAGGCGGTGACGGGGGTCGTCGAGGCGCTCCGGACCGACCGTGCGGGATTCGTGAAGGGACAGCTCCTTCCGGCGTTCTTCGTCGAACAGCCGTCGGATACGACCGTCGACGAGATGTACGCGGAGATGCTGAAGACGCCGACGTCGGTGGCGGTGTCCATGTTGGAAGAGATGGCGGCCGCGGACTTTCGGGAACTGGTGGGCGAGGTCGACGTGCCGACGCTCCTCCTCTACGGCGGACAGAGCGCGATATTCCCGGGCCCACTCGGCGAGTGGATGCACGAGCAGATGCCGGCGTCGGAACTGGTGACCTTCGCGGAGAGCAGTCACTGTCCGTTCTGGGAGGAACCAGAGCGGTTCAACCGTGAACTCGGCGACTTCGTCTCCGGACTCACTGGACGGGACGTGGGCGTCGCTGGCGCGCCGTAGGCGACCGCTCGGTTCGACGGCGGCGAGCGGGGACCGTCGGTCACGCCGAAGCGTACGTGTCGTCGGGGTCGTCGGTCCCGTTGGTCTCGTCGTCGGGGTCCTCGTCGGCTTCGACCACCGGACGACGGGAGGGACCGAGCCGCGGTGACGGCGGTGTCGTGGAGTCGTCGCCCCGGTGCCGGGCGACCCACGTCTCGTGACACGCCGGACAGTAGTTGCCCTTGTACGTGTTCGTGACCAGGTAGCGGGTCCCGCAGTCGATGCAGACGCAACCGCCGGGGCCGCGCCGGCCGGTGCGGCGAGTGTGACGTGCTACCACAACAGTTCGAGGCGACGCGGACACATAAGTATATCAGCGGGAGCGACCGAGGTGATAATAACTGACACGATGTCGAGTATAGAGCACGCGCTGACCGCTGGCGTCGCCGTCTACAACGCCGGGGAGCATCACGCGGCCCACGACGCCTGGGAGGCGACGTGGCTCGAACTGGAGCGGGGGACAGCGGAGGAGCGGTTCCTCCACGGCCTGATCCAGTTCACCGCCGTCGTCTACCACGGTCGGCGGCGCAACTGGAGCGGGGCGCGAAAACTCGCAACGTCGGCGGGAGAGTACCTCGAAGGACTGAACCCGGAGTACCGCGGGGTGGACCTCGCGACGGTCCGAACGTACCTCTCGCGCGTCGCGGCCGACCCCGAGTCCACGGAGCGTGCGTCGCCACCGGGACTCCGCTACGAGGGGGAACGACTCACCGCCGAGACCCTCTCACTCGACGCGCTCGCGATCGCGGCCGACGTCGTCGCGGAGGAGTACGGCTTCGACGAGGAGGTGCTGGCGCGGGCGGTCGACTACGCCCGTGCGGAGGAAGCGACCGCCCGGTCACAGTTCCGAAGTCTCGTCGTCGACTTCGTCGGAACCCCCGAACGGCGCAACCTCGTCTACACTCGACTCCGCGACCACGTCCGGCGGCGGCGACGAGAAGAGACCGACGTCGAGGGGTTGTTCGAGTGAGCGTCCCGGCGTGACTACTCCGCGAGGTGTTCTTTCGGCGTGCCGTCGTCGTGGTAGTCCGCGGAGTTGTCCCGTGGGTCGTACCCCAGCACCGTCTTCGCGCGCTCGATGGAGTAGTACTTCCGGTCGTTGTCCGAGATACCGTAGACGACCTCGTACGCGTAGTCAGCCTGCAGACAGCGGTCGAAAAGGTGAGCGCAGTCGCGGTACGAGAGCCACATCGCCTGGCCGCGCTCGTAGTTCCGCGGTGGGTGCCCGCGGGTGAGGTTGCCGATGCGGACGCAGACCACGCTCATCCCCGACTGGTCGTGGTAGTAGCGTCCGAGCGTCTCGCCGGCAGCCTTCGAGACGCCGTAGAGGTTCCCCGGTCGGGGGAGTTCGGAGCCGTCGAGGCGGAACTGGTCGTCGGTTCGGTACATGTCTGGGGTGCGGTCTTCCGTCTCGTACGCGCCGACGGCGTGGTTCGAGGAGGCGAAGGCGAACTTCTCGACGCCGGCACCGGCGGCCGCTTCGAGCATCGTCTGCGTCCCGTCGATGTTGTTCCGAAGGACGGAGTCCCACGGCGCCTCGGGCCGGGGGTCACCCGCGAGGTGGATGACTGCACCGACGCCGTCGACCGCGTTCCTGACGGCGTAGTCATCCGTGACGTCAGCGACGAACACGTCGGCATCCGACACGGTTTCGGGAATCTTGTCGCTCGACAGGGGTTCGCGGTCGAGCAGTCGCCAGTGGTAGCGGTCGCCGAGGTGGCCGAGGATGGCCTGCCCGACGCGACCGCCCGCCCCTGTCAAGAGAACCGGCTTGTCCATTCGAGTTGTGGTTGTGCATGGGGGGCGTAAGTAAGGTGCGGTTCGAACGAGACTGCGCGTGTCGAGCGACCGAGACCCGTGGACTCTTGGAGCGCCGGCGCGCAGTGTCGCCATGGCTACCGACGCGGAGCAGGCGTGTTTCGAGGCCGGCATCAAGTTCGGGTCGCTCTATCACCAGTTCGCCGGGACGCCGGTCTCGCCGCGGAGTATCGACAGCCTCGAACGGGCGATGGAGGAGTCGATCGAGAACCAGCCGTACTGCGTCGCCGTCACCGTCGACATCCACGAGGAGCGCGTCGCCGCCGCCATCGACCACGAGAACGACTACACCGAGCTCACGGGGAGCCTGATGGACGTCGAGATGCGCATCGAGTACCGGGCGTCGGTGGTCCGAACGCGGATGGAGATGGAAGACGGGTACCCGCTCATGAAGCTCGTCTCCGTCGAGTGACCCCGTCGGCCGTAGACCGCCGATACCGGGACGCTCGCGGCGCTGTTCACTTTCACTTCGCGGCAGGTGTTTAACTCGAACCGGGTCGAACCCGTGGTATGAGCAGTCAGGCCCAGCTCGGCGACGACGACCTGTTCGGCGAAGCCGCGGCGGAGATGCGCGAGGACGTCGAAGCACACCTCGACGCGGCACGCGCGGAGCTTCCCGCCCCCGACGACGTCTGGGAGACCGACGCGGACAACGTGCTCGGCGTCCTCAACGGACTGAAGTCGTCGCTCGACGTCGGCGACGCCACCGAGGAACTCCGACAGGCCAAGAAGTGGTACGTCATCGGCTCTCGCGCCGACGCCTTCGAGGACGCGGAAGATCTAGAAGAGGAGATAGAGACGCTCGAGGCGCTCATCGAGACGGTCACCGAGGCGCGCGAGCAGGTCGCCGAGTTGACCGGCGTGATGCCACAACTGCGGGGCGCGCTCGAGGACGCGGCCGAGATCGAAGAAGAGGAAGAAGAGGAAGAAGAGTAAGGCGACGAGCCGCGTCGTCGCTGTCTCGCCGTCTCAGTCGTCGCTATCGACCTCGACGCGAGCGCCCCGTCCCCGCGCCCGCTCGACGAACTCCTCCGGAAGGTCGTCGATTTCGCCGGCCTGCACGCCCCAGAGGTGTGCGTACAGCCCGTTCGCTTCGATGAGTTCCTCGTGTGTGCCGCGTTCTGCCACCCGGCCGTCCTCGACGACGACGATCTGGTCGGCGTCCTTGATGGTCGAGAGTCGGTGGGCGATGGCGAACGTCGTTCGGTTCTCGGTCAGTCTGTCGAGCGACCGCTGGATGAGCATCTCGGTCTCGGTGTCCACGTCCGAGGTCGCCTCGTCGAGGACGAGGATGTCGGGGTCACGCAGGACGGCGCGGGCGATAGCGATCCGCTGCCGTTGGCCGCCGGAGAGTTTGACGCCGCGCTCGCCGACCATCGTGTCGTACTCGTCGGGGAGGTTCTGGACGAACTCGTGGGCCTCGGCGGCCTTCGCGGCGGCGACGATCTCCTCGTCGGTGGCGTCGAAGCTCCCGTAGGCGATGTTCTCTTTCACGGTACCGTGAAAGAGGAACGTCTCCTGGCTGACGTAGCCCATCGACCGCCGGAGGCTCGACACCGAGACGTCCCGGACGTCCTGCCCGTCGATCTCGATGGAGCCCTCGTCGACGTCGTACAGGCGGAGCAGGAGCCTGAGAAGCGTCGACTTGCCCGCCCCGGTCGGGCCGACGAGCGCGACGGTGTCGCCTCCCTCGACGCTGAAGGAGACGTCCTCGACGACCTGGTGCTCCGAAGAGTCGTAGCCGAACGAGACGTGGTCGTACTCGACGCGCCCCGCGCGCACGACGAGGTCGGGCGCGTCCTCGCGTTCGGGGATGCGGGCGGGTTCGTCCATGAGGCCGAAGACGCGTTCGGCACTGGCGTAGGCGCGCTGGTACATGTTGATTATCTGTCCGAACTGCGCGAGCGGCCAGACGAACCGCTGGGTGAAGAGGACGAAGACGACGAAGTCACCGGGCGAGAGGGTCCCGGTGAAAATCCACGGTCCCTGACCCTGGAAGACCCAGAGGCCGCCGACGGTGAAGGTGAGGAGGAAGCCGATGCCGGCGAGGACGCGAAGCGCGGGGAAGAAGACGATACGCGTCTCGATGGCGTCCCAGTTGGCGTCGTAGTAGTCGAGTGAGACGTCCTCGACGCGGTCGGACTCGTAGGACTCGGTGTTGGCGGCCTTGATGACCGAGATGCCGCCGAGGTTGTTCTCCAGCCGGGAGTTCACCGTTCCGACCGCCGAGCGCACGGCGGCGTACTTCGGCTGGATGATTTTGATGAAGAAGTAGGTGAAGAGGGCGATGAGCGGTACGGGTAAGAGCGCGACGACGGCCAGTTGGGGATTGAGCCAGAAGAGCACGCCGGCGATGCCGATGACCATGATGCCCAGCCGGAAAGCGGAGTTGAGGCCGTCGTTAAGGAAGCTTTCGAGCCTGTTGACGTCGTTCGAGAGGATGGACATCATCTCGCCGGTCTGCTTGTCGGCGAAGAAGGCCATGTTGAGCCGCTGCATCGACTCGTAGGTGTCGACGCGGACGGCGTGTTGGACGTGCTGGGCGAAGCGGTTCCACCCCCAGTTGCGGACGTAGTGGAGTCCCGCCCCGCCGAAGAAGCCGAGGCCGACGAGGCCGATCGTGAGCCAGAACTGCGCTTCCCCACCCTCGGGGAGCCACGCGGCGGGGACGAGCGGGAGGTCGTACGCCTTGTTGTCGAGGAAGACGGCGTCGATGGCGACACCGAGGAGGAGCGGCGGAAGCAGGTCGAGGAGTCGAGCGCCGACGCTGGCGGAGAGGCCGAGGGTGAACGAGCCCGCACGTTCTCGGCCGTACGCGAGGAACAGGCGACGCATCGGGTTCTGCACGTTGCCGCGCTGCTTCTCGAACGGGTCGTCGTCGTCGAGGCCGACGTCCATTACCGTCCGTCAGGCGTGCGCGAGTAAAAGGGTTTCAGCGTCATCGGCGAGGACGACGCCGTCGAACGGCCTCAGACGACCCGTGCCTCGACAGCGGGGTCGATGTCGGCCTCGCGGAGGTCCTGCCGGACGCGCTTGCGCAGGGGGTCCGGCACGGTCTCTCGCCCGACGGGGACCGCCACCTCGCCGTCGCCGCGCACCTTCCAGTAGAGGACGCAGTCCGAAGGCGCGTAGTACTCGATGCTGTAGCGGTCGTCCGCGCCCCGGTAGTGGACCCGTGCCGCGAACCCCTCGACCTGCCACCCTTCCTGCGCGCCGAGCGCGTCGAGCGGGTCCACACCCGAGTCCGGGTCGGCCTCAGTCATGACACGACGAGGTACGGCCGCCACCACCAGAGGGTTTCGGTTCAGCGGTGGCGAAACGGGTCGTTAAGCCGGTCGACACGACGGAACGAGGCGTTTGCGGAGGTTGTTATCAGTGGAGTAACTAATGTCGGTCGAGGAGTGCTGGTGGTATACGTCGTCGAGTACGAGCCGGACAGCAACGCCGAGGCCGTGTGCTCGTCGTGTCGTGTGACTCCGATCCAAGATGAACCCTTCACTGTATCAACCCGGTCTGCTCTCACCGCTCGGCCCAGTGGCCGCCGCGGTGCGAGAGCAACTCCCGTTCATCCCGGCGCTCGTCGTCGCGGGTGTGGCCGTCGCGGCAGTCGTCGCCGTCGCGCTCAGCGACCGACCCGGCGTCCGTCCAGCGTTCCTCTCGCTGTTCTTCTCCGGTCTGCTGGTGGTGAACCTGGTCGGCCTGCCGGTGTTACCGTTCATGCACTGGCACAAGTTCACCGACGTCCAGTCGCCCGAGCGGACGTTCTACGACTACCGACTCGTCACCGCCGACGGGAGCGAGGTTCGGTTCGAAGAGCGCTCCTTGACCAACGTCGACGGGGCCTACATGATCCTCATCACCGACGAGATGCGTGTGGCCGACGACGCTCGTCGGAGCGAACTCAGTGCGTACATGCTCGAGCGCGCCCGGATACATCGCGTGAAGGTCGAAGAGCGGTCGCCGCTGCACTACCTCCGGTTCCCGCCACACAGCCTCGAGGAGTGGACGGCCGACGAACTGGCGGGACACGCCAAGTTCGTGGGGCTGCGAACCTACGAGCGAACGGTCGTGCTGACCGATGAAGGGACGGGAGTCGTCTCCGACACCGAGACGCTGGTCTTCGAGTACAGAGAGCCCGCCTCGGCCGTGCGACAGCCACCACTGAGCGAGTCGTCCGCACCGAGGTCGCTTCGCGTCCCCATCATCGCGGGAGGGGTGCGATGATCGTCAACTACGTCCGCGACGCCACGCGCGACTCGCCCGTCAACATCGCCGTCGCGCGCGTCGTCCTCGCGGGCTACCTCGTCTGGAAGACGCTCCCGTACGACTGGCTGCTCGTCGCTCAGGCACCCTTCGCCGGCTTCGCGACGTACCGGTTCGCCATCCCGCCCTGGCCCGAGCTCCTGGTCGTCGAGAAGTGGCTCCTCATCGCCCTGTTGTGCTGCTTCGCGGTCGGATACCGCATCCGCGTGACCGCGCTCGGGGCCGCCCTCATCGTCGGGCACTTCGGGATGGTCCGGTTCGTCCTGAACACCTCCGGCGGGGCGACGGCCCTGTTCTTCAGCGCGTGGTATCTGCTGTTCTTCGCGCTGTACGCCGGCGACGAGGCGGACGGGCTCTCCGTCGACGCCGTGCGTCGGACGGGGACCCGGTCGCTCGACGAGTTGCGGGCGGTGCTGAAAGACGACGGCGGCGAGCGGACGTACACGATGGCACCGCTCCGGTGGTCGCTGCTGGCGTTCGCCATCATCTACTTCGGCTCCGGCGTCTCCAAGCTCTACACCGCCGGGCTTGCCTGGTTCGCGCCCAGCAACCTCTCGCAGAACCTGTACTTCTTCAACGTGGTGGGGACGCACCCGCTCGGAATCGGGGCGGCGCTCGTCGAGTACCCCTTCGTGGTGAGCGCCCTCGCCGTCGGAACGGTCGTGCTCGAGGTCGGGCTCCTGCTCGTCATCCTCCTGGGCCTGCCCGTCTGGCCGGTGGTGTTCGGCCTCCTCGGGATGCACACGGGCGTGGCACTCTTCATGGGTATCGTGTTCTTCGACGTCGTCCCGATGTTCGCCCTGTTCGTCGCGTGGGACCGCCTCTACGCCCGCGCGGTCCGAACCGACAGGCTGGACGTCGTCTACGACGAGTTCTGTTACTTCTGTTCGCGGAGTCTCTACCCGTTCAAACTCCTCGACGTGAACGGAACGGTCCGGTTCCACTCGCAGTCGGACCTCCCCCGGCAGTACCGCGAACGTGACGGTCGGGACGGCATCGACTTCGACCGGGCGATGTACGCGTTCCGCGACGGCGTCGCCTACGAGGGGTACGACGCGTTCAGACAGCTCCTCCGACAGTTCACCGTCTTCGCCCCCCTCGCGTGGGTGATGGGACGCGCTCCCGTGCGTGCCGTCGGTGAGCGCATCTACCGCCACGTGGCCGCGAACCGGAGCCAGTACTTCGTCTGCCGGGTCGCTCTCGACGACTCCGAGTCGGCGTCGGCGACCGAACAGACCGAGTACCGCTCCACCCGCTAACCGACTGAGTCGGGGATGACGACGCGGTCGCCCGCGTCAAGTCCGGTCTCGTTCGCGGTTCCGCGCGGGAGTTCGAGCACGTACCGTCCAGTCCCCCGGTAGCGCGTGAGGTCCGCGCCGCTCGTCCCCTCGGGCGGGAGCGACGCGTGGTGAATCGTCGTCACCGTCCCGTCGGGAGCGACGAAGACGATGTCGAGCGGGAACGCCATGTCGCGCATGACGTACGCGTACTGCCCCTCGGCGTCGTGGACGAACAGCATCCCCTCCCGAGCGTCGAGCGACTCGGTGGCGGAGAGACCGAGGTAACGCTTCTCGGCCGTGTCGGCGATTCGGACGTCGACCTCGGCGAGTCGTTCGCCGGAGGCGTCGACGAGAGCGACCGTGGTCCGGTCGTACTCGTCGTCGGCGGGCGGGTCGATGGTCGCGAGCAACCCCGACTGGACCGCGAGGACGCCCGCCGTCAGGAGGATGAACGCGATGGCGACCCCGAGGAGTTGCCGGGTCGAGCGGGCCATGTGGAGGGACAAGACAGGGAGGCGCGTAAGCGTTCCGTCGGTCGGGAGAATCAGAAACCGTTATTCGGGCGAAGCGTGTTCGTCGGTGTACGGGCTCGTGGTCTAGTTGGTTATGACGCGGCCTTTACAAGGCCGAAATCGGTGGTTCGAATCCGCCCGAGCCCATGATTCTTGCCGAACGCCAGTGAGGCAGAATCATCTCCGCGAGGGCGGTTCGAACCCAGAGGACGAGCGGAGCGAGTCTCGCTCCGGTCCGAATCCACCCAGGTTCGCTCGCTCTGCCATCGGTCGCTCGGCGGGCGCGAAGGAGTCCACCACCACGAGTTCCGCCTCGGCATCGACAGCGCGGTGGACCACGTCACTCGGTCGGTGGGGACCCTCACCGGGGCGAGTCCAAGAACCGGCGAAAACGGTCGATTCAATCCGAAATCCTTTTTTCTCCCATCGGCTTCGTTCGATACGCGCCGCCTTAGCTCAGACTGGGAGAGCACTCGACTGAAGATCGAGCTGTCCCCGGTTCAAATCCGGGAGGCGGCATCCCGATTCTACACGATTTCGGCTCGAATCACGTCCTCGCTCGACCGAAAGGAGTGACCTGTTAACACGCGTGAGCAGCGGTCATATCCCCCCGTTCACGGCCCCTTTTTTTACCTCCAACCCAACCCCCGTCCGATGGTAGTAGAATCCGACACCGCACCGACCTTCACCGCGACGCTCGCGAACGGCGACGTCGAGGCGTTCGACCTGGCCGACCACCTCGGCGACGGCCCGGTCGTCCTCGCCTTCTTCCCCGGCGCGTTCACGCCGCCCTGTTCGAACGAGATGGTCGCGCTGCAGGAGCACCTCGGCGAGTTCGAGGCCGCGGGCGCGACCGTGTTCGGTATCAGTGCCGACTCGGCGTTCTCGCTCAACGCCTTCCGCGAGGAGCACGACCTCGGGTTCGACCTCGTGAGCGACATGGGCCGGGAGGCCATCGACGCGTACGGGCTGGAGATCGACATCGAGGACCTGGGCCTCCTCGGCGTCGCGAACCGCGCCGTCTACGTCGTCGACGGCGACGGCACCGTCAGCTACGCGTGGACCACCGACGACCCGACGGTCGAACCCGACTACGAGGAACTGCTCGCGGCCGTCGAGGCCGCCGCGTAACTCGGGTCGCAGCCGACCGTCCCGCGCCCCTCGATTCTCTCGCGAGGCGCCCGACCGAGTGACGCCGACGTCCGAGCGGCAGGAACGATATTCGGACCATCAAACATATACCATTCTACACGAAACTCCGGGCCACAGTCATGCGACGACGCCGATTCCTCCAGGCGTCCGGCGCGGTGGCACTCGGTGCCGCTGCCGGATGTCTCGGCGACAGCTCACCGCCACCCCGCAAGTCGAACGCCCTCTCCGACGTCGAACTCCGCACGACAGACACGACAGAAGCACGGGCCGAACTCCGCGTCGACCTGGCCAACGACCCGTGGGTCGTCTCCCGCTACGACAGCGGGTCGTCCGCCTCACTCGACGCCCCGCTCGCCCTGCTCGGTCGCCTCAGCCCGGTTGGGCGGGCCCGCGGAGCCAAAGGCGGCGGCGGGAGCGGCGGAAGCGGTGCCACCGGACGCGGGACCGGCGGATACGCCTCCGCACCACGGACGCACAACGGCTACGCGTGGTACCACGGGACCGACGACAGCGACGACTGGTACGACGACCACGCGGACGAGGTGACGCGCTACGGTGCGGTGGTCGGTACCGTCGGCTTCGCCGCGCTCGGTCGCAACGCCCAGTACGTCGACGACCCGCCGGCCCCGGGGGCGGTCACCTGGGACCGGACCGTCGAGGACCCCGCGAACGAACTCGGCTTTCAGGCCGACGGCGAGGGCTGGTATCGAGTCGGTGCCGAACTCGTCGGCGAACGGGTCGACCACTCGTTCGGCTGGGCCAGCGTCGACGTCCGCGTCGAGGAGGACACCCTCGGCGGCGGGATGACCATCGAAGAGGAGTGGAAGGTCTCCCCGCGCGTCTGACCACGCTGCTCGTCGGCCACCCCACCCTCACCCCCTCCGATGTCACGCACCGCCCGCACCGAGGTGTTCGCCCTGCTCGCGCTGACGTTCGTCGTCTCGTTCTGTAGCTTCGCCTACGAGTTCGTCTACTCGGAGTTGTTGACGGTGATGTACGGCGGCACGGTCACCCAGTACGTCATCACCATCGGGCTGTACTTCGTCAGTCTCGGCGTGGGGGCGGCGCTGTCGGACGACCTCACGGGCGAGCGCGCCTCGAACCTCTTCCGGACCGAGGTGTACCTCGCGCTCGTCGCGCCCGCCGGGTTCCTGCTCATCGTCGCGCTCAACAGCGTCCGTCTCCCCCAGGCCGTCCCGGCAGAACTCGTCTGGGCCGTCGCGCGGTCGCCCGTCGTCGCCGTCGGCTTCCTCTCGGGGTTCGAACTGCCGTTGCTCACGCGGATGGTCGACGAGACGGGCGGCGGCTCGGCCGTCCTCCCGCCCGCGGTGACCCACGCCGCAGAGAGCCTGCATCGAGGAGTCGTGCGAGTGCTCGGCGTCTTCTGGCACGCGGAGCCAGCGACGGACGCCCGGAGCGGCCTGTCGCTCGTGCTGGCGATGGACTACGTCGGCGGCCTCGCCGGTGCCGTCGTCTACGCGCAGGTGCTCTACCCCGGACTGGGGCTCATTCCGACGGTGTTCGTCCTCGCCCTCCTGAACGGGCTCGCCGCGCTCGCGCTCCTGGGTGGGTACAGCACTCGGTGGAGCGTCGGCGGAGCGCGGGGACGCCTCGTGAGCCGGGAGTCGGCGACGCTCGTCGTCGTCTGTCTCCTCGTCACCGCCTCGTGCGGCGTCGCCGTCGCGAACTCGTCGGCCGTCGACCGGGAGCTCTCCGAACTGTACCTCGAACAGCAGGTCGAGAACGACTACCCGCCGGGCGCGATGGACGCGGAGGTGCTCGGCCAGCGGACGACCCCGTACCAGCACGTCGTCGAGTACGAGCGGACCTGGACCGGCGCGGGGCCGAACCCCCACTTCGCCGGCGAGACGGAGCGCTGTCTCCGTCTCGGTGGTGCCGTCCAGTTGTGCGAGTCGTGGGCCGACCCCTACCACCAGGGGCTCGTCGACGTGCCGATGTCGCGGTTCGCTCACTCGCCCGAGACCGACGTGCTCGTGATCGGCGGCGGCGATTTCGTCGCCGTCGACGCCCTCCGCGAGTACGACGTCAGCGTCGACCAGGTCGACCTCGACGCGGCGTTCATGTCCTACGCCAGAGAGGACCGGTTCCTCTCGCGGTGGCACGAGGACGCGTACGAGTACGACCGGCTGAACACGACCGTCGACGACGGCTACGCGTTCCTCTCGGAGACGGAGAAACGCTACGACCTCGTCCTCCTCGACATCCCCGGCGCGACGGACGACGACCTCCTCCCGCTGTACTCGACGGAGTTCTACGGGTCGCTCCGGGACAACCTCTCGCCGGACGGCGTCGTGGCCGTCTGGGTCTACGACGAGAACGCCTACGCCCAGCACAACAAGGCGTTCGTCAACACCGTCGGCGACGCCGGCTTCACCCAGTACGCCCCCTACTGGGCGTGGGCGGACGTCGACGCCGACGGCACCGAAGAGCGCGTCGAGCGCTTCTACCTCCTCGCGCCGGGCGACCGGTCCGCGTTCGACGCCGAGGAGGGCACGGCGTACGTCCGCCAGCACCGCGACCGCTACCGTGACCTCCGGTGGCGTGAACTCCCCCGGTACAACGGCGTCGAAGTGAACTCCATCTTCGACCCGAACTACGACGTCCTCATCGACACCTGATATGACACCCGCACCGACCACCCCAGACAGCACGGACTCCACCGAGACGGCCGACACAGCCGACCCAGCCGACCCAACCGACCCGACCGACACGGCCGAACTACACGTCGCGTACCCGACGGGGCCACCCGACTTCGCGTCGTTCGACGTGAAGACGCTCACGCCCGGGACGCTCCTCGGCGAACCCTGCACCGTCGCCGTCGTCGGCCAGTCACACGTCGTCACTGCGCCGGCGCTCGACTACCACGAGGTCTGCTCGTGTCTCTCTCAGCCAGTCGAGACGAGCGAGACCGTCGCGCTCGACGCTGGCGTCACCGCACAGGTCGAGACAGCAGACGACAGGACCACGCGGGCGACGACCGACCTCTCGGTCCGACCGCTCGCGTCGTTCCCGGGGCCCGACGACGCGACCATCGCGTATCGGTTCGGTCCCGACGCGTGGACCACGGTCAGCCTCGCGCCCGACGCGCCACGCTACGAGACGTACCACACCTACCCGGAGCGCGACGTCGCCGTTCACACGGTGACGCGACTCGCTGGCGGACCGAGCACCGAGCGGTCCGAGCCGTGGGGACAGGGGGCCGACCGATGACGGCCGACCGGACCCTCGCTTCGGAGGGCGACCTGTCGCTCGCCGGGTCGGAGGTACCACCCGTCTCCGTCACCGACACCGCGGACGTGTTCCTCCGGACGGGCGGGGTCGGGGGTGACGTCCACGTGACCGACGCGGAGTACGTCTTCACCCACCAGTCGCTCGGCCAGACCGCGGGGCCGCCGGAGCCCCAGACCCGGATTCACGGCGACGAGGACGCCTACGTCGAGCGCGAGGGCGTCGACGGCGACCTGACGCTCGCGGACGTCGCGGACGTGTTCGTCCCGCGAGCGGCCGCCGACGGGACCCTCTCGGTACTCGGGTCCGAGAACGTCTACTCGGCGACGGCACCCGACCTCGACCCCGACGCGTGCGACGTCGTCAGCCACGGGTGGGAACAGCGCGTCAGAGAGTCGGACCCGGACACCGGCGTCTACCTGACGGGGGCGGGCCACGACGTCACGGTCGAACAGGTGCGGGGGGACGTCGACGTCTACGTCGTCGGGTGGGGTCACGAGGTCGAACTCACCGGACGCGGCGCAGCGGTGTCGGTCCACTTCTGCGGCTACGACAACACCGTCAGCGTCGGGCCGTATCTCGAGTCGAGCGTCGAATCGGACGCCGGTTTCGACAACGCCGTCGACGAGGCACCGTTCCCGGTCGAGGACCTGATCGAGCAGTCGCGGCGCGAGGCGTGTAAGACGGCCGGCTTCGGCCGCCACAGGGTCATCTTCCAGGAACCCGCCTCGGACGAGGAGTGGTGTCGGAACTGCGGCGAACCCGCCGACGCCATCGTCGAGCGCCACCAGATGGAGGCGTTCTTCTGCTTCTCGTACCCGGTGTGGGTGTACGAGCAGAGCACGAACCCGGCGGTGGAGTGCGAACACTGCTCGCCGAACGCCCACGACCCGTCGCTGACGAGCCAGGAACGGCGGGAGGTGTTCCGGTGACCGGCGAGCAACGACCGCCCGACGCTGTCACGCCCACCAGACGCGCGGTCCTCGCGGCGGTCGGTGCGGGCGTCGCCAGCACGGGTCTGACCGGGGCGGGCCGCGTCCGCGCACAGACCGACACCGCCGCCTCGACACCAGCTTCGACCGCCGACCCGCCCTCGGCCGGCTGGACTCAGCGGTACGCGGCCGACAGCGCGCCGGCGCTGTTCCGGACCATCGTTCCGGCTGGCGACGGCTACGTGCTCGGAGGGGTCACGGGGGGACACGACGACCTGCGCGGCCTCGCCGTTCGGACGGACGCGCAGGGCCGCACCCGCTGGCGACGCACGTACGGTGCGGTGAAGTCGGGGGTCGCCGCGGGCACGCCCCACGCCGAGGGCGGCGTCGTCCTCGCCGGGGCGACCAACCTCGACGACGCCAGCCCGTTCGCCGAGACACCGCCCTCGGCCGACCCCTGGGTTCTCCGGGTCGACGAGGGAGGCGACGTCGGATGGGCCCGGACGCTCCAGCCGACCGCCGCAGCCGGCCAGGTCGACGCGCTCGTCGGTGTCGACGACGGCTACCTCGTCGCCGGGCGACGCCGCGAGCGACGGGGGACGCCTCCCCGACCGTGGGTGGCGCACCTCTCGCCGGCCGGTCACCGCCGCTGGGCGGCCACGCTCGGACGCGAGGGGACACAGGGCGCTCTGACCGCCGTCGCCGCGGACGACGACAGCTGGTACGTCGGCGGGTCGACGTCACCGGCCGACGACGACAGCCAGCCGTCGGGCGCTGCCGAGACGGCCCTCGTCGCCCGACTCGACACCGACGGGACGGCCCGGTGGCGGCGGTCGCTCGGCGGGCCGGGTGGGAGCCGTCTCGAGTGTCTCCACGCGGACGCGTCGGGCGTTGTCGCCGTCGGCAACCGGGGCTTCGCCGCCGACGACGACGGTCGGGGGTGGCACCTCCGTCTCGACGCCGACGGCGACCGCACGTGGGAGCGGACTCACTCGCGCGGTCCCTGGAACTGGCTCACCGGACTCGCCCCGGCAGACGACGCGGGCGAGGACGGATACCTCCTCGTCGGGACGCGAGAGCGCCCGCCCGAGGGCGACGACCCGAACGGGCGCCGGGGCGCCTGGGTCCTCCGCACCGGCCCCGCCGGCGAGGTGCGCTGGGCGACCACCTACTTCGACGGCGACTGGAGTCACGGCGAGACGGTCCACAGCCTCGACGGGGGCCTCCTCGTCGCGGGGTCGACCGAGACCGACGCCGGGCGGGCGGCGTGGCTCCTCGGCATCGGCGACGTCCCGGCCGCCGACACCGCATCCGGCGTGGCTCGTCACCTCGAGTCGCTCGCACGGGCCGTCCCGCCGACGGCGGACGACGTCGGTCTCGGCGTCCTCGTCGGGGCCGGTGCGGTCGTGCTGGCGCGGCGGCTACGTACGGCGCGGTGACACGGCCGCCGCCCACACCCCGACATTGATGTACAGTGCGGGTGAACTGTCGTGAAATCCGGCCATTCGGCGCGAACGAGACCCAGCCCCTCCACCATGTCACAGCAGTCAACGGAACGGAACGGAAGCATCGGCGCGGCGACGCAGTGCAGCTACACGTTCGACCCCGCCCGTCGGACGGACGCCAGCCTGCGGACGACGTGGGAGTGCCCACACCCCGCCCACGAGGAGAGCGACTACTGCGTCTTCCACATGTCCGCCGACGAGCGGGCCGCCCACGACGTCGATTCGGACGACGTGGCCGAGCGCCTCCTCGACAACCTCGCGGTCGACGACCCGCGACGGAACGAGTACGTCGGCGCGAGCCTGCCACACCTGTCGCTCACCTATCGGCAGGTCGACGGCGACACGAACCACGTCCTCAACTTCCAGCACGCCGAAATCGAGGGAATCGACCTGACCCACGGCCGACTCGACCAGGGGCTGAACCTCCGGGAGGCCACGGTGAGGCGGCTGACGCTCGAGGACGCGACGGTCACCGGCGACGTCGACGTGAGCGACGCCGTCGTCGAGCAGTTCGAGGCGTCGGAGGGGACGTTCCGCGAGGACGTCGACTTCAGCGGCGTGACGTTCACCGGGAGCGTCGACTGCACCGAGACGCGGTTCGACGAGGGGGCCGCCTTCGACGGGGCGACGTTCGAGGGTGTCGCCGACTTCCGGAACGTCTCGTCGGCGGGTGACAGTCACGTCCTCGACGACCACCTCACGTTCGCGGCGGCGACCTTTCACGACGCCGCGAAGTTCAGACAGGCCTCGCTCGGCTACGTCAGCTTCGCCGAGGCGACGTTCGAGGCGAGCACGGACTTCGAGCACGTCGACTTCGAGGGCGACACGCGGTTCGACGGGGCCACGTTCGAGCGCATCGCGGACTTCGACGAGGCGCGCTTCGACCACGACGCGAGCTTCACCGGCACGCAGTTCAGACGGCTCGCGGAGTTCCGTGGCGTCCGGTTCGACGGCGGGAGCCGGACCGCGAGCGACGACGTGACGTTCGAGAACGCGGTCTTCGAGGACGAGGCCGACTTCAAACTCGCGACCTTCCGCTTTGCGGACTTCAAGCGGGCCGAGTGCCGCGGCGAACTCAACTTCGACAGGGCGGTGTTCCGCGCGCGAGCGGACTGTCACGACCTCGCGGTCGCCGGCGTCACGAACCTCGAACGGACGACGTTCGAAGAGCCCGTCGTCTTCGACGGGTCGACGTTCGGCGGACGTGTCGTGGCGCAGGAGGCGACGTTCGAGGGTGACGCCGACTTCGTCGACGCGCGCTTCACGCGCCGCGCGACGTTCGACGAGGCGCGCTTCCGTGCCGACGTCGACTTCGGCGAGGCGACGTTCGAGGCGACGGCGTCGTTCTGCGGCGCGGCGTTCGAGGGGGAGGCGAACCACGTCGAGCAGAACGCCTCGTTCGACGGCGTCGCGTTCGAGGGCGACGCCGACTTCCGCGACGCACGCTTCACCCGTGGGTCGTTTCGGGGGACGACGTTCGACGGGACCTGCGACTTCCGGGCGGCGACCTTCCGCGAGGCGGCGGCGTTCGAACTCGTCCCCGGCGGGTCGGACTCGTACGTCGACCTGACGGACGCCGTCGTCAGCGGGGGGACCATCGTCGAGGGCGGTGCGCCCGTCCCGTACGACCTGACGCGCGCCACCCTCGGCGACGTTCGGCTGGAGGGGTCCGGGGACGGCCACGAACTCCTCGACCACTTCCGCTTCTGTCTCACCGAGTTCGACGAGTTCGACTTCAGCGACCACCACGCCTACCTCGAGCGGAACGACTGGACCATCCACGACTTCGTCGAGAACGACGCCACCGGGTCGTACGCCGTGCCGCTGACGAACGAGACCATCGAGGAGACCTACCGGAAGGCCCAAGACAGCGCGAACGCCGTCGGCGACACGCCCGCCAGCCGGGAGTTCGAGTTCAAACGCTACTACTACAACCGCCAGAAGAACGCGGACATCCTCCTCAACGAGTACTCGCTCAACGCGTGGGGGCGGGTGAAGAAGACGGCGAGCGTCGGGCTGAACTACGTCATGCAGGTGACCTGTGGGTACGGCAACCGGCTGCCGCGAATCGCCGCGTGGACCTTCCTGCTCCCCGCGCTGTTCGGCGTGCTGTACGTCCTCGGCGGCCCGTTCCTGACGCAGGCGGGGAGCATAGTCGCGCCGGGTCCCGACACGACCACGGGAGAGGTCCTGTTCAACGGACTCTACTACAGCTACATCAGCTTCAGCACCATCGGGTACGGCGACATCGGCCCCGTCGGGTGGGCCGCGAAACTGCTCGCGGCCAGCCAGGGGATGCTGAACGGGCTGTTCTTCACCCTCCTCACCTTCACGCTGTTCAAGCGGGTGCTCGGGGGGAGCTAGGCCTGCCCCTCGGCGGCGGCCTGCGCCGCGGCGAGCCACTCGGGGTCGTCGACGGTAGTCGACCCCACCTTCGTCAGCGTGTACTCCCACTCGCCGGTGATGGTTTCGCCGTCGTCGGTCTCGCCCTCGAACGACCACGACTCGTAGCGCGGGAGGCCGTCGGCGTCGACGAGCACGGTGTAGTGGAAGTCGGTGACGCGAACGTTTCCGGAGCCGGCCCCGGCGTCGACGGCCGACCCGGCCTGGACGAGCTGCGAGCTGGCCTCGGAGAGTTCGTACCGCTCGACGGAGACGCCGTCGTACGTCTCGCGCCCCTCGAACGACAGGTCGTCGTTGGCGCTGTACGCGCGAGCCTGCGAGAGGCCGATGGCGGTCGCCAGGGGGTCGGTAGTCTGCTGTTCGTACGAGAAGTACGTCGGTGAGTCGGCCGGACCCGACCGGACGTACGTGACGCCGTCGGCAGTGAACTGCTGCATCGAGCCGCCGTCGGGCTGGCCGTCGCGCGTCGACGAGAGGACGGTGAGCGACCGCTCCTCGTCGAGGTTCACGTAGAGCTCGCGGGAGACCTCGGTCTCGACGCCACGCTCGTCGACACCGCGGTACGTCCAGGTGGTGGTGAAGCTCCCCGCGTCACGGAGCGCCTGTTCGGCGTCGGTCAGTTCCAGCTCTTCGGTTCCGGACGTGTCCGCCGCGTCCGCATCCGCCTCGGCATCCCCGTCGTCCGACGGGTCTGCCCCGCTGCTATCGTCGACGGCATCCGACCCACCGCCGCCGAGACAGCCGGCAGACAGCACCAACACCGCGAGTATCACCGCGACCGTTCTCGTCGAGAACATGACACACGTACGATGCTAACTGAGATAAAATATCGTATACGTTTGAGCACACGGAGCACGGGACAGAGGCGGGCCGACGCGGCGCGTGCCGGTGTGGAGACGGCCGGTCCGCTCGGCCGTCTGGGTCGCGTGGTCACGCGGTCGTGGCGCTCAGTATCGGTCCTCGGGACCCGGCGGGTCGGTCGCGGCGGCGAAGAGGACCTGGTGGACGTTCATCGGCCAGACGTCGAGCGGGTCGCGGGTCCCCGTCGCGACGAAGGGTTCCTCGAAGAGTCTGTGCCGCTCGACGGTGTCGAAGCCGCGGTCGGCGAGGCGGGCCGAGAGGTCCGGCCGCGGCGTGAGCCCCGGGGACGCGTCTAGGATGTCGCGGACGTAGACACCCTGTGCAGTGAGTCGCGCCAGTTCGTCGAGGACGGCCTCCAGCGGGTCGTCGCCGAGGACCTCGAACAGCCCCATCGCGAGGGTGTGGTCGAAGAAGTCGGCTCCGTAGTCGAGCCCGGCGACGGCGTCGCCCGTCTCGAACCGGAGTGTGATCTTCTCGTGGGGCGAGCGGGTGTGACGACGGGCGTTCTCGACGCGAGACTCGGAGAGATCGACGCCGACGATTTCGAGCGGGAAGCCGTCGTAGCCGGCGCTCAGCCACTGTCCCGCGACGAAGTCGGCCACGCGCTGGGTCTGGTCGCCGTCGCCGCAGCCGAGGTCGAGGACGCGCGACGTCCCCGGCGCGGCGAACCGGTTCCACCCGACCGGTGGTTGGAACCAGGCCTTGCGGCGTTTCAGATACGACCACTTCGTCCGGTCGATGGGGCGGTCCATCGACCGGTAGTACGCCTGGCTGTCGGCGACGAACTCGGCCGAAGCGTTGTCTTCCTGTTCGCGACGCCGCCGCTGGTGGCGGTCGTTCTCCGTCCGCCGGCGTTCGCGTTCGGCGGAGTAGTCGTCGATAGCTGCGAAGGGACGTTCGACGAGCCCCCAGTCGGTGAGGGCGCGGAAGTCCTCAGGTGTTGGGACGTGCATACCAGAGCCGTCGGCACCGAGGTCGTTGACTGTTGGGATGGCGAGCCTGCGGACACACGAGACGCGAGTCGGCGTCGGAAGCCCCTACGAATCGGACAGCGGCGTCTCGGCGCGGTACCACAGACACATCTGGAGACCCGTCGCGTCGCGTGGCGGCTCTCGCGGAAGCGACCGGAGCGTTCCCGGTCCGGGGCGGGCGGTGTACGCGAGGACGACTGCGTCGAGGACGTCCGGAACGGCGACGGCGGCACCCGCCGTCGACTCGGCGACGTTCTGGACCGTCACGGGGCCGTCGGGGTCGTACTCGGCGAGGGTGCGGAGGCGTTCGGCGTAGCCCGCAGCGACGTCTCGGGGATAGTCGAGCGGACGCCCGGCGACGGCGCGGAAGCAGACCTCCGGGTGGGCCTCGCCGACGACGTCTCGCGCCTCGGGGAGTTCCTGGAGGAGTTCGTCGACGGCGGCGATGGCCTCGCTGGCCTCGAACGCGCGGCGGGAGAGTTCGCGCCCGGTCTTGCGCTCGTGCGTCCGGCTGGCGGCGGGGTACCGTCGCTTGCGGGTCGCTTCACGCGCGGGCGGGTCGAAGACGGCCTCGCGGCGCGGACCGAGCACGTCGCGGGCGAGCGCGTCGCACCGGCGGCGCTCGTCACCGCGTTCGACGAGGCCGACGGGGACGTCGACGAGGACGCGCGTCACCCGCTCCTCGTACCGCACCCAGACGTCACCGATGCCGTCGAACACCGCCGCGTGGTCGAACGTCGCGCCGTCGAAGACGACGGCGAGCCACGGGCCGGAACACCAGACGGCACCGACGAACAGTCCATCGTCCGTCATCGAGTGCGTGTCCGCGACGAGAGACCAAAAGCGTGCGCCGTCGTGTCGTTCGAGAGAACGAAGCGCCGGACCGACGCCCGCAGTTATTTAGCGGTGTCCTCGGACCCACCCGTATGCGCTTCGGCATCCTCAGCACGGCCGGCATCGCCCTCGAATCGGTCGTCCCCGCCATCCAGCGGAGCGAACACACGGCGTTCGCGCTCGCGTCGCGGGACGGGTCGCGCGCGGAGCGGGTCGCCCGCGAGCACGACATCCCGCGCGCCTACGGGAGCTACGAGGCCCTCCTCGCGGACGAGGACGTGGACGCGGTGTACAACCCGCTCCCGAACGCACTCCACGCGGAGTGGACGAAACGCGCCGCCGACCACGGCAAGGACGTCCTCTGTGAGAAGCCCCTGACCGGAGACGCGACGGCGGCCCGAGAGTTGTTCGACTACTGTGCGGAGCGGGACGTGACGCTGATGGAGGCGTTCATGTACCGGTTCCACCCGCGGACCGAGCGCGCCGTCGACGTCGTCGAGCGCGAACTCGGGACCGTGACGAGCGTCGACACCGCGTTCTCCTTCCGGCTCGACGACGAGGGGGACATCCGACTCGACCCCGACCTCGCGGGCGGGAGCGTCATGGACGTCGGCTGTTACGCGGTCAACGCGGTGCGGTTGTTCCTCGGCGAGCCGCGGCGGGTGTCGGCGGTGACGGTCGACGACCGGAACGCAGGCGTCGACACCGCGATGGCCGCGGTCTTCGAGCACGACGACGCGACCGCGCGGGTCGCCTCCGGCTTCGACAGGGCACAGAGCCAGTACTACCGCGTCGAAACCGAAGACGGGTGGCTCCAGGCCGACCCGGCGTTCGGGACCGACCCGACCGAGTCGGTCACGCTCGAGTGGCACGTGGATGGGCGGACGGTCGTCGAGGAGTTCGAGCCCGTCGACCACTACCGGGTCCAGGTCGAGGCGTTCGCCGACAGCGTCGACGCGGGCGAGGAGCCACGAATCACGCGCGGGGAGACCCTCGGGAACATGCGGGTCATCGACGCGATCTACGAGAGCGCGGCGTCGGGAGCAGCCGTCACGGTAACCGAAGAGGGCGACGACGAGTGAGAGCGTGCGGACGGCACGAACGCCGGTGGCCGACGCGCGGCCGGGTCAGTCACCCTCGGCACGGCCGCGTTCGGGGGCCAGCCAGGAGCCGCGTGTGCGAAGCATCGTCGAGGGGAGACAGTACGTCGAGCCGGGACGTCACACGGGGGCGAATCCAGTCGCGCCGTCGACGAGCCCGCTCGTGTGTCGAGAGAGGGACAGAACGCCGCAAGTGTTATATCCCCGCATCGTCTCCCCGTATTTGCAATGGCGACCGGTAAGGTTGATTTCTTCAACGACACTGGCGGTTACGGTTTCATCTCCACCGAGGATGCAGACGAAGACGTGTTCTTCCACATGGAAGACGTCGGCGGTCCGGATCTGGAGGAAGGCCAAGAGGTCGAGTTCGAGATCGAGCAGGCTCCCAAGGGCCCGCGCGCGAAGAACCTGACCCGCCTGTAACTGCAGAGGCACACCACCCGAGGTATCGGCGTTCGACAGCCAATTTTCGACCCATTTCGACGGCCGGCGAGCGACGGCTACCCGTCGCGGACGAACACGGTCTTCAACCGACCGCCACAGGTCGGACAGCAGAGCGTCTGCCACCGGTCGGCGTCGAGGGCACCGTACGTCTCCGTGCGGATGGCGTCGCCACGAGCGACCGTCCTCGGACACGTGTCGCAGTGGAGGGCGTCCTCGCTGGTCATCGACGGGAGTTCGTCCGCGTGGGACAAAGCGGTTCGGCATCGACTGACCGCGGCGATAGTTATCACTTAAGATAATCGTCGCACAACGCTTACGTACGGTTCAGCCGACTCTCGACCAATGCAGCGAGGTCCGCTCGCCGTCGTTCTCGTCCTCGTTATCATCGGCAGCATCCCGGCACCGGTGGTCGCAGCGGAGCCGACAGTCGACCTCGCCGTCGACGGCACGCCGGCGGCTTCGGGTGACCGAGTGGTGGTCCCCGAAGACCCCCTCCTGTCGGTGAACGCGAGCGCGCGGACCACCGTCGAGCGTGTCGTCGTCCGCGTCGACGACGCCACGGTCCGGACGTGGGTCCCGGGAACCCAGACGATGTCGGAGTCCCTGCGGCTCGACCTCGCCAACGAGCCGCAGGTGGTGCAGGTCATCGTCACCGGCTCCGACGGGAGCGTTGCGGCGAGTCAGGTCACGGTCGAGAAAGACGAGGTGGCCCCGTTCATCGGGTTCGAAGCGCCGTTCGAGAGCGACCCCCTCGGACAGCCACCGGCGTCAGTCAGCCTGTCGGAGTCGAGCGTGACGCTCTCGGGGACGCTCTCCGACGCCTCGACCGTCGAGTTCGTCCGCATCACCCGACAGCACCGCTCACAGAGTGCCATCGACTACAAGGTGGTGAGCCAGACCCACGTCGTCCGTGACCCCGGCGAGCGCTTCTCGCAGGAGCTCTTCTTTGGGCCCGGCGTGAACACGGCGCGCGTCGTCGTCCAGGACGAGTTCGGGAACAGCCGGACCTACCAGCTCACGTTCGAGATTACGGACACGACCGAGCCGGGGCTCTCGCTCGACGGCGTCCCCCGGGAGACTTCGTCGTCGACGGTGTTCATCAACGGGACCGCGACGGACAACGTCCAGGTCGGCACTGTCTCGTACGGCGTCTTCGGCGAGGTGGCTCGCCGCTCTATCGTCGTCGGACAGGGACCCGGCGCCGACCCCGCCCGCGAGCAGGTCCGATTCAGCCACGAGGTCGAACTCGTGCCGGGACCGAACCGCATCACCGTCTGGGCGACCGACACGAGCGGGAACGAGGTCAAAGAGCTCGTCGTCGTCGACTACGCCCGGAACGTCGTACCGACGGTCACGGTCGACGAGACCCGGACCCATCTCGTCGCCGACAGCGAGGTACACGTCTACGGCGCTGCACGCGACGGCCGCGTCAGCGCCGTCTCCGTCGAGACTGTCGACGAGGGTGGAGCGGTCGTCGACTTCGAGCAGGTGTACGACGGGGGGGACGTGTGGAACGACGTCGCGTTCGAGGAAGAACTCGCCCTCGCCGACGAGGGGGAGACGACGGTCGTGGTCCGTGCCGTCGACGCCGACGGCACCGAACACGTCACGCGGTACGCGGTGCCGACCACGCCAGCGGAGGGCGGTGACGGCGCTGGTGACGCCGAAGCTGCGACCGCCACCGAGCAGGTGGGAGCGGACAGCACGACGGCCGAGGAGGGTGCCGAGGCGAACAAGGCGGGCGAGACGACGCAGTCGTCGACGGCGGTCGAAGACGGCGGCTTCGGCGTGTTCGCCGTCGCAGCGCTCCTCGTCGTGGTGCTCTCTGCGGCTCGCCTGCGCGATGTGACGGTCGAGATTCCCATCGAGAAGTACGTCGATATGGACGACACGCAGGTGTCGCTGCCGTCGCTGTCGTCGTTACCCTCGCTCCCGCGGCTCCGGCGCTGAGTCCTCGTTTCAGCGGGTGGCCCGGCTGTGCATCCCGCTCACCTCGTCGACGTCGAGCGCCCAGCCGAGGATGTCCCGCATCGGTTCCGATTCGGCGAACAGCGTCGGGAACCACGCGTTGTCCTCTAGCGCGTCGCGGACGGCGGGCCACTCGTCGTCGTCGACGACGCGAAGGGTCCCCGACGCGATGACCGTCCGCCACTCCTCGCGCGAGGGGACGTCGAACGCCAGGAACGAGGCGCGTTCGGTGGCCTCGCTGAACCGCTCTTTCCTGCTCTCTTCGCCCGGTCGGAGGAAGACGAAGTAGAGCCGCTCGGTCTCGGGGTCGCAGCCGTAGCTGATCGGAATCCCGTAGGCCACCCCGTCGGCGGCGAGCGAGAGGACGCCGAACCCCTGCTCGGTGAGGAACTGCCGGGCGGCCTCGTCGTCCATCTCGTTGCCCTGGATGCTTGGGAACGTCTTCATACTGCCACAAACGTTACCGAGTGACATAAGCGAAGCTGACAGTTCTCTCGGACTGAGAGGGCGCGTGGTTTTTCTTCACGCCCGGGTAAACGGGGACGTGAGCGTCGAGACACTCCATCGACCGGCCCACCGTGACGCGCTCGTCGCCCTGGAACGGGCGTTCGACCGGGGCGACATGGTCGTGGTCTTCGGCCGCTGTACGGTGGAGTACGACGGCCGGGCATCGAGTTCGCTCGGCCCCGGTGACCGGCTCCTCGTCCTGAAACCCGACGGGTCGGCACTCGTCCACACCGACGAGAAGCGCACGCCCGTCAACTGGCAGCCGCCGGGAAGCGAACACCACGCGAGCGTCCGCGAGGGTCGACTGCGCGTCCGGTCGAAGCGGACGACCCCCGACGAACGGCTCGACGTTCGATTCGAGCGCATCGACCAGCTCTCGGCGTTCGCCGTGTCGGAGCGTGCGGAGCTCGCGTTGACTGGGAGCGAGGAGGACCTCCGGACCCGAATCCTCGACGACCCCACACTCGTCGAGGCGGGGTTCGAACCGCTCGAGACGGAGCGAGAGACGATGGCCGGTCCGGTCGACGTGTTCGGGCGCGACGACGAGGGGCGGGCGGTCGTCGTCGAGTTGAAACGCCGGCGGGTCGGGCCGGGCGCGGTCAGACAGCTCCAGGGGTACGTCGACGCCGTCAGCCGCGAGACGGGTGACGAGACGGTCAGGGGCGTGCTCGTGGCCCCCTCCGTCACCGACCGGGCGGCGGCGCTGCTGGAGGAGAACGGGTTCGGTTTCGTCGCGCTGGGGCCGGACGGCGAACGGGACGCGGACGAAGCGTCGGCCACGGGCGACTCGCCCGAGTCGTAGACCGGGGGGTCAGTCGAGGCCCGCCAAGCGACGGAAGTTCGCCACGGTGCGGGCGGCCGTGACGTCGCTGAAGTCCCGCGAGCCCACCCACCCGAAGTCGCGTTCGACTCGAGAGAGCACGTCGGCGGTGAACTCCGGGTGGTACTGCGTGGTCCAGACGGGCGCGTCGATGTGCCGCGAGGCCAGGTGCGGGTAGTAGTCGGCGCTGGCGATGGACTCCATGCCGTCGCCCAGGTCGGTGACGTGGTCGCCGTGGACCATCGGGAACGTCGGGTTCACCGCGTCGAATAGCGGGTCGTCCGCGAGGTCGGCGTCGACGAGGCGGGCGGTGAGTCCCCGATGTTCGACGCGACCGCCGAGCGCGTCGTTCACCAGCTGGTGGCCGAAGCAGACACCGAGGGTCGGAATCTCCGCGTCGACGAGCCGACGGACCAGGTCCGTCGCGTCGTGAATCCACGGCCTGTCGTCGGCCTCGTACACGCCCGCCGTGCTCCCGGTGATGACGACGGCGTCGACGCCGTCGAGCGACGGGCTCTCGCCCCGAGAGGGGTAGTGATGGTGCTCGTGTGCCGGGAGCAGTTCGCGGAGCGCCCGCGGGAGATACCCGTAGGCGTCGGGGTCGACCTCGGTGTCGCAGACCAGGAGCATCACTGCGAGAAGAGAGCGCAGGTGACGAGAGCGCTTCGATGTTCGAGACAGGGCCGATGTTCGAGACGGGGCGCGCGACACACGACCGCACGCTCGACGAGCACGGGGCCGGGCGCGTACGTTCACGATATCCTGATTTTGGGAGCCGTTAACACGTCTTAATCGGTTCATACTTAACACATCAGCTGTCGTGACTGTCTCTCATGGCATGGCGACCAGTCGAAGTCTCGTGTCCGTGCTGTGAGACGACCGTCCGGACCGACCTCGATGCGGTCCTCCCGGACGGGGGCGGAGAACAGCTCCAGGGACGCGACCTCGCGTGTCGCGTATGTGACCACGAGTTCGAAGTGCTGTACTTCTGAGCCGTCGGACCCGCTGGACGCGAGCCGTCACACGGCGAGCGCGACGGTGTCGCCTCCCGTGTGGGGGAGCGACAGTCCGGCCGAACACGGGTGTGAGACCGGGAAACCAACCCACGGCGCGAGGGCGCTTCGAAGCCCTTTTAGCCCGCGTGGACGTTCGCCAACGCAAGTAACCATGGCAGATAAACCGGCCTCCATGTACCGGGAGATCGATACGTCCGCGTACACCCGACGGGAGTACATCACGGGCGTTCCCGGCTCGAAGATCGCACAGTTCAACATGGGCAACCTCCAGACCGGCCCCGACGACTACCCGGTCCACATCAGCCTCCGCGTCGAGGAGGAGTGTCAGATTCGCCACGGCTCGCTCGAGTCGGCGCGCCTGTCAGCGAACCGCCGCATGCTGAAGCACGTCGGACAGGAGAACTACAAGATGATCCTCCACAAGCACCCCCACCACGTCATCCGCGAGAACAAGCAGGCGACGGGTGCGGGTGCCGACCGTGTCTCCGACGGGATGCGCCAGTCGTTCGGCAAACCCGTCGGGACGGCTGCCCGCATCATGAACGGCGAGGTCGTCTTCAGTATCTACTGCCAGCCCGAGCACGCCGACATCGCGAAGGACGCGCTCCGCCGCTCGTACAACAAGATGTCGCCGCCGTGCCGCATCGTCGTCGAGAAGGGCGAAGAACTCCTCGTCGCGTAAGCGCCGACGGGCCGGCCAGGGGCCGTGCACTGACCGCCGGCGAACGCCGAGAACGCGAACCGTTTTTCTCCCGTCGTTCCACCGAGCGTGTATGCTCCGGTTGGCAGTCACCACGCAGGCGGAGACGTTCGAACGGATGCGCGACCCGCTCTGTGACCGCGATATCGAGACCGTCGCGCTCCGGTCGAAAGGGCGCGCGCTTCGTCTCACCGACTCGAGCGACCTGCCAGCCGTCGACGTCGGGTTCGTCTTCCCCTCCCGGCCGATGGAGGGCGGCGCGCTCGACGCGCTGCTCGGCGTCCCGTGGGTGAACGACCGCGACGCGGTCTTGACCTCACGGAACAAGGGCGGCGTAATCGCTGCGCTCGCAGACTCGGGACTACCGGTGCCGGAGACGACCATGCTGTCGAACCCCGTCTCGGAGGCCGACCTGCTCGACGCGGTCTCGGGCCTGTCGTACCCGCTCGTCGTGAAGCCAAACTCCACGACGCGCGGTGTCGGCGTCACCCGGGTCGAAGACGAGGACTCGCTCCTCGGCGTCGTCGACTACCTCGACCTGGTCCACGACTACCGCGCGACGGGCGACAAGTCGTATCTCGTCCAGGAGTTCCTCCCTGGTGCGCGCGATTACCGCGCGATGGTCGTCGACGGCGACTGTTACGGCGGGGTCGAGCGCCGCCTCCCCGAGGCCGCACGCGAGCGTGGGCGCTGGAAGCACAACGTCCACCGTGGGGCCGAAGCCGAGTCCGTCGCCCTCCCGCCGCGGGTTCGCGACCTCGCCGAGGAGACGGCCGCGGCGCTCGGTATCGACTACCTGGGCGTGGACGTCCTCGTCTCGGAATCGCGGGTCGTCGTCAACGAGACGAACGCGCGACCGACCATCGACCACGCCGACAAGTACGACGACGGGTTCTACGACGCGCTCGCGAGGCTCGTCGAGCGACGGGCGAGCGAGTGAGAGAACGAGGAGGGCCTACTCGACGTCGATGGCGGCGGAGTCTTCGACCTTGTCGAAGGTCACCTGGAGGACGCCGTTGTTGAACGACGCGGAGGCGGAGTGCTCGTCGACGCGCGCCGGGAGTCGGATGCGCTCGTCGTACTCGCGTCGGTCCGACGCGGCCGAGACGGTGAGTGTCTCACCGTCGCATTTGAGGTCGATCGCCTCCTTCTCCACGCCCGGAAGGTCCGCGACGAGGCGAACGGTGTCACCCTCGTCGAAGACGTCGACGTGGGTCTCGGAGGCGAACCCGGTGGTATCGCCGCCAGTCATTTCGCTCATCATCCGTTCGATCTCACCGAAGATGGAGTCGAACGGATCGTCACGGTCGTCTCTTCGCATAGACAGGGGTATGGGTTTTCGTACCAAAAGCCTTCTGTAATCCGAATCATCTGCGAGAATCGGGGGCGGGCGATGGACGCGACGGACACGAACGAAGCCGCCCCGCTGAGCCCGTCGGTGTCGCGAGTGCACAGTTCCGAAACAGATTTAGTCCGTGGTTGAGGATATGTACCCGTAACTAACTCGCTTATGAGTGAAAAATCGTACCTGAGTGCCGGTGACGACGTCCCCGCGGAGGAGGTCGTCAGGGTGGGACTCAACGGCTTCGGGCGCATCGGTCGCAACATCTTCCGAGCGGTACAGGAGAACCCGCGAATCGACCTGGTCGGCATCAACGACGTCATGTCGTTCGACGACATGGCGTACCTCGCCAAGTACGACTCCGTCATGCCGCGGCTCGACGGCGTCGAACTCGACGAGGACCAGCTCACCATCGGGGGGACCTCGGTCGACCTGTACAACGTGCAGTCGCCCGCCGAACTGCCGTGGGACGACCTCGACGTCGACGTGGCCCTCGAGTGTACGGGCATCTTCCGCACGTACGAGGACGCCTCGGCACACCTCGAAGCCGGCGCGGACAAGGTCGTCATCTCGGCCCCGCCGAAAGGCGACGAGCCCGTCAAGCAGATCGTCTACGGCGTCAACCACGACGAGTACGACGGCGAGGACGTCGTCTCCAACGCCTCGTGTACGACGAACTCCGTGACGCCGGTCGCGAAGGTGCTCGACGAGGAGTTCGGCATCATCGCCGGTCAGCTCACGACGGTTCACTCGTACACCGGGAGCCAGAGCATCATCGACGCGCCGCAGGCCAAGCGCCGCCGCGGCCGTGCCGCCGCCGAGAACATGGTTCCCACGAGCACGGGCGCCGCACAGGCGACCACCGAAATCCTGCCCCAGCTCGACGGGAAGCTCGACGGGATGGCCATCCGCGTCCCGACGGTGAACGGCTCGCTCACCGAACTCGTCGTCAACCTCGAAGACGAGCCGAGCGCCGAGGAGATCAACGACGCGTTCATGGACTACGCAGCCGGCGAGATGGCGGGTGTCCTCGGCGTCACCGACGACCAGATCGTCTCCCGCGACATCCTCGGAAACCCCCACTCGTCGTACGTCGACCTCGACTCGACGAACGTCGTCGCCGGCGGCACGCAGGCGAAGATCCTCACGTGGTACGACAACGAGTACGGGTTCTCGAACCGGATGCTCGACGTCGCCGCGTTCCTCACCGACAACTGAGACGAGACCGAGCGCCGCCGCCGGGACCGACTCCCGAACCACACTTTCACCCCGACCCGAGAGCGCCGCCGCCCGCCCGAACACGGCGACCACCCCGACCGAATCCGCACACGACTAAGTGCCCGTCACGCGACGGTTCGGATACATGTTCGACACACTCGACGACCTCGACCCCGACCAGCGCGTCCTCGTCCGCCTCGACCTGAACTCCCCCGTCGAAGACGGCGTCGTCCAGGACAACCGCCGCTTCGACAGACACGCCGAGACGGTGCGCGACCTCTCCGAAGCCGGCCACCGCGTCGCGCTCGTGGCCCACCAGGGACGCCCGGGTGGTGACGACTTCGTCTCGCTCGAACAACACGCGGACATCCTCGCCGAGCACGCCGGCGTCGACGTGGACTTCGTCGACTCGACGTTCGGTGACCGGGCGATAGCGGCCATTCGTGACCTCGAGGCGGGCGACGTGCTCCTCCTCGAGAACACCCGGATGACCGACGACGAACTGCCCGAGAAGGAGCCCGAAGCCCACTCGAAGAGCGAGTTCGTCCAGACGCTCGCCCCGGAGTTCGACGCGTACGTCAACGACGCGTACTCCGCCTCGCACCGCGCGCACGCCTCTCTCGTCGGCTTTCCCCTGGTCCTCCCGGCGTTCGCCGGCCGGGTGATGGTCTCGGAGTACGAGGCCAACTCCGCCATCGCGACGAAGGAGTTCGACGGCGACGTGACGATGGTCGTCGGCGGCACCAAGGCGACGGACGTCATCTCGGTGATGAACGCCATCGGCGACAAGGTCGACACCTTCTGTCTGGGTGGCATCGCCGGCGAACTGTTCCTCCGCGCGGCGGGGAACCCCGTGGGAGAGGACATCGAGGGGATGGACCTCTTCGACGACCAGTGGGAGACGAACCACGAGACCATCGAGGAACTCCTCGACGAGCGCGGCGACCAGATCGAACTCGCCGTCGACCTCGCCTACGAGGACGAGAACGGTGAGCGCGCGGAGAGTCCCGTCGCGAGCATCACCGAGAAGGACCGCGCCTTCCTCGACGTCGGCTCCGACACCGTCGCCGAGTACGACCCGCTCATCAGAGACTCCGAGGCCGTCTTCGTCAAGGGCGCGCTGGGGCTGTTCGAGGACGAGCGCTTCGCGACCGGCACCGTCGGAGTACTCGAAGCCATCGCCGAGACGGACTGCTTCTCCGTCGTCGGCGGCGGCGACACCTCCCGCGCCATCGAGATGTACGGGCTCTCGGAGGACGACTTCTCACACGTCTCCATCGCCGGCGGGGCGTACATCCGCGCGCTGACGGGCGAACCGCTCGTCGCGGTCGAACTGCTGAAGCACACGTAAGCGGTCGAGTCGGACGCGACGCGTCGGTGATGACGCCCCAGGTTCGGTCTCGGGCGCAAGCGGCGGCGTACCGTCGGAGCGGCGAGAAACGGACGGCGACGGCGTGAGTGAGAGACGGAGGTCGCAGTGACGGCTCTCCGGGCCGTTTTCAGTCGTCGGCGGGCACGTGCTGTTGGCTAAACCCCGCCGGGTCACCGCTGATACCGACGCCCAGACGGTCGTCGGTGAGCCGCATCGACTCGTCTTGCGGTTCGAGACCCATCACGGCGCGGATGGCGTCGACGTTCTCGGGGACGACGTCGGACTCCTGGTGGATGGCCTGGAACAGGTAGAGGTCTCTTCCCCGCACACCGATGGACTCGCCCCAGATGCAGTTCTCCCAGAGGTCGCCGCGGGGACGGCCGGCGTCGAGCGCGAAGTTCTTGAGTTTGCCGACGCCGTCGATGCCCATCCCCTCGGGGATGACGTAGAGGCGGTTCTCCCCTTCGAGGAGGGCCTGGACGTGGGCGGCGGTGACGCGCTCGTCGAGCGTGACGTTCAGCGCGTGGACGTGCATCAGCGTCGCGGGCACCTTCATGCCCATCGTGTCGATGTCGAGGTCGGCGAAGATGGTCTGGACGTCGGGGCCGTGGTGGGAGGGGACTGAGATGGGATTGGGAAGGATGTCGTTGATGGGGCCGCGCGTGTTCTGGCCGGGGTCGCCACCTCTGCGGACCAGGGTACAGCGGACCTTCTCGATACCGTACTCCTCCTGAAGGGGAGCGATGACGCGAGAGAGCCCGGTGGTGTTACACGAGACGACGCGGACGTAGTCGGCGTCCGTGGCGTCGTCGAAGTTCGAGCGGGCGTTGAAACTCACGTCGGCGACGTCGGCCGACTCGCCGCCCTGAAACAGCGCGGGCGTGTCGTGGGCCTCGTAGAGCGCGCGGTTCTCGGCGCCGATACCGGAGGGCGTGGCGTCGACGACGATGTCCGCCTCGGCGACGAGTTCGTCGACCGCGCCGGCGAGGTCGAGGCCGGCCTCGGAGAACAACGGGGTCCGCTCGGGAATCGCCGCGTACAGCGGATAGCCGCGCTGGACGGCCGCGTGGGCCTCGTAGTTCGGCTGCGTCTTGGCGACGCCGACGACGGTCATGTCCGGCTGCGCGGCGACGGCGTCGGCCACGCGCTTCCCGATGGTCCCGTATCCGTTTATTCCGACCTTCAACATACTCGCTCATCCACGGGACAGGTAATTAGTTATTTCGGACAATAACGGGGAGAAATTAATTCCTACGCGAGTAACGCCTCCGATGATTTCAGGCCCTCAAAAGAGAGATTTAGCCAGCGTCGGGTGGACAGAACGGCGAACCGGACGAGGGAGAAGACCTAACCGAGTCAACCACCTTCCCGGCGGTATGGACGTATCCGACACACAGCTCTCGGAGGCCGCCGAGACGGCGGTGACACAGTGTCTCGCCGTCGCCGACGGCGAGGCGTTCGTGGTGGTCACGGACGACAAGCGCCGACGCATCGGCGAGTACCTCTACGAGGCCGGGCGCGAGCGGACCGACGACGTCGTCATCGTACAGTACCCGCCGGGCCCACAACACGGGGCCGAACCCCCCGCCGCCGTCGCCGCGGCGATGCGTGACGCGGACGTGTTCGTCGCCCCGACGACGAAGAGCGTCAGCCACACCCGCGCCCGGTCGGCCGCCTGCGAGAACGGGGCGCGCGGCGCGACGATGCCCGGCATCACCGAGGCGGTGATGGTCGCGGGGTTAGACGCGGACTACCAGACCATCTCCGACCACTGCGACGCGGTGTACGAGCAGGTCGCGGGCGCGGAGGAAGTCCGGGTGACGACCGACGCGGGAACCGACATCACCTTCGAACCGGGGAGCCGCGAGTGGCACTCCGACACGGGGCTGGTCCACGAACCGGGAGCGTTCTCGAACTTACCTGCCGGTGAGGTGTTCGTCGCGCCCGAGACGGCCACCGGAACGTACGTCGTGGACGGAACGATGCGACCGCACGGGCTCCTCGATGACGAGCTGAGATTCGAGGTCGAAGACGGCTTCGTGACCCACATCTCCGACGACGCCGTCCGCAAACAGGTCGAGGAGGGAGCCGAATCGGTCGGTCGGGACGCGTACAACCTCGCCGAACTGGGCATCGGGACGAACGTCGGCGTCACCGAACTCGTCGGCTCGGTCCTTCTGGACGAGAAGGCGGCGGGGACGGTCCACATCGCCATCGGCGACGACGCCTCGATCGGCGGCGACACCGAAGCGCCCCTGCACCTGGACGGCATCATCAAGTCGCCGACCGTGTACGCCGATGGAGAGGAGGTGGAACTGCCACGATAGCCACTATCGACGCACTGTTTCACACAGATTATGCTTCGAGTCGAAGCAGAGAACGACTAACGCGTCGGTATCAGGACAGTAAGGACCCGTTCAGGACCGTTCCGGTGGCGGCTCTACGGACTGTAGGGGCGTCACGCCCCGGTCGGCGGTCCGAACCGCGCCGGACCGTGCCACAATCCCCCATAGAAACGGCAAAACGTGCCCTTTTCACGCGTGGGCGAAGTAGACGAGCGCATATGAGCACGATTCCCGACGCCGGCGAGCGTGTGCCGCTCGCCTGTCCGTCCTGTTCGCCCGAGGAGCAGACGGTCCACGAGGTCATCAAGCCGGACGGGCACTCCACCGTCCGCTGTACGGAGTGTGGACACGTCCGCAAGGAGAAGATCGAGAAGCCCCGAGAGGTACCCATCGACGTCGTCGTCTCCCAGGACGGCGACTCGCTGTCGACGACGGTCGACGCGCCCGCCGAGGACACCATCGCCGTCGGTGAGGAGTTCATCGTCGACACACCCGAGGCGCTGATGCAGGTCCGGGTCACGGCCATCGAGGTCGGCCCCGAACAGCGTGTCGACGAGGCGACCGTCGAGGACGTCCAGACGCTCTGGAGCCGCGTCGTCGACAACGTGACAGTCAACGTCACCATCCACCCGAACGACGGCCGGAAGGACGCCTCGCGCAGCCTGAAGATGCAGGTCCCCGGCGACTACGAGTTCGTCGTCGGCGAGGTCGAATCCGCGGGAGGAGAGGAGTTCGAGATCGACGGGATCCACGTCCGCACCGACTCAGACGCCGACAACTACCGGTTCGACAAGTTCGACCACGAGGGCGATATGGTGTTCGCCAAGGACGTCAAACGACTCTACGGACGCGACACGAAGACGGCCGCCTGGTCGGCCTGGTAAGCCGGGCGTCGACCCCCCGTCGAGTGGGTCGCCTGAGGCTGGTTCTCCCTCGACTGTTTCCCGCCGACGGAGTCACTGCACGGCCAGACGCTCGCTCGCCGGCGGCGGCCGCTCACCCGCCAGCGGTCAGCGACGCTGCCGGGGGTCTCTGTGCAGGCTGACGACACCCGTCACAAACGTTTTACCACTGTATCATACAACCTAGTGGTGAGCAATGAGCTCGACCGATCGGACGTTCAGCGACGTCGGCGAAGCACAGGTGACGCGAGCTATCGGCCAGGAGTGGACGGAGGAGTTCATGGACTTCTCCGACAGCGACGTCATCGTCGTCGGGGGCGGCCCGTCCGGGCTGATGGCGGCGAAGGAACTGGCCGAGCGCGGCGTGAAGACGATGGTCGTCGAGAAGAACAACTACCTCGGTGGCGGGTTCTGGCTCGGCGGCTTCCTCATGAACAAGGTGACGGTCCGCGACCCCGCACAGTCGGTACTCGACGCGCTCGAGGTGGACTACACACGCGCCCAGGACACCGAGGGGCTGTACGTCGCCAACGGGCCGGAGGCGTGTTCGGGGCTCGTCAAGGCCACCTGTGACGCGGGCGCGAAGATGCAGAACATGACGGAGTTCACCGACATCGTCATCCGCGAAGACCACAGGGTGGGAGGCATCGTGATGAACTGGACCCCGGTCCACGCGCTCCCACGGGAGATCACCTGTGTCGACCCCATCGCGGTCGAGAGCAAGCTGGTGATCGATGCGACGGGTCACGACGCCGTCGCCGTCTCGAAACTGCAGGAGCGCGGTGTCCTCGACGCCCCTGGACTGTCGCACGCCGCCGAGCACAACACCGGGATGGACCAGACCGAAGCGGGAGCGTACGGCGCACCGGGTCACGACTCGCCCGGCCACGACTCGATGTGGGTCGGCGAGAGCGAGGACGCCGTGGTCGAACACACCGGCCTCGTCCACGAAGGACTCGTCGCCACCGGGATGGCAGTCGCGACGACGTACGGCCTGCCGCGGATGGGACCGACGTTCGGCGCGATGCTCCTGTCGGGAAAGCGCGCCGCGCAGGTCGCCATGGACGAACTCGGCGTCGACGGGCCCGCGGTCGAGATGACGACGCGAACGCCCGCGGACGACTGACACCGGTCCGAGAGCGAGGGTCGACACCGTCGTCTGCGACCGCACGTCCACGACCGCTGCGGACGACGACAAATGGTAACACAGTAGAAACCCAACGGGAGGTATGGTCCGTGACGAGGAGGACCTCGCGGCCGCCCGCGGCCGCCTAGTCGACCGACTCGTCCACCGTGGGTACGTCGAGCGCCAGTCGACGGCTCGTGCGCTTCGGGCGGTCCCGCGTCACGAGTTCGTTCCCGAAGGACGTCGGCGGGAGGCGTACGCCGACCGGCCGCTCGCCATCGGGAACGGACAGACCATCAGCGCGCCGCACATGGTGGCGGTGATGACCGACCACCTCAGCCTCGGGCGGGGCGACAGGGTCCTCGAAATCGGCACCGGCTGCGGCTATCACGCGGCCGTGACGAGCGAGGTCGTCGGCCCGGGGAACGTCTACAGCGTCGAGTACGACGCCGACCTGGCTCGGGAGGCACGGGCGCGGCTCGACCGGCTCGGCTACGACGTGTACGTGAGACACGGAGACGGGCGGGACGGGTGGCCCGAACACGCGCCGTACGACCGCGCGTATCTGACCTGTGCCCCGCGGGTCGTCCCCGGGTCGGTCGTCGACCAGGTGCGGGTCGGTGGCCGCGTGGTCGCGCCCGAAGGGGCCGGGCGACAGACGCTCGTGGCGCTGACCCCGACGGAGACAGGTGTCGAACGGACGACACACGGCGGCGTCCGCTTCGTGTCGATGCGTGGCAGCGCCGACGGCTCGTGAGCGTGTCGGCAGTGCGGAGCGTTTTCACCCGCTCGCACCGAGACTACGTCCATGCCGACCCGAGACGGCTCCGGTCCCGACCACGAGGAGTTACTGTTGTTGTGGACAGCCCGCCGAACCGGTGTTCTCGACGCGCTGACGACCGCAGCCGGTACCGCCTCGGCAGTCGCCGACGAGACGGGGCTCGACCGCGAGACGGCTGCACGCGTGGTCCGACTACTCGACGAGTACGGCTACCTCCACCGGATGGGAGACGAGTACGAGGTGACGAACCGAGCACTGGGCTTCCTCGCGACGCGTGACGTCCGCTCCATCGGGGCGACGCCGCACGCGCTCGACCGACTCGACGCACTGTCCGAACTCGGGAGCGACACCACGGGGGCATCGCCGCTTCCGCCCGGAGACCGTACGCTCCGCCACCGGCTCGGAGCGCACGCCGCGACACCGAAGGCGGTGGTGCGCGCAGGGGTCACCGCCGCGATTCACGCGGCACCTGACGCAGAGCGGGTCGTCGACGTCCGCGGCGCGTCAGGGGTAGCCGCCGCCGAGTTCGCCCGACGTGGGCACGCCGTGACGCTCGTCGAATCGGAGGCCGTCCTCGACCACGTCGGACCGATGCTCGCGGGGCAGGGTGTCGAGACGGCCGCTGCCAGTTCGGTCACGAGTGTGCCCGTCGAAGACGCCGACCTCGCGCTCTTGACAGCAGTCCTCCAGCGCTATCCGCCAGCGACGAACCGTACACTGCTAGAATCGACACGCGACGCGCTCGACGCGGGCGGAGTCGTCGTCGTGCTCGAACCGCTTCGCGGCGACTCACCGGCGGCGCGACGAGTCGCCGTCGAACGGCTCGCTAGCGGGCACGGGGACGCGTACACGGAATCGGAAATCCGGACGTGGCTCGCCGAGGCGGGGTTCGTCGACGTCGAGCGACGTGACGTCCCGGAGACGGACTGGCAGGCGGTCGTTGCCCGCCGCGAGCGTGGCGTTGATTAGGGTCGGGGGCTGAGACGAAGGTATGGACACCGCGGTGGTGCGTGACGACATGGTCGACGGCATCGAGCAGCGCGCGCCGCTCGAGGAGGCCGTCTCCCAGGCCATGCGGACGGTCCCGCGCCACGAGTTCGTCGAGGACCGCCCGTACGACAATCGCGCTTCTGAGTTCGCGGGGACGCGCGTCCTCGCGCCGGGGCTCGCCGGACGACTCGTTTCCGCGCTCTCCGTCGACCCGGACGACTCGGTCCTCGTCGTGGGCGTCGGCGTCGGCTACACGGCCGCCCTCCTGGCCGAACTCGTCGGCGACCGGCAGGTCCACGCGGTCGACATCGTTCGACCCGTCGTGTACGAGTCACGCCGGAACCTCGAACGCGCGGGGTACGGCGGCGTCCTCGTCGACTGCCGCGACGGAGCCGGCGGCCTCCCCGAGTACGCCCCCTACGACCGGATTCTCGTCGAGGCCGGCGCGGTGCGCCCGCCGAAGCGACTGCTCCGCCAGCTCACCTCCGAGGGGAGACTCGTCATGCCGCTCGGCGGCGGCGGACGGGAACAGACGCTCGTCGCCGTCGAGAACGACGACAGTGAGGGAGCAGTGGTCGACGAGTTCGGCCCGGTCAGGTTCCGGCCGCTCCTGGTCGACGGCGAACAACGGAGTTCACCGCGCAACCGGACCGACCGCGAGGACGCCGAGTTCGCGAAGCAAGGCTACTTCGCGCCCACCGGCTGGGAACAGGAGTGGATCGACTGGGACGAACACCTGTGAGCGCCGCTCACGCTTCTGCCCCGCGGACGACGAGTATCTCCGTGTTGCCGCGGCGGTCGACGTACTGACTCCCCGCGGGCGGCTTGACCTCGACGACGACCGTTCCGTCCTGTTGGTGTGCGAGGAGCGACGGCGTGATTTCCACGCTCGCGACGCCGCGCTCGTCGGTCTCTCCGGTCACGACTCCCTCGTCCAGCGAGGCACCGCCGCCCGTGACGACGACCGTCGCGCCCGGGACCGGGTCGCCGTCGGGGTCGACGACGACGAGGTCGACGGCCTCGGACCCGGGGCCGATGACGTCTGGCTGCGGGCGGACGTCCAGTTCCGCGACGGCGAGTCCCTCGACACCGGTGAGCATGTTCAACATCAGGCTGAGACTCGCGACGCCGACGACCAGTGCGACGACGAGTCGGACGGGCAGTCCCTCGATGGCCCGCTCGTCCCGCCGGAAGCGCGACAGCCCGAGCGCGCATCCGAACACGTCGAACACGTCGCGTCCGTTGCGTGGTGGGTGTACCATACCGCTCGGTGGCTGCCTGTTCGTATTTGAAGCCTCGTCCGAACGTTTAGATACGTGGACGAGCCCACCCCGGGACGATGCCCACACACGTACTCGGACGGTCCGACATTCGAGTCGAGGCGGCGAACGGACCGGTCGGTGCGCTCGGGCGGTACCGGGCGCGCGACGGGAGCCACGGTGCGGACGTCGCCGTCGACCTCGACCGCCCGCACGCGGTCCTCGTCGTCGGCAAGCGGGGCTACGGCAAGTCGTACACGCTCGGGGTACTCGCAGAGGAGTGTGCGCGAACACCGGGTGTCGCGCCGGTCGTCATCGACCCGCTTGGCGCTCTCCGTGGACTCGGCGCGTGGGGGCGCGTCGTCTCGGACCCGGCGGTGTGCGCGTCAGCCATCCCGCCGCAGTCGTGGCCCGAGCTCGTCGGTCTCGACCCGACTGCGCCCGCCGGAGCACTCGTCTGGCAGGCGGCGGCGGCTGCGGACACGCTCTCGGGGATGCGGGAACACGTCGAACGGGCGGACGGGGAGCCCGGGGCGAAGCGAGCGGCGACGAACCATCTCGGCCTGGCACAGACGTGGGAGGTGTTCTCGCCGACAGGGCTGGACGCGGCGGCGCTCGTCGCGGACGGGGTGACGGTGCTCGACTGTGCGGGGCTGCCGCCGAGCGCCCGCGACGCCGTGACGTTCGCCGTCGCGCGGGCGGTGTACGAAGCGCGCGTCGCGGACGACCTCGACTGCCTCCCGTGGCTGTTCGTCGACGAGGCGCACGTCGCGTTCGACGGTGTGGCCGGGGCGGCACTCGAAACCCTCCTCACCCGGGGGCGCGCGCCCGGCGTCAGCCTCGTCTGTGCGACCCAACGACCCGGGGCGCTTCCTCCGGTCGCCCCTTCGCAGGCCGACCTCCTCGTCGCCCACCGCCTCACCGCGGAGTCGGACGTGTCGGCGCTTCGAGCGTGCGAATCGACCTACGTCGACGGGACCCTCCGAGAGCGCCTGCCGACGGAACGGGGAGAGGCGCTCGTCGTCGACGACTGCACGGAGTCGGTCCACGTCGTCCGCGTCCGCGAGCGCGAGACGGAACACCGGGGAGCGAGCCCGCGAGCGAGTTCGCTGTGAGCGCCGAGACCGACGCGGGGGCGCGAACCGAAAACGCCGAGTGACGGCGACCGGTCCGGGGAGGTATGAGACCAATCGACCCGCTGTACGTGGGCGTCGGCGGGTTCGTCGGAGCGGTCCTCCGCTGGGGGGTCGGCGTCCTCGTCCCGGGTGCGCCGGGGACGCTCGTGGTGAACGTCCTCGGGAGCGTCGCACTCGGTGCGCTCGTCGCCGTCGCCCCCAGCCATCGGACGCGGGTCCTCGTTGGGACGGGGCTGCTCTCCTCGTTCACCACCTACAGCACGTTCGCCGTCGAGACGGCCGCACTCGTCCCGACGATGGGCCTCCTGAACGTCGGCGCGAACTACGTGCTCGGTATCGCCGCGGCCTTCCTCGGCATCGCCTGGGGGAGTCGGCGATGACGCCGGACCCGTCGCTCTCGACGGCGCTCCTGGTCGGCCTCGGTGGGACGCTCGGCGCACTGGCGCGCTTCGGCGTCGACACCGTCCTCGGCGGCCCTCGAGGGGTGTTCGTCGTGAACGTCCTCGGGAGCGTCGCGCTCGGCGCGCTCGTCACGGCCCCCGTCGACGGTGCGCTCCTGCTCGTCTTCGGCACCGGGTTCTGCGGCGCGTTCACCACCTTCTCGTCGTTCGCCGTCGGCGTCGTCGAGCGTGCACGGACGGGCGAGCGACTGGTCGCAGTCGGCTACGCGCTCTGGATGCTCGTCACCGCGCTCGTCGGGGTCGGACTCGGCGGGAGCGTGGTCAACGCCCTGTGCTGACTCGGCCTCAGCCGTCCGTGTCCGTGTCCGAGCGCCACACGAGCCCCGCGATCTCTCCGCGGAGGACGACTCGCTCCTCCGCGTCGGCCCACGCACTCGCGGTGCGGCGGCACTCGACAGTCGCCGTCAGGTCGTACCGGTCCGTCCGTGTCTCGACGCGCTCCGTCGTCCACTCACAACGGACGGTGTCGCCGGCGTAGACGGGGGTGAGGAACTCGAACGTCATCGTCCGGGCGAGGACCGCGAGTTCACCGCCGATCTCCGTCGAGAGCGTCGCCGTCAACAGTCCGTGGACCATCGGCGGGTCGCGGTCGGTGTGGATTGCCTGTGTGTCGCGCGAGAGGGCGGCGAACTCACAGACCTCCTCGCGGTCGAACGTGCGCTCGACGACGTGGACGTCGCCAGCTTCGGGGGGAGACATCGAACGGGGCGGGATTCGAGGGTGGGGGAGAAAGGTTGTGGGGTCGGCAGCAGCGGGCGGGCGAGGGGTCGCGAACGGCAGGTGCGAATCGGCCGGGGAGGTCGTCGTGACTCGCTCCGCTCGTCTCGCAGGGTCACATCTCTTCGTCGCGTCTGTGCGACTCTACAGGTGGCGAGCGACACGCACAGCGGTCGCTTGCTGTGTTGTGTTCGGCAGAAACGCCCGGAGCGGGATTGTGAACCACGGTCGTTCCGCTCACTGCGTTCGCTCTACTCCCTGTTTCAAACCCGCTCGCTCGGCTCACAGTCCGAACTCGCTTTCGCTCGGCGATGAAACGCCTCGCTGGGGAGTTTGGAACAAAGAGCGCCCGGAGCGGGATTTGAACCCGCGTCACGACCGTGACAGGGTCGTATGATGGGCCACTACACCATCCGGGCTAGCCAGTCCGCAAGTGAAACGACAGCGCCCGGAGCGGGATTTGAACCCGCGTCACGACCGTGACAGGGTCGTATGATGGGCCACTACACCATCCGGGCACTACGCACTCTCCAGTATCCGGGTTTCGTAAATAAGACTTCCCATCTGAACACGGCGTGTGAGACGCTATCGTCGGTCGCTCCGTAAGGCATTTACTTCCGGTTTCCGTGTGTGTAGCTACCAGTCCGCTCGTGGTCGGTGAGCGGCGCTACCCGCACCAGTTGACAAGCGTTAAATGGCTGGCCCAAGAATCCCGCTGTAGTATCTCGTGAGAGCTTCTTCCCATCCACCCCGACATCCATGGTCAACGTAAGCGAACACACCCTAGTCCCAGAGCATACCATCCTCGACGAACCCGAAGTCGAGGAGATGATGGCCGAGTACGACGTCGAGCGGGTGAATCTCCCGAAGATCCGCACGTCCGACCCGGCGCTTCCCGACGAGGCCGAGGTCGGCGACGTCATCGAGATCGTCCGCGACTCGCGAACGACAGACACAGCGGTCGTCTACCGATTGGTGATCGAATGAATCGACAGTCACGACGCACAATCTCCAGAGAGTACTTCTCACAGGAACGGCTCGCAGAACACCACTTCCGCTCGTTCAACAACTTCCTCGACCGCGGCATGCAGGAAGTCGTCGACGAGAAAGAGACCATCGACACCGACATCGGCGACAAAGAGGGCGAAGAGCCGGTGTGGGTCGAACTCGGTGACATTCGTGTCGAGACCCCGCGCGTTCGCGAGGCCGACGGCTCGGAGGAACTCCTCTTCCCCCAGGAGGCCCGCCTCCGCAACATCACCTACGCCGCGCCGGTGTTCATGGAGATGTCCATCGTCCGCGGCGGCGAGGAGGAAGAGGAGGTCGTCCTCGACTCCACCGAGACCAAGGTGGGCCGGATGCCCATCATGGTCGGCTCCCGGAAGTGCAACATCTCGGAACTCTCGGACGCCGACCTCGTCGAGATCGGCGAGGACCCCGTCGACCCCGGCGGCTACTTCATCGTCAACGGCTCCGAGCGCGTCCTCATGACCTCGGAGGACCTCGCACCGAACAAGATCCTCGCCGAGTACGACACGAAGTACGGCGACGAGATCCAGGTCGCGAAGACGTTCTCCCAGCGCCGCGGGTACCGCGCGCTCGTCCTCTGTGAGCGCAACCGCGAAGGGCTGCTCGAAGTCTCGTTCCCCTCGGTTTCGGGCTCCGTGAACTTCGTCACGCTCGTCCGTGCACTCGGTCTCGAGTCGGACGAGGAGATCGTTCACCGCGTCTCGGACGACCCCGAAATCGTGAAGTTCATGCTCGAGAACTTAGAGGAAGCGCCGGTCCAGACCGAGGAAGAGGCCATCGAGGCGCTCGGCAAGCGCGTCGCCGGCGGGCAGGGCAAGAACTACCAGCTCAAGCGCGCCAACTACGTCATCGACCGCTACCTCCTGCCGCACCTCCACGAGGAGGGCGTCGAGGAGGAGGAAGTGCGTATCAACAAGTCGTACTACCTCTGCCGGATGGCCGAGGCGTGTTTCGAGCTCGCGCTCGGCCGCCGCGAGTCCGACGACAAGGACCACTACGCGAACAAGCGGCTGAAAGTGTCGGGCGACCTGATGCGCGACCTCTTCAGAACAGCACTGAACAAGCTCGCACGCGACGTGAAGTACCAGCTCGAGCGGGCGAACATGCGGAACCGGAACCTCACCGTGAACACCGTCGTCCGCTCCGACGTGCTGACCGAACGCCTCGAACACCCCATCGCCACCGGGAACTGGGTCGGTGGGCGCTCGGGCGTCTCACAGCTGGTGGACCGGACGGACTACATGGGCGTGCTGTCGCACCTGCGGCGGCTGCGCTCGCCGCTGTCGCGCTCGCAGCCGCACTTCGAGGCGCGCGACCTGCACGCGACCCAGTGGGGTCGCATCTGTCCCTCCGAGACTCCCGAGGGGCCGAACTGCGGGCTGGTGAAGAACTTCGCACAGGCGATGGAACTGTCACAGAACGTCGAGGACGAGAAGGCGCTCAAACGGGAGCTCGCACACATGGGCGTGCAGGGCATGCCTGGGCTCGAGGGCGTCGAACCGACGACACCGGCGGACGATTAAACAATGGCGCAAGCACGAGAAGCGAAAGTATACGTCAACGGGAGCCTGGTCGGGACCCACGAGGACCCCGACGAGCTCGCAGAACAGATCCGCGAAGCACGACGACGGGGAGACGTCTCCCAGATGGTCAACGTCTCGGTGAAAGACCGGACGCGCGAGGTCATCATCAACGCCGACGCCGGACGCGCCCGGCGTCCACTCATCGTCGTCGAGAAGGGCGAACCGCTGCTCGACGACGAACACATCGAGGCGGTCGACAACGGTGACATCGCGTTCGACGACCTCGTCGACCGCGGCCTCGTCGAGTTCATCGACGCCGAGGAGGAAGAGGACATCCTCGTCGCCGTCGACGAGGAGGACATCGAGTACCACCCCGACGACCCCGACAAGCAGAACACGACGCACCTCGAGATCGACCCGCAGCTCATCTTCGGGATCGGTGCCGGGATGATTCCGTACCCCGAGCACAACGCGTCGCCGCGCATCACGATGGGTGCCGGGATGATGAAGCAGTCGCTCGGGCTGCCCGCGGCGAACTACCGCATCCGGCCCGACACGCGCCAGCACCTCTTGCACTACCCGCAGCTGGCGATGGTCAAGACCCAGACCACGGAGCAGATCGGGTTCGACGAGCGTCCCGCGGCGCAGAACTTCTGTGTCGCGGTCATGAGCTACGAGGGTTTCAACATCGAGGACGCGCTCGTCATGAACAAGGGCAGCGTCGAACGCGGTCTCTCCCGCTCGCACTTCTTCCGGACCTACGAGGGCGAAGAGCGCCGGTACCCCGGCGGACAGGAGGACCGCTTCGAGATTCCGAGCCAGGACGTCCGCGGCGCGCGCGGTGAGGACGCGTACACCCACCTCGACGAGGACGGCCTCGTCAACCCCGAGACGGTCGTCGACGAGAACTCCGTCCTGCTCGGGAAGACGTCGCCGCCGCGCTTCCTCGAAGAGCCGGACGATATGGGCGGCTTGAGCCCACAGAAGCGGCGCGAGACCTCGGTGACGATGCGCTCGGGCGAGTCCGGCGTCGTCGACACCGTGACGCTGATGGAAGGTGAGGACGGCTCCAAGCTGGCGAAGGTCTCGGTGCGCGACCAGCGTATCCCCGAACTCGGCGACAAGTTCGCGTCCCGTCACGGCCAGAAGGGCGTCGTAGGACACCTGGCACCACAGGAGGACATGCCCTTCACCGAGGACGGCGTCGTGCCCGACCTGGTGCTCAACCCCCACGCCCTCCCGTCGCGCATGACGGTCGGGCACGTGCTGGAGATGCTCGGCGGAAAGGTCGGCGCACTCGAGGGACGGCGCGTCGACGGGACTGCCTTCCAGGGCGAGAACGAGGAGGAACTCCGCGGCGCGCTCGAAGACCACGGCTTCAAGTCGTCGGGCAAGGAGGTCATGTACTCCGGCGTCACCGGCGAGAAAATCGAGGCCGAAATCTTCGTCGGCACCATCTTCTACCACAAGCTGTACCACATGGTGTCGAACAAGCTGCACGCCCGTTCGCGCGGGCCGGTGCAGGTGCTCACCCGCCAGCCGACCGAGGGACGCGCCCGCGAGGGTGGCCTCCGTGTCGGCGAGATGGAGCGTGAGGTGCTCATCGGTCACGGTGCCGCGATGGCGCTCAAAGAGCGCCTGCTCGACTCCTCCGACAGAGAGGACGTCTACATCTCCGCCGATACCGGGATGGTCGCCGTCGAGGACGTCGACCAGCGCCGCATCTACGACCCCATCACCGGCGACGAGGACAACATCCACGAGATCGAGGTGAGCTACGCGTTCAAACTCCTCCTCGACGAGATGGTCGCGCTCGGCATCCGACCGCGGCTCGAACTCGAAGACGCAGTCTAACCCTCCCTCCACCCACACACCCACAACACATGTCAATGCAGACACCCAAGGAACTCGGCGGCATCCACTTCGGGCTGATGGACCCCGAGACGTACCGCGATATGTCCGCGACGAAGGTCATCACCGCGGACACCTACGACGACGACGGCTACCCCATCGACATGGGGCTCATGGACCCCCGGCTGGGCGTCATCGACCCCGGCCTGCAGTGTCGGACCTGCGGGCAACACTCGGGATCGTGTAACGGCCACTTCGGCCACATCGAACTCGCCGCCCCCGTCATCCACGTGGGCTTCACGAAGCTCATCCGCCGCCTGCTCCGGTCGACCTGCCGCGAGTGTGGTCGACTCGCGCTCATCGAGGAAGAGCGCGAGGAGTACCGCCAGCAGCTGAAGCGGGCGAAAGAACTCGGCGAGGACCCCAACGACGCGCTGAAGGCAGCCGTGCGACAGGCGCGGAAGGCCAAGCGCTGTCCCCATCCCGACTGCAGCGCCCCACAGCACGACATCAAACACGAGAAGCCGACCACGTACTACGAGGTCCAGGACGTGCTCGCGGCGGACTACTCCGAGCGCATCGCCCAGGCGATGCAGCCCGACCCCGACGACGAGGACGACCGCGGGATGGCTCCGCAAGAGTTGGCAGAGAAGACTGACATCCCGCTCGACCGTGTCAACGAGATCCTCTCGGGGACCTTCCGCCCCAAGTCCGACGCCCGCAAGAAGATCGAGAAGGCGCTGAGCGTCGACCTCACCGAGGAAGACATGAACAAGCTGATGCCCTCGGACATTCGGGACTGGTTCGAGGACATCCCGAACGAGGACATCGAGGTGCTCGGCGTCGACTCCGACCGCGCGCGGCCGGAGTGGATGATCCTCACCGTCCTCCCCGTCCCCCCGGTCACCGCCCGTCCCTCCATCACGCTGGACAACGGCCAGCGGTCGGAGGACGACCTCACCCACAAGCTGGTCGACATCATCCGCATCAACCAGCGGTTCATGGAGAACCGCGAGGCCGGTGCCCCGCAACTGATCATCGAGGACCTCTGGGAACTGCTGCAGTACCACGTCACTACGTTCATCGACAACGAAATCTCGGGCACGCCGCCGGCGCGACACCGCTCCGGGCGGCCGCTGAAGACGCTCAGCCAGCGCCTCAAAGGCAAGGAAGGGCGCTTCCGTGGCTCGCTGTCCGGGAAGCGCGTGAACTTCTCGGCTCGGACCGTCATCTCGCCGGACCCGACCCTCTCGTTGAACGAGGTCGGCGTCCCCGAGCGCGTCGCTCGCGAGATGACGCAGACGATGAACGTCACCGAGCGCAACATCGACAACGCGCGACAGTTCGTCCGCAACGGTCCCGAGGGCCACCCCGGCGCGAACTACGTCCGACGGCCGGACGGCCGTCGGCTGAAGGTGACCGAGAAGAACTGCGAGGAACTCGCGGAGAAGGTCGAACTCGGCTGGGAGGTCAACCGTCACCTGATCGACGGCGACATCGTCATCTTCAACCGACAGCCGTCGCTGCACCGGATGTCCATCATGGCCCACGAGGTGGTCGTGATGCCGTACAAGACGTTCCGGCTCAACACCGTCGTCTGTCCGCCGTACAACGCCGACTTCGACGGCGACGAGATGAACATGCACGCGCTGCAGAACGAGGAGGCGCGTGCGGAGGCGCGCGTCCTGATGCGCGTCCAAGAGCAGATTCTCTCACCCAGGTTCGGTGAGAACATCATCGGTGCCATCCAGGACCACATCTCGGGCACGTACCTGCTGACCCACGAGAACCCCCACTTCTCGGAGACGCAGGCGCTCGACCTGCTTCGAGCGACGAGCATCGACGAACTGCCCGCACCCACTGGCGAGGAGGAGGACGGAACCCCCTACTGGACGGGGCGACAGCTCTTCTCGGAGCTCCTGCCCGACGACCTGAACCTCGAGTTCGACTCGTCCGCGGGCGACACGGTCGTCATCGAGGACGGCCAACTCGTCGAGGGGACCATCGACGAAGACGCCGTCGGTGCCTTCGGCGGCGAGGTCGTCGACACCATCACCAAGGTGTACTCGAAGACGCGTGCTCGCGTGTTCATCAACGAGGTCGCGGCGCTGGCGATGCGCGCCATCATGCACTTCGGGTTCTCCATCGGGATCGACGACGAGTCCATCCCGGAGGCGGCGAACCAGCAGGTCGACGAGGCCATCGCCTCGGCGTACGAGCAGATTCAAGAGCTCATCGAGGTGTACGAACAGGGCGAGCTCGAGTCCTTACCCGGAAGGACGGTCGACGAGACCCTCGAGATGAAGATCATGCAGCGCCTCGGCAAGGCGCGTGACTCCGCCGGTGAGATCGCGGAGGACCACTTCACCGACGACAACCCGGCCGTCATCATGGCTCGCTCGGGCGCGCGTGGGTCGATGCTGAACCTCACGCAGATGGCCGGCTGTGTCGGCCAGCAGGCAGTCCGCGGCGAGCGCATCAACCGCGGCTACGAGGACCGCACGCTGAGCCACTACCAGAAGGACGACCTCTCGGCCGACGCCCACGGCTTCGTCGAGAACTCCTACCGTGCGGGGCTCACCCCGCGGGAGTTCTTCTTCCACGCGATGGGTGGCCGCGAGGGGCTGGTCGACACGGCAGTCCGGACCTCGAAATCCGGCTACCTCCAGCGCCGACTCATCAACGCCCTGTCCGAGTTGGAGGCGCAGTACGACGGCTCCGTCCGAGACACCTCGGGTACCGTCGTCCAGTTCGAGTTCGGCGAGGACGGCACCTCGCCCGTGAAGGTCTCCTCGAAGGAGGAACACAGCATCGACATCGAGAACATCGCCGACCGCGTCATCGAGGCCGAGTTCGCCTCCGACGAGGAGAAGGCGCGCTTCCTCGGTGAGTCGGAGCCGCCGACGAACCTCTCGGAGTACGCGGGGCCAGGACTCGACAAGGCGCAGGGCCTGGGGGTGGAGTCGGATGACTGACGACGTCGACCCCACCACCGAGTACGAGTACGTCACCGAGGACATCGAGGTCGTCGTCGAGGACACCGAACTCCCGCGTCGGCTGAAGACGCAGGTGTACGAGGTCGTCGAGCGACGCGAGGGTGTCACGGTCGAGCAGGCGGACGAGATCGCCCGCGCCGCCGAGACGCGGTACCTCGACACGCGGGTCGACCCGCTCGACCCGGTCGGGACCGTCTCGGCGCAGTCCATCGGCGAGCCCGGGACGCAGATGACGATGAACACGTTCCACTACGCGGGCGTCGCGGAGATCGACGTGACGCAGGGGCTCCCCCGGCTCATCGAACTGGTGGACGCGCGGAAGACGCCGGACACCCCGATGATGACCGTCTACCTCGACCCCGACCACATCGAGGAACGAATCGCGGAGGTCGACGACCCCGACTACGGCGAGCGCGACGTGGCCCACGAGGTCGTCTGGCAGATCGAGGCGACGAAGATCCTCGCGCTGGGTGACGTGTCGACGAACGTCGCGGACATGCTCGTCAACATCGACCTCAACGAGGACACCCTTCGAGAACGGTGGCCCACGGCGGACGACGTCGGAACCGTCGCCCAGGAGATCGCCCAGGAGATCGAAGACGCCCTCGGCGTCGAGACGACGCGGATGGGGACGGTCATCGAGTTCGGCCCGAAGCAGCCCTCGTACCGTCAGCTCCTCCAGTTGGTAGAGGAACTGCGCGACATCGTCTTCAAGGGTATCGAGGAGGTCTCCCGCGTCGTCATCCGTCGTGAGAAGACCGAGGCGGACGACGACGAGGAGGAGTTCGTCCTCTACACCGAGGGGTCGGCGTTCGGTGACGTGCTCACCATCGAGGGCGTCGACGGCACCCGCTCGACGTCGAACAACATCCACGAGGTGTACCGTCAACTCGGCGTCGAGGCCGCCCGCGAGGCCATCATCAACGAGACGATGGAGACGCTGGAAGAACAGGGGCTCGACGACGTGAACGTCCGCCACCTGATGCTGGTCGCGGACATCATGACCAACCGGGGGACCATCGAGTCCATCGGTCGCCACGGCATCTCGGGCTCGAAGGACTCCGTCCTCGCCCGCGCGGCGTTCGAGGTGACGGTCAACCACCTCCTCGACGCGGCCATCCACGGCGAGATGGACGACCTCGACGGCGTCATCGAGAACGTCATCGTCGGCAAGCCGGTCGCCATCGGGACCGGCGACGTCAACCTCCGGATGGGCTCTATCGACGCCGACGTCGAGACGCCCGAGACCGACGCGACGGCCAGTCCCGAGCCGTCGGACGACTGACCAGGAGTCGAGACAGCGATGCGCGTCACCCTCTCTGACACCGCCCGGCAGTTCATCGCCCTCTTCGAGGACGTCACGGGCGCGACCGCACGGGACTGTCTCGTCCACGAGGACGACGGTGGGCGCGTGACGTTCCTCGTCGCGGCGGGCGAGATGGGCCAGGCCATCGGTCCGGGAGGGAGGCGCGTCCAGCAGGTCGAAGAGAAACTCGGCCGTGAGGTCACGCTCGTCGAGGACGCCGACACCGCCGAGGCGTTCGTCGCGAACGCGCTGGCCCCGGCCGTCGTCACGCACGTCACGGTCTCAGAGCAGAACGACCGCGTGGCGTACGTCGAGGTCGACGCCGCCGACCGCGGCGTCGCCATCGGTGCCGGCGGGAAGAACATCCGGACCGCCCGGGAGTTGGCGCGGCGGCACTGGGACCTCGACGACGTCCAGTTGACCTGAACGCCACACGGTTCCGATTCGAATCGCCGAGCGTCCCGTTCGTGAGCGGACGGTCCGGCGAGTCCGCACGGAACAGACCGGCCGCGAGAGTCGGGACGAACGGCGTCGTCTCCGCCTCGCCATCGCCGCTGCTCGACGGACACACACCTGACAGGTTTTTGCTCCCGGCGGGGCCAGAGGCTCTATGGAACACGTCCTCGTCGCACAGACGGTCCCGGGAGTGCCGGTCGGCATGGAGTCGTTCGAGGAGGCCGCGGTCCGGACGCTGGGGTTCTTCGTGGGGGCGATACTCGTCTACGTCGTCGGGCGACTCCTCGTCCTGCCGACGGTCACGAGACTCGTCCACGCGCGGAACCAGAACAACCCGACCATCGAAACCGCCACCGAGACGTACGTCCACGTCCTCGTCGTCGTCTTCGCGATAGTCGCGGGGGTCGTGGGGGCCGGGTACGGTGGGGTGTTGACCGATGCGTCGATCATCATCGCCGCTGTCTCGCTCGTCGTCGGCGCGGCGAGCCAGAACGTCATCGGCTCGCTCGTGTCGGGGCTCTTTCTCATCGCGGACCGCGACTTCAACGTCGGCGACTGGATCGCCTGGCCGGGGGGCGAAGGCATCGTCGAGGCGGTCGACTTCCGCGTCACTCGCGTCCGGACGGTGAACAACGAGACCATCACCATCCCCAACACCGAGCTGACGACGAACGCGCTCACACGACCCTACGGGAGAGAGCGGTACCGCATCACCGAACAGCTCGACATCGCCTACGCGGACGACGCCGAGTTGGCGCTGATGACGCTCGTCGAGACCGCCCGCGAGGACGAGCGGGTGCTCGACGAGCCGTCACCCACCTCGCGCATCGTCGCGTTCGGGGGAACCTCGCCCACGCTCCAGGTGGAGTACTGGGTGTCCGACCCGATGGACGTGAACCTCGTGGAGGTCAAGTCGGACTTCCGCCGCCGGGTGAAACGGCGGTTCGACGAGGAGGGACTCACACTGGGACCGGCGTCGGGACACGAGCTCTCGGGTGAGCTGTCTGTCGACGTGCGCGAGCGCGAGAGAGAACGGAGCTGAACGGCGGGGCTGAGCGGAGAGCCGAGAGACGATTTCTCCCGGCGGCTCGTCACCTGCGCGCCGCGGAGAGCGCGTCGTTCTGGCCGTTCGAAACGGCCTCAGAATCCTCCTCAGGGGGTCCTACGCGTCGCTGCGGGCGTCTCGCCGAGTTCGAAAGAGGAGGCTTAAGTAGCTCCATCAGGAAGTGGAGGCTACCATGGCGAACGGCAAATACGCCGCGCGCAAACTCAAGCAGGACCGCCAGCAGCGTCGGTGGTCCGACTCGAAGTACGCGCGACGCGAACGCGGTCTCCGGAAGAAATCGGACCCGCTCGAGGGTGCCCCGCAGGCGCGAGGCATCGTCCTCGAGAAGGTCGGCATCGAAGCGAAGCAGCCCAACTCGGCCATCCGAAAGTGTGTCCGGGTGCAACTCATCAAGAACGGCAAACAGGTGACCGCCTTCTGTCCCGGCGACGGTGCCATCTCGTTCATCGACGAGCACGACGAGGTCACCATCGCGGGCATCGGTGGCGCGAAGGGTCGTGCGATGGGTGACCTCTCGGGCGTCAACTACAAGGTCGAGAAGGTCAACGGCGTCTCGATGATCGAACTCGTGCGCGGGAACGCGGAGAAGCCAGTCAGATGAGCGACGCGGAAGCCCCCGAGCCGGAGTCCCCTGCCGACAGCGAGGAGGCGCGTTCGAACGCCCTCCTGTTCGGCGTCTGGGACGTCTCCGAGATCGAGTACACTGACCCGTCGACGAAGCGATACATCGCGGTGACCCCCATCGCCCACACGATGGGCCGCCACGCCTCGAAACAGTTCAAGAAGTCCGAGATCAGTGTCGTCGAGCGGCTCATCAACCGTCTGATGCAGACCGAAGACAACACGGGTCACAAGCAGAAGACGATGAAGATCGTCCGTGAGGCGTTCGAGATCATCCACGAGCGCACCGAGGAGAACCCGGTGCAGGTGCTCGTGACCGCGATTCAGAACGCCGCACCCCGCGAGGAGACCGTCCGCCTGAAGTACGGTGGCATCTCCGTCCCGCAGGCCGTCGACGTCGCCCCCCAGCGCCGTGTCGACCAGGCGCTGAAGTTCATCGCCGAGGGCACGAAGCGCGGCTCGTACAAGTCGAAACAGAGCGCCGCCGAGGCGCTCGCCACCGTCCTCATCGGCGCGGCCGACTACGACATGCAGTCGTACGCCATCAGCCAGAAGGAAGAGCGCGAGCGCGTCGCCGCCGCCGCCCGCTAACCTCGTCTCTCGTCTTTTTCGTTCTCGCTCTCGGGTGGTGAGCGGCCGCTCAGTCCGCGGCCTGCTGTTCGCGGATGCAGTAGTCGCGGGTGACGTCGACCAGCGCCTTCCGATAGTCGCTCGCGGTGGGGTCGTCGGCGAGTGACGCGAAGTGCGATTTGAACCGGTCGAGCCCCACCTCGGGCGCGTCGTCGGCGGCGGCGTGCGCGAGGTCGTAGAGGCGGTGGCCCGGTTCGAGGAGGTCGTGACGCTCACAGAGCGCGAGCGCGAAGGCCGCGTTCACGGCGGTGATTTCGGGGTCGGCGGCCGGGGAGATACGCCGGGAGTCGGGGCGGGGGGCCGCCGGTCGGTCCGACAGTGCCGCCGCGAGTTGTGACTCGAAGAAGAGCACGAGTTTCTCCGCGGGCGCGACCGAGAGCGTGAGGTCGTCGGCGTAGATGTCCTTCATGTGATTCGCGATCTGATAACAGTGCGCGAGCTTTCGCCGTTCGACGGAGCGCCCCGCGAGCGCGAGGAAGAGCGCCTCCTCGGTCTGTTGGACGTGAGAGGGGTGTGACTCCTCGTAGCGCGCCATGTGGGCGAGTTCGTGGAGGGCGAGTTCGCGCGCCATCGCACTGGTCGCCGCCTGCTGGGAGATGTTGAGGACGTGGTGGTCGGGGTAGTGGCCCGCCCAGGTCCGCTCGTCGGGGTCACCGCGCACGTGGACGCGCACGGGCAACTCGAGGGAGAACTCGGTCTCGAACAGGTCGGCCGCACTCAGAAACGGGTCCGGCGGGGCGGAGCCCAGTACTCGGATATCCATGCGTACCGGTACCACGGTCCGCGCGGGTATGATTCTTCTGCCCCCCGTCGGCGGACGGAACAGGCGAGTCGGTGACGGCCTGGGACCTGTCAGAGTGCCTCACCGAGGGTCGTGCTAAACACCGGCACAGGCCCGCAGCGTGGCTCCAGACCCTCGATTTCGTCTCCGGCAAAACACTACCCTTTTGTCCCTCCTTTCGGTAAGACTCGGTAATGGGCCGACGAAAGAAGATCGTACAAGAGTGCGAGAAGCTGATGGACAAACCGGAGAACATCCGGAACATCGCCATCGCTGCGCACGTCGACCACGGGAAGACGACGCTCTCCGACAACCTCCTCGCGGGCGCCGGCATGATCTCCGACGAGACGGCCGGCCAGCAGCTCGCGATGGACACGAAGGAGGACGAGCAAGAACGCGGAATCACCATCGACGCGGCGAACGTCTCGATGACCCACGAGTGGAACGACCAGAACCACCTCATCAACCTCATCGACACGCCGGGCCACGTCGACTTCGGTGGCGACGTGACGCGGGCGATGCGCGCCGTCGACGGCGCGCTCGTCGTCGTCGACGCCGTCGAGGGCGCGATGCCGCAGACCGAGACGGTCGTCCGGCAGGCGCTCCGCGAGGGCGTCAAGCCGGCGCTGTTCATCAACAAGGTCGACCGCCTCATCAACGAGCTCCAGGAAGGGCCTCAGGAGATGCAAGAGCGGCTCCTCGACGTCATCTCCGACGTCAACGAGCTCATCCGCGGGATGACCCAGGACTACGAGGACCGAGACTGGACCGTGTCGGTCGAAGACGGCACCGTCGCGTTCGGGTCCGCCCTCTACAAGTGGGGTGTCTCCGCGCCCTCGATGGCCGAGACCGGCGTCGGCTTCTCGGAGGTCATCGAGATGGAGCGCAACGACCAGCGGCAGGAACTGCACGAGCAGACGCCGCTGTCGGACGTCGTGCTCGACATGGTCGCCGAGCACTTCCCCAACCCGCTCGAAGCACAGCCACGCCGTATCCCGACCATCTGGCGCGGTGACTCCGAGTCGGAACTCGCCATCCAGATGCGCGACGTCGACGACGACGGCGAAGTCGTCTTCATGGCGACGGACATCTCGATGGACCCCCACGCGGGCGAAATCGCGACGGGTCGCGTCTTCTCCGGGACCATCCGCAAGGGCCAGGAGCTGTACGTCTCCGGTACCGCTGGCAAGAACCGCGTTCAATCAGTGGGCGTGTTCATGGGCGGCGAGCGCGAGGAACTCGACCGTGGTGTCCCCGCCGGGAACATCGCGGCCGTCACCGGCCTGCGCGACGCTATCGCCGGCTCCACGGTTTCGAGCGTGGAGATGACGCCGTTCGAGTCCATCGAGCACATCTCCGAGCCGGTCATCACCAAGAGCGTCGAGGCGACGCGCATGGACGACCTGCCGAAGCTCATCCAGACGCTCCAGCAGGTCGCGAAGGAAGACCCGACCATCCGCGTGGAGATCAACGAGGACACCGGCGAGCACCTCATCTCCGGGCAGGGTGAACTCCACCTCGAGGTCATCACCCAGCGTATCCAGAAGAACCAGGGCATCCCGGTCAACACCGGTGAGCCCATCGTCGTCTACCGCGAGGCCCCGACGCAGGAGTCCCGCGAGGTCGAGGGCGTCTCGCCGAACCGTCACAACAAGTTCTACATCACCGTCGAGCCCCTCTCGGAGGACATCGTCGACGCCATCAAGCTCGGCGACGTCGCGATGGACATGCCCGAACTGGAGCGCCGTGAGGCGCTGCAGGAACTCGGCATGGACAAGGACACGTCCCAGGACGTCGAGCACATGTTCGGGACGAACATCCTCATCGACGACACGAAGGGTATCCAGCACCTCAACGAGACGATGGAACTCGTCGTCGAGGGGATGGAAGAGGCGCTCGAGGACGGTCCGCTCGCCGGCGAGCCGGTCCAGGGTGCGCTGCTTCGCCTCCACGACGCCCGACTCCACGAGGACACCATCCACCGCGGTCCCGCACAGGTCATCCCGGCCGTTCGCGAGGCCGTCCACCGCGCGCTCATCGACGGCGAGGTCCGCCTCCTCGAGCCGATCCAGGACGTCCGTATCGACGTCCCCTCGGAGTACATGGGCTCCGCCTCGGGCGAGATTCAGGGCCGCCGCGGCCGCGTCGACGACATGTACCAGGAGGGCGACCTCATGGTCATCGAGGGCATCGCGCCCGTCGAGGAGATGATCGGCTTCTCCTCGGACATCCGCTCGGCCACCGAGGGCCGTGCCTCCTGGAACACGGAGAACGCCGGCTTCCGCGTCCTCGCGGACAACCTCCAGACGGAGAAGATCACGGAGATCCGCGAGCGGAAGGGCATGAAGCTCGAACTGCCGCCCTCCGTCGACTACATCTAACGCCGACGACTGGCCGGTCCGCTCGGACCCGCCGCAGACGTTTCGACCGTCGTTCTCTTCTCACAGCGACCGACGCGTTCGCGTGTCGGTGCGGCCGACACAGCAGTCGCGAAGTCGTCTCTCCGAGCGCCCCGAACGGAGCCTACTATCCGTGGTTTCGACAGTCGAGAGCTTCGATGGACCGTAGTCGTCGTCCACACGGGTGTCCGCGACACCGGCGACGGCGTGCCGGACCCGAGGCCGCCGTCGTCGGAGGGAGACGGACGTCACGCCGCCGACCCACGTGAGCGGGCGTGGGCTGTGGCTCGCACAGTCGACCGCGGAGGCGAACAGCGGAGCGGGGCGGGTCGAGGCGGACGCGGGCGGTGACCGTGCCGACGCCGTCACACCGGCGCTGTCACACCGGCGTGGAACGTCCAGGGGACGTGAGGGCAGCGCGGTCCGCAACCGACGGAGGCTTATACCGCGACGCAGAACACCCTGCTACAATGCGAACGGGTACGTACTCCCCGAGACGCATCGGCACGGAGCGACGACCAGCGGGCTCCCTGCCGGGGACAACAGGGGGGAGCCGTACCCTCCTGCGGGGAGGTGAGCGGCGGTGACCGAAGCCACGAGCGAACCCGACGAGGCCGGCGAGGCCGACGCGCCCCGTCAGGAGCCCGAGACCGACGGCGGGGAGCGCCCACAGGCACACACCGTCCGTCTGGAGCTCGCCGACGAGCCGGGACAGTTGCTCGCCGCGCTCAAACCCATCGCGGACAACGGCGGGAATCTCCTCTCGATCTTCCACGAGCGGGGGAACATCACTCCGCGCGGGCGGATTCCCGTCGAGGTCGACCTCGAGTGCCCACCGGACCGCTTCGAGGGTATCGTCGACGCACTGCGGGGTGAGGGAATCAACGTCATCCAGGCCGGAGCGGAACGCTACGGCGAAGAGCTGAGCATCCTGCTCGTCGGTCACCTCGTGGATACGGACCTCTCGGATACGCTCCACCGCATCGAGGAGTCGACGGCAGCGTCGCTGTCGGACCTGTCGCTGTCGGCCCCGGAAGGGACCGACGAGCCCTCGAGCGCGCGGCTTCGACTGGCGACGCGACCCGGCCAGACCGAAGCGGCACTCGAGTCCGTCCGGGAGATCGCGGCCGAGAAGGAGCTGAACGTCATCGAACCGCTCACGGAGGGCGCGAAATGAGCCTGCGACTCGCCGTGCTCGGTGCGGGTGCCGTCGGCGGCAGCGTCGTCGAACTCGCCGCGGAGTACGGCCACGACGTGGTCGCTTTCGCCGACTCCTCCTCGGGCGTCGTCGACAGCGACGGTGTCGAGGGTGAAGCCGCGTTAACGCGGAAGAACCGCGAGGGCGTCGTCGGCGACGCCGACCCCGACGACGTGCTGTCGGCCGACTACGACGTCCTCGTCGAGGCGACGCCGACGACCCTCGGTGACGCCGAGCCCGGCTTCTCGCACTGTCTGCACGCGCTCGAACGCGACCGCCACGTCGTGCTCGCGAACAAAGGGCCGGTCGCCGAGCGCTACGCGGACCTCCGGGCTGCCGAACGAGACAGCGCCGGTGACGTGCTGTTCGAGGCGACCGTCGGCGGGGCGATGCCCGTCCTCTCGACGATCGCCGACTACGGTCCGGCACACATCTCCGCCGCCCGCGGCGTCCTCAACGGGACGGCGAACTTCGTCCTCTCGCGGATGGCCGCGGAAGGACTGGGCTACGAGCACGTCCTCGCGGAGGCACAGGACCTCGGGGTCGCCGAGGCGGACCCCTCCTTCGACGTGGAGGGGACCGACGCGGCGCTGAAGTGCGTCATCCTCGCGAACGTCCTCAGCGAGGCACGCGGCGGTGACGTCTTCAGTCTCGACGACGCCGAGGTGTCGGGTATCAAGGACATCCCCGGGAGCGCGCTCGACCTCGCGACGGAGGACGGGCGGACCATCCGCCTCATCGGCGAGGCGACGCCCGAGCGCGTGCGCGTCGGGCCGCGACTCGTCCCACAGCACGGCGCGCTCGCGGTGACGGGAACGCAGAACATCGTCCAGTTCGAGACCGAACACGCAGGGCAGCTCAACGTGAGCGGCCGCGGCGCGGGCGGACCGGAGACGGCGACGGCCGTCCTCGCGGACGTCACGCGACTGGACCGGTAAGCAGCGCCGCGTTTCCAGCGTTCTCTCCGCACGTTCCCGCCCGACAGCGGCCGGCCCCAGTACCGGCGGCGAACGTACGAACCGGTCGCTGGCGGGGGGACGCGAGTCATCCGACAGCTCGTCGAGAGCAACGGCCACAGCGACGAGAGTGGGGTGCTGAGTCGACCATCGCTCGGGGGCGGAGGACACTCCGTGGCGGGCGGTGTGAGGACCCTTCCGTGACGTATGCGGACGGGGCACAAACCGCCTGACAGCGCCGGAATCGGCCGTGTGGCGTATCGAAATCGTTTTACGGGTCACAGGCAAAAGCTTCCCACAGAGCGCCTTAGCGCGTGACTTCACCATGAGTGACAAACCGCATCAGAACCTGGCCATTATCGGCCACGTTGACCACGGAAAGAGTACGCTGGTCGGCCGCCTGCTGTTCGAGACAGGCTCCGTACCAGAGCACGTCATCGAGCAGTACCGAGAAGAGGCCGAGGAGAAGGGCAAGGGTGGCTTCGAGTTCGCCTACGTGATGGACAACCTCGCCGAGGAGCGCGAGCGTGGTGTCACCATCGACATCGCCCACCAGGAGTTCGACACGGACGAGTACTACTTCACCATCGTCGACTGCCCGGGCCACCGTGACTTCGTCAAGAACATGATCACGGGTGCCTCGCAGGCCGACAACGCGGTCCTCGTCGTCGCCGCCGACGACGGTGTCGCACCGCAGACCCGCGAGCACGTCTTCCTCGCCCGCACGCTGGGCATCAACGAGCTCATCATCGCGGTCAACAAGATGGACGTCGTCGACTACAGCGAGGACACCTACGGAGAGGTCAAAGAGGAAGTCCAGAAGCTCCTCAAGCAGGTCCGCTTCAAGTCCGACGACGCGACGTTCGTCCCCATCTCGGCGTTCGAGGGCGACAACATCGCCGAGCGCACGGGCAACATGAGCTGGTACGACGGCCCGATCCTCCTCGAGGCCCTCAACGACCTGCCCAAGCCGGAGCCGCCGACGGACGCGCCGCTGCGACTCCCCATCCAGGACGTCTACACCATCTCGGGCATCGGTACCGTCCCCGTCGGCCGTATCGAGACGGGAACGCTCAACCCCGGTGACAACGTCTCCTTCCAGCCGTCGGACGTCGGCGGCGAAGTGAAGACGGTCGAGATGCACCACGAAGAGGTCCCGCAGGCCGGCCCCGGTGACAACGTCGGGTTCAACGTCCGTGGCGTCGGTAAGGACGACATCCGCCGCGGCGACGTCTGTGGCCCTGCCGACGACCCGCCGACGGTCGCCGAGACGTTCAAGGCGCAGATCGTCGTCATGCAGCACCCCTCGGTCATCACCGCCGGCTACACGCCGGTCTTCCACGCCCACACGGCGCAGGTCGCGTGTACCATCGAGGCCATCGACCAGAAGATCAACCCCAAGACGGGCGAGGTCGCAGAGGAGAACCCCGACTTCATCAAGTCGGGTGACGCCGCGGTCGTTACCGTGCGTCCCCAGAAGCCCCTCAGCATCGAGCCGTCCGGCGAGATTCCCGAGCTCGGCAGCTTCGCCATCCGCGACATGGGTCAGACCATCGCCGCCGGCAAGGTGCTCGAGGTCAACGAGCGATAACAGATGCAGCAGGCACGCGTCCGACTCGCCGGTACGAGTCCCGAGGACCTCGACAGCATCTGTGGCGACGTCCGCGAAATCGCCAACAAGACGGGGGTCAACCTCAGCGGGCCCATCCCGCTGCCGACGAAGACGCTGGAAGTGCCGACCCGCAAATCCCCCGACGGGGAAGGGACCGCGACGTGGGAGCACTGGGAGATGCGTGTCCACAAGCGTCTCATCGACATCGACGCCGACGAACGCGCGCTGCGGCAGCTGATGCGCATCCAGGTCCCCAACGACGTCTCCATCGAGATCGTCCTCGAGGACTGAGCGCTAAGGCAACCTCGTCTCTCGATTTCTCTCTCCGTTCGAACGACGCGGAGCGTCAGCGCTCCCGACGGCACGCACGCGAATCGACGCACGCTGACATCGAGAGGGGTTCGCATCCCTGCGATGAAACAGAACGCTCAAGTGCCGTGCCGGACTTTCGTCGAGTGCGGGCTCGTAGATCAGTGGCAGATCGCTTCCTTCGCAAGGAAGAGGCCCCGGGTTCAAATCCCGGCGAGTCCACTACTTTTCGCGGCGTAACGCGACGAGCGGAGCGAGTCGCCAGCGCCGCGTGACGGAGTGTCTGTTCGAGACGGGGTTTGAACCCTGCCAGTCGCGCGCAGCAAACGAAGTGAGCGAGCACGTCTGGCTCCGGTTCAAATCCCGGCGAGTCCACGATTGAACGAACAGAGTGAGTGAAGAAGTGGACTCGCCGTAGTCCCACTCGCTTCGCTCGCGGGGCTCCCGGCGAGCCAGTCTGCGTTGTCGTATGACTGACGACCGGTTTCGGCCCCGTGGCGTAACAGTAACCCCTACCGACGCCCTAGCAAATCCATGGTTCCACTCGCGATGGGCTGGCGACATCTGCTCTTCGCCAACTATCCCGTTCCACCCGAAACCGTCGCCGCGCATCTGCCCGACGCCCTGACCGTCGACACCTTCGACGGCGACGCGTGGCTCTCCGTCGTTCCGTTCACCAACGTCGACGTTCGCCCGAAGGGGCTCCCCGCGTCGGTCGGTGTCGACCTCCCCGAACTCAACCTGCGGACGTACGTCACCTGCGGCGGCGAACCTGGCGTCTACTTCTTCAGCCTCGACGCACAGGGTCTCCTCTCGGTGCTCGGCGCGCGCCTCTTCCACCGCCTGCCGTACTACTACGCCCGCGTCTCGCTCACGAGTGACGGGGACGGCGGCGTCCGCTTCGAGAGCCGCCGCCTCCACCCCGGTGACAGGCCGGCGCACTACACGGCGACCTACCGGCCGAGCGGCCCGGCGTTCGAGTCGAGCGAAGACCCGAGAGCGGCGTTTCTCACCGAACGGTACCGCTTCTACACGCAGGGGGCGGACGGCGCGGTGCGCTACGCGAACGTCGACCACGAACCGTGGACGCTGTATCCGGCGACGGCCACCGAGGAGACGAACACGCTGTTCGCGGCCGACGGCTTCGCCCACCCCACGTCGGAGCCGACCTACTACTACAGTCGCGGCGTCGACGTCCACGCCTCGCGCAGCCGGCGGTGGGACGGGGCGGCAGAGCGGGTCGGCGTGGAGGTCCAGCCGTGACCGAGGACGAGGCCGGTGCGCGCGACGACACGGTCGAGACGGAGACCGACGCGCGTGCCGCCCGTGAGTCGGTCGACCTCGAAGCCGCCGTCGCCGAGGGGCCCGTGCTCTTCTTCGACGGCGTCTGTAACCTCTGCAACGGGGCCGTCCAGTTCGTCATCGAGCACGACCCCGAGGGACGGATTCGGTTCGCGTCGCTGCAGTCGGACGTCGGGCGTGCCGTACTCGACAGCGTCGGCCTCCCTGACGACGAGTTGGAGACGGTCGTCCTCGTGGAGGGCACGCGGGCCTACACGAAGTCGGCCGCGGCCATCCGGGTCTGTGAGTTGCTCGGCGGCGTCTACCGGGCGGCGAGCGTCGGGTGGCTCCTCCCGCGACGGCTCCGCGACTGGCTCTACACCGTCGTCGCCGAACGCCGCTACGAGTGGTTCGGGCGGAAGGACCAGTGTATGGTGCCGACCCCGGAGCTGCGTGAGCGGTTCGTCGAGTGAGTGGCCGTCACCCCCGTCGACGGAGGTGACGCTGACGCCGAGTTCGCGAGCCATCAGCGACCGTCGGAGTGGCGGGCGACGTACAGCGTCTCCGCGTCGAGCGTCACTCGTTCGACGGGGACGGTCGGCTGGTCGCCCCCGAGCGTCGTGAAGAGGAAGTCCGCACCGGCGGCGTGAGCGACGTCGCGCGCAGGACGGTGGAGTTCGGGGGGGAGGTTGAGCGCGTAAACGGCGTCGACGGCGTACAGCGAGTCGACGCCCGCGCCGCGTTCCGCGCGGGCGACGACGTCGTCGCGGACGAACCGCACGCCGTCGGGGACCGACCGGGCGTAGAGGTCCGTCGCGGTCACGTCCGTCCCCCGGTCGACGAGCGCTGCGGCGACGTCAGTCCGTCGCCCGACGCCGACCTCGACGACCCGGGCGTATCGGGAGAGATAGTCGGCGAGGGCGGCAGTCGTCGGACGGCTCACGGCGGGATGTTTATGACCGACCCCTGCTTAACTCCGTCCATGCTCGTCGATATCGTACCGATCGGGGACGTCCCCGCGCAGGTCAAACGGGAGGCCTCCGCCGCGCTCCGGTCCGTCTACGACTGCGACGTGACCGTCCACGAGGAGCAGTCGCTCCCCGACGGTGCGTACGACCGCAGCCGAAACCAGTACCGGGCCGAGGAGTTCATCGAACTCGCCTCCCGAACCGGCTCCGCGGAGAAGAACATCGGCATCACGACCCAGGACCTCTACTACCGCCGGCGCAACTACGTCTTCGGACTCGCGTACCTCAACGGCAACGGCTCCGTCATCTCGACCGCACGTCTGCAGACCTCTTCCGACGGCGGCATCTCGACGAAGCCCTCCAGCGAGGTGTTCGCCGACCGCGTCCGCAAGGAGGTCGTCCACGAGATCGGCCACACGCTGGGATTAGAACACTGTGACAACTCCAAATGCGTGATGTCCTTTTCCCCGACGGTCCGCGAGGTCGACGTGAAAGAGGAGAACCTCTGCGGCACCTGCTCTCGCCTCATCCGCTGACCGTCACCGCTGTTCCGCTTCACCTCCCGTCTCGCCCTCCACGCCGAGACATCTCCCCGACGGGAGCGTCCGCGAAGCGCCGGGGGACAGTCGGTTCGTCTTCAGCCCGTGAGAACCGCCGACAAGTAATTGTCCACCGGTGGGCTATCATCTCGCATGACATTTCTAGTGGCGGTCGACGGGTCGGAGGCGAGCAAGCACGCCCTCGCGCACGCGACAGACCTCGCCGAACGGCTCGGTGAGAGTCTGCTCGTCGTCCAGGCGGTCGAACCGGCGGTCGTCGACGTCGGCGGAGACGAACCCGACGGGTTCGACGACACCGCTGGTCGACTCGTCGCGAAGGCGGTCGAAGACGCCGAGGCGGACGCCGAGCGGGTCCTCGAAGCGGCGAGAGACCACGCGGCGAACGCGGGCGTGGAGGTCGAGACCGAACTGCTGTACGGGTCGCCGCTGCAGGTCATCCCGGACGTGACCGAGCGCGCGGACGTCGAGGGCCTCTTCGTCGGCCACCGCGGCCTCTCGGGGCGGTACGAGGGGCTCGTCGGGAGCGTCGCGAAGGGGCTCGTCGAGCGCTCGCACGTCCCCGTGACGGTCGTCCGGTAATCGGAGCACGAGACGAGTGACCACCTCGCTCGACCTCGACGGCTCCGAGGGCGGCGGCCAACTCTTCCGGACGGCGCTGACGCTCTCGTGTCTCGGTGACCAGCCGTTCGAGATGGTCGGTATCCGCGGTGACCGGCCGAACCCGGGGCTGCGACCGCAACACCTCGCCTGTGTCGACGCGGCCGCAGCGCTCACCGACGCGACGGTCGATGGGGCCGAGGTGGGCTCCGAGCAGTTGCGCTTCGCGCCGACACACGAGCCCCGAGGGGACGTCACCGTCGACGTCGGCACGGCCGGGAGCGTCGCGCTCGTCTTCGACACCGTTCTCCCGCTCGGTGCGGGCATCGACAGTTCCCTCTCGCTCACCGCTACCGGCGGGACCGACGTGAAGTGGGCACCGACGTTCGCGTTCCTGCACGCGGTCAAACTGCCGCTCCTCGCCCGTTTCGGGCTCGCCGCAGACCTCACGCTCGAGCGCCGCGGCTTCTATCCGACGGGTGGTGGGCGGGCGACACTACGCGTCGCACCCTCGACGCTCCGCCCGTTCACCCTCGACACCCGGGGTGCCCTCGTCGCGAGCGTCCACGCCGTCGCCGCGCGTGACCTCGCCGACGCTGAGGTCTGCGAACGCGCGCTCGAACGAGTCCGCGAGCGGCTCTCGGTCCCGTTCGTCGAGACCACGGCGACGTACGCCGAGACCGACTGCCCCGGCTTCGCACTGTGTCTCGCCGTCGCCGGCGAGACGCGAGCGGGGTTCGACGCGCTCGGGGAGAAGGGATTGCCTGCCGAGGACGTCGCCGACGACGTCGTCGACGCGTTCGAGGCGTGGTGCGACGGGCCGGGCGTCGTCGACGCACATCTCGCGGACCAACTCGTCGTCCCGCTGGCGCTCGCCGGCGGCGTCGTCACGGCGCCCCGAGTCACGACACATCTCGAAACGAACCGCTCGCTGGTCGATACCTTCGGCTACGACCTCCGACTCCGGACGGGCGACGCGGGCGTCGTGATTCAGGGGTAGAACACGAACGAACCGCGGACGGGGGACACGGGGAGGGACGGAGAGCCGACGGGTGGACCCGAGCGGCACGAGCGCCCCGTGGCGTGGGTAGGCTGGCTGTGAATACGGCGCTCGGGCATCCCATCGGACCCGTCCATCTGGACGTTCGACTCCAGGCCCCTGAATGTGTTGGCAGAGCTACACCTGAACGCGCGTCACGGCGCGTACGTCCCGGTGAGTCGTGCCTCTGCGAGGACGTGTCCCTCGACGGCCGCTTCCAGCGCCGCCTTCGTCTCGCCGCTGTCGAGTGCGAGCGTCGTGTCGAGCGCGCGTGCGACGAACCGGTAGGTGTGCTCGCGGTCCGGCGGGTTCGGCCCGCCGTAGCCGACCTCGCCGTAGTCGTTTCGCCCCTCGACACCGCCGGCGCTCGGCGGCTCGAAATCGACCGGAATCGACGTCGTCGCTGCCGGCAGGTTCCACACGACCCAGTGGTCCCACACCTTCCCCGCCGGTTCCACGGCGTCCGGGTCGTCGACGACGAGTGCGAGCGTCTCCGCCTCGTCGGGCACGTCGTGGATATCGAGCGGCGGGTTCACGTTCGCCGCCCGGTAGCCGTACTGTTCGGGAATCGGGTCGCCATCGTCGAACGCGTCGCTGGTGAGTCGCATCCCCTTCGATGTACAACAGTTGACAGTATGGGTGTTACGCCCACCGGGGGTCGACCGACCCTGGCCGTCTCAGGGGGCGTAGTAGTACTCGCCCGCGCGCTTCTGTTTCCGATCGAGTTGAGAGTCGGGCTTGTTGATGCGCGGCCGACCCGTCCGTTCGTCGCGGCGGAAGGTGATGTCGAGGTCCGAGAGGAAGTCGTTCATCCCGTCGCGCATCTCCTGTGGCGTCTGGGCGTGACCCTCCTCGGCGGGTTCACCGTCGAACACCATCAGGCGGTCGGCGAGCAGGTCGATCATGTAGATGTCGTGGTCGATGACCATCACCGTCGCGTCGTGGTTCTCCGCGTAACGGCGGATAGCCGTCGTCGCGCGCACCCGCTGTTCGACGTCGAGGTGTGCGGAGGGCTCGTCCAGCACGTAGAGGTCGGCGTCTTCGGAGAGCGTCGCGGCGATGGCGACCCGCTGGCGCTCCCCGCCGGACAGGTCCGAGAGGTGCTGCTCCATGATGCGTTCGAGCTGGAGCGGGCCGGCGATTTCGGTCTTCCACAGCGAGGTGCCGAAGTCGTTCGTGATAGAAGACAAGAAGGCGTCGACGCGCATCGGCTGGTCGATTTCGATGTACTGGGGCTTGTAGGCGATGTCCAGTCTGAAGTCGAGTTCGCCCGCGTCGGGTTCGAGCTGTCCGGCGAAGAGCTTCGCCAGCGTGGACTTCCCGATGCCGTTCGGGCCGACGATGCCCAGCACCTCGGAGTGGTAGATGGTGCCGCCGTCGACGGTGAGCGAGAACTCCCCGTCACCGTACGATTTCGCGAGGTCCGGGTACTCCACGAGCGGCGCGCTCTTGGTCGTCTCACGCGGGGCGTGCTGCTCGAAGGTGATGGCGTCGGGCCGGATACGCATGTTCTCGTTCGTCAGGTACCCTTTCAGGTACTCGTTGATGCCGTTCCGGACGCTCTTGGGGTCGGTGATGACACCGAACGCCCCCGGTCGCCCGTAGCCGATGTGGAGCGAGTCGGCGAGCAGGTCGAGGATGGCCAGGTCGTGCTCGACGACGAGCACGGCACGGTCTTCCTCCGCGGCGAGTTCCTGGACGAGACGGGCGGCGGTGACGCGCTGGCCGATGTCCAGATAGGGTGTAATCTCGTCGAGGAAGTAGAAGTCACGGTCTCTCGCCAGCGTGGCCGCGAGCGCGACCCGCTGGAGTTCGCCGCCAGAGAGCGTGTCGATGGGCTGGTCGACGACGGGCCGGATGCCCAGTCTGTCGACGAGTTCGTCGAGGGCGCCCCGCTCGTCGGTCGCCGTCAGCAGTTCGTTCGTCTTCCCGTCGAACTGCTTGGGAATCTGGTCGACGTACTGCGGCTTGCGGGCGACGGTCACCTCGTCGTCGAGCAACGCCTCGATGTAGTTCTGGAGACCGGAGCCGCGGTAGCGGTCGAGGACGGCGTCCCACCCCGGTGCCTCGCCGTAGTTCCCCAGGTTAGGGACGAGTTCGTCCGCGAGGATGTGCACGGCCGTGGACTTCCCGATGCCGTTCGGGCCGAGGATGCCGGTCACACTGCCCGCGTCCGGGACGGGAAGGCCGTACAGCGCGAAGGCGTTCTCGCCGTAGCGGTGGACGGGGTCCTCGTCGAGTTCCGTGGGGAGGTTGATGATCTCGATGGCGTCGAACGGGCACTTTTCGACGCAGATGCCGCAGGTCTCGCCCAGACAGATCTCTTCCGAGATGCGGACCTGGTCGGGGTCGCCCTCGTAGGGTTCACCCTCCTCGTAATGGTCGCCGCGGGTGACGATGCAGTCCTTGCCGGTGCGGTTCGGCGGACAGTACTTCGCACACTCGTAGTTGCACCGGTCGGGCTGGCAGCGGTCGAGGTCGACCACCGCGATACTGTCGTCGGCCATTACAGGGTCACGCCCGCGGTGAGCATGATCGCGAAGGTGATGAACCACAGCGTGAACGTCATGAATCCGACGTAGAGGTAGTCTTTCGCCCCGAAGTCGGAGACGTCCACCCCGACGACGCGCAGGACGGGAAGCTGCAGAGCGATGAAGCCGGCGAGGATCCCCAGCGTCAGCCGGTTCGTGGCCGACGCGGGGTCCGTCCCGACGACGACGCCCGACGCGACCGCCGCCGCGACGCCCGCGAGACACGCGAGCGTGGTGACGGTCACTCCCCGGAGGTGTTTGGAGAGGCCGGTCTGCGTTTCGGTAGCCATACGTGCCCGTGCGAGAGCGCGCGTCAAAAGCCGTTCGTTGTTCGTTCCGCTGTGTCACAGCCGTCTATCAACCTTTATGCCCGTGGCCCGTCTCGAACGACGTAATGGCTGGATCCGACGAGGAGAGTCTCGACGACCTCCCACCGAGCGCGAAACTCGTGTTCAAAGTTCTCGAATACAACGGCCCGCTGACGCAGAAGGGAATCGTCGAGGAGTCGATGCTGTCGGCCCGCACGGTTCGGTACGCCCTCGAACGGCTGGAAGGCATCGGCATCGTCGACGAGGACGTCTACTTCGCCGACGCCCGACAGAACCTCTATCAGCTCAACGAGACCGCCGACGAGTTCAAAAGCGGCGACGAGGCCGACGCGGAAGCCTGCGCCGCCGAGTAACCACCCGCTCCGTTCTCCTGTTCGGCCTCGCGGCACCAGACCGCGTCACGGTGAGTGCGACGGCGCGTCCGATGACTAAAACGCCCGTCGTACTCACGGGGAGCTACTTTTCGGGGAGCGACGAGTGTCCGGCATGGACGGCGAGTCACCGCCCCCGGCCGACGCCGGTGACGGCGCGCCCCGAACCGAAGACGCGGCACACGAACGAGAAGCGAGGTGGCAGCCACCGCGGACGTCACTGCTCGGCTCGCGCCCCGCGTGGACCCCCCGCCGACTCGTGGTCGCACTTACCTGCGTGGCACTGTTGCTCCGACTGCCCGCCCTGGGCCAGCGCGTCGCACACTTCGACGAGGGACGCGTCGCGTACTGGGCGCTCCGCTACCACGAGACCGGCACGATATCGTACCGGTACATCGTCCACGGCCCGCTCGTCCAGTACGTCGACGCGGCGCTCTTCGCACACCTCGGAGCGAGCGACGCCGTCGCTCGGCTTCCCGTCGCCGTCGTCGGCGGTCTCCTCCCGCTTGCGGCGCTTCTCTTCCGCGAACGACTGCGTGACGAGGAGGTCGTCGCGCTGGCCGCGCTCTTGAGTTTCAACCCCGTCCTGCTCTACTACTCGCGCTTTCTCCGGAGTACGCTCCTCGTCGCCGCGTGCGCGTTCGTCGCCTTCGGCGCGCTCGTCAGAGCGGTCGACACGCGCCGAGTTCGGTACGTGTACGCCGCCGCCGTCCTCGTCGCGCTGGGGTTCGCCGCCAAGGAGAACGCGCTCGTCTACCTGCTCGTCTGGGTCGGGGCGACCGCGCTGCTCGTCGATCACGAACTCTTCCGCCCACACGTCGCGGAGACGGGCACCGACCGCGTGAGGCGGTACGGGCAGGGCGTCGTCGACGCGCTCCGCGGTCCGGGTCGCCGTCACCTCCGTGTCGGCGGTCACGCCGTCGGCGTCGTCGGCGTCGCCCTGGTCGTCACGCTCTTCTTTTTCGCCCCGCGGACCAGTGCCGGGGCCGACGCGGTCGGACTGTGGGACGCCGTCGCCCGGCCGGGGGCGTTTCCGGCCCTCGTCGATGCGACGGTCGACGACGTCCGACGCGGGCTGTCGTACTGGTTCGGCGGGACGACGGAACCCGGCTGTCACAAAGAGAGCGTCGTGACCGCCTACGGCTGCTTTCTCGGACGGTTCCTCGAGACGCTCGCACTGGGTGCCGGCGTCCTCTCCGTCTTCGCCCTCGGCGGCGTCCTCGTCGAACGGTACGCGACATCGCGTCCCCGACCCGTGGTCCTGTTCACTGCCTACTGGGGGCTCGTCAGCGTCGTCGGCTATCCGCTCGGGACCGACATCTACGGGGCGTGGATCACGGTGAACGCGCTGGTGCCGCTGGCGGTCCCGGCGGCCGTCGGACTCGGATTCGTCTTCCGCCGCGCTCGGGCGGCGCACGCGACGGGCGACCGGACGCGGGCGGCCGTCGTCGGCGTCGTGCTCTTACTCGTGGCCGGGCAGGTCGGGGTGACCGCCGCCGCGACAGTCTACCACGAACCGACGGCGGCCGACAACCCACTCGTCCAGTACGCCCAGCCCACCGACGAGTTCCGGCCCGTCTTCGACCAACTCCGGGCCGGGCCCGACGGGCTGGACGGGAACGGCGCGACCGCCGACGTCGTCTTCTACGGCGAGACGTTCGTCGCCGAGAGCGCCGACAGCGCCATCCCCCCAGCCTGTGCCGACCTCCGGACGGCCCTGCCGCTGCAGTGGTACGTCGCTCGGGCCGACGCGGACGCGACCTGTGCGGCCGACAGGCAGGCGCTCGCGGCACACCTCACTGACGCGGACGCGAGGCCGACGCTCGTCGTCTCGACGGTGGCGGACGCCGACGCGGTTCGACCGATGCTCGACGGCTACACGACGCGGACGGCGTCGCTCCGAGCGCCCGGCCGGGAGACGGTGTTCTTCGTCCGTCGTGACGCGAACGCGTCCGTGGTGTCTCGTGAGCGCGGTCAGGCCTGAACGACGGTGATCTGTTGCTTGCGGTCGATGGCCTGTTCGAGTTCGTCCGCGATGGCGCTGCCACGTGAGACCTGGATGTCCCCGCCTCGGCCCACCGTGGCGGTGAACAGGTACTCGCCGTCGGCGCGGACCTCGACGGTCTCGCCGACGTGTTCGTCCATCCGGATGACGACGTGCCGGGAGGTGACCTCGGGGGTGACGATGGTCCCGTCGACCGGCCCCGCTCCACCGCCACTGGGTCCGGAACCGGCTCCGGACGCACTCTGTGGCTTCTCGTCGTGGGTCCGAACGTCGATGTCGATGCCGAGTCGGTCTTCGACGTCGGAGATGCGCCCGCCGCCCTTCCCGATGACGTAGGAGATGTCGTCGTCTTCGACGTAGACGACCGCCTTGTTCTGCCCCTGCAGTTGGACGTCGACGTGGCCGCGAGCGATGGAGCGAATCTCGCGTTCGATCTCCTGCCGGGCGAGGCGGTCGACGCCGGACTCGTCGCGCTCGCCCTCGGTGAGCGGGACGGTGACGACCTGGCGGTTGAACGTGTAGATCTCGTACTCGGGGCGGCCCGTCTCGAAGTCCTTGACCTGAATAACCGGTCGAGCGAGGTCCTCGGCGGTGAGGCCCTCGGGGACCTTCACTTCGGTCGTCACGTCGTACACCGTGTGGACCTTCCCGGCCTCGATGTAGACGACGGTGTCGACGACCTGGGGGATCATGCCGAGTTCGACCCGTCCCACCAGCCGCTGGAGGGCATCGATTCCCCTGGTGGCGTGGACGACACCGACCATACCCACGCCCGCGAGCCGCATGTCGGCGAAGACGGAGAAGTCGTTCGTCTTCCGAACTTCGTCGTAGATGGTGTAGTCCGGACGAACGAGGAGGAGCGAGTCGGCCGTCTTCTCCATCTGGCCGTCGAGGGCCGTGTACTGCGTGATCTCGGGGCCGACCTGGAGGTCGCGCGGCTTCTCCATCGTCTTCACCGCGTAGTCAGCGTCGTTGAGGAACTCCGCGACGGCCTGGGCGAACGTCGACTTCCCTGCTCCCGGTGCGCCCGAGATGAGGACGCCGCGCTGGCGCTCTTTGAGTCGAGACCGGAGTTCGTCGGCGAACTCGTAGTCGTCGAGTTCGGTCTTGGCGATGGGGCGAACGGCGGTGATCTCGATGCCGTCCGCGAACGGCGGGTGCGCGACGGCGATCCGGTAGTCGCGGAACTGGACGATCTTCATCCCGGGCTCGTCGAGTTCGATGAACCCGTCGGGCGAAGAGCGCGCGGAGTTGACGATGTCGTCGGCCCACGCCTTCATCGTCTCCTCGTCGCTCACCTCGTCGCGGATGGTCTCGTAGTGCATCTCGCCGAGCGCGCCGCGTTTGGCCTTGGGACGGGTGCCGGTCTTGAGGTGGACCGACATCGTCTCGTCGTCGAAGAACTCCTCGATGACCAGCCCGCCCGAGCCTCTGACTCTGGCCTCGACGAACTCGACGTCGACCTGTTTCGCCCGGGCGACCTCCGCCTGGACCGCGTCGCTAGTGAGGAGCGTCGCCTCGTACTCGGTCGCGAGGTCGCGGATGAGCGCGTCGATATCACCCTCGTGTGACGCGCGTTGTTCGGTTGCCGACGGGCGTCGGCCGACGTACTCGAGGGTGACATCACCCGCGTCGGCGTGGTCGGCGAGTCGCTGGAGTTCTTCGAGTCCCTCCCATCCGGTGTCGCGGCCGTCGTTGGCCTGCGACTCGAGTTCGCCGACGACGGCCTCGGGGACGTAGACGGTCGCCCCGTCGTACGTTCCGTCGTCGACGCGCTCGGACACGCGGCCGTCGATGACCGCGCTCGTGTCCGGCAGTATCTTCATATGCGCTGTTCGAGCGGCGTGCGGATAAGGGTGTTCAAGCCGGGTCGAACTTCGACAGGCCACGGTTCTCGCGTGTCGGCCCTCGAGTCGGCCGAACGAATTATCAAAGACGAATATCGGTTGAAAAGGGATATACCAGTGAGTCATAAAATAGCCGAGGATGGCTGACTCAGGGGGTGACACCGGGCCACGGGAGGAGCTCATCAACGTGCTCTACGTGGACGACGAACCCGACTTCGCAGCCCTCGCCGCCGAGTTCCTCCACCGCGAGAACGACCGATTCGTGGTCGAGACGGAGGAACGAGCGGGAGAGGCGCTCGACCGCCTCGTGGCGGGAGGCTTCGACTGCGTCGTCAGCGACTACGATATGCCCGAGATGAACGGGCTCGAACTCCTCGAGGCCGCCCGCGAGCGCTCGGTACAGCTCCCGTTCGTTCTCGTCACGGGGAAGGGGTCGGAGGAAATCGCGAGCGAGGCGGTCTCGGCGGGAGTCACGGACTATCTCCGGAAGCGCGGGGGTCGCGAGCGGTACGTCATTCTCGCGAACCGCATCGAGAACGCCGTCTCGCAGTACCGTGCCGAGCGCGAGGCGGCCCACCACCGTCGGGTGAGTGAACTGGTCAGGGACGTCACGCGGGCGCTGGTCGGAGCGACGTCGCGCGACGAGGTCGAGCAGGCAGTCTGCGACCGCGTGGCCGGGTCGGAACCGTACCGGTTCGCGTGGATCGGCGAGCCGGACCCCGAGACGGAGCGTATCAGGCCGCGGACCACCGGCGGCGACGACAGCGGCTATCTCGACGCGATTACCGTCACCGTCGACGGGCCGCGGAGTCGCGGGCCGGCCGGAACCGCTCTCCGCGAGAACCGGGTCGTCGTCGCACAGAACGTCGACGACGACCCGTCGTTCGAACCGTGGCGCGAGGACGCGCTCGAGCGTGGGTTTCACTCCGTCGCGGGCATCCCGCTGGCGCACGACGGGACGGTCTACGGCGTCTTGCTCCTCTACGCCGCGTACGCGAACGCGTTCGACGAGACGGAGCGGGCGCTCGTCGCAGACCTCGGCGACGCGGTCGGCCACGCCATCGAGGGAATCACCGTCCGTGAGCGGCTCGAACGCCAGTACCAGGACCTCTTCGAACTGGCACCCGTCATGTACGTCCTCACCAGCGAGCAGGACGGCCACCCCGTCGTCACGGACTGTAACCAGCGTGTGCTCGACCGACTGGGGTACGAGCGCGACGAGGTGGTCGGTGACTCACTCGCCGACCTGTACACCGAGGAGTCGGCGACGCTGCTGCTCGACGAGGGAGGGTACGACCGCGCGCTCGACGGCGAGTTCACACGCGAAGAGCGACAGCTCGTCGCGAGCGACGGCTCGGTAGTCGAGACGCTGCTCCGGGCCGTCCCCCGCTACGACACCGAGGGACGGACCGTCGGGACCCTCACGCTGTTCGTCGACGTCACCGAGCGCCGACGAGCACGGACCATCGCCACGCAGGCGGCGGCGATGGACGCATCTATGGACGGCATGGCCGTCTTCGACGACCAGGGGGTCTACCACTACGTCAACGATGCCCACGGACGAATCTACGACCGCGACGCCGCCGACCTGGTCGGCGAGACCTGGCGGACGCTGTACGACGACGCCGAGGTCGAGCGACTCGAACGGGAGGCCATGCCGCTGCTCGCCACGGGCGAGTCGTGGCAGGGCGAGGCTGTGGGACGGCGGGCCGACGGGAGCCGGTTCCCGCAGGAACTGTCGCTGAGTCCGCTCGACGACGGCCGGTTCGTCTGCGTCATCCGCGACAGTACGGAACGGCGGAAGGCGAAGCGGGAACTCGAGCGGCAGAACGTCCGACTCGACGAGTTCGCCTCTCTCGTGAGTCACGACCTCCGCAACCCGCTCAACATCGCCAGAGGGAACGTCGAACTCGCCCGGACCGACGACGCGACCACGGACACCAGTCTCGACCGGGCCGAGACGGCTCTCGAACGGATGGACCGTCTCATCGACGACGTGCTCGCGCTGGCACGCGGCGTCGACGAGGCGGACCTGCGTCCCGTCTCCCTCCGACGAACCGCCAGGTCGTGCTGGCAGGGGGACGACGGGTCCATCGAGGTGGTCGGCGACCTCCGGTTCCTCGCCGACCGCGCCCGTCTTCAGCGACTGCTCGAGAACCTGTTTCGGAACAGCGTCGAGCACGGCTCGACGAGCAACCGGTCAGAAGCCGGTGACAGCGGGGACCACGGAGGGACGGACGGTCAGTGGGAAGCCACAAGCGGCGACACGGTAACACGTGCCGACAAGAGAGGCGGACGTCCGGACGGCGACGCGACGGTCAGGGTTCGCCTCGGCCCGCTCGGGGACGAGGCCGGGTTCTTCGTCGCCGACGACGGCCCGGGCGTCCCACCCGAGAAACGCGACGCTGTCTTCGAGTTCGGGCACAGCACGGCACAGGAAGGAACGGGACTGGGGCTCGGCATCGTCGAACGTATCGCCGACGCACACGGCTGGGAGTGTCGGCTGACGGAGGGCACCGAGGGCGGCGCCCGGTTCGAGTTCGCTGGCATCACGGTCATCGAGGGTGACAGACCGCAGCACCCGGAACCGAACACGAGCGGCTGATCACCGGCGTCGGGCGAGAGGTTTTCACCACCCACCGAGGAGGGAGGGTATGGACGAACTGGGCGAACTCACCCACGACCTGGTGTCGATTCCGAGCCACGAGGACGAGACCGACGCGGGCGACGCCATCGAGCGGTGGCTCCGCGAAGAGACCGACGCCGACGTCCGACGCGACGAGTCGGGGAACGTCGTCGCACGTCGTGGGAGCGGCGACACCTCGCTCGCGCTCGTCGGCCACCACGACGTCGTCCCACCCGCAGCCGAGCAACTCGACGGCGACGAGTACGTCGTCGAGGAGCGCGATGGCCGGTTGTACGGCCGCGGGACGGCGGACATGAACGGCGCGGTCGCGGCGTCGATGTGCGCGTTCCGGGACGCGGAGGTGGGGGACGCCGAACTCCTGTTCGTCTCCTTCGTCGGCGAGGAGCAAGGTGGCGTCGGCGCGCGGGCGGCACTGGACGCCGGGTTCGACGTCGACTACGCCATCGTCGGGGAAGGCTCCACGGGGTACTCCGCGCCCGGGGTGACCGACGTCGCCGTCGCGCACAAGGGACGGCGAGGGAGCACGCTCATCGCGCACGGCGAGGCCGCCCACGCGAGCGAGGTCGAGTCGGGGACGAACGCCGTCTACCGCGCCTGCGACGCGGTCGACGTCGTTCGCGCCATCGAGTTTCCCGAGGCGGAGGTGCTCGGCCACCACCTCCGGGGGAGCGTCGCAGTCACCGAAATCGAGGGTGGAACGGCGTGGAACGTCATCCCCGAACGGTGTGCGGTGACGGTCGACGAGCGGACCGTTCCGGGAGAACGAGCGCCGCTGGAGCGGGCGGCGGACGTCGACGGCGTCGAGTGGCGCGTCGACCAGGACCTCCCACCGATGGCCTGCGACGACGCGGCGTTCGCCGACCTGGTCCTCGACGCCGCGGCCGCGGCACAGGAGGGAGCCCCCGAGCACGTCGTCAAGCCGCACGCGACGGACGCGGGGTGGCTCGCGGACGCGGGGACTACCTGCGTCGTCTGCGGCGCGGCAGAGCCGGGCGAGGCACACACGAGAGACGAGTCCGTGAGCCTCGCCGTCGTGGAGCGGTGTTATCGCATCTACCGGGATGCGGCGGAGCGGTTCGAGTGAGCCGGGGGGTGGAAGCACGGAGTTGATAGCCCCGGCCGCCAAGAGACGAGTATGGCGACGGAATCCTCCACAGCCGAGACGCCCGAAGCGTACGACCAGCTGCTCTCGAAGGTCAGACGCATCAAGAACGTCGAGGCCGCGTCGATGCTCCTCTCGTGGGACCAGCAGGTGATGATGCCCGCGGAGGGGACGCCGGCGCGCTCACAGCAGCTGTCGACGCTGTCTGCGCTCCAGCACGAACTGCTCACCGAAGACGAAGTCGGCGGCCTCTTGGACGAACTGGAGGGGGAGGCGCTCTCGCCCGAGCAGGCGGCGGTCGTCCGCGAGGTGCGACGCGAGTACGAACGGGCCGTCCGCGTGCCGACCGACCTGGTCCAGCGCATCTCACAGAAGACGTCGGAAGCACTGCCTATCTGGGAGCAGGCGAAAGCGGAGAACGACTGGTCGCAGTTCGCCCCGCACGTCGAGGAACTCGTCGACCTCAAGCGGCAGTACGCGGAGTACATCGACCCCGACGCCGACGCTTACGAGGTGCTCTTCGCCGACTACGAGCCGTGTCTCTCGCTCGAACGCGCCGAGGAGATTCTGACCGAGATCCGCGAGACGCTCGTCCCGATGATCGACGAGATTCGAGCCTCGGAGACGCCCATCACGACCGACGCCTTCGCGGGGGAATTCGACACCGAGGTGCAGGAGGAGGTGGCCCGGGAGGCGCTCACGATGCTGGGCTACCCGTGGGAACGCGGCCGACTCGACACCTCCTCGCACCCGTTCTCTAGCGGAACGCAGTTCGACGCCCGGGTGACGACCCGGTTCAAGCCCGAAGACCCCCTCGACGCGCTCACCGCCACGATCCACGAGTTCGGCCACGCGACGTACAACCTCGGCCTCCCCGACGAGGCGTACGCGACGCCGCTCGGCGAGCACCGCGGACTCTCGGTCCACGAGTCCCAGTCGCGGCTGTGGGAGAACCACGTCGGGCGGTCGGAGGCGTTCTGGGAGCGGTTCCTGCCGACGGTGAACGAACACTTCGCACAGGTCGACGACGTGACGCCGCGTGAGGCGTACGAGTCGGTGAACCAGGTGTACGAGGACAACCCCATCCGCGTCGAAGCGGACGAACTCACCTACCATCTCCACATCGTGCTCCGTTTCGAGATCGAGCGCGCGCTCATCGCGGGCGACCTCGACGTCGCGGACGTCCCCGCGGTGTGGAACGACAAGATGGAGGAGTACCTCGGCTTCCGCCCCGAGACCGACGCCGAGGGGTGTCTGCAGGACATCCACTGGTCGCACGGCTCGTTCGGCTACTTCCCGACGTACTCGCTCGGGAGCGCGATGGCCGCGCAGTTGTTCCGGGCCGCCGAGGACGACCTCGGCGACGTCGACGAGTTGACCCGCGAGGGCGAGTTCGACACGCTGAAAGGGTGGCTCCGCGAGCACGTCCACCGCCACGGTCAGCGCTACGAGACGAACGACCTCGTCCGCGAGGCCACGGGCGCGGACTTCTCGGCCGACGCCTTCACCGACTACGTCACCGAGAAGTACGGCGCGCTGTACGACCTCGACAGCGCCTGAACGCCGCTCACGTGGGGGCGGCCGGGCGGCGTCCGCACGGCCGAACGGTCACGGGCGGGGAGGGGTTGTGTAACTATGCCATGGTAACAGTAGACATAAGTAACGTCACGACCTACCACAGGTCGTATGGCAGCTGAACCCAGCGACTTCGAAGACGAAGTGTTCGACCAGTTCCTCTCGGACCGCGGACACGAGACGACACCGGTACGCTGGGACCAGTCGTATAACAAGCTTCAGTGTCCGGAGTGTGGCGGTCTCCACGACACGTCCGCGAGCCGATGCTCGGTGTGCGGGTGGAACCCCGACACCTGAGTCACCGCCGTCCGGCCGGAACCGTTCTTTCGACGACGACGCTCGCCAGCGGCCGCCCCGGGCGTTCCGGACAACCCGACGAGTGAGTGACACGACGAGGCACGCCGTTTATGAACCAGCGGGGCGTGAACGGGTACAATGAGCGAAGCAGCGACAGTGACCCGGCTGTTCGGTGGGCCGGGGAGCGGGAAAACGACCGCCCTCCTCGACCGCGTCGAGACACTCCTCGAAGAGGAGCGAGTCGACGTCTCCGACGTCCTCGTCGTCTCGTACACGCGCGCCGCCGCCGCCGAGATTCGCGAACGGCTCGCGGAACGGCTCGATACGAACCCACGAGCGCTGAAGGGGAACGTCTCGACGATGCACGCGAAGGCGTACGAGCTGTTGAACCTCTCGCGCGGCGACGTCGTCGGCGAGAAGGACAAACAGGCGTTCTGTGAGGAGTACGGCATCGAGTACGAGGACGAGTACAAGAGCGGGGGGCGCCGGACCGCCCGCTCGACGACGCTCGGGAACAAGATCATCGCCACCTCCCAGTGGCTCCAGCGGACGAGGCGGGACGTGGCCGACTGGTACGACGTCCCCTTCCAGTGGAACGTCGAGGAGGTCCGACTCCCCCCCGATATCGACCCCAACGCCCAGGAGGGGAACAAGTACACCCCGACGTGGCCCTCGTCGGACGACCGCGTCGACATCCCCGAGGCCATCCGCGCCTGGCGGGCGTACAAGGGCGACAACGGGCTGGTCGGCTTCGCCGACATGCTCGAACGGGTGAAACAGCGGTCGCTCGTCCCCCACGTCGACTACCTCGTCATCGACGAGTTCCAGGACATCACCACCCTCCAGTACGACGTCTACGAGGAGTGGAAGCCGCACATGAAGAAGGTGCTCATCGCCGGCGACGACGACCAGGTCGTCTACGCGTGGCAAGGTGCGGACCCCGACCTGTTGCTCGACACGCCCCGCGACGAGGACGTCATCCTCCCGAACTCGTACCGGCTGCCGTCGAAGATTCTGAACGTCGTCAACCGCGAGATTCGTCACATCGACAAGCGCCAGGAGAAGGACCTCAAGCCCCGGAAGGAAGGCGGCGTCGTCGAGGGGGTCCACAACCCCTCGATGCTCGACCTCGCCCGGAACGTCCGGTACACCGTCGAGCAGGACGAGGGAACCGTGATGATACTGTTCAGAGCGCGCTACCAGATGTTCCAGTTCATCGACGAGTTCCTCCCGCTCGGGATGCCCTTCTCGACGCTGACGGACCAGCGGATGTGGACCGACCGGCTGACGGATTACGTCCACGCCGTCGAGAAGATGGTCGACGAGGAACCCATCACAGGGCTCGAAGCCCGCCGACTGGCGGACATGCTCCAGGAGTCGACGTTCGGGTCGAACGAGCGCGACGACCTGTACGACCTCATCGACGAGTACGAGGAGGCGGCGGACACCGAGGACCTCGCCGCGTTCACCATCCCGGCGGACGAGGTGCGGAACCTCGCCCCGTTCATGCCCGACGGGGCCTCGGCCTCCGACATGGTGCGCAAGGTGACGAGCTTCCAGCGCAAATCCGTCGCGGCGTACTTCGAGGGACCGTACCAGGGGATGGACTCGGACCACGTCCGCCTGGGGACCATCCACTCCGCGAAGGGTCGCGAGGCCGACCACGTCTTCGTCTCGACCGACCTCACCGAGAAGGTCGTCGAGCAGATGGCCGCCTCCGTGAGCGAGGAGGAGTTAGACGCACACGGCCTCGAGGAGTTCACCTCGACGACGAGTCCCGTCCCCATCCTGACCGACAACGAGCGCCGCGTCTTCTACGTGGGGATGTCACGCGCCCGCGAACGGCTCGTCATCCTCGAGAACCTCGTCGACGGGGCCCCGACGCTTCCGGTCAGCGTCCTCCTTCACAACGAGCTCCGCGAGGACACGCTGGAGGACCTCCTCGACGCCGCACAGGAACCGCTCGCGCCGGAGCCGTAGCGCTCTCGCCGTGCCCGTCGGCCGAGTCGACCCCGGAGGCGTCCGCGTGAGTCGTATCGAGCGCGCCCTCGAAGCCGTCCGTGAGCGACTGCGCTCCAGCGACGCCGGGGCCGCGTTCGTCCACGCCGCGAGCGACGCCGACAGCGACTACCTCGGTGCCGACGCCGTCGTCGTGACGGCCGACGACGCGGTGTGGCTCCGCGCCAGCGGGGTCGGGCGAGACCGCACGGACGAGACCCCACACGTCGACCACCGCCTCGTCGACGACCCGGCGGGGGCCGTCGCGGGCGTCCTCGACGAACTGGGGGCGAGCGGGACGGTGCTCACGCCCCGCGGCGTCCGCCACGACGTCGCCCTCTTCGTCGAACGGGCGGGCTACGACCTCGCCTCGACCGCGGTGCTCGCGGACGCACGAGCCGTGAAAACCACAGCAGAGCGCGACGCGGTCCGGGCGCTCGGGACGGCCGCCACCGCCGGCTTCGACACGGCGGTCGAACGGCTCGCGACGGCCGACGTCGAAGCGGACACGCTCTGGACAGGAGGGGCGGACGGGGCGGCACCGCTGACGGTCGAACGCCTCACCGATGCGGTGGCCGCCGCGCTCGCGGGCGACGGGGTGGAGACACCCGGCGTTCGCGTCCGGGGGGTCGCAGACGGGGCACTCCCGGCCGACCGGCCCATCGTCGTCGAGTGCCAGCCGGCCGGCGTGGGGGTGTGTCTCCGCGCCGCGTGGACGCTCGTCGTCGACGGCGACGGCGGGTGGGAGCGGCGGGCACAACTCGCACTCGACGCCGGACACCGGGCCGGTCGCGGAACGCTGGCCGCGGCACTCGACGGCGAGTCGGTGACTGTCGGGGAGGTCGCGGCCGAGGTCCGCGCGGAGGTGACGGCGTACGGTTTCGGCGAGCCGACCGTCGACGTGTACGGCGTCGGGCAGTCGGCGTACGAACGCCCACGGGGAAACGAGGAGCTCAGCGAGGGGCAGGTCGTGGTCGTCGCCGCGAGTGTCACACGGGCGGCCGACGAGACGGTGCACGCGAGGCGGCGAGGGGACGTCGTGAGCCACGTCGAGACGCTCTGTCTCGACGACGGGGTCGAGCGGCTCGTCTCACTACCGTCGTCGTTGTCACCGGCTCGGTCTCTGGACGAGCGGTAGCGTCACTCGTCGTCCTCGTCGGGCAGCTTGACCGCCTTGCCGACGGCCTTCTCTGCGGCCGCGGCGGGGATGTCTGCAGGGGTCGTGAGCATGCGCGGGAGAACGACCATCAGCACGGCGACGACGAGGGCGACACCGCCGAGGAAGGTGTCCCCGCCGAGGAGTGTGTCGAGACCGAAGATACCGAGCGGGATGGCGAAGATGAGGCTCGCCGCCAGCTGTATCGATTCGGAGATACCCAGCGACATGGCGAGGAGTTGGCGAGCGGCCGGTAAAAGCGCGCCGTCTCTCGGCGCGTCGGCCCCGTCGGTGAGGCCAACAGCTAAGCCACGTCGCCGGGTGGGACGCATATGATTCTCGGCCTCGCCACCGAGACGGCACTGGTGTTCGGGCTCATCCTCGTCACTGTCGTGCTGTTCGTCACCGAGGTCGTCTCGCCCGACATCGTCGCCATCGGGCTCGTCGTCGCCCTCGTCGTCCTCGGTCCGTGGACCGGTATCTCGGCCGAGGAGGGGCTCTCGGGCTTCTCTAACACCGCGACGGTGACCATCCTGGCGATGTACGTCCTCTCGAAGGGCGTCCAGGAGACCGGCATCGTCCGACGGCTGGGCGCGGAGGTCGCCCACGTCACCCGGGGGAACGAGAACCGCCTCCTCGCGGCGGTCGTCGGGTTGACCGGCCCCATCGCGGGGGTCGTCAACAACACGCCGGTCGTCGCGGTGTTCATCCCGATGGTGACCGACCTCGCCGAGGAGGCGGGCGTCTCCCCGTCGAAGCTCCTCTTGCCCCTCTCGTACGCCTCGATGCTCGGGGGGACGCTCACTCTCATCGGTACCGCGACGAACCTCGTCGCCAGCGACCTCTCGAGAGCACTTCTGGGCCACCCCTTCAGCATGTTCGAGTTCACCCACCTCGGCGTGGTCGTCCTCGTCGTCGGGAGCGCGTACCTCCTCACCGTCGGGAAGGCGCTCACGCCGGCGCGAGTGACCCCGGGAGACCGGACCGCACAGTACGAGGTCGAGGCGTACCTCGCGCGGGTGCTCGTGCCGTCCCGCTCGCCGCTCGTCGGCGTCCCCGCGGCCGGCGTCGTGAGCGACGCCGCACGCGACCTCGACCTCGACATCCTCGACGTCGTCCGCGGCGACGAACACTTCGTCGCGAGCGAGTCCGACCGGGAACTGAACGCGCGCGACATTCTCACGGTTCGGGGCGCACCGGACGAGATCAAGCGGTTCTGCGACGTCGCCGACCTCCGATACCTCCCGCGGGCGACGGTCGGCGACGAGGAACTCGACAACCCCGCCGAGGGGACACTCGTCGAACTGGGCGTCCCGGGCGACTCGTCCGTCGTCGGCGACACCATCGCGGAGGCCAGAGTGAGAGAGCGGTACGACGCGACCGTCATCGCGGTCCGCCGCCGGAACGGCGACCTCGTCCGCGAACGCTTCGGAGACCACGTCATCGAGGCCGGCGACTCCCTGTTGTTGCAGACGACGGACGAGACGGTCGACTACCTCTTAGAGACCCACGAGTTCGTCGTCACCGGCGAGGTGCCGGACCTCGTCGACCGGATGCGCGCGCGCGAACTCCAGCCGACGACGCTCCCGGCGCTCGGTATCGTCCTCACCGTCATCGGACTGGCCGCGCTCGGCGTCGTCCCCATCGTCATCGCGGCGCTCGGCGGCGTCGTCGCGATGGTCGTCACGGGCGTGCTGACCCCGTCCGACGCCTACGACGCCGTCAACTGGAACGTCATCTTCCTTCTCGCGGGCGTCATCCCGCTCGGGCTAGCGATGCAGGAGACCGGCGGCGTGGCAGTCATCGCGTCGGGCGTCGTCTCGCTCTCGGCGGTCGTCCCCGCAATCGGGATGCTGGCGGCGTTCTACGTCCTGACTGGACTCCTCGCGAACGTCGTGACACCCGTCGCGAGCGTCGTACTCCTCCTCCCCGTCGCCGTCGACACCGCGGGGCGAATCGGCGCTGACCCGTTCGCGTTCGTCCTCGCCGTCACCTTCGCCGCCTCGACGGCCTTCATGACGCCCGTCGGCTACCAGACGAACCTCATGGTGTACGGCCCCGGCGGCTACCGGTTCACCGATTACGTCCGCGTCGGCGCGCCGCTCCAGGCACTCTTGACCGTCGTGACCACGCTCGGTATCGTCTTCTTCTGGGGACTGTAATCAGTCGGCGATGACGCCCTGTGGGAGGTCGTCTTCCATGTCCTCCGCGCTCAGCCCGGTCGTGACGATGATGCGGAACCCCCGGCGGACGCTCATGTCGAGTTCCCACAGTTCGTCTTCGGGCACCATCAGGAGTTTGCCGACGGTCGGGTTCGGGCTGTGGGGGACGAACACGGTCAGCAGGTCCTCGTCGGTGGTCTGGTTGACGCTTCGGGGGCTCTCGCTCGTCACGAAGCCGAGCATCCAGTGTCGCTCGCGCGGGTACTCGACGAGGACGACCCGCTCGTAGCTCTCGGTGGACTCGGTGAGCGACTCCGACACCTGTCGGACGCCGAAGTAGATGGTCCTGACGAGGGGGATGAGTCGGATGCCGCGCTCGAAACCGCCGAAGAGCCGCTGGCCGATGCTCTTGGTGGCGAGGTAGCCGACGAACGTGATGGAGACTGCGATGAGCAGCGCAGAGAGCACCTGTGCGGCTAGGACGAGGTCGCCCGAGTAGTCGAGCGTGGTGGCGAGGAACGGCTGGACCTGCCGGACGACGGGGCGGATGGTCGTCGTGACCCACTCGAAGACGAACTGGAGGACGAACAGCGTCACCGCGAGCGGCGCGACGAAGAAGAGGCCCGTGATGAAACTGTTTCGCAGTCGCGTGGCCAGAGACATACAGACGCTCGCGGGGCGGATGACAAAAGCGTACGGTCGACCGGGAGGCGGTCGACCGCGAACCCGAGAGAGAAACCCGTATGAGGCACGCCTCCCAACCGCGAATATGTTCACCGGAATCGTCGAGGCCACGGGCGAAATCCAGTCGGTGACGGCGACCGACGACGGTCGTCGCCTCCGTATCACCCACGACTTCGGCGCGCTCCACCACGGACAGTCGATCAGCGTCAGCGGCGTCTGCCTCACGGTCGAACGCTTCGACGACGACTGGTTCGAGGTGTTTCTCGCCGCGGAGACCGTCGCGAAGACCTACCTGGGAACGGTCGACGAGGGCGACGTCGTCAACCTCGAGCGGGCGCTCGCCGCGGACGGTCGGTTCGACGGCCACCTCGTCCAGGGTCACGTCGACACGACGGCGACCGTCGAGGCGGTCGAGCGGGTCGGCGAGGACTGGCGATACCGCTTCTCGCTGCCGCCCGAGGTTCGGCAGTACGTCGTCTCGAAGGGCTCAGTCGCCCTCGACGGTATCTCGCTGACCGTCGCCGAGCGGGGTGCGGAGACGTTCGACGTCGCCATCATCCCGACGACGTACGAGCTGACGGCACTGTCCGAAAAGTCGCCGGGCGACCCGATTCACGTCGAGGTCGACGTCGTCGCCAAGTACGTCGAGTCGATGCTCGAGGGGTATCTCGCCGGTGTCGACGAACGGCTGGAGCGGTGAGCCTTACTCGAACTCGGTCGGTTCGGAGTGGAGGTCACGCTCGTGGGTCACGTCGGCAGCGTGGGCGGTGTGGTAGGCGTCGCGGTAGCGTTTGATCTTCCCGACGAGGTACAGGCCGAAGACACCGTCGAAGAGGACGACGTAGCCGAAGAACGCGAGGATCGGCGGGAGGCCAGTCACCGCCGCGATGATGCCGGAACCGATGCCGACGGTGGAGTTGTACGTGGCGTGGATGAGCGCCGCGATGATGAGCCCCTTGATGACGATGGGGCCGGCGTTCTCGCGGTTGAACTTCGCCAGCCCGAGGTAGTAGCCCGCGATGGCCGAATAGATGACGTGGCCCGGCCCGGCGAGGGCGCGGACGGCCGTGATGCCGCCACCCATCCCGATGAGGCCGAGTCCGAGGTCGACGTCGGCCGCAGTGCCGAGGTTCTGTGTGATGTACAGCGAGTTCTCGATGGTGGCGAAACCGAGACCGGCCATCGCGCCGTAGACGGCACCGTCGACGACGGCGTCGAACTCGTCTCGTCGGTAGGCGTGGAGGCGGACCGCCAGCAGTTTGACCGTCTCTTCGACGGGGCCGACGATGAGGAAGAAGAAGCCGACGGAGCCGACGAAGCCGAGCATCTGGAACGCAGGCTGGGCGAACGAGTTGAGGACGGCCGCGAAGTTGGCCGTGAGGACGCCGAGGAGGAACGTCGCGACGAGCAGCGAGAGCGGTTCGCTCGTCGTGACGTCGCTGTAGTAGACGTACGCCGCGAGGCCGAGCGCCGGGACGGCCGAGAGGAGGGTGAGGACGCCGACCTGGAGGTCGGTGAGGGCGGCCAGCCCACCGATAGCGAGGAGGATGAGGAACGCGGCGAGGACGACACCGACCCGCGCGGTTCCGACGATGAGCCGGTAGAGAGCGACGGAGAGCCCATCGAGCGACGTCCGTTCCTCCCACGTCGACACGTCGTAGAGGTCGACACCGTCGTCCGACGCGGACTCGACGGGGTCAACGCGGTCACTCATGGTCGTATCTGACACCGTGACGGTTAATGTCTTATCACCGGTCGGACGGACGAAGCGCACAGTGTGCGCGGCACGAACGGAGGTTGAAGCGTTGAAGACCCCCGAGACACACGTTCCGGTATGCACTTCGACCAGCGGACACAGCAGGCGCTCCGCGACGCCGGACTCTCGCGTGCGGACGTCCGGGCCGTCTCGAAGGCCATCTCCGAGGCTGCCGAACGCGACGCGGAGACGCTCGGCGCCTTCTTCGACGGCGTCGACACCGTCTACTCCGACATGGAGATGGCACACAGCGCCGACGAGGTTCAAGAACACGCCGTCGCGTACATCGACTTGTACACGCACGGGAGCGACATCCGCGGCTACCTCCGGTTCGATTCGTGGGGAGTCCCCGTGGACGGCGGACGACCACTCACCGACGAGAAGGTCGAACTCTCCCTCGGCGGAACCGTCAACGACCGTGTCCGCTTCGTCCACGACAGAGACGCGTTATGACGGCCCGGATTCGAGTCAGGGGAATCTATTCGACGGCGCTGACGCGCGTCCTCCTCACGTCGGGGTACGACGTCGTTCAGGCATCGCCGCCGATCCGCCGGCGGTTCGACGAGTCGTTCGACGACACCGACCACGACGTCGACGTGGAGACGACGAACGACAGACAGGGCGTCGGTGTCGGCGGCGAGTCGGCGGTCGTCGCCGACGTCGTCGAGACGCTCCGCGTCGGGACCGACACGCTCGCGTGGGAGTCACAGACACCGCGGGGAGCCGTGTTCGACGCGCGTGTTGTCGAGACGCTGGGCGGCGGCGCGGTCTGTGACCTCGGCGAGGGCGAGGGCTACCTTCCCTACCACGTGACCGACACGCACGTCGAGGAGGGCGACGAACTCCGCGTCCAGGTCCGTGCGGATCGGCCACCGTGGAGCGGGGACCGAGCCGAACTCGGGACGACGCTGGAGACGGACGCCGGGTTGGCGACGCTCGTCGCCGGCAAGCGCGGTGTGACCGTCGACACGCGCGACGACGCCGCGGGACGCGAACTCGCCGGGATGACCGACCTGCTCGGCGTCGACGTCCCCGAGGGGTGGGGGATTCGCTGGCGACACGCCGCGACGGACGCGGACATGGAGACGCTTCGGACGGCGCTGACCGATGCCGTCGACCGTGCGACGGCACTCGCGTCGGTGCGAGACGAACCCATCGAGGCACCGAGCCGTCGGCTCCGGCCGGCGTCGACGTCCTGGGTGTGGTTCGGTCGCGAGTCCCGCTTCGCGCTCGACGACTATCGCCGCGAGGTGGCGACGACGATGCCCGGTCACCACCGGACGAAGGCCGGGTCCGAGGCCGCGAGCGCCGGCGTCGACTTCGCCGAGGCGCTCTGTGTCCCCGAAGGGGAGTTCCCCTTCGACGTCGTCACCAGGCAGTTCGGGCCCGTCGAGGGCGATACGGTCAGTATCGGACACGGGAAGCCCGACGGCCGACTCATCACGCTCGGCCGCGGCGAGGTGGTCGAACACGGCCCCGACGGGACGCTCGCCGTCCGGCGAGAGATGGGTGGAAGCGGCACCTACGACGCGCTCGGGGTCGACCAGGAGCCGGGAGACGTCGCGCTCACGAAGTTCCGCGAGGGGCGCTGGTGGTACCCGACGGTCTACCGCAGTCACGAGGGCGAGGTGAAGGGGACGTACGTCAACGTCTGCACGCCGGTGGAGTGTTTCCCGGACGTCGTCCGCTACGTCGACCTCCACGTCGACGTCGTCAAACACGCCGACGGGGTGGTCGAACGCGTCGACGACGACGAACTCGACGCCGCCGTCGAGGCGGGAGAGCTCAGCGAGACGCTCGCGGAGAAGGCTCGGAGCGTCGCGTCGAGCCTCGAGAGCGCGCTGTGACCTCGCATCGAACGCTCGGACAGGCGGCACCGCTGGAGAGACACGAGACGGGGTGCCGCACAGCCGCGTCACGTCCCGTGGTCGAAATCAACGCATGGGGACGGTGGCGGCGGTGTCGGATATGAACCTTCACCCGGCACAGGCGAATGTGACGTCGGTGGACTGGTTCGCAGTGATTCAGAGGTCGAGCCTCGAATCCGTCGTGTCGGGCCCGAGAGACAGCCGGTGAGAACCAGAACGGAGAGGAGACTCGCGACGGGCACAGAGCGGAGGGAACGCACACGCGTTCGGAGCGGCCGTGAGCGGTCGTGAGCGTGAAGACGTCCGGGGTCAGAAGTGGTCCGAGCCCTCGGTCGAGAACTGGAGTTCCCCGCCGCGGCCGCCCTCGACCGTGTCTGAGGTCATCTCGCCGGTGTCCGGGACCCGCACGACGACGTCTCGGACCTCCTCGAAGTCGCGGATGAGGTCGGCCTTGATGTTCTGGGCCGTGATGTTGCTAATACCGCAGTGCGAACACGTCCCGCCGAGTTCGACGACGACCTCGCCGGTTTCGGGGTTCGCCTCGCGGACGACGCTCTCTCCCCCGTGCATCTGGATGATGGGCATCTGGCCGACCATCCACGTCTCGATGCGCTCTTTCAGCGGTTCGTCACTCATTGCTCCCCTCTTGGGTGTCCAGCTATGGGTAGGTTACGGTTTCGTGAATCGACCATGAAGAACACGCGACAGCGGGCCGGCAGCCACGGAGGGTCGGCGCGGCAGCCACGGACCTTCCCGTGCGGCTCGGCGAGGGGGAGAGCCCTCACTCCGACTCGCGGCGTCGGAGCCACCAGCTCCCGAGACCGAGCGCGGTCAGCGCCCCGCCGACACCGAACCCGGGGACCGAAACCGTCGACCCCGAGCCTGAGCCCGGGTCCGGCCCCGACTCACCCCGCGAGGTCGTCCCGTTCCTCGCCGTCGACGTCGCTGTGCCGGTCGGGAGGTGATCGACCTGCTCACCAGCGCGGTCAGGGAAGGTGTAGAGGCGGCCCGGGACGTCGTCGACGCCGCGGCTCGACGCGACGAAGAACTCACTCTGTCCGACCGACTGTGCCGTCCAGAAGCTCGCTTCGGTCGGTGACCGCCACCACGACTCTTCCGTCGGGTCGCCGGGGTCGGAGACGTCGTGTCGCTTCACCCCGCCCTGGTACCACGACGTGTAGAGCGTCTCCTCGCGGAGTTCGAGGTTGTGGGCCGTCGTCCACGTCCCGTCGAAGGTGGGGTCGTCGCTGGCGGGCGGTGGAACCGTCGCCAGTCGCTCCGGGGCCGCGAGGTCAGAGACGTCCCAGAGGTCGACACCGCTCGGCCCGCCGACGATTCGGTTCGAGCGACCGTCGCTGCCCTCGTCGACACGGACACCGAACGTCTCCTTGCCGACAGCGAGGAGGTCGCCGTCGAGCGTCGCGTAGTGGTGGTTTCCCGGAGGCGTGACGGCTGGCCTGGGTCCCACAGCGAGTCTGTCGGGCGCGGGTGCCTCGACGCTCCCCAGTGCGGTCATCGCCGTCGGGTCGGCGACGTCGACCAGCCAGGTTCCGGCGTCCCACAGCGCGCAGACGGCGACACCGTCGTGGACCGTGACGTCGTGGAGCGTGCGGCGGTTCGCGTCCACGTCTGCCCAGCCGTCGGCCGCGTCGAGGAGGGACCACTGCCCGAGTGCTGTCGGACGGGTGGGGGCGGACACGTCGACGACGACGAGCGCGTTCCGGTCGCCGTCGTTGGCGGTGAGGTACGCACGGCCGTCGGCGACGTCACAGTTGTGGACGGGGTAGTCGGTCTCGAAGAAGCCGCGCTCGACCGGGGCGGCCGGGTCGGACACGTCGACGACGAGGAGGCCCGAGAGCGCGTCCCACCGAGGGTGTGCCGGCCCCGCCACGACCAGGGTGTCGCCGTCGAGTTTCACGTCCTGGATGTTCGTGAGCGGTCCGTGTTCGTCCGCGCTTCGGAGGCCAGTCCGTCGCGTGAGGACTCGGGGGGAAGCGGGGTCCGAGACGTCGACGCTGGCGTATCCGTCGCCGGTCGCGACGTACGCCGTCGGCCCGTCGCCGACGACGGCTTCGGTTGCCCCGGGCACGTCGACGGCCCCAAGCGGGGCGTACCCCTCGTCGGTGTCACCGGTGACCGTCCCGGCGGAGCCGCCGCCCTCGTGCGCGCTCGCGGGGAGCGTTCCAGCAGCCACTCCGACCCCGAGGGCAGCGGCCCCGCGGAGTGCGTCGCGGCGTCGCATGGCCGTCGTTGGGACCGCAGGTGAATAAGCCGTCCGCGAGGGCGCGCGTGGCGGAAGCGCATCGCCTCGCGCCAGTTTGAGTTACGTTCGTGGTTCTTTTTCGAATCTGTATAAGGATGTACGAAGTATTCCGAGCCATACGAACACATAACGGGCAAGATATTTGTGATAGGACACGATATGTCCGATAAGAATGAGAGTGTGTGAACGGTGTGAAGAACCCGTCGAACGCGTGCTGAGACACCGCGCGTACGGTGCCTCGATGACGCATCGGGTGACCAGATGGCTCTGCACTGACTGTCATCCGACGCCCCCACGTCGGGGTCGGTCCGGGCGCGCCGACGCGGGTCGAGCGTCCGACTCGGTCGTGACCGACGGGGGGACGGCGACCGCGTGTCCACGGTGTGCCGCCTCGACGGTCAACGTCCACGGGATATACGACTGCGTCGAGTGTCACTGGCACAGCTACTGACGACCCGGGGAACGACACGCTCGGCGTCGGCTCGTCCGACAGACGCGCCCGTGCTGCTCGCCTTACAGGCGAGCCCGGTCGCCGATACCCCCTGCGAAGACACAGGCGACACCGCCAGACCTACAGTCTGGCTCGGTCGCCCGTACCTCCGGTCATCGCGCTCGCGACGGCGCCTTTCACCACGACCTCGTCGCCCAGCGAGGTGAGCTGGATGTCGGGGACGTTGACCATCACCATGTCGTCGACGCGTTCGCGGATGGGGTCGACGACCTGGTCGGGGTTCCGGAGCGCGACGGCCCCGCCGATGTAGATGACGATGGGGGCGTACGCGTGGATGACGTTGGCGACACCCATCGCGTTCCAGTGGCAGAGCTGGTCGATGACGTAGTCGGCGAACTCGTCGTCGCCGGCCCGTTCGAAGACGTCCACGGCGGAGAAGTCGGGGTCCTCGACGGGGAGGTCGGTCTCGACGTTCGCGTCCTCCTGATACAGTTCGTAGGCGTACCGCGGGATGTTCTTCCCGGAGCAGTAGCCCTCCCAGTGGCCATCGTGGCCGCAGCCGCAGGTCATGAAGCCGTGTGGGTCGACCGTCATGTGACCCACTTCGCCGGCGTTACCGTCCCAGCCCGAGAGGACGTGGCCGTCGATACAGACGCCCGCGCCGATACCGGTCGAGATGGTGATGTAGACGACGTCGTCGGGGTTGCGTTCGGAGTGGAAGCGCTCGCCGATGACGCCGGCGTTCGTGTCGTTGTGTAAGAAAACGCGGTCGGTGTCGAGCAGGACCGAGAGCGGTCCGGTGAGCGGGATGCGGTCGATCGTGTCGGGGAGGTTCGCCGGGTTCTCGACGGCGCCCTCGGCGAGGTCGAGCGGTCCGATGGAGCCGATGCCCGCCGCGACGGCCTCGTCGGGTTCGATGCCGGCCTCGTCGCAGGCTCGCCGGGTGACCTCGAGGACGGCCTCGGTGACGGCGATGCCCGTCGGGCCGCGCGGCGTGCCGCGCTTGCCGTTGCCGATGATCGTCCCCTCGGCGTCCGCGACGACCGCCCTGACGTTTGTGGCCCCCAGGTCGACACCAACGTAGTACGTCATTGTCCTCACTGGCACGCGCCGACCACTTAATCAGGGTGGTTCCAGCTATCGAACCGGAGAACAGAACGCGGGCAGCGGTGTCAGCTACCGCTGTTCGTGTGCGGGAGCGTCGGGACGAGACGTGACGGAGTCGACCCCGGCGTCGGTCACTTGGTGTCGGCGCGGACGAACGTCACCGGACAGGGGGATTCGAGCATCACTTCCTGAGCGGTGCTCCCGAAGACGGCCTTGCCAGCGGGCGAGCGCTTCCGCCCGCCGACGATGACGAGGTCGGCGTCGACGTCCTTCGCGATCTGGACGATCTCCTTGCCGCGGTCGCCGACACCGCCGCGGACCTCGTACTCCATGCCGGCGGCCTCGAGCATCTTCCCGAGTTCGCGCGTCGTCGTGTGTCGGCGGGCGGCGTCGCCGGGTGTCGCCTCCTCGGCGTTCGGGTCGATCTCCAGCGCGTCGAGGGTATCTTCGTACTCCTCGTCGGTGAACACGTGCGCGAGGACGACGTGTGCGTCGGCCCCCACGCCGATGTCGATCGTCTCCTCGCCGAGTCGTTCGTACCGGTCGGCGTCGGTCGGTCCCACAGCCAGCAGGATGGTGTCGAGACTCATCGTCGGGATGACGTTTGCCGGCCGGTAACTTAAAAGGCGGTTGCGTACGCGGGCGAACGGGCGAACCGGGCGTGCCGCTCAGTAGTCCGGGGCGTCGTCTTCGACGGCGCGTTTCATCGAGTCACGCCGGGACTTCGCGTCGCGGCCCGTCACCTCGAGGAGGAAGTCGTTCTTCGCGGAGACGGCGTCCTGGGCGTGGTCCGCGAGCCCCTTCTCGAGGATCTCCGCGGCCTCGTGTTCTTCGAAGTGGACGGCGAGTTGGTCCTTCTTGCCGCTGTACGTCGCCGCGCCGGCGACGATGCGCTTGAACACCGGGTTGTCCGGTTCGTCGACGACGTACAGTTCGTGCCCGTTCCACTCGTCGGTGCCCGTGACGGGACCGAAGTAGCGTTCGATGGTCGCCTTGAGGTCCGGGGCGTTCTCCTCGAGCGTCTCGCCCCGTCGCATCTTGTACTCCTTCATGCTCCGTCGTTTGGCAGGCGATGGTTTACCTGTTTCGTCACTCTCGAGCGGAAAAAGGGGTGCTCACCGCTCCCGCTCGGCGATATACCCCTGTTGGCACTCGGGGCAGATGTCACCCGTTCGGAGCGACGAGTCCAGCGGACGGGTGTGGCCACAGCTCGGACAGTAGTACTCCGTCTCGACACCGGGGCGGGGCGGGGCGGTGGTGCTGTCGCCCGCGCTGACGATAGTCCCGTCGCCGTCACGCTGTTCGACGGTGTTGTCGAGGTAGGCCGTCTCGTAGTCGTCGTCCTGACTCTGGCTCCGACTCTGGCCGTTCGTCGACTGTGGAGTGAGTTCGTTACCGTAGGCCATCCCCGGTCCGCCGGCCGTCGCCGCGCCGGCCGAGAAGCCCTCGTCCTCGCGCTCGTGAGCGGGCCACGCGCCTTCGGTCGACTCGGCCGTCTCCGTCGAGGTGTCGACCGGCTCGGACGACTCGTCTGGGCCGCCGCCCATCAGTTCGGCGTCTTCCTCGGCTGCCCGCTCGGCGAGCGAGCGCGGCTCCTCCCCGTCGTCGGTCTCCGCGTCACCGTCGGTATCGGCCGGGCCGTCGGCGTCCACCTCGGCAGCGTTCGTGGGCACGTCGGTGTCGGCGTCGGCACCGCCCGTCGACCCGTTCGACGGGGCCGTATCGTCGCTGTCGGGCCACTCGCCGTACCCCCGTTCGGGTGCCGCGTCATCGTCGTCGAGGATGACCGCGTCCTCCTCCTCTGGGTCGGCCGGTTCGTCGAATCCGGCCTCCGCGCGCTCGATGAGCGACTGCTTCGACTCGGCCGCGTCCGCGTCTTCTTCGGAGGTAGGCTGTGGCCCGGGAGCGGGCGGCGTCTCCGACGACGCCTCCACACTCGCACCCGCGTCACCATCGGCGGTCACCGACTCGGCGGCGGTTCGGGGAGCCGACGGGTCCGGTGTCGACTCCAGCGCCGGACCGTCACTGGTCGGGTCACCCGCGTCGGGACCCAACGGGGACGTCCCGTCGTCGACGTCCGCGCCCTGCGTGTTGCTCGCGGGGGCGACCGCGTCGGCGTCCCGCCGTTCCTGGCGGACGTCGTCTTCCATGCGGATGGCTCTGACCTCGGTGCTCTCGGAGAGCACTTGTTCCTCGCCGCACCGCCGACAGCGCCGAATCTCGCGCTCTGTCACCACCATCTCGCTCCCATCCTCCTCGTGCTCGCGAACGACACCCGACGGGCCGAAGTCGTGTCCGAGCAGGCACCTGAGACCCATGATGCTCCACTGTTCCCGAGTCGACAGCAAAAAACTACCCCCAGCGTCAGACGACCGTCTGACTTCCGTCACGCCCCCGAGACCACCGCTCGGCGGAGGGGAGCCAACAGTATAAACCATCGGCGCTCGATGCAACAGATATGAGAGCGCGGCGGGAGTTCCGGAAGCGAAAGGACATCGACGTCGCCATCCTCGACGCCCTCGTCGACCGGGCCTCGGAGGGCATGACCGTCTACGAACTGCGGGCCGTCGTCGACGCCGACATCGACGCCATCGGCGAGGCGCTCGACCGTCTCAAGTCGGACTCGCTCATCACCGTCGAGGGCGAGGACGACCGCGTACGCATCATGCCCGCAGACCGGGTCGTCCCCGACCCCGGCGAGGCACCCGACGACGACCAGAGCCTGTTCGAGAGACTCCGCAGTCGGCTCGGCCTCTGACGGCCCGAAGTCCGTACCGTTTTCCCCGCTGCGGCCGTCTCGACGGACATGACGCTCGTAGGCGACCTCCACGAGGAACACGGTGCGGTCTACACCGAGCGCGGCGGGGTCGACGTCGTCGACCATTACGGCCGCCCCGAACGCACCCACCGGGCGGTGCGAAACGGTGTCGGCGTCATCGAGATGGGCTACGGCGTGCTCGTCGTCGAGGGCGACGACCGCGTCGACTTCGTCGACAACGCCGTCTCGAACCGCGTCCCCGACGCTGAGGGGGAGGGCTGTTACGCGCTCCTCTTGGACCCGCAGGGCCGCGTCGAGACCGAACTGTTCGTCTACAACGCGGGCGAGCGCCTGCTCTGCTTCACGCCGCCGGCTCGACTCGACCCGCTCCTCGCCGACTGGCGCGAGAAGATATTCATCCAGGACGTCCAGTTGCGCGACGCCTCGGCCGACTTCGGCGTCTTCGGCGTCCACGGCCCGCGCTCGACGGAGAAAATCGCGTCCGTTCTGAACCACGCCGGCGCGCCCGAAGAGCCGTTCTCGTTCGTGCGCGGGTCGATGGCCGACGTCGGCGTCACCGTCGTCGCCACCGACGCACCCACCGGCGAGGAAGGGTACGAGGTCGTCTGTCCCGCCGACCAGGCCGAGGAGCTGTTCGACACGCTCCTCACGCGGGGGAACGCCGCCATCCCGGTCGGCTATCGGACGTGGGACACGCTCACGGCCGAGGCCGGGACGCCGCTGTTCGAATCTGAACTCGAGGGCCGCATCCCGAACGTCGTCGGCGTCCGTTCCGCCCTCGATTTCGACAAGGGCTGTTACGTCGGCCAGGAGGTCGTCTCGAAGGTCGAGAACCGGGGGCAGCCGAGCCAGCGACTCGTCGGCCTCCTCCCGCAGGAACGCCCCGAGGCGGACGCCGCGGTGTTCGCGGGCGACGAGGCGGTCGGCGAGGTGACGCGCGCCGTCGAGAGCCCGCTTCTCGACGGCCCCATCGCGCTGGCGTTCGTCGACTACGACCTGCCCGACCGGGACGACGACCTCACCGTCCGGGTCGACGGTGAGGCGGTCGCGACCGAACTCGCCCGACTGCCGTTCGTCGAGGGCAGCGCCCAGTCGGGACGGCTCCCGCGGTACTCCGACTACGACTCCGAGGCCACGAGCGGCGAATCCGCGTAGTCACGCGCCGCTCACCGCCCAACGAGCTTCTTCAGTCCCTGCTTCGAGAAGAGCGAGGTGGGTCGGTCCATGTGGACGCCGATCTCGCCCGAGAGCGCCCGCAGCCCGAACTGCTGGACGGGTTCGGGGAGCGAGTAACACCGTCGGACCCAGTGGCCGAGGCTGATCTCGCGGGCGAGGTCCTCGCGCCACGCGGTCTCGTAGTCGGCCAGCGTCGACGGGGCGTCGGGTTCGATGGTTCGGACCGCGTGGTCCGCGGCGGTCATGCCGTAGAGGATGCCGCCGCCGGTGAACGGCTTGGTCTGAGCGGCCGCGTCACCGATCAGGAAAGCGCGGTCGGTCGTCACCGTCTCGGGCGGACCGATGGGAATCGCCCCCGAACAGAAGTGGTCGGTGTCGACGTCGTACTGGTGAGTGAGTGTGTCGAACATCTCGTTGACCGACGCGCCGGGCGGGGCCGCGAGGCCGTACTCGACGCCCGCCTCGCCGCGGGGGATGCGCCACGCGAAGAAGCGCGGGACGGTGAGGTGGACGTCGACGTAGTCGCCGTGGTCGACCTCGTCGGAGAACGCGAGGACGCCGTGGAGCGTCTCGCCCGGTTCGGGCAGGCCGAGCGACCGACGGACCCGCGAGACCGGGCCGTCACAGCCGGCGACCATCTTCGCCGTGACCTCCTCTGTCGCTCCCTCGTGTTTGACCGTGAGGACGACGCAGTCGTCGTGTTCGTCGACACCCGTCACCGTGTGTCGTTCGCGGACGTCCGCGCCCGCCTCGCGGGCGAGGTCCGCGAGCGTCCGGTCGAGTTCGACACGGTCGATGACGTTCGAGACCTCCTCGCGCTTGTAGAAGCGACGCGCGCCGGTCTTCGGGCCGCCGACGTGGAAGTCCGCCCCGTAGATGCGGTTCTGGAACAGATGGTCTGTCGCCTCCGGCGGCAGGAAGTCCCAGATGTCGGTCGAGACGTGTCCAGAGCACGCGAGCGGCGTCCCTACCTCGCCTTTCTCGAGGGCGAGGACGTCGTAGCCGGCCTCGGCGGCCCGGCGAGCGAACCGGGCGCCTGCGGGGCCGACTCCCACCACGACGAAATCGTACATCGCCTCACCCTATCGGGAGCGCGAGTAAATATCTTCTCGAAACGACGTGTCCGCTCCGTGCGTCGGCGGTGCCCGTTCAGACGGCTGTGAGCCCCGCGACGGCTGCGTCGTCGGGGACGGAGAGGGGAAGCCTGGACCATATTTCGCCGTCGGGTGCGCGGAACAACCCCGCGTTCGACAGCGCGTAGAAGCCCTCGTCACCGACCGCGAGGACGTACCGCGTCACTCCCTCGCCCGTCGGCAGTCCGTCGACGCGGTCCCACGGGGCCGCGCCGCGCTTCCGGTAGAGGTACGTCTCCGCCGACCCGGCGCGATGGGCGCTCGTCGCACCGCGGGCGGCGGAGAGGAGTCGATGGTCGGGGTCTGCGGGGTCGACGACAACGCTCCAGCAGTACCGATGCGCGAGCCCCTCCTGTGGGTGGTGCCACGTCTCCCCACCGTCGGTGGTCTCGGCGTAGCCGTCGCCGGCGGCACAGTACGCCCGGCCCGGTGCACCGGCGTGGGTCGCCATCGAGTGGGTGTCCCGTCTCGACCCCGCGACGCGGTCTTCCCACGTCTCGCCGCCGTCGTGGGTCTGGACGAGTGCACCGGCCTCGACGGCGACGTAGAGGTGTGCCGGGTCGTGTGGGTCGACTTCGATCCACCGGACGTGGTGGGTGTGGGGTCGTGGCGGGAACGCCCACGACGACGCGGAAGGGAGGTCGGTGAGGGCGTCGCAGGCGGTCCACGCGTCGGCAGCCGGGGAGCGATACACCCGGCTCGGTTCGGTCCCGGCCCACCAGGTGACGTCACCGTTGCCCGACGGCGCACACGTGAGGCTCGTGACCCGGTCGTGGTCGATACCGTCGACGGCGTGCCAGGTCTCGCCCGCGTCCGCCGAGCGGAAGAGGCCGTGGTCGGCCGTACCACAGCAGACGGTGTCGCCGTCGACGGGCGAGACGGCGATGCACTGGAGCGAGGCGTCGGCTGTCGGCGTCGTCCTCTCACGGACGTCCGTCTCGTCGTCACCGACGTCGACGACGGCGACGCGGTCGGGAAGGGTGGCGTAGAGCCGGTCCATACGGCCCGATAGGCGCGCGAGTCTGAAAGCGGCGGCGGCGCGCCCGCTCGTCCCCAACGTATTTCACGCCCTCACCAGTCTCCCTCCACATGTCAGCTAGTCCGTTCGACGCGAGCGGTCCCGAGCGCGTCCGCCACCTGTTCGACGCGCACCTCGACGCGGGCCTCCACCACGGTGCCCAACTCGCCGTCTTTGCCGACGGCGAGTGCGTCCTCGACGTCGCCGGCGGCGTCACCGGACCCGAGGGAGCGGAGACGACGCCCGGGCAGCGTCACCTGCTCTTCTCGTGTACGAAGCCCTACGCGGGCGTCTGCCTCCACCACCTCCGCGACCAGGGGGCGCTGGACTACGACGACCCCGTCGTCGACCACTGGCCGGAGTTCGCCCGCGGCGACGACCGGAAGGCCGACGTGACGGTTCGGCACGTCCTCTCTCACCAGGCCGGTCTCCCGACGACGGGGTTCGAGGAGCGACCCGAAGAGTGGGGCGACTGGGACGCCGCCGTGACGGCGATGGAAGACGCCGACCTCGTGTTCGAGCCGGGCGAGACCGCGGCGTACCACTCGCTCTCGTACGGGTTTCTGGTGGGTGAACTCGTCCGGCGGGTCTCGGGGACGCCCGTCGACGAGTACGCCCGCGAACACGTCTTCGACCCGCTGGGGATGGACGACACGAGCATCGGCCTCCCCGACGACGTCGCGGGCGACGAGGTCGCGACGCTGGTCGGCTTCGAACCGTACGACGCCTGCCGGGAGGCCGGGGCGGGTCTCGACACGAGCACGAAAGACGCCGCGGCGCTGTTCAACAGAACGTCCATCCAGCGGGCGGTCGTCCCCGCCGCGACGGGTATCGGCACCGCCCGGGACATGGCCCGCTTCTACGCCTGTCTCGCGAACGGCGGCGAACTCGACGGAGTTCGACTCCTCGAAGCGGAGACGGTCGCCGAGGCGACCGCCTGTCAGGTCGAGGTCGAACGCGACGGGACGATGGGCGTCCCGAGTCGGTACGCGCTCGGGTTCGGCTGCGGCGGCACGCCGTGGGACAAGTACGGGTCGCTCTCTCCTCTCGAAACGTTCGGCCACGGCGGCCTGGGGAGCATCGTCGGCTGGGCCGACCCCGGCGGCGTGGCGATGGCGTACGTCACCAACGGCGTCCGCCACGAGTACGAACACGGCGCACGGGTGAACACGATGGCCGACGCCGTGCGGACGGTGTTCGACTGAGCTATCCGTCGGACTCGGCACTGGCTCCGACCGTCTCCCGGAGGCGTGACGCCCAGCCCCGATAGCCGAGGGCGTACGCACCGGCGTAGACGGCGGTCGTGAACCCGACACCGAGAACACGCGCGGGAGAGCGTCCCGTCGTCGGCGCGGCGTCGAGGACACCCAAGAAGAACACGACGGGGAGTCCCAGCGCGAGCGTCAGCGCGACAGTCCAGAAGAACCACGCCCCGAGCGGGCCGACGGGGCGGCTCGACCACCAGAACCACGTCGCGACCGGCGCGGCGAGCGCAGCCACCACCACGAGGTCGGAGACGGGAGGGGACACCGACAGCGCGTCGACGACGACACTGACCGGGACGACGAGCAACAGGAGCCAGCCGACGAACGCGAGGAGGAGGTCGAGGGGCGAGCGGGAGGGCACGGCTGTCGTGGCGACCGCCACGGGCAAAACTCCGGGGGTCAGTCGTCGGCCGGGGTCGCGCCTCGCGTCGGACCACCCCCGCCGAGGTCCGTCGTCGCGGCCTGCCAGGCCATGACGACCATGGCCGCGATGAGACAGAGCCCCCAGACGAAGACGGCCGGGAGGAGGAACGTGACGCCGAAACCGACGCCTACCCACACGCTCACCGGCAGGAGCCACTGGCCGACGACGAACAGCCCCGTCACCGCGGCGCGGAGCGTGCCGGTCAGAGCGAACGCGTCGACGGCGAATCCCATGACGATGGCGAGAATCGAGAGCACGCCGAGGTGGGCGTGCCCGCCGACCAGCCAGCCCGGTACCGCGACGCCGCCCGCGGCCAGCGAGTGCTGGTACATCCCGACGAGCATCATGGCTGTCAGTCCGAGGAACCCGGAGGTCTTGAGTACACGAGTCATGGTAACACGTGTCAATGTAACGGGTGGAGCAACCTGTAGACACCACCTGAGTACTCCGGCCGACGAGGAGACGACGGACCGACCTCAGTCGTCGTCGCTCGGGGGCGTCGCCTTCTCAGGTCGGCGGTCCGAGCGTGGCCCCGCGAGTTCGACCGCGGGGAGGAGGTCTCGCAGGTAGCGCCCGGTGTGAGAGGCGTCGGTACGGGCCACCTCCTCGGGCGTACCGTGGGCGACGATTTCGCCCCCGTCCTCGCCGCCCTCCGGCCCCAGGTCGACGATGCGGTCGGCGTTCTTCACGAGGTCGAGTTCGTGCTCGATGACGACGACGGTGTTGCCGTTGTCGACGAGTCGGTGCAACACCTCGATGAGCTTCCGTTCGTCCTCCTTGTGGAGGCCCGTGGTGGGTTCGTCGAGGAGGTAGAGGGTGTTGCCCGAGTCCTTCTTCCCGAGTTCTTCGGCGAGTTTCACGCGCTGGGCTTCGCCCCCCGAGAGCGTCGTGGAGGGCTGTCCCAGACGCATGTAGCCGAGGCCGACGTCCTTCAGGAGTTTCAATCTCCGCCGAATCTGGGAGTTGGCCTCGAAGAACTCGTACGCCTCGTCGACCTCCATCCCCAGGACGTCCGCGATGGTCTTGCCCTTGTACGTGACGTCCAGGGTCTCGTCGTTGTAGCGGTCGCCGTCACAGTCCTCACAGGGGACGTAGACGTCCGAGAGGAAGTTCATCTCGATTTTGACCGTCCCCTGCCCACCGCAGGCCTCACACCGTCCGCCCTTGACGTTGAACGAGAAGCGCCCCTTCTTGTAACCACGCTGTTTCGACAGTTTGGTCTCGGCGAACAGTTCGCGGACGTAGTCGAAGACCCCGGTGTACGTCGCGGGGTTCGACCGCGGCGTCCGACCGATGGGCGACTGGTCGATGAGTCGCACCGTCTCGATGTCGTCGATGCCCTCGATGGCGTCGTGTTCGCCGGGGTCGACCGAGGTGTTGTCGTTCATCCGGCGGGCGAGTCCCTTGTAGAGGATGTCGTGGATGAGCGTCGACTTCCCCGACCCGGAGACGCCCGTAATCGCCGTGAACGTCCCGAGCGGAAGGTCGACGTCGAGGTCCTTCAGGTTGTGCTGACGGGCCCCCCGGACGGTGAGCGCACCCGACGACTCCCGGCGCTCGTCGGGGACGGGAATCTGCTTCCGCCCCGAGAGGTACTCCGCGGTGACCGAGTCGTCGACGGCACAGACGTCGTCGAAGTCCCCCTGTGCGACGACCTCGCCGCCGCGTTTGCCCGGGCCGGGACCCATGTCGATGATGTTGTCCGCGCGGCGCATCGTCTCCTCGTCGTGTTCGACGACGATGAGCGTGTTACCGAGGTCGCGGAGGCCCTCGAGCGTGTTGAGCAGGCGGTCGTTGTCGCGCTGGTGGAGGCCGATGGAGGGCTCGTCGAGGACGTAGAGGACGCCGACGAGTCCGGAGCCGACCTGCGTCGCGAGGCGGATGCGCTGGCTCTCGCCGCCCGAGAGGGTGGAGGCCTCACGGTCGAGCGTCAGGTACTCGAGCCCGACCTCGCACATGAAGCCGAGGCGGGCACGAATCTCCTTCAGAATCTCCTCGGCGATGGTCCGCTCGCGCTCGCCCATCTCCGCTTCCATCCCCTCGAAGTGGTCGAGGGCGTCGCCGATGCTCATCCGGTTGACCTCGGTGATGGCGGTGCCCTGCACGAGGACCGACCGCGACTGCGGCTTCAGGCGCGTGCCGTCACAGGCGGGACAGGTGGTGACCGCCATGTACTTCTCGATGTGGTCGCGCGTCGACTCCGAGTCGGTCTCGACGTGCCGACGTTCGAGGTTGGGGATGACGCCCTCGAACCGCTTCGTCTTCCGTCGGGTGCCGTTCTTCGTCTGCCGCTCGAACACCACCTCCTCGTCGGTGCCGTAGAGGAACTGTCGCTGGACGTCGGGAGCGAGGTCCTCGAACGGCGTCGACACGGAGACGCCGAAGTGCCGCGCCACGGAGTCCAGCCGCGTGCGGTAGTACGACCGGTTGTAGCTCCAGGGCTCGAAGACGTGTTTGATGGGCTGGGCGGGGTCGGTGACGACGAGGCCCTCGTCGACCTCCTTCGTGTTGCCGATGCCCTCACACTCGGGACAGGCGCCGTGCGGGGAGTTGAACGAGAACGACCGCGTCTCGATTTCGGAGAAGTCGATGCCGCAGTGGGTACAGGCGAGCGACTCGGAGAACTCCACCACCAGTCGAGCGTCGCCCTCCCCGGCGAGGTCGCCCGTCGACCGGCTCTCGACGCCGAGGTGCACTCCTTCAGGCGGGTCGGGGAGGATGACCTTCAGCACCCCGCCAGCCTCTTCGAGGGCCGTCTCGACCGAGTCGGTGATGCGCGAGCGGGCCTCCTTCGACACCTTCACGCGGTCGACCACCACGTCGACGGTGTGGTCGTAGTTCTCGTCGAGGTCGGGTTTCTCGTACGCGAGGTCGTACTCCTCGCCGTCGACCTCGACTCTCGAATAGCCCTCGGCGACGAGTTCGTCGAAGCGGTCCTTGAACGCCCCTTTCTGGTCGCGAACGACCGGGGCACACAGCTTCGCTTTCGTCCCCTCGGGGAGCGAGAGGATGCGCGACACCATGTTCGACGCCGACTGTTCGCCGACCTCGCGGCCGCACTCGGGACAGTGCGGGGTGCCGACGCGGGCGTACAGGAGTCGGAGGTAGTCGTGTAACTCCGTCACCGTCCCGACGGTCGAGCGGGGGTTGTTCGCCGCGTTCTTCTGGTCGATGGAGATGGCGGGCGAGAGACCCTCCACGGACTCGACCTGCGGTTTGTCCATCTGTCCCAGGAAGTTGCGGGCGTACGCCGACAGCGACTCGATGTACCGCCGTTGGCCCTCGGCGTAAATCGTCTCGAACGCCAGCGACGACTTACCCGACCCCGACAGCCCCGTGACGACCGTGAACTGCTCGCGAGGGATCTGGACGTCGAGGTCCTTCAGGTTGTGTTCCTCTGCACCTCGAACCTCGATGAAGTCCTTGCTCATCTGAATCCGGGTAAGGAATCAGCGGGGGAATACCCATCGGTTGCCCCGACCGGGACGACCCAACGGACGAGCGACCCCCGTCGTCGTCAGCGGTCGACGCGACCGCGGAGCCGACCCGCGAAGACGAACACGAACAGGGCGACGACGGCCACGAGGACACCGAACCCGGGGAACTGCGTGCTCGTCTCCGTGCCGTCGGTCGGCTGTTCGTCCGTCGCGGTCGGCTCGGCGTCGGACCCGTCAGCCGGGCCCGCCGCCGTGGTCGTTCCGTCGGTTCCGGCGGAGACGGAGAGCGCCGCGACCACGTCGGTGAGGGCACTCGTCTCCGCCGCGAGCGTGGTGCCCGTCTCGAGGGCCGCAGTCGAGCGGTTGAGCGCGCTGGCCACTTCGGCCGCAGTCTCGTTCGTGGTCGCCGAGAGCGCCGCCGCGTCGTCGTCCTGTGCGTCGAGGAGCGACTGGAACTCGCCGACGTCTGCGGGGTGGCTCGGACCGGGCACGGCGAGTGCCTCGGCGAACGTGAACGACTGCGCAGCGAGCGCCGACTGACCGCCGCTTCCGCCCCCACCGGCTCCCGACCCATCGCCACCGGGGCCGTCACCGGCGTACTGGCGCGCCGCCGCGCGCTGCTCGCGCATCCCCTGTCGAAGCCCGGCCGCTTCGCGCTGTTGGGCGCGGACGCTCGCTCGCACCCCCGCGAGCGTGCCGTTCTCGGCTCGCAGTTGCGTGCGGAGTCGTGTCGCGGTCGCGTTCTGTTCGCGAGCCTGCGTCCGGAGGCGGTCGAGCGTCGCCGCGTCGCTCCCGTTGCGCAGCTGTGCGGTGAGTCGGGCGAGCTCGCGGTTCTGCGTCCGCAGCTGTGCCTGCGTGCGCTGTCGCTCGCGGAGCTGGTCGCCGAGACGCGCCAGCGCCCGCGCCTGCTCGCGGGTGCGTGTCTGTACCGCCGTCATGGTCTGTGCTTGGGTCCGTAGCTGCGTCCGAAGCCGCATCGCGGCCTGTCGCTGGCCGGCCGTCGCGGCGGGACCGCCGAGGTTGTCGGCGACCCGGACCTGCTCGCGGTGGCGCTCACGGAGTCGGTCGAGCGTCGCGTTCGTCTCGTTCAACCGTTCGCGGAGCCGCTCGTGCGAGCGGCGCTGTGCGGTGAGCGAGTCGTTCAGACGGTCGAGCGTCCGGTTCTGTTCGCGGAGTCGCGTCTGGAGCGCGTCGACGCCGGGGTCGTCCGTCTGTGCGACGACGGCGACGGGGGTGTGGCCCGTCACCGACTCGACGGCGACGAGACCCGCCACGGGGCTGGTGGAGACCACGAGGACGAGCAGCGTGACGAGCACGGTGCGAAGGGTCCGAGATATCGTCATCCCACATAAATTTGCTTTTTCAGTACAAGACTGTTTCCGGTAGTCGCGCCGAACGTCAGGTTCGCTGAGATGACGGGGCGACGTCCGCGACGCTCGGGAGTCGTGTGTCGGCGAGAGAAAGCCTCAGTTCGGCGTCAGCGGGACCGTCAGGCGAGTTTGCGGCGGGAGATGCCACAGCCCTGCGGGACGATGATAATCTGGTCGTCGCCCTTCTGGACGATGTCGCCGTCGACCTCGCGGGCGACCTGCTGGAGGTCGTCGATGATGTGCTCCATCGTGCTGTCGTTGATGCGGAGGCGGGTGACGTCGGCGATGACGATGTCGCCGTCGTAGACGGCGTCTTTGATGGCGATGACGTCCGTCTGGCCGCCGATTTCGGCGATGTGAACCTGCGTGCGTGCCTCACCGCCGCGGGCGGTGTCGAAGTCGTCCAGGTCGAGCGTGACGTAGTCGTCCGTGCTGTGACTCTGCCCCCCACTCAGGAGCTTATTCATGATTCCCATGCACAGTACAGTGCGATGTGGGGGCTTAGTTTTACGTCAGACACCCGCATGACATCGGCTGACTCGGGGACGACGGGGGAGACGGCGGCGGTCAGGAGTCGACGTCGTCGGGTTCCCGTCGCAACAGCACGGGGACGGGCGAACTCCGGACGATCTTCGTGGCGACGCCCCCGAGGACCGAGCGGCTGAAGTCGGTCTCGCCGTGGACGCCGAGGGAGACGAGGTCGACCTCGTTGTCCGTCAGATACGACCGAATCTCGCGGTAGGGACGGCCGTGCGCCGTCGACCGCGTCACCACGTCGACGCCGGCGTCCTCCGCACGCGCGACTGCCTCGGTCAGAATCTCGTCCGCCCGCTGGTCGAACTCCTCGCTGGCGACGGCCGAGCGCACGTCGAAGCCGAGGCTCGCCGTCTCGACGACGTGTAAGAGATGCAACGCCGCGCCCGTCGCCCGGGCGAGGGCGATACCCGATTCGAGCGCCAACCCGGCGGCTGCGCTCCCGTCGGTGGCGACGAGGACCGTCCGCGGCGGGTAGACGAACTCGCGGTCCTCCTCGGGGGTGACGACGACCACCGGGACCGTCGCAGCGCCGACGACCCGCTCCGTGACGCTCCCGAGGAAGACCCTCGTGAGCCCCGTTCGCCCGTGCGTCGGCATGACGACGAGGTCGATGTCGTACTCGTCGGCGTAGTCGACGATAGTCTTCGCCGGGTCGCCCTGCAGGACGGCCGAGACCGTCTCGACGCCGCGAGCGTCCGCGCGGTCGACCGCCTCGTCGACCACCTCCCGACCGGCGGATTCGAGGACGTCGACGACCTGCCCGCCGATACGGGTGAGGCTGTCCTGGTTCGTGTCCGCGACGGTGAGCACGTGGAGCGTCGCGTCGTGGTCGGCCGCGACGTCGAGCGCGTACTCGAGTGCCGCCCGGGCAGGGTCGCTCCCATCGGTCGGAAACAACAGTCGAGTGTACATACAGTGACATCACCCCGGAGACTGATATAGCGACGGGTCGGTCTGCACGCGGCGAGAACCGACCGGACCGCAGAGCGCCGCGGCGTTACAGCAGTCGTCCCTCCGCGACGGGCTGGACGCGCCCACCGACGGAGACGCTGATGTCGTCGCCGTCGTGCGCCCGGAGGTGGAGGAGCGACGGCCGGCCCATCTCGTGACCCTGCTCGACACTGATATCGAGTTCGTCGGCGTCGAAGTACCGATGGGCGACGAGGTAGGCGGCGAGACAGCCGTTCGAAGAGCCGGTCGCGGGGTCCTCGGGGACACCGGCGGCGTCGGCGAAGACGCGGACGGCGAGGTCCGCGTCGCCCCGCGTCTCGGGCGCGAAGACGAGGAGGTTCACGTTCCCGAACGGCTCGATGAGGTCCTCGTGGTACGGCTCGGCCTGCGTCGCCGCGCGTCCGAGGGCGTCGAGCGACCGGAGCGGGACGACGAGCGTGGGGAGCCCGGTCGAGACGAGTTCGACCGGGTAGCGCTCGTCGAGGTCACCGACGTCGAGCCCCAGGATGCGTGCGGCGACCGCGTGGTCGAGGGTCTCGTCGAAGGTGGGTGGCACCTGGTGGACCCAGTACCGCTCCGTGCCGTCGTGTGCTTCGACGGTCACCGAGATGTCGCCGACACCGAGCGAGAGCGTGAGTTCGTCCGGCGAGTCGTCGCGGACGAACTCGCGGATGACGGCGGCGGTGCCGATGGTGGGGTGGCCCGCGAAGGCGAGTTCCTCGGCCGGGTCGAAGATCCTGACGTCGTACGGTCCGTCGGTGGGTGCGGTCGACGCGACGAACGTAGACTCGGAGTAGTTCATCTCCCGGGTGAGCGTCTGCATCTCCGCGGCGGAGAGGTCAGCCGTGTCGTGGAAGACCGCGAGCTGGTTCCCCGAGTACGGTGTCTCGGCGAAGACGTCGACGAGGTGAAAACGGTGTGACATGGCGGAGGGCGGACGGGCTCAGATACTCAGCTCGAAGAGGTCGTCGCCGACGTGGTGGACGCTCTCGACGACCTTCCCCGAGTCACCGAGCATCTCGGAGCCGGGGACGAGCGCGCGGCCGATGGCGAGGACCTTCCCGTGGGTCTCCTCTCTGATGGCGACGAGGTCGCCCGCGGCGATGTCCTCGTCGGCGTCGACGATGCCGGGGCGCATCACGTCCGCACCGCCGGAGACGAACGAGACCGCGCCGGCGTCGACGGTCACGACGTGTTCCGTCGGCGTGTACGCGTTCGCGCCGGTGACCGTGAGGTACGGGTCGCCGTCGACGAACATCACCGCCGGGTCCCCGTCGACGAGGACGATGTCGAACTGGGTCTCGGTGAGGTCGACCTTCTCGAAGGCGTCGCCGTCGACGTCGACGCCCGTCTCCGCCTCGATGGTCTCGCGCAGGTCGCGGATCTCGTCGCTCCTGAGGTGGTGTCGAGACTTTACTTTCATAGCTGCAGGTGGACCGCCCCACCCGATAAAACGACCGATGCGACTCGTCTGTGACGGGGCGCTCGCGCGTGCCGAAGCGCGCACCGGAGCCGACCGACGTCCGAGACGTCGGCGAGCACCTGCCGCCGAACCGTCGGGTGGGACGGACGCGACGACGGGACGCGTGCGACCCGCGTCAGACGCGGCTGATAAACGCTAAGTAACCCCCGGCCATGTGAGGGAGTATGTGGCGTTCTCGGTCGAACCGAGACCGAAAAACCGTCGTCTGCATCGCCTGTGGCGAGTCGGTGCTCCGCGCCGACGCGCGCGAGTACGACAAGGAGGGGAACCGCTGGGACCGACACGACAAGGAGTTCGAGTACCTCTGCAAGGCGTGTTACCGCACGCTCTGCCACCAGCCGCGGAACGAACTCGAATCGCTCATCCTCAGTATCGAACAGGACGGCCTCAGTCAGGAGGAGTTCCTCTCCCGCTACGTCGGGGCCGTCGAGGAGCGGTACGGGTCGCCCGAAGAACGCGAACGCTGAGCGCTCGGGTCGTTCCCCGTCGTCTCCTCTCGCGCCTCGTGTCGGTGTGTCTGCTCTCTGTCTCTCTGTCTCGGGCTGTTCGTCCACGTTACACATCCGCGGCTTCGGCGATGCCGCTGTCGTTCTCCGAACCCGTTACGCGCTCGCGTGACCGACTCCGGGGAGACGCCCGCGACACCCCACAGCGACGCGGGCACGTTCGTCGTCACCTGACGGGGAAGACAGCCGGCCCGACACGCCTAACTACCTCTCGCTTTTATCGCAGTGCATGTCGAACGAAGATCAGGCGTACGCCGGGACCGCCGAAGGACAGGGCCCGGTCGAGATCGACGCCGAGGTCGCCCGCCACCTCAAGAACAAGCGGGAGGAGCTCTTCGAGGAGTTCGAACTGCGGGACAAGTTCCCCCACGCCGTCCTCCGCGAGGCGGAAGAGCGAACCGAGGACGTCCAGGCGGAGATTCAAAACGAGGTCGACGAACGTCGAGACCTCCGCGACCTGACGACGTGGACGACGGACCCCGCCGACGCGCAGGACTTCGACGACGCCATCTCTATCGAGAAAGGCGAGGAGACGTACACGCTGTGGGTCCACATCGCCGACGTCTCTCACTACGTCCACCCCGGGTCGGAGATGTGGGCCGAGGCGGTCAAGCGCGGGAACACGGTCTATCTCCCCGCCTACACGGTCCACATGCTCCCGCCCACCCTCGCCGAGACCGTCTGCTCGCTCGTCCCGAACGAGGACCGTCTCGCCCACACGGTCGAGATGCACATCGACCGCGAGACGCTCTCGTTCGAGTCCGTCGACATCTACAAGTCGGTCATCAACTCCGACGAGCGGCTCACCTACACCCAGTGTGAGAACCGCCTCGACGAGGCGGAGAGCCCGCTTCACGAGGAGAACGTCCTCGCGTACGAACTCGCCGACAAGATGCACGAACAGCGGAAGGAGGACGGGTCGCTCGTGCTCAACCCGAGCCGCGACCGTGCGCACACCATCATCGAAGAGTGCATGCTGAAGGCGAACAAGGCCGTCACGCACGAACTCATGTGGGGGCGCGGCGTCGAGGCGATGTACCGCGTCCACCCCCAGCCCACGCCGGACCAGTGGGACAAGGCGCTACGAGAGATCATGGAACTCGAAGGCGTCTCGATTCCGGGGTCGTCGTTCGACGACCCGCGGAAGGCCGTCAACGCGGCGCTCGAAGAGGCACCGGGGCGGGCGCTCAACAAGATTCAGCGTGCCGTCCTCCGGGTGATGCCCCGCGCGAAGTACATGAACGACCCGTTCGGCGGGCACCACGCGCTGAACTTCGACATCTACGGGCACTTCACCTCACCCATCCGCCGACTGTCGGACCTCATCAACCACTGGATCGTCCACGAGAACGACGTGCCCGAGGACCTCGTCGAACTGTGCGACCGCGCCTCCGACAGGCAGAAGGACGCCGAGACGGCCGAACGGCTCTACAAGCAGTTCATGGAGGAGATCGGCCTCGACCCGTACGCGGTGAACAACCGCGGCGTCGTCACCGTCGACGACGACGGGAACGTCATCGACGAGGAGGGCCTGCCGCCGGAACCGGGCGAACAGTCGTAACTCAAAACGCGAGCGTCGACGACGACGCCATCGACAGCCCGACGGTTCCCGCCGCGAGGACGACGAAGACGAGTCGGTCGCGGAGCGTGAGCGTATCCATACCCGAGCGGATTCCCGACTCGTACTTGAATCTGTGCCGCCGAGTATCAGTTTCGAAAATCCTTATCCGGACCGCGACTCCTCGACGAAGTCGACGATAGACTGTGCCCCCTGGAAGCCCTCGGCGAGGCGACCGACCTCCGCGCCGTCTTCGAGGAGCACCAGCGTCGGCACGCTCTGGACGTTGAATCGCTCGACCAGCGAGAGGTCCGTCTGCGGGTTGCACGTCGCCACCACGACGTCGGAGGCGCGGGCGACGTTGCCCAGGACCGGTTCGATAGACTGACATATCGCACACCCGTTCGTGTAGAACTCGACGAGGACGAGCGGGTGTTCCGCGACGAGCGCGTCGAGTTCGGCAGCGGTCTCGACAGGGACGGGACGGTCCAGCGTCTGCATACTCACCGATGGGTGGGCAGCGAACAAAAGCGGTGCGCCGCCCGTGACCGCGAGCGGCGCGCCGGGACGCTTACGAGACGTCGTCGTAGAAGTCGTCGGCCTCGATGAACCGGTCGTCGGCGACCGTCCGGAGCGACTCGAGCAGTTCGGCCAGGTCGTCTCGGTCGTCGTCGTCCGCGGTGTCGGCCGCGTCGTCGAAGAGGTCGTACGCCTCCTCGAACAGTTCGCGCGCCTCGTCGGCTTTGTCCGCGGCCTCGTCGTCGTCGCCGTCGTCCTCGTCCTCGCGGGCCTCGATGAACTCGTCGAGCCCCTGGAGCATCCGGTCCAGTCCCGAAGACGCGTCGTCGAGCAGGGCGCGGAGGGCTTCGAACGCCGAGACTGTGTCGTCGTAGGTGTCGTCGTCGAACGGTTCGGCGACGACCACGGCGTCGGCGTCGATGTCGTCTTTCAGCGTGGAGACGGCCTCGTCTCCGCGGTCGAACATCGTGTCGAAGCGGTTCTCGGCCGTCTGAACCGCGTCGAGTTCGTCGTCGGGGTCCGCGTCCTCGTCGAAGGCGGCGTGTGCCGCGTCGAGGCGTTCGACGCACTGCTGGAGGTACGACTGGGCGAGTGCCGCCTGCGTCAGGAACTGCTCCGCCGCCCGGAGGGACTCGATGGTCTCGCGCTGGGCGTCCGTGACGGCCGCGTTGGCCGCGGCGGCCAGTTCGGACTGGACGGTGTCGAGCGAGAGGAGGACGGAGCGTACGTCGAACGAGTCGCCGGTGACCGACACGTCGGACAGGTCGCCGTCGTCGGAGCCGGTGTACGCGTCGACCGCGTCGCCGAACGCCGACTGGACGTCCTCGATGGCCTCCTCGCCGGCGTCGATGTCCGCGTCCGACGGCCCCGGTTCGGGCGTCTCGGTTGGTTCGGGGGTCGCTGTCGGTTCGGGCGTCGGTTCGGGGGTCGCCGTCGCTCGGGGCGTGGACGTTCCGAGCGGTTGACCGCCCTCGGTGCGGACTCCCGACGCGGAGTCGGGGCGTTTCGCACCCAGACAGCCGGCCGAGAGGAGGGCACCGAGCGCAGCGAGTACCTGGCGTCGTTGCATAGCCGATACTCAATCTATCAACTGTTAAATGTACCGGAGACTATTATAGCAGTAGAAGGCTTCAAAATACGTCTGACGCGTGTCTTACTATTGTTTGTTTTCTTACTATAAGGCTCTGCTCGCGCGGTCGTTTCGGCTTCGAGTCGCCGCACGCGGGGTGCTCGACCCGAGCTGGTGGTACGCCTCCGTCGCGACCCCGAGCCACGCAGCGAGGAGCGCGGCACCGACGACGACACCGAGGCCGAACTCAACGGTCGCGGGCAGGACGTACGTGAGGCTGGTGCCGACGACGACGAGCGCGGCCGGGACGACAAGCGTGAGCGCCGCCGTCACCAGTTCGAGTCGGTCGTCGGCCGCACGCTGCCAGCTTCGTCGGAGCGCGGCGAACACGCCCACGTCCTCGGCCGCGAGGACACTCGGGACGAGCAGGAGGTGGCCGGCGACGACCAGCCCCGGAACGACGAGCAGGGCGGTCCCGAACCCGACCGCGAGGAGGACGGCGACGGAGCCGACGAGAACGGCGAGCGTCGCGGGGACGACGCGATGGGTGAGACACTCGAGCGGGTCGGTCCACCGCGAGACCGACTGCCCGAGGAGTGCTCGACTCCCGACGACGATGGCGAACGAGCCGACGAGGAGCGTCACCAGCGCGACGACGGCGGCCAGCGCGGGGTGGACCGGGAGGACGACACCGTACTCGGCGACCGTCCCGCCCGTCGGCAGTGGTGTTCCGGCGATGGCGGTGAGGAGGGTGTTCACCGCCGCGTTGAGCGCCGCGAGGGCGAGGACGAACGTGACGAAGAGCGCCGCTCCAGCGGGGGAGGTGACCCGTCGAACACCGCTCACGACGAGTGTTCGTGCGTGTACAGACATCGTCCGAAATCAACCGCGCCGGGGGTATAACTCTGCGTGCGACGGCCGTCAGACGTGCGTCATCTACGCGCCGCGCTCCGCGGGCGTGAAAAGAATCCGAACGCACAAGACGCCGGCGCACCCGAACGAACGTATGCAGGTCGATGCCGTCGTCCTCGACATCGATGGCGTACTCGTCGACGTCGCCGACTCGTACCGACGAGCCATCGTCGAGTCCATCGAGCGAGTGTACGACGAGACCCTCCCGTCAGCGGCGATTCAGGCGTTCAAGGACGCCGGCGGGTTCAACAACGACTGGGAGCTCACCTACGCTGCCGCGCTGTTCGTCCTCGCCGGCCGAGAGGGGTACGACGCGGCGGTCGAGACGTTCACCGCGGCGATTGCCGACGCCGGTGGCGGGCTGGACGCCGCAGAGCGGGTCGCTGAAGCCGAACTCGACCCCGACGCGTACGACCGCGTCCGTGAGGCGTGGGACCCGCCGCGGCTCAGAGCCGTGTTCCAGGCGTTGTACCTCGGGAGCGACCTCTACCGCGAACTCGAGGGGTCGGAGCCGCCGTTCGAGTCGGCGGGCTACATCCACGACGAACCGGTACTCGTCACCGACGGCGCGCTGGAGGCGCTCGCGGCGGAGTACGACCTCGGCGTGCTGACGGGACGTCCGGCCGCCGAGGCCGACATCGCCCTCGAACGCGTCGGCCTCGTGGTCCCCGACGAACACCGCTTCACCATGGACGACTGGGCGGAGGGAAAGCCGCACCCACACGCGCTCGTGACGCTCGCCGAGCGGTTCGGAGCCGACAGCGTCGCCTTCGCCGGCGACACCCTCGACGACGTCCGGACGGCGGTCCGGGCGGCGGCGGAAGACTCCGACCGCGAGTACTACGGCATCGGTGTCCTCACGGGCGGGCTTCGGGGGAGCGACGGGAGAGAGAAGTTCGTCGCCGTGGGTGCCGACGCGGTGGTCGAGACGGTCAACGACCTGTCCGCGCTGTTCGGCGACGTCTGAGCCTGAAGAGACGGAGCTATGCGCACCGCCGTCGAGAGAGCGGGTATGGGCCGCTTCCCGACGTACGTCGTCACGATGCTCGCCCTCGACCTGCTCGGCGTGTCGCTCGCTGCGGGGCTCTTGCCGGCGGGCACGGCGGCACAGACCTACGGACTCGGCGCGACGCTGCTCGTCGCACCGCTCGCCGCGTACTGGCTGGTCTACCGCGAGGGGTTCGAACGGTTCAACCTCGGACGGCTGCTCGGACGCGGGTCCGAGGACGAGCGGGAGTGACCGAGCGGACGGCAGCTTCGACCGGTCACGCAACGCTTACCTCTCGGCCGTCCCCGCATCCACACATGCGAATCGCACTGCTCGGCGGAACGGGCGATATCGGCCAGGGACTCGCGCTTCGGTGGGCGTACGACACCGACCACGAGGTCCTGGTCGGGTCACGCGACCCCGACCGCGCCCGCGAGAAGGTCGAAGAGTATCTGACCGAACTGGACAGCCGCGGCGTCGACGCGAACATCAAAGGGTTCGCCAACGAGATGGCCGCCGACCGTGCACGCGTCGTCGTCCTCGCGGTCCCGCCGTACCACGTCGACGACACCGTCTCGGCCGTCGCTGACTCGCTGTCGGAGGGTGACATCCTCGTCTCACCCGCGACGGGCATCAAGCGCGACGACGACGGCTTTCACTACCACCGCCCCGGGGCGGGGTCGGTCACCCGGATCGTCGCCGACGCCGCGCCCGACGGCGTCCACGTCGTCGGGGCGTTCCACAACCTCGCCGCTGGCCGACTCGCCGACCTCGACGCCGAGTTGGAAATCGATACGCTCGTCGTGGGCGACGACCCCGACGCGAACGACATCGTGACGCGACTCGCCGAGGAGATTCAGGGCCTGCGCGCGCTCGACGCCGGCGGCATCGCCAACGCGGCCGAAATCGAGGGACTCACGCCGCTTCTCATCAACGTCGCACAGAACAACGAGAAGATGCACGACCTGGGCGTGCGGTTCCAGTAGCGACGGGAGTGGACCCAGGAGGGAGTGCGGTGCACGGGCGCGGTGAACCGCCGCCTCGTCCGCGTCGTCGGGAGCGCACGTGGGGCCCGTCGGTCGGGACCGTCGTCTCTCACTCAGAACCGCGCTTCGAGTTCGTCTCTGAGGTCGTCGACGTCGAGGTCCTTCATCGCCAGCAGGACGAGGAGGTGGTAGACGAAGTCGGCGGACTCGGACAGCAACTCGGCGTCGTCGTCGTCCTTCGCCGCGAGGACGAGTTCGGTCGACTCCTCGCCGAGTTTCTCCAGGACGGCGTTCTCGCCCTTCTCGTGGGTGAACAGCGAGGTGGTGTACGACCCCTCGGGGAGGTCGCGCTTTCGCTGTTCGATGGTCGCAAAGAGGGAGTCGAGGACGTCTGTGTCCTCGACAGCGGCCGACTCGTCCGGACCGGAATCGTCGCTCATGCACCGAGAGACACTCCCGGGGAGCGAAAAGCCTGCGTCTTCTTCCGGTCAGTCGGCCGCCTCGGCCACGAGGTCTGCGAAGAACGTCAGGCGGTGGAGGCGGACGTCGTCGGTGAGTTCGGGGTGAAAGGAGGTGCCGACGACGGGGCCGTCGCGGACCGCGACGGGACGCCCCTCCCACTCGGCCAGCACCTCGACGCCCTCGCCCACCTCGTCGATGAGGGGGGCACGGATGAACACCGCGGGGAAGGGGTCGTCGAGCCCGGTGACGTCGACAGGGGCCTCGAAGCTGTCGACCTGCCGGCCGAACGCGTTGCGGTCGACGGTCACGTCGACGAGGTCGAGCGTCTCGACCCGGTCGTCCTTCGCGTCGTGGGAGGCGACGATGAGTCCCGCACAGGTGGCGAGAACGGGCTTGCCCGCGGCGACGTGCGCCTGTACCTCGGGCGCAATCCCTTCCTGCTGGAGGAGTCGGGAGATGGTCGTCGACTCGCCGCCGGGCATGAGCAACACGTCGCAGTCGGGGACGACGCCGGCCTGGCGAATCTCGTGGACCGTCGCCTCCTCGTCGTGGGCCGCGGCGGCCCGCTCGATAGCTCGTGCGTGTTCCGAGACGTCGCCCTGGACGGCGATGACGCCCGCGTGGATCATACGCGGAGGTGAGGAGGGGACCGATAAAAATGACGCGTCACGCAGCGGCGGGGCTGGTCGGGGAGCGTCGAGGCGGAGTCGGAGGAGAGAACGCCTACAGCGCGACGACGTTCAGCACCATCACGAGGACGCCGAAGAGGAGACCGAACGCCACGACGGTCTTGGGGTCGATACGGATCGCGTTGCGGTCTTCCGCGTCGAAGTAGCGGACGAGCCCCGCGCTCGACATCAGGCCGCCGCTGTTCTGGCCACTGCTCATATGCTCACATGAGAGGTCGAGCGCCTAAACGTTTCGTTCCCCGCGGCCCGCTCGGCGAGTGGGAAATCCTTATCTCCCCGAATTGGCAATCATCGTGACGCAATGAGCGTCCGACTCAAAGACTTCTACGCCGACTGGTGTGGCCCGTGTAAGCAGCAAGACGCCATCCTCGAGGAGATCGTCGCCGAGTGGGGCGACGACCTCGAACTCGAGAAGGTCGACGTCGACGAGAAGCAGGACGTCGCCAACGAGTACCAGGTCCGGTCGCTCCCGACGCTCGTCGTCGAGACCGACGAGGGCGTCGTCGACCGGTTCGTCGGCGTCACCCAGCGCGAGGACATCGAGGCCGCACTGACCGAGGCCTCGGCGTAGGTCCGTTTTCTCACCCCGAGCGGGCGGACGGCCGTCTCGCAAGCATTATCACGCCGAGTCCAGTACCGAGAGGTATGGCGAGTTTCGACGCTGCCGAGGAACGGACGCTGAGCAAGCAGATCTGCATGCGCTGTAACGCACGGAACCCCCAGCGGGCGACGAGTTGCCGCAAGTGCGGGTACAAGAACCTCCGCCCCAAGTCGAAAGAGCGACGGGCGGCCTGACCGCAGCCGTTCGCGTTCGTCGACCGCAGTACCCCGTTCTCGACCACGACCACAGTCGCGAGCGACGCGTCACGCGAGCGCGCGACCCTCAGTTCTCGGGGTACTTCGGCTGGCGTCGTTCGGCGCGCGAGAGCGCCCGCTCGACGACCGCACGGACCGACTCGTCGTGGTCGGCCACGTGGAACGGGTCGCCGTGGCCGGCGTACATCGAGGTGACCGAGTCCGGGAGGCGCTCGAGCAGCGACTTGAGGCTCGCGATGAGTCGCTCCCGGGACTGGCCGGCCATGTCGGTCCGGCCGAAGCTCCCGTCGTCGTACGCGCCGTCGTTGTAGACGACGACGTCGCCGCTGAACAGGCGCGTCTCGGAGACGAACGAGACGTGGTCGGCCGCGTGACCGGGGGTGTACACCACCTCGAACGACTCGTCGCCCATCGCAACCTCGTCGCCGTCGTTCAGTTCCGTCGTCCGCCGAGGGTGCTCCGCGTAGGCGTACAGGTCGGCGTCGAACGCGTCGAGCACCGCGTCCAGTTGCCCGATGTGGTCGGAGTGCTGGTGGGTCAAGACGACCCGGTCGAGCGTGTCGGTGTGTTCGGCGACGACGTCGACGACGCCGGGCATCGTCCCCGCGTCGACGAGCGTCGGGGTCTCACCGAGCAGCAGATAGGCGTTACAGGTGAACTGTTCGGCGTCCGCGGTGACAGTCACGACGGCTTCGCTCATGGCCGCTCCTCTGTGGCCAGTAGGTTAAAACCAGGAGTTCGTCTCGGAGACCGACGTCAGAAAACCAACGTCACTTGGACGTGAAAACAGTCGTGCAGTTTTTTTGGGACGCATCGACTAGTGTAACACGAGATGGGGTTCGGTAGCTACGACGAGTCCGAGCAAGAAAAGCAGGAGATCGACGCAGACTACGACGAAGAGGAGGCAGAACAGACCGCGAGAAACACTCACGACGGCTCCGTCGAGTTCGATATCGGCGCATCGAACGACGAACTGCTCGACCGACTGCAAGACATCAAACAGACCGAGGACTGAGGTGAAATCCGGCGTCCGTGCCGTCGGCGTCGCCGCGTCCGACGGGGCGACAGCGGGTGACCCGAGCGTCCTCTGCGGCGCGGTCGTTCGTGCCGACCGCGTCGTCGACGGCTTCGCGTTCGAGACCTGTACCGTCGGCGGCACCGACGCGACGAGCGCGGTCGCGTCGCTTCTCACGACCCTCGACCGTGAGGACGTCCGATACGTCCTCGTGTCGGGTGTCGCGCCGGCCTGGTTCAACCTCGTCGACCTCGACCGGCTGGCCACGACCGTCGACCGCCCGGTGCTCTCGGTGTCGTTCGAGGAGAGTTCCGGCCTCGAACCGGCCCTCCGGGAGGCGTTCGAGGGTGTGGCGCTCGAGCGGCGGCTCGCCACCTATCGACGGTTACCGCCCCGTCGACGCGTCGTGGTGAACGACGAGACGGTGTTTTTGCGCGGGGTCGGCTGCGACGACGCCGAGGCGACCGAGGTCGTCCGAGCGTTCACCCCCGAGGGCGGTCGGCCCGAACCGCTCCGGGTAGCACGACTGGCGGCACGGGGCGCACGGCGGTGGCGGCTCGGCGACGACTGACCGGCGTCGCGGACGCTACCGACCGATGTTAAGTGGCCCCGGACCACCCACCGGATATGGACACCGAGCCTGGCGTCGAGTTCGACGGGCGTCGCGTGACGGCGTGTGAGCGCTGTCCGGAACTCGTCGAGTCGCGGAGTCGCATCGTCAACGGCGTCGGTCCCGACGACGCCGACATCGTCTTCGTCGGCGAGGGCCCGGGCGCGACAGAGGACGAGGAGGGCGAGCCGTTCGTGGGACGCTCGGGGACCGTCCTCGACGACGCCCTCCGCGATGCCGGCCTGGCCCGAGCGGACGTCCGCATCACGAACTGCGTCCGGTGTCGGCCGCCGGAGAACCGCGACCCCACCGCGGACGAACTCTCGAACTGCCGGGGCTTTCTCGAGGCCGAACTCCAGAACGTGGCTCCGGACGTGGTCGTGACGCTCGGCAAGGTTCCCTCACAGCACCTGCTCGAACGCTCCGTCGCCGTGACGAAGGAGGCTGGAAGCGTCCACGACCTCCGGGTCGGGGAGACGTCGACGCGCCTCCTCGTCTCGGTCCACCCGGCCGCGACGCTGTACGACCGCAGCCAGCGAGACGGCTTCTTCGAGACCATCGCCGAAGCCGCACGGCTCGCGGGGGTGCGTGAGGGAAGCGACGGACAGTCGAGCCTCGGCGACTTCTGACCGCCCGAGATGGCCGGAGCTCAGCCGACCTCGACGACCTCGGCCCGTCGGTCGCGCTCGCTCGCCTCGGCCTGTTCGCGGCGACGCTCGGCCGCCCGGCGGTGCTCTCTGAGGTGTGCGGCGAGGTCGGTCACCGTCTTCAGCCCGACGAGGAGGAGCAACGCGGCGATGGGCGCGCCGACCAGGGTGACCACGAACGCCCCGAGGATGATGGTGAGGTGGAGGACGACGACCCGGCTGTACGGCGCTTTCATCTGCATCCCGGGAGACGTCGCCCGGTACTCCTCGTTGCCGACGAAGTTGACGAGGAACGACCCGGCGTGGCTCACGACCATCCCGAGGACGCCGAGGACGACGGTGGAGAGCCCGTAGGCACCCGAGAAGGGGGCGGGTGCGAACACCGAGAAGACGAAGACGCCGTGGACGACCCAGAAAATCCCGTAGTGTGCGAGGAAGAAGCCCGCGATGCCGGCGTTCTCGGTGTAGAGGTGGAGGCCGTCTCGCGGCTCGCTGGGTCCCGAGAGGTCGACCTGCCGGCCGTTGATGGTGGCGTTGAAGTTCGCGGGGACGTCGGACCCCGCAGCGAGCAGTATCTTGGGGAGGTTCAAAGCACCGATGAGTCCGCTCTCGACCCAGTAGATGACCATGACGACCGAGAGCTGCCACCCCAAGAAGAGGACACCGAGGACGGGCACGGCGTTGGCCGCGACGAGCCCCGCGACAGCCAGTGGCGACGACTCGTTGGTCGGGACCGGGCGCATAGCGGACGAACGCCCGTCGACCAGATAAGTTCGCCCCACCGGCCGGGATGCCGGGGAGCCGTCTCCGGACACCACGCGAGCGCTGAGGCCCAGTCGGGAGGTGAGACGGGCAGTCGCGAAGGTCGCGCGAACGGAAACGCACTTGAGCGCGACCGCTGTACACCGGGTATGAGCACATCGGAACCCGTCGAGGAGACGCTCGCGTCCGTGGTCATGGTGGACTACGGGCTCGGCAACCTCCGCTCGGCGATGCGCGGCCTCGAACGCGCGGGCGCCGACGTCACCATCTCCGACGACCCCGCGACGTTCGACGACGCCGACGGAATCGTGCTGCCCGGGGTCGGGGCGTTCAGCGAGGGGATGGAGAACGCGGGGCCGTTCCGCGAGGCGCTCGCCGACGCCGCCGCGGACGGCACGCCCGTCTTCGGCATCTGTCTCGGCATGCAGATGCTCCTCACCTCCAGCGAGGAGGCCGACCACGCGGGCGAGGGCGAGGTGGAGGGTCTCGACTTCATTCCGGGGCGGAACCGCCGGTTCGACGAGGGGCAGAAGGTGCCGCACATGGGGTGGAACGAACTCGAGGTCGAGCGGGACCACCCGCTCGTCGAGGGGGTCGACGGTGGCTACGCCTACTTCGTCCACTCGTACTACGCCGCGCCGGACGACGACGAGGCAGTCGTAGCGACCACCGACTACGGCATCGACTTCCCCTCGGTCATCGCCAACGAGGCGGGGAACGTCTTCGGGACGCAGTTCCACCCCGAGAAGTCGGGGGAGACGGGGCTGCGAATCCTGCGGAACTTCGTGGAACTCTGCGCCGACCAGTAGCGTTCTGACCGGGGCTTATCGGCGTCGACGACGTGGACTCGCGCATGGCCAGCGAAACGAGCGACGACCGACACGTCGTGACCGTCTTCCTCCGCGACGCGGGCGAGGTACTGCTGCTCCGACGGAGCGACAGCGTCGGGACCTACGCCGGGAAGTGGGGTGCCGTGTCGGGCTACGCCGAGGGAGACCCCGAGGCGGCCGCTCGATGGGAGATTGACGAGGAGACAGCCCTCGGGGATGCGGTGACGTTCGTCCGCGGCGGTGTCCCCCTCGCGTTCACCGACGACGACCTCTCGGTCCGCTGGGTCGTCCACCCGTTCCTGTTCGACGTCAGTGACCGAGACGTCGACCCGAACGATGAGGTCGCCGAGACGGCGTGGGTCGCGCCACCCGAGATACGCCGCCGTGAGACGGTACCGATGCTCTGGGAGGCGTACGACCGCGTGCGACCGACTGTTCACACGCTGGAGGACGACACCGAACACGGCTCGGCGTGGCTCTCGCTGCGGGCGCTGGAGGTGCTGCGCGACGAGGCCGCAGTGGCAGGCGACGAAGCGGCCGCGTGGGACGTACTCGTCTCCGTCGCCACCGACCTCCTCGACGCCCGGCCGAGCATGACCGCGCTCTCGAACCGGGTGAACCGGGCGATGAGCGAGGCCGACGGGCGTGTCGCAGCCGTCGAACGGGCCGCACACGGCGGAATCGGACGAGCACTCGACGCCGACCGTCAGGCGTCCGAGAGTGCGGCTGAGCGCGTTGCAGGCGAAACGGTGCTCACCCTCTCACGGTCGGGGACGGTCGAGCGGGCGCTCTCGGGCGAGACCGGCGCGGGCAGGCCAGCGCACGTCTACATCGCCGAGTCGCGTCCGGACCGCGAAGGCGTCGGCGTGGCTGAACGGCTCGCTCAGGCGGGCGTCGACGTGACGCTCGTCACGGACGCGGCGGTCGCCCACGTCTTGAGCGGGGCGCTGGCGACGGACGTCGACCGGGTAGTCGTCGGGGCCGATACCGTGCTGCCGGACGGACGCGTGCTGAACAAGACCGGGACGCGTGGGGCGGCCATCGCCGCCGCGACCGAGTCCGTCCCCGTCGAGGTGGTCACGGCCACCGACAAGGTGGCGACGGCGGAGACCGTCACGGGTGAGGAAGGACTTCCAGAGGGGGTGTACGACGGTGACGCCGACGTCGCGGTGGCGAATCCGACGTTCGACGTGACACCAGCAGTGTTCGTCGATAGCGTGGTCACCGAACGCGGCGTGCTGGACGTCGGGGCGGTCGCGACCGTGGCCGAGGAGTTTCGTGCGCTCGCGGCGTGGCGGGGAGAGGAGCGAGCGTAGCCCGACGCGTTTTTCTCGGGCGCTCGTGAAGGAACGACGAGATGAAAGCCGTCACCCTCGGACCCGCCGGGACGTACTCCCATCGCGCGGCGAAGGCCGTCGCCGACGACGTCGAGTTCCGCGAGTCGGTCACCTCCATCATCGAGGCCGTCGCGGACGGGACGTACGAACGTGGTGTCGTCCCCATCGAGAACAGCATCGAGGGCTCCGTCACCGAGAGCCTCGACGCCCTCGCGGAGTACGACGTCGCCGTCATCCAGGAGGTCGTCACACCCATCCGCCACGCACTGTTGGCACAGGGGTCCGACTTCTCCGTCGTCGCGAGCCACTCGCAGGCGCTGGCACAGTGTCGGTCGTACCTCGAGACGGAGTGTCCCGACGTCTCGCTCGAGGCCGTCGCGTCGACGGCGCGTGGGGTCGAACGCGCGCGGAGCGACCCGACCGTAGCGGGCATCGGTCACCCGGACAACGCGGGCGAGACGCTCGAAATCCTGGCCGAGGACATCCAGGACCGCTCCTCGAACGCGACGCGGTTCCTCGTCATCGCGCCGAAGGCCGAACGGTCGGACGCGGGCGGCAAGAGTTCCATCGTCGTCTACCCGAACGCCAACTACCCCGGCCTCCTGCTCGAACTGCTGGAGGCGTTCGCCGAGCGCGACATCAACCTCTCGCGCATCGAGTCGCGGCCGTCGGGCAACCGCCTCGGTGACTACCTGTTCCACATCGACTTCGAGGCCGGCCTCTACGAGTCACGGGCGCAGGAGGCCGTCGCCGAGGTCGAGGAGATCGCCCGGAAGGGCTGGGTCAGAAAGCTCGGGTCGTACGACTCACGACACGTGGTCTGAGTCGCTCGGGTCGCCCCCCGGAGAGGAGCGAGCGTCGGTGAGCGCGTCGTCCGTCCACCCGTCGGGACCGAGTGCGAGCCACACGGCGAGGACGCTCCCACGCGCGGGTCACGGGTAACGCTCAAATCCGTCGCCGACGTACCGACACATGAGATGGCTGACAGACCGAACCCCTTCACGGACATCGAACGGTTCTTCGAGCAGATGAATCGCGCCTTCGGCGACGTGAACATCCCCACCCGCCCACACCAGATAGCCGTCGACGTCGCCGAGACCGACGAGGAGATCGTCGTCTCGGCCGACCTCCCCGGCTTCGAGCGCGACGAGGTCACGCTCTCGCTGTCGGGACGGGACCTCACGATCGACGCCGACCACGAGGAGACGGCCGAAGAACGCACGGGCGACGACGACGCCCGGTACGTGCGTCGCGAGCGGACCCACCGCTCCGTCTCTCGAACCGTCCGCCTGCCCGACGCCATCGACGAGGAGGCCGCGAGCGCGTCGTACGCCAACGGCGTCCTCACCGTCACCCTCCCCCGGGAGACCGTCGACGACGAGGGCGAGTCCCACACCATCGACATCAGCTAGGGCGGCCCCCACGGCGAAACGGCCGGTGCGCCCGCCGCCCCCGAACCAGCAACCCCTCGTTTTTGGCCAGCAGCAGTCCTGTGTGTGCTATTTCCCACCACGTATCCTGCAATAGTTAAGATTTCAGCGCGCGTCATACGGGGTTGATCAGCAATGATGCGACGTTCAAACTTCGGTGACAGCCCGTTCGACTTCGAGCGAATGTTCGAGCGCATGAACCGCCAGTTCGAGGAGATGAACCGCCAGTTCGCCCGCTTCGCCGACTCCCGCCCCGCCCACGCGCTGGAGTCCGGCGACGCCCTGCCCTCGATGTGGAGCCAGGGTAGCGTCCAGGTCGACGTCGCCGAGCGCGAGGACAGCGTGATCGTCACGGCCGACCTCCCCGGCTTCGAGAAAGCGGAGATCGACCTCTCCGTCGCCAACGACGCGCTCACCATCCGCGCCGAGCACGACGTCGACGACGCGTACGAGTCCGAACACTACGTCCGCCGCGAGCGACGTCACCACTCGGTCAGCCGAACTATCCCCCTCCCCGTCGACGTCCGCGAGGAGGCCGCGAGCGCGTCGTACACCAACGGCGTCCTCACCGTCACCCTCCCCGTCGTCGAGACGGACGACGAGGACGACGAGAGCCACCACATCGACGTCGAGTAGACCCCCACGAGCCCCCCGTATCGGGCCCCCCGGACCCGTCCGCCCCGATTCAGCTCCGCCCCCCGGTTTCTTCGCGTTGTTCCCTCCCGTCGTGCGCCTGCTCCCGAGACCTCAGTGCGTCGGAGACGGACCCGACGGCGGTCTCGACGGCGTCTCGCCAGTCGTCGGGAAGGTCGCCGTCGGCGCGGGGCGGCGAGAGCGGGAGCGAGACCCCGTGGTACGAGACGTGTGGAACCGCCGTAGCGATGCGGTCGCCGACGAACTCGGCGTTCTGCCGCTTCGAGGAGACTCCGCCGCGGACGAGGTCGTAGTAGGCGGTGAACAGTTGAACGACGACGACCGTCCGGTCTGTCGACGCCCGGAGAACGCCGTCGGCGAGGTGTCGAAACAGCGTCGCCGTGTTGTCGACGGGGTCGGCGCGGCGCCACTCCAGTTCGACGAGGACGAGCGTCGAATCCGAGACACCGGCGACGTCGACGGGCGTGCCGTCGAGGTCGTACTCGACGTGCCAGACCAGGTGCTCGACGGCCGAGGCGAGTCGCTCTCGGAGCGCCGACTGGACCCGCGACGCGTGCTCACCCATGTCTTCTCGGCAGCCAGCTCGCCCGCGGCGCACCTGAGTGTTTCCCCGAGACCCGACCGACGGCACTGACGGCGGAGCCGGCGACGGAGACGAACGGTATAGCAGTAGTTTTAGGCCGCGGAGACGGACGAAGCGATATGGATTACGACCCGCAGGAACTCGAGGAGCGCTGGCGGGAGCGCTGGGCCGAGACGGGGCGATACGAACCGGACCCCGGTGCGGAAGACGAGGACGTGACGTTCCTCACGGTCCCGTACCCGTACCCGAGCGGCGGGATGCACATCGGACACGCCCGGACGTACACGGTGCCGGACGTCTACGCGCGGTACCGACGCCAACAGGGTGACACCGTCCTGTTCCCCATCGCGTGGCACGTCACGGGGACGCCCATCATCGGTGCCGTCGAGCGCCTGAAGAAGGGCGAGGAGAAGCAGCTCTCGGTCCTCCGCGACACGTACAACGTGCCCGAGGACACCCTCCAGGAGCTGGAGACGCCGATGGGGTACGCCCGGTACTTCATCGAGAACCACTACAAACACGGAATGAAGCAGTTGGGGCTCTCCGTCGACTGGCGGCGGGAGTTCACCACCAACGACGACCACTACTCGCAGTTCATCACGTGGCAGTACGAGACCCTGAAAGAGAGGGGCCTGCTCGAGAAGGGGCTCCACCCGGTCAAGTACTGCACGAACGAGGAGCAGCCGGTCACGACGCACGACATCCTCGAGGGCGAGGAGGCGGAGTTCCAAGAGTACACGCTGGTCCGCTTCGGCTGGGAGTCGGCGGGCGAGGACGTCATCGTGCCGATGGCGACGCTTCGCCCCGAGACCGTCCGGGGGGTGACGAACGCGTACATCGACCCCGACGCCGACTACGTTCTCGCCACGGTCGACGGCGAGACGTGGCTCGTCTCCGCGAAGGCGACCGAGAAACTCCGCTTGCAGGACCACGACGTGGAGGTCCGCGAGGAGTTCACGGGCGAACGACTGGTCGGCGAGGAGGTCGAAAACCCCATCACGGGCGACTCCGTGCTCGTCCTGCCCGCGGGGTTCGTCGACGCCGACAACGCCACGGGCGTCGTGATGTCGGTCCCGGCGCACTCGCCGGACGACTACGTCGCCCTCCGCGAGGCGAAGGCCGACCACGAACGGATGGAACAGTACGGTATCGACCCCGCCGTCGTCGAGGCCATCGAGCCGGTCCCCATCATCGAGGTCGACGGCTACGGCGAGATTCCGGCGAGAGACGCCGTCGAGGAACACGGCATCGAATCGTCGGACGACCCCGAGTTGGAGGAGGCGACACAGGAGCTGTACAACCGCGAGTTCCACGCGGGGCACCTGCTCTCGATGTACGACGAGTTCGCCGGCGAGGTCGTCGAGGACGTGCGAGGGAGGTTCCGCGAACACTACCGCGACGCGGGCGCGTTCGGGTCGATGCAGGAGTTTTCGGAGGACGTGGTCTGTCGCTGTGGCGGCGAGGTCGCCGTCGCCGAGCAGGACACGTGGTTCCTGCGGTACAACGACGAGGCGTGGAAACAGAAGACGAAGGAACTGGTCGCGGGGATGGAGTGCATCCCCGAGAATACGCGCGGGGAGTACACTCACACCATCGACTGGCTGAACGAGTGGCCCTGTATCCGGAACTACGGGCTCGGAACGAGACTGCCGTGGGACCGTGACTTCGTCATCGAGCCGCTGTCGGACTCGACCATCTACATGGCGTACTACACGCTGGCACACCGCATCCAGGAGCTGCCGGCGGAAGACCTCGACCGCGAGTTCTTCGACGCGCTCTTTTACGGCGAGGAGGCCGTCGACGAGGCCGACGAGCGCGCGCTCGACCTGCGCGAGGAGTTCGAGTACTGGTACCCCGTCGACTACCGGTTCTCGGCGAACGACCTCATCTCGAACCACCTGACGTTCTACCTGTTCCACCACGCGGAGCTCTTTAGCCGGGAGAACTGGCCGCAGGGCATCGTCATCATGGGGATGGGCCTGCTCGAAGGCGAGAAGATGTCCTCCTCGAAGGGCCACGTCGTCCTCCCCGGCGCGGCCATCGAGGAGTACGGCGCAGACACCGTGCGGTTCTTCCTCTTGAACTCGGCGGAGCCGTGGCAGGACTACGACTGGCGAGCCGACCAGGTCGAGAGCGTGCGGAACCAGCTGAACCGGTTCTGGAACCGTGCGACACAGCTCATCGACGAGGGGCAGGGGTCGACGTTCGCCGCGGACGGCGAGGGGCCGTCGACGCGTCCCGACGACCTCGCGGGCGTCGACCACTGGCTGCTCTCGAAGCTCCAGGAGACGATCAGAACGGTCACCGACGCGATGGACAACGCCGAGACGCGCTCGGCGTCACAGGCCGCCTTCTACAACTTCGAGGAGTCGCTCAGGTGGTACCGTCGGCGCGCCGACCTTGACCGAGAGCGCGCACAGTGGACGCTCCGACACGTCCTCGAGGCGCGTCTCAGGCTGCTGGCCCCGTTCGTGCCGTTCCTCGCGAACGAGCTCCACGAACAGTTGACGGGCACCCCCGCCGAGGACGCGCCGTGGCCCGTCGCGACGGCGGAACTCGAGCGCGATTCGGTCGAGGTCGAGGAGCGACAGATCGAACGACTCACCGACGACATCAACGACATCGTCGACGTGACGGGAACCGACCCCTCGACGATTCGTGTGTACGTCGCCGCCGGCTGGAAACACGACGTGTTCGAGACCGTCGCCGACGTCGGCGACGACGTCGGGGCCGTGATGGGCCAGGTCATGCAACAGCCCGACCTCAGAGAGCGTGGGAACGCCGTGAACGACCTCGTCGGCGAACTCACCGAGCAGCTCCGCGGGCTCGACGACGGGACGCTCGACGCGATGACGGCCCTCGACGAACGGGCGGTGTACGAGGACGCCGTCGACTTCCTCGAGCGCGAGTTCGACGCGACGGTCGAACTGTACGTCGAGGACGACGCGGACATCGTCGACCCCGCCGACCGCGCGAGTGCCGCGGTACCGTTCCGCCCGGCCATCCACATCGAGTGAACGGTCTCGGCCCGGCCGAACCGTACCGTTATCCGTTCAGCACCCCTACTCGTTGACATGAGTACAGACGCCGACATCAAGCCTGCGGACGACGCGGGCGTGCTGAAGAAGACCTACCGCAGCGTCTCGCCCCGGTACACCTCTCGCCCGAACACCGAGATGGACTCCATCGGGTGGGCGATGCTCCTCGGCATGCTCGTGCTTCTCGTCCCACTGTTGCCGTTCCTCGTCATCGTCTGGGTGCTGGAGCGGGGAATCAGGGCGTTATCGGGCGTGCGCGGACGCGACTGACCCACCCGTCACCGTGTCGCCCGCTCGGTCAGCGCCGAGAGTCGCTCCGCCCTCCGAAGATCGGCGACGGTGCAGTACCACGCGCCCCTGACACCGTTCATGTCGTTCGCGACGGGCGTCTCGAGCGGGACGAGGTCGTCGAGTTCGAAGACGACGACGACTGACTCGTCCGAGAACGGGTCGACGAGCGCCTCCCAGTCGTCGTCCGTCATCGGACCGGGGGCACCGCGGCGCTGCTCGACGCGGTCGGCGACGCGCGCGTAGTGGGTCACAGCCGAGACCGGGGCCGTCCGGTAAAAGGCCATGTAGTCGAACCGTTCACGCGTCCGGTCGTACGACCGCGGCGCGGGATAGATGCCGTCACGGCAGCGCGCGAACGTGTCGGGCCGCGTCGCGACGACGCAGACTCGGCCGTCGTCGGGAGCGTCGTCGTCGGGGGCGTCCGCCGCGAATCGGTCGAGGTCCATGCCGTCGGTAGCGACGCCGTCGACAAGGCAGCACCGGCCGTGACGGCGTTCAGAGTTAGAGGTTGAAGAAGTCGAACTGCGTGCCGTTGTCGTTCTCGGTCGCGTGTTCGTAGACGACGTGCGCCGCGGCGACGTCCTGGATCGCGAGGCCGGTCGAGTCGAAGACGGTGACGCCGTCGGCGTCGGTGCGGCCCTCCTTTTCGCCGACGACGATCTCGCCGATCTCGCCGTAGATGTCGTCGTCGGTGAGGACGCCCGCCGAGTAGGGGACGTTGACCTCGCCCGAGTGGGTGCACTGTTCGTGGTCGTCGATGACGATTTTCGCGTCGAGGAGGAGGTCGTCCGCGAGTTCGTGTTTGCCGGCGGCGTCCGCACCCATCGCGTTGATGTGGGTGTGTGCGCCCGCCTCGCTCACGATAGGCGATTCGACGGGCGTCACCGTCGAGAGGACGTCACACTCTGCGGCCTCCGCGACCGAGCCGCCGCGGACGTCGAAGCGGTCCGCGAACGTGTCGACGAAGCGCTGGACGCGCTCGTCGTCGAGGTCAGAGATGACCACGGTGTCGATGTCGCGGACGGTCGAGATAGCCTCCAACTGGGTGTACGCCTGGACGCCGGCTCCGACGATACCGAGCGAGGAGGCGTCGGGGAGCGCGAGGTGGTCGGTGGCGACGGCCGCCGCCGCACCCGTCCGCTTCATCGTGAGTTCGCGGCCGTCCATCAGTGCGAGGGGATAGGCGTTGCGCGGGTCGGAGTAGATCATCGTCCCGAGCACTGTCGGGAGGTCGTACTCGGCGTTGTTGTCGGTGTGGACGTTCACCCACTTGATGCCCGCGGCGTCCCAGTCACCCGCATCCAGGTACGCGGGCATCGACCGGAAGTCGCCGTTGTACTGGGGGAGGTCGATGTACGACTTCGCGGGCATCTGTGCGTGACCGCGCTCGTAGGCGGCGAACGCCTCTTCGATGGCGACGATGAGTTCGGCGAACTGCGTGTTGTGGTCGACGTCGTCGCTGTCGAGGAGAAGGGTGTGCATACTCGGCGTTCACACGAGGGATACTTAACTCATACTAAGTTCGAATCGTAGTCTAGTAATAAGCGCTAAAGTCGAATGTGATACAACCGAGGGCCGACTGACGAGAGAAAAAGAGCAGTGGCTTGGCTGTCGAGACGACTCCTCGAACCGCCGAGTCACGCCATCGACGCCCAGTCGTCGACGGCGGCGACGGCACCAGTACCGCGGAACTGCCGCTCGCCGTCGACGGTGCGGAACCGGAAGGACCCGTCGACGAGCGACTGCAGGATGTCGACGTGTTCGGCCGCGTGTCGGGACGGGTCGACGACGAACAGTCCCAGGTGGCCAGCGGACCGAATCCGACTCGTCAGGACGTGACAGAACGCGAACGTGCGTTCGGCTCCGAGACGCTCGAGGATAGGCGACAGCGAGACCATCCCGAGGCGGACACGGTCGGTGTCGAGCGAGCGGAGGTGGTTCGTGACGCCGACGCCGATACCGGTGATATCGACCGGCGACGAGGCCGCCTCGACGTGGGTCGGTGAGAGCGGGCCGATGTCCCGGGCGAGGCCGGAGTCCGAGGCGTCGACCACGAACAGGTGGTCGAGCGAGTCCGGCTCCGAAAGCGTCGACTGATAACGCTCGACGAGCGCGCCCGCGTCCGCGTCCGTCGTCACGAGGATGACGCGTTCACCGACAGCAGGCGCGCCGGCGAGGATGCGGTAGACGAGGTCCGTCGCCCCGCTTCGGTCGTCACCGACGAAGAGGAGGTTCGTCCCCGCGGGGAGCGAGTCGAGCGGCGTGTCGCGGCCGGCGCGGTCAAGCACGTACGGGCCGTCGGCGTGCGGGACCGTCACCTCGGCTCACCTCTCGACGACGAGAGACGGCGGTTCGTGATGCCGTGGTCGTCGGCCACGACTGACGAGACAGGCCGCATAACAGACGCTCCACCGAGATACACATAAATTCACGGGCGAGAGTATCACTCGTCGATACGAGGACACGGTGCGACGGCACGCACTACGGGTACAGGCCGAAAGAATTGTGCGGTCGGTCAGTCAGCGGTGCGGGCAGACGAACGGCGGGTCGGACGGGATGACGCCCCGTGGGATGCGGTCTGTGACCGACTTCACATCGCGCCGCCCATGCCACCCATGCCGCCCATGCCGCCCATGCCGCCAGCGCCCTCGTCGTCGTCACCTTTGTCGGTGGAGAGGTCGCCGGCAGCGATGATGTCGTCGATTTTGAGGACGAGGTTCGCGGCCTCGGTGGCAGACGAGAGGGCCTGCTCCTTCGAGTGGGCCGGCTCGACGACGCCCGCGTCGAACGTGTCGACGACGTCGCCGCTGAAGACGTTCAGGCCGGCGCGGACCTGGCCGTCCTCGTGGGCGGCGCGGAGGTCGACGAGCGTGTCGATGGCGTCGAGTCCAGCGTTCTCCGCGAGGACGCGCGGGACGAGTTCGAGTGCATCCGCGAAGGCCTCGACGGCAAGCTGCTCGCGACCCTCGACGGAGTCAGCGTAGTCGCGGAGCCGGGAGGCGAGTTCGACCTCGATGGCACCGCCGCCCGCGACGACGCGGCCGTCGGTGACGGTCGAGGTGACGACGTCGAGCGCGTCGTTGATGCCGCGCTCGAGTTCGTCGACGACGTGGTCGGTCGAGCCACGCAGGAGGAGCGTGACGCCGTGGGCGTCGGGGCCCTCGACGTAGAACAGCTCGTCTTCCTCGTCGCGGCGGACCGAGCCGTGTCCGAGGTCCGCGGCGGTCGCGGAGTCGAGGTCGGAGACGATGGAGCCGCCGAGGACGTTCTTGAGGAACTTGATGTCCGACTTCTTCACGCGGCGGACGGCGAGGATGCCCTTCTTCGCGAGGTAGTGCTGGGCCATGTCGTCGATGCCCTTCTGGCAGAAGACGACGTCAGCGCCGGTCTCGGCGATCTGGTCGACCTTCTCCTTCAGCTGTGCCTCCTCGCGGTCGAGGAACTTCTGGAGCTGGTCGGGCGAGTCGATGTTGACCTGCGTGTCGACGTCGGCTTCCTCGATCTCGATGGCCTCGTTGATGAGCATCACGCTGGCGTCGTCGAACTCGACGGGCATGTCCTCGTGGACCGGGTCCTTGTCGATGATAGCGCCCGTCAGGAGCTCGCTCTCGCCCGCGGAGCGGCCGGTCTGCGTCTCGATGTTGACGTTCTCGAGGTCGACGACGTACGAGCCGTCCTCGGCTTCGACGGTGACCTGCTGGACGGCACCGACGATGAGTTCGGCGAGGAGCTCCTTGTTGAGCTCGGCGCCCTTGCCGGTCATCGACGTCTCGGCGACCTTCTTCAGCAGCTCCTCGTCGTCGGGGTCGACGCGCTCGGCGATGTCGTCGATCTCCGCGCGGGCCTGCTCGCTCGCGAGGTGGAATCCCTTGATAATCGCCGTCGGGTGGATCTCCTGTTCGAGGAGGTCCTCGGCGTTCTTCAGGAGCTCACCGGCGATGGCGACGGCCGTCGTGGTGCCGTCCCCGGCCTCGTCCTCCTGGGTCTCGGCAACCTCGACGATCATCTCGGCCGTCGGGTTGTCGATGTCCATCTCTTTGAGGATGGTGACGCCGTCGTTCGTGATGGTGACGTCGCCCATCGAGTCGACGAGCATCTTGTCCATCCCTTTCGGGCCGAGTGTCGAGCGTACGGCGTCCGCGACGGCTCGTGCCGCACGGATGTTGTACGCCTGCGCGTCGCGGTCCTTGACGCGCTGGGAGTCGTCACCGAGAATGATCATCGGCTGTCCCTGCTGCATGCGCTGACTCATAGTACACCAGCGGATTGTTTGTGATTCTATATAAACGTTTCGAGAGTGGCCGAAGCGTCGTCCCGGCTGAACGTCCGAGAGAGGCACCGAAAACACGACGACTGCGTTCGAGTATTCGACAGAGACATGCCAACGAGTCGCATACAAATGGGCCGTCAACGCTCGCGACAGAGCCCGTGTTTATATACTATCCGTCGACGGGTTCCTTCCAGTGAACGGTGACAGTCCCGACGGCGAAGGCGTCTCGCGAGTCGGGGTCGCGACGGATACGAAGAGTGTTCGTCCCCTCGTGGAGCCCCGTCCCCGTCAGCGTGTCCACCCAGTACTGCCAACCGTCGTTCGGGGGGATGTCGAAGCCCGACAGCGGCTCGCCGTTCACCTCGATCTCGTGACCGTACTCACCGACGTCGAACGCCTGCAGGCCGACGTAGGCGTCCTGTGGGTCGTCGGTGGGGACCTCGAACTCGTGGGGGTCGGTGGTGTCGCCGACGTTGGTCGCCCAGTCGAGGTCGAGCGCTCGTCCCTCCGGGGCGAGCTGGACGCCCAGGTACAGCGTCGCGTAGTTCGCGCGGTGTGACACGGCTGTCGCTACTCGTGGGTGGTGCATAAACACGGCGACATGGGCCGAAAACGCGAGTACGAGGTGGTTCAGTCGTCGTCGGGGGCCTCGTCGGCGATGAACTCGCCGTCGACGTCGGCCCACCGCGGCGGTTCGTCGTCGCGGTCGAGTGTCCGGAGTTCGCGTTCGTTCAGGCGCTCGTCCAGCTGGTTCAGCTTGTTCAGGCCTTTCTTCTCACGGCCACTCTTCGTGTCAGGCATTGTCAACCACACCAACGCAGGCAGTCGGTATTAACATTTCGTCAACGAGTGGAGACGACGTCCGGCGCCCGTCGTCGCGCGGCCCCGAACCCGACGGCTGTCCGAGGCGTGCGCGGTATCATCGGGGAGCGAACGGCCGAGTAGTACGTCTGTGGCGTCCGAGCGCTCACCAACCGCGGGTAGCGTCCGCGACCTCTCCCTCGCCCACCCGGTCGAACTCGTCGGCGAGTTGCTGGCGGACGGCGTCGGTGTCTCGGTCGGGGTCGGTCACGATGTCGAGCGCGGCCAGGAGGGCCGCGCGTGTCTCCTCGAGTTCCTCGACCCGTTCGACCAGTTCCTCGTGACTCCAGTCGTCGTACTTCGTGGACATGTGTCTACGGGCAGGTGGGGCGAGCACATAAGCAGTGGTGGCTGTCCGGGGCTCGGACACCGCGAACGGCGGGACGGGCAAACAGGTTTTGTGTTCGGCGCTACCTCCGACAGTATGGACCACGCTCTCGGTCGTCGCCGACTCCTCCGAACGATCACCGTCGGCGCGGCCGTCGGCCTCGCGGGCTGTTCGACGTCGTCGCCGGACGCCGGTGGCCAGTCCGAGCGGGCGACCGGCGAACCCACGCGAACAACCGACGCGCCGACGGCGACCACCACGGAGACGACGGCGGTGAACGCCTCGCCCGCTGACGTGCCGGACGCGGTCGGACTCGACACGCTCGCGACGGGACTCGGTGCCCCGCTCGACGTCGTCTTTACCCCCGACGGGACCCGCTACGTCGCCGATCAAGCGGGGCGTATCCTCGTCCACGACGCCGACGGCCTCCGCAACCGGCCCGCGCTCGACATCCGCGACGCCATCACGACCGGAGGCGAAAAGGGTCTCCTGGGGATCGAACCCCACCCCGCGTTCGCCGAGAACGGCCGGCTGTTCGTCCGGTACAGCGCGCCGTCCCGGGAGGGGACGCCGTCGGGTTTCAGCCACACGTTCGTCCTCAGCGAGTTCGACGTCGAGGACGACCGCGTCGACCCCGACTCCGAGCGGACGCTCCTGGAGATTCCACAGCCACAGAGCAATCACAACGCGGGTGACCTCGCGTTCGGGCCCGACGGGTTCCTCTACGTCGCCGTGGGCGACGGCGGGGCCGGCGGTGACCAGGGTCGGGGTCACGCCGACGACTGGTACGACGCTGTCGGCGGCGGGAACGGCCAGGACGTCACGGAGAACCTCCTCGGGTCCATCCTCCGCATCGACGTCGACGCCGGAGACGAGCCCTACGCGGTTCCGGACGACAACCCGCTCGTCGACCGCGAGGGACTGGACGAACAGTACGCCTGGGGCTTTCGTAACCCGTGGCGGCTGTCGTTCGACGGGACGGACCTGTTCGTCGCCGACGTGGGACAGCGCGACTACGAGGAGGTGAGTCTCGTCGAGCGGGGTGGCAACTACGGCTGGAACGTCCGGGAAGGAGCCCACTGCTTCCAAGCCAGCGACTGCCCGACGACGACACCGGACGACGTCCGCGGTGGCGAGCGCCTCGTCGACCCCGTCATCGAGTACCCCCACGGCGGCGCGTCGGTGAGCGGAATCTCAGTCATCGGCGGAGCGGTCTACCGGGGGTCGGCGCTGGCGGGTGCCGAGGGCGTCTACGTCTTCGGCGACTTCCAGGTCCGGGGACGGCTGTTCGCCGCGACGCCAGCGGACGAAGGGTTGTGGCCGACGACGACGGTCGAACTGGTCGGCGACGGCTCCGACCGACTCCGGACGCTCAGGTCGTTCGGCCGCGACGCCGACGGGGAACTGTACGTCGTCGGGACGGGCTCCGAAGGCGGGGCGCTCCACCGACTCGTCCCCGCGTGAGGACGGTCTGCGAAGTCGCCCGCGCCTCAGCGCTCCGTGACCTCGAGTACCTTACCGGCGGCGATAGTCTGGCCCATGTCCCGGACGGCGAAGCTCCCGAGTTCGGGAATCTCCGACGAGGGTTCGATGCTGAGCGGCTTCTGCGGCCGCAGCGTCACGACGGCGGCGTCACCCGCCTTGATGAAGTCGGGGTGCTCCTCGGCGACCTCGCCCGTCTTGGGGTCGAGTTTCTGGTCGATAGACTCGAAGGTGACCGCGACCTGCGCCGTGTGGGCGTGCAGGACCGGCGTGTAGCCGGCGGTGATGACCGAGGGGTGCTGCATGACGACAATCTGGGCTTTGAACGTCTCGGCGACCGACGGCGGGTTCGACGCCTCGCCGCAGACGTCGCCGCGGCGGATGTCGTCCTTGCCGACGCCACGGACGTTGAACCCGACGTTGTCACCGGGACCGGCCTCGTCGACCTCCTCGTGGTGCATCTCGACCGTCTTCACCTCGCCGCCCACGTCGCTCGGCATGAACACGACGTCCATCCCCGGCCGGAGGACGCCCGTCTCGATACGCCCGACGGGAACGGTCCCGATACCGGAGATAGTGTAGACGTCCTGGATGGGGATGCGCAGCGGCGCGTCCGTCGGCGGCGACATCTCGGGGAGGTTGTTCAGCGCCTCCAACACGGTCGGCCCGTCGTACCACGGCATATGCTCGGACGGCTCGGCGATGTTGTCGCCCTCGAACGCCGAGATGGGGATGAAGCGCGCGTCGTCGCTGTCGAAGCGGACCTGTGTGAGAAGCTTCTGGACTCCCTCCTTGACCTCGTTGTAGGTGTCTTCGGCGTAATCGACGGTATCCATCTTGTTGATGGCGACGATGAGCGTCTCGATTCCCAGGGTCTTCGAGAGGAAGACGTGTTCGCGGGTCTGTGGTGCGACGCCGTCGTCGGCGGCGACGACCAACACGGCGTGGTCGGCTTGACTCGCCCCGGTAATCATGTTCTTCACGAAGTCGCGGTGCCCGGGCGTATCCACGATGGTGAAGTAGTACTTGTCCGTGTCGAACCGCTGGTGAGCGATGTCGATGGTGACCCCTCGTTCGCGCTCCTCGGCGAGGTTGTCCATCACGTACGCGAACTCGAAGCCGCCTTTCCCCTTCTCTTCGGCCTCTTCGCGGTGCTGTTCGATGACGTGTTCGGGGACCGAGCCGGTCTCGAACAGCAGGCGGCCGACCAGCGTACTCTTCCCGTGGTCGACGTGCCCGATAATCGCTAGATTCTGGTGTGGTTTGTCTGCCATGATGTACTCCCCCCGGCGGTGTGCCGCAGGAGCTTACGAGTAGGGTGCCGACGGGCAAAACGGTTGTGTGATTGCTAGATTGACATGTATGTTCGGAAGGGACGAGTCTCGCCACTCACTCCCCGACTCGAACCCCTTCGGCAGCGGCTCACACGCTCACGAGTGGCGAGCACACGAGGTGCGCGCCGTGTTGTTCGCGGTAGTAGACGCCGGGACAGGAATGTGAACCGCCTGAACGTCGCTCGCGTTGCTCGCTCGTTCCGTGCTTCAAATCCTCCCACCGTCGCGTACAGAACCTCATCCGCGTCCGCTCGGCGACGACACGCCTCGCTCAGGGTCAGAGGTTCAGAGAAGCGCCGGGACAGGGATGTGAACCGGAACCGGACGGTCGTCCTCACTTCGCTCGGACGCTGCGACCGGTAGGGTTCAATCCCGTCCGTCTCGCTTTGCGTCCGTCACCGTGGTTGCGCCGAGATGAAACTCGGCGCTCAGCAGGTGACGGTTACAGAAGCGCCGGGACAGGGATTTGAACCCTGGATCCCAGAGGGAACACGCTTTCCAGGCGTGCGCCTTACCACTCGGCCATCCCGGCTCGGATTCAGCTAGCCCAGTCCGAGATTTAAGTCCTTCCCTTCGCCCTGAATCGGGGGGCGAGCCGGTACGAGAGCCCCGCAGCGGCGCTCCCGACGACCACCGCGACGGCGAGTCGGGCGACGAACCCCACGCTGAGCCCCGCGAGGAGGTCGTACCCCTGGACGAGCACGAGGAAGGCGAGCGCGCCGACGAGCCCCCAGAGGAGACTCGACTTCGTTCGCGGCGTCACGGTTCACTCACGCCGCGTCGGGGACGGCGGCGATAGCCTCGATTTCGACGGCGACCCCCTTGGGGAGGGCCCCGACCTGGACGGCGCTCCGCGCCGGTGGTTCGTCGTCGAAGAAGGTCGCGTAGGTCTCGTTCATCTCGTCGAAGTCGTCGATGTCGGCGAGGAACACCGTGACCTTGAGGACGTCCGCGGGGCCGGCGTCCTCGGCGGCGAGCACGCCCATGACGTTCTCCAGCGCCTGTGCCGTCTGCTCGGCCACCGGTGCGTCGTCGAGCAGTTCGCCGTCGGGCGTGAGCGGAATCTGTCCGGCGGTGAAGACCAGTTCGCCGGTCGTCGTGCCCTGGCTGTACGCGCCGACCGCGGCCGGTGCCTCCTCGGTAGCGATGGTTCGTTTCACACCGGTGGCTCGACGGGCAGGTACAAGAAGGTCGGTCTCTCGGGCCCGCCAGCGGTTACACCAGCACCTCGACCTCGTAGCCGTGGTCGCGGAGGTCGTCGAGCAGGTCCGCGACGTGGGCTTCCCCGCGCGTCTCGAGGTCGACCTCCACCTCGGCGGCGTTCATCGCCACGTCCTTCGAGGTGCGGTCGTGGTGGATGGCGTGGATGTTGGTGCGGTGGTCGACGAGGATCTCGGTGAGGTGCAACAGCGCACCGGGGCGGTCCTTCAGCACAGTCCTGATACGGAGGTATCGTCCGGTCTCCACGAGGCCGCGCATCAACACCGTCGTGAGGACGTTGAGGTCGATGTTGCCGCCACAGAGCGCGGGGACGATGACCTCGCCCTCGTCGTAGTCGAAGCGCTCGGCGAGGACCGCGGCGAGCGGGACCGCGCCGGCTCCCTCGACGAGCGTCTTCGAGCGTTCCAGGAGATGCGTCACGGCCATGGCGATCTCCTCGTCGGAGACGGTCACCACCTCGTCGACCCGCTCGCGGATGACCTCGAACGTCTGCTCGCCGACGCGACGAGTGGCGATGCCGTCCGCGATGGTGTCGACGGCGTCGAGTTCGACGATCTCGCCTTTCTGTAGCGAGTCGGCGAGGCTCGACGCACCTTCGGCCTGAACGCCGACGACCCGCGTGTCGGGCGACTGCGCTTTGACGGCCGTGGCGATACCCGAGATGAGGCCGCCGCCGCCGATACCCACGACCACGGTCTCGACGTCGGGGCACTGCTCGACGATTTCGAGGCCGAGGGTCCCCTGCCCGGCCATCACCGCCGGGTCGTCGAAGGCGTGAACGTAGGTCCGGCCCTCCTCCCGTTCGATCTCGTGGGCCTTCGCCTGCGCCTCGCTGTAGTCGACGCCGTGGAGGACGACCCGGCCGCCGTAACGCTTGGTGGCGTTGACCTTCGAGATGGGGGCGAACTCCGGCATGACGATGGTCGAGTCGACCCCGGCGCGGGTCGCCGCCAGCGCCACGCCCTGCGCGTGGTTCCCCGCGCTCGCGGTGACCACGCCGGCGTCTCGTTCGTCCGCCGACAGGGTCGCGATGCGGTTCGTCGCACCCCGAATCTTGAACGAGCCCGTCCGCTGGAAGTTCTCCAGTTTCAGGTGGACGTCGGCACCCGTCATCCGCGAGAAGGTGTGTGAGTACTCCAGGGGGGTTCGCCGTGCGACCGCCTCGACACGAGGCTGGGCTTCGAGCACGTCGTCCAGCGAGAGCATGCGCCGAGTTGCTCGGGGGAGGCGATAACCGTTGGGTGTCGACGGGACGAGCGACCGCGCCGCGAGGACGGCGGAAAGCGGGGGACTCGAACACACCCATCGGCTGCCGAGACGATTGTCAGAGTGCGGGAAGGACAGTCCGAGTATATCCAACTGTGGGGGTATCTCCGAAGTAGAGGGAAATCACGATGTCCACACACACTCGCACACTCAACGCCGAACTGTTCGGTCGGGAAACGAACTTCGAGTACTCAGAGCACTGGCTGGGCTACGCCATCATCGCGCTGCGGGTGACGATGGGATGGGTGCTGTTCCAGGGCGGCATCACGAAGCTGGTGACGTATCTCGACGCGGACCCCGCGAACAACTGGACGGCCGCCGGCTACCTGGCGAACGCCATCCCGGCGGGGAACCCGCTGGCGGGATTCTTCGCCTCGATGGCCGGCAACCCGCTCATCGACGTCCTGAACATGTGGGGGCTCACCCTCACCGGGTTGGCGCTCATCCTCGGCGCGTTCGTCCGCTGGAGCGCGTTCTGGGGCGCGGTCATGATGCTGTTCTACTGGCTCGCGGCGCTGGAAGGCGGCCTCCTCGCGGGACTGCCCCTCGCGCACGGCTGGGTCGTCGACGACCACCTCGTCTACGCCTTCCTCCTGTTCGGTCTCGGGGCGATCGGCGCGGGACGCATCCTCGGTCTCGACGCGTCCCTCGAGGAACTCTCGGTCGTCCAGAACAACCGCTGGCTCCGCTGGTTCCTCGGCTGAGCGGACCGGCACGGCCCGCCGTCGACCGTCTCTCCGACGGGACCTCGACCGGGGCCGTCGAACGCGGCCGACTGTTTTTACCAAGAGCGCACAGCAGACTCACCGCACGGACCGAGCCGTCGCTCCGAGAGTGATGGAGAAAGAACCGGCATGCCGCGTCCGCAATCGCGTCGCGTTCGTGCGGATTGGGGGAATGCACACGCTTGACGCGCACTTACTGATACGCCGGAGAAGGATATAAACGTCCGCCGAGCGGGGTGAAAGTGAAACTGTCCGACGCCGGCGTGTTCAAACGGTGCGTCAGACGTCTGTCGTCCGAACCGAGGGAGCCGAGAACGGGTGAGATGGAGCGACGACTCACCGGTCGACGACCGGTTCGACGGCGACCTCGAGCCGAGTCAGGAAGTCGCGGACCCGGGTCGCGAACGGGCCTTCGCCGGGCCAGGTGGCGTCGGCGTCGAGACGCTCGGGGTCCCCGACGTAGACGGCCGCCGTCCCCCCGTCTGTCCGGGGAACCGAGACGCGGACGTACAGGCCGTCGTCGACGCCCTCGTAGGCGTCGATGCGGTCGACCTCGTCCGTCCGGAGGAGTCGCCCCGCCGCCTCGCCGCCCGGCGCGAGCGTCGGATACCGTCCCTCGACGAGGTGGAGGCCGTGGAGACGCGCCGGGCCGACGAACGCGTACGAGTCGACGACGGTCGCGACGCGCTCGGGGTTCGTCAGCGTGCCGTAGACGAAGACGTCCATGGACGGTCGACGTGGCGCGATGATAAAAACGTCACAGCGCGAGTGACCCGATGACGACGCTCCGGATGGTGGAGAGCCACCGCGAGGCCGGGCGACCCGCGCCACGTGCGTCGCCGCAGTCACGGGATGGTCGTGGCGAACGGTCGGACAGAAGCGGGACGAACAGTGTAGCGACTGCCAGTATCCGGGAACGACCGTGGCGTGGGGACGAAGGCGGACGAGACGGCGGCCGGACGGGCGTTATCGCTCGTCGAGCGGGACGATCGACTGGTCACGCGGGCCGACGTAGCGGGCGCGCGGGCGGATGAGGCGATTCCCGTCGTACTGTTCGAGGACGTGCGCGATCCAGCCGCCGACGCGCGACATCGCGAAGATGGGGGTGTAGATGTCGATGGGGATGCCCATCTGGTAGTACGTCGAGGCGGAGTAGAAGTCGACGTTCGGGGCCAGTCCCTTCTCCGCCATCATGTACTCCTCGATGGCGACGGAGTAGTCGTACCACTTCATGTCCCCCGCGGCCTCCGCGAGCGCCTCGGACTGTTCGCCGAGGATCTTCGCCCGCGGGTCCTTGACGTTGTAGACGCGGTGACCGAAGCCGGCGACGCGCTTGCCCTCGTCGAGCGCATGCGCCACCCAGTCGGTCGGGTCCATCCCACTCTCGTCGACCTCGTGGAGCATCCGCATCACGTTCTGGTTGGCACCGCCGTGGAGCGACCCGGCGAGTGTGCCCACCGCGGAGGTGATGGCGGAGTGGAGGTCCGAGAGGGTCGACGCCGTGACCATCGCCGAGAAGGTCGAGGCGTTGAGGCCGTGGTCGGCGTGGAGGACGAGCGCCTGGTCGAACACGTCGGCGAGGACGTCGTCGGGTTCCTCGTCGTTGAGCATGTAGAGGAAGTTCGCCGCGTGCGAGAGGTCCTCACGGGGTTCGACGGGGTCTTCGCCGTCGCGGTGGCGCTTGAACGCCGCCAGCGCCGTCGGAACCTTCGCGGTGATGCGTCGGCCCTTCCGGACGTTGGCCTCACGGTCGGTCACGCCCTCGGCGTCGAACGTGGCCTCGTCGTCGTTCGCCGAGAGCTGTGAGACGACCGTCCGGAGGGCGGCCATCGGGTTCTCGTCGGCGTCGGCGAGCGCCTCGATGGTCCGGTGGATATCCTCGTCGAGCGACCGCTCGGCGGCCATCGCCGAGGAGAACTCCGCCAGTTCGTCGTGGTTCGGGAGCGTCCCGTACCAGAGGAGGTAGACGACCTCCTCGTAGGAGGCGCCGTCTGCGAGGTCGGCGATGTCGTACCCACGATAGACGAGCTGTCCGGCGTCGCCGTCGATAAAACTGAGCTCCGACTCCGCGACAAGGACGCCCTCCAGCCCCCGTTTCAGGTCGTCTGACATACGACCTGATTTCAGACCCTCTCAAAAAAGCGTTATCGTTCGGTGCGTCATCCGCCGGAACCGTGGTCGCGACGCAGGCGAGCAATTCTTTTGCGTCCCCGGCGGGTATCCGGGCGTATGTATCCGGAGGACGTGGAGTACGAGCCGGTCAGCGTGAAGGCGGTACTCGCGGAGATGAAAGACACCGCCGAACTGCTCATCGACCTCTCGTACTCCGCGGTCCTCCTCGGGAGTGACGAGATCGCGCGCGAGGTGTTGGCGCTCGAAGAGCGGATGGACATCCTCCAGTTGCAGGCGCGCATGAGCCTGCTGATGGCCGCCCGGAGCCCCGAGGACGCCGAGGAACTCGCGCCCGTGTTGGGCGTGGTCGGTGCCGCGGAGAAGATATCGAACGCGGCGGGTGACATCGCGAAGGTGGTCCTCGAGGACATGGGGCTGCCGGACGCGATTCGCTCGGCGCTCCCGGAGGCGACGGAGATTCTCGTCCGGGTCCCCGTCGCCGTGGACTCGCCGTACCACGGCCACTCGCTCGGAACGCTCAATATGGAGACCGAGACGGGAGTGCGAGTCATCGCCATCCGCCGCGAGCAGGCGACGGGGAAACGGCGGTGGATCACGAACCCGGACCACGAGAGCGTGCTCCAGTCGGGCGACATCCTCCTCCTGCGCGGTCCCGAGACGGGGCTGAAAGAGGTGTACGAGCGAGCCAGCGGCACCGCCTACGAACCCATCGCCCCGGCGGAGCCGCCCATCGACGACCTCGAACGGGCCGTCGACTCCATCGTGCTGATGAAGAACATGAGCGAACTCGCCGTCGACCTCGCCTACGGGGCCGTCCTCTTCGACAGCGAGGGCGTCGCCGAGGAGGTGGCCGAACTCGAAGCGGAGGTCGACGCGCTCAAATCGCGGTTCGAGGCGTGGACGCTCCGGGCGGCCGCTCGTGTCGAAGACCCCATCGCGCTCCGCGGACTGATGCATCTCGCCGTCTCGACGGAGGTCATCTCGGACGCGGCGCTGGAGATCAGCGAGGGCGTTCTCCACGGCCTCGCGGCCCACCCGGTCGTCGCGGCCGCGGTCAAAGAGTCCGACGAGGTCATCGTCCGCCTGACCGTCTCGCCCGGCAGTGACCTCGCGGGGACGACCATCGGCGACCAGATGATTCAGACGGAGACCGGGATGCGCATCATCGCGGTCAGGCGGGGCGGCGAGGGGAGCGACTGGGTCGTCCAGCCCGGGCCGACGACGGCACTGCGCGCCGGGGACGTCATCGTCGCGAAGGGGACCCGCGCGGGGACCGCCCGCCTGGGGGAGCTAGCGGGCGACCAGCCGGACGTCGGCGAGTGACGGGGAGGAGCTGTTGAACGGCTGCCACGTGTGGCGGTTTGTGAGGACACACGCTTATGCGCGTCCTTCCCTTCCCCCTGGTATGAGTATCGTCGCGGAGTTCACTATCGAAGCCGAGCAGTTCCTGTTAGGGCGAGTGCTCCGCGCAGGCGGAGGGATGAACATCGAAATCGAACGGGTCGTCCCCGCGTCGAAGCAGGTCATGCCGTACGTGTGGGTGAGCGGCGGGGACAGGACGGCGTTCGAGGAGGCCGTCAGGGCGACGGACGAGGTGCGCGAACTGCTCCACCTCGACACCATCGGCGAGCGCTCGCTCTACCGGATCGACTGGGACGAGACCGTCGAGAGCCTCATCTACGGGATGGTCGAGACGAACGCGACCATCCTCGAAGCCCACGGGCGGGACAACTGGCTGTTCCGCATCCGGTTCAACGACCACGAGTCGCTGTCGGCGTTCAGCGAATACTGTCAGATACACGATATCCGACTCAACGTGCGTCGCGTGCACAACCTCACGGCCGACGAGGTCGACGACGACCCCTTCGACCTCACCGACGAACAGCGCGAGGCAATCGAACTCGCCCTGCAGAAGGGGTACTTCGAGGTCCCCCGCCAGGCGACACTGTCGGACCTCGCGGTCGACCTCGACGTCTCCCAGCAGGCGATTTCGGAGCGACTGCGGCGGGGCACACAGAAGGTGATGGACGTCATCGTCGACGACACGTTCCGGGCGTCAGAACGGTAGGGCTGGACGAGCGCGTATGAGTGGCTTGAATTAACAAGCCGAAGGGCCTTGCGGGCGGAGACGCCTCAGAAGGTATGGCGCGAACCGGCGGACACAGCGGAGACGACCGACTCCTCAGCGAGTTGGTCTCCTCTCCACAGCGGCGGGAAGTGGTGTGGTACCTCACAGGCAACGGTGGCTCGGCGAGGTTCGACGACATCGTCGACGTCATCGCCAGCGACGCGGACCGGACGATGACCGCCGTTCGACTGCACCACGTCCACCTCCCGAAGCTCCGGACCGCCGGGGCTATCGAGTGGGACGACGAGCGAGGCGAGGTCCGGCTGACACCGCGAGCGCACGCGGCGGTCGACGACGTGTCACGGAGCGGTCTGCTCGGTCAGCGCGCGGGCGACTAGCCCGTCGAGCGTCCTCAGACTCGGAGTTCTCGCGCGAGGCGATACGCGGAGACGACGGTGAGCAACGCGGTCACGAACAGCGCCGTCGCCGACGCGAGGACGAACGCGAGGAGGAGGAACCACCCTTCGGCACCGAGGATCGGATACTGTCGCGTCCCGGCGAACGGCCCGAGCAGTTCGAGGACGCGAAACAGGTAGACCACGACGGCCAGCGCGACGCCGGTGGCCACACCCAGTTTCGCGTTCCGCGGGACGTTCAACGCCTGGACGAGACCGCCCGACGAGGGACGACCGGGAATCTCGTCTGTCACGTGTCGGAGGGAGGACGCGGGCGGTAAAGCCGCGTCGATTCTCCGTGTCCCGTGTCTCCGCCTCACTCAGGCGTACGCCTCGAACTCCTCGCCCGCGAGGAGGAAGTAGCCCGTCCCGAGGAGTCCGACGGCAGTGGCGACGCCGAAGGCGACCGCCGGCGACCCCCCGTAGAGCCACCCACCGACGGCCGCGCTCGGAATCGTAATCGCGTTGCGGACGAGGTAGTACGAGCCGACGACTCTCCCGCCGGTGTTGGCTTCCGCAGGCCCGACGATGAGCGCTTTGTGCGCCGGCAGACCCGCGAATCTGAGCCCCGAGAGCGCGAAGAGGAGCGCGACGACGAGCGGGTCGGCGGGGGCGGCGATGAGAAGCACGGGGAACACCGCGTAGACGGAGAAGCCGAGGGCGACGACCGGTTTCAGCCCCACGCGCTCGGCGAGTTTCGCCACCGGAACCATCGTCACGAGCGCGATGGCCATCTCCACGGCGAGCAGCACACCGAAGAACGCATCGGGCGAGAGGCGCCCGACGACGGGAAGCGTCACGGAGACGGCGAGGAACTCGGTGACGACGATGACGAAGAAGACGTACACCATCCCGTTGGCGAAGCGGACGAGAGTGTCGCCGACGAGGAGCGGTCGGAGTGGGGCCGGGAGCGACCGGAGGTCGGCGACGACGCTTTCGAGCCCCGCCAGGGACTGCCCGAACGAGTCCGCGGAGGCGTCGTAGAGGACGTGCTGGGCGAGCGTCCCGACGGCACCGAAGACTGCGGCGACGAGCAGGACGTAGCGGAAGCCGACGTCGAAGGCGAACCGTGCGAGAATGGCGGCTGCGAGGAGCGGGCCGAGGAGGAACGCCAGTCGGCGGACGGTCTCCGTCGAGGCGAAGCCGGTCGCCAGCTTCCCGGGTTCGACGCTCTGTTTGACCACGGCGAACGTGGCACCGAGGCCGAACGACTTCCACGCCTGTGAGAGTACCAGCCCGACGAAGACGACGACGACGCCGGCCGAGGTCGGTCCGAGTGGAACGTCGGCGAGTGGGCCCGCAGCGTACCAGACGACGAAGCCGAGCGTGGAGGCGAGCCCGAACGCCGTGAGCGCTGCGCGGGAGCCGATGCGGTCGGAGACGGCACCGCCGGGGTACGGGTAGACGGCGCTGATGAGGTTCCCGAAGCTCCCGTAGAGACCGATGGCGAGGCTCCCAGCGCCGAGGACGCTCAGATAGCGCGGCATGTACCGGCCGGTCATCTGGAAGCCGAGGCTGAACGCGAACATCGCCACGGAGAGGACGAGCACGTCGCCGTCGAGGGCGAGGAACTGTCGGAGCGTGCCACGGACGCCGGTCTCCGCGTCGGCCATAGCTGGCGGTTCCCGTCGCGACGAAAAATAGCTCCCGATAGGGGAGTGAGATGAGAACAGTTTACAGGGGAGCGCTCGGGAGCCGTGTGACGGTCAGAGGTCGACCCACTCCGTCGGCCGGGTCGCGGGAGCCGACAGTCGCTGGGCCGCACGGGGGTGCTCGCGGAGGTCGACGAAGGCGTCGAACAGCCGGTCGACGGGCAACGCCGAGAGGTCCCCACGCGGCCCGAGGTATCGGTAGTGACCCATACCCCGGACGCTGGCGACGGCGTCGGCCACACGGCGGAGGAACTGCTCGGCGGCGAGGGTGTCGTGGTCGGCAACGACGTCCTCGAGCGAGGTGACCGCGAGGCGGAGTTCGCCGCCAACGAGCGGTGACGAGGCGTCGAACGAGGTGACGACCGCCGCGACCCGGCGGGCGAGCGACGCGAGCGGGTCGGCGTCCTCCGGGGACGCGCGGTACTGGACGACGCGAACGTCCGGGTCCGTGGCCGAGACGCCCGAGGGGAGGAGTTCATCGGGTGTCGCGTCCCCACCGGTCCGAACGAGGACCCGCTTGCGTTCGAGGTCCGGCGAACCGAACAGCCGCTGTGTCGCGCGGTTCGCGGTTTCCTCGGAGGCGGGTCCCGCGACCAACAGGTTACACCCGTTTCGTTTGAGTCGCGGGAGGAGTGCCGCCGCCGACGGACCGTGTTCTCCCCCCACGGCGCGGCGGTCTCCCGACATATATTACATTAAGTAGCTTACAGAGATAAAACTTGTTACGAGTTTCATATAACCTCATTGTATTTGAAATGAACCGTCCGGAGCCCGAGACCGCCGGGCGGTACCGTCACGGTGGACCGAACCGGTAAAGGGGAGGCCGAACCAGTGTCGAACAATGACAACACTGGGAACGGCGACTGCGGCCCCCGGGGAGGTGGCGACGGGACGGCTCGACGTCGGTGAGACGCGAGACGGAAGCACGGTCGGTCTGCCGGTCGCCGTCGTCAACGGCTCCGCCGACGGGGACACGCTGTACGTGCAGGCGGTCAGCGACGGCGACGAGCTCAACGGCGTCGGCGTCATCAGTCGCGTCGTCCCGCAGTTAGCCCCCGAGGAACTCTCCGGGACGGTCCTCTTCGTCGGCATCGTCAACTACCACGCCTACCAGGTCGGCGAGCATCGCAACCCTATCGACGACCGGAAGCTGAACCGAACCTACCCGGGTGACCGGAACGGGACGTCGTCGGAGCGAATCAGTCACGCGACGTTCCAGGCGGCGCGGGAGGCGGACCTCATCCTCGACCTCCACCAGGGGTCGACGAGCCGGATGATCGACGAGACCCGAGTCCGCTGTGGCTCTCGTCACCGCCTCCACCGCGAGTGTCTCCGCCTCGCGAAGACGTTCGACTGCGGCTACATCCTCGACCAGAAGGGCCCCGACGGCCAACTCGCCCGCGCCGGTCCCGACGAGGGGATTCCGACCATCGACCCGGAACTCGGCGGGAGTGTCGGCTGGGACGAGACGAGTATCCGGCGCGGCGTCGACGGCGTCTTCAACGTGCTCAGAGGCTACGGCTTCCTCGAGGGGAGCGTCGACCCCGGACGGCAGGTCCGCGCGAAGGGGTTCGACCAGTACGGGTCGCCTAACGGTGGCCTCGTCCACTTCGAGAAAGACCTCGGGGACGAGGTCTCGGTCGGCGACACTCTGTTCGAGATCACCGACCCGTTCGGGACCGTGAAGGCACGCGTCACCGCCGACAGTTCGGGGGTCTTCTGGCGGACGCGACGCCTTCCCCAGGTCGCGACCGGCGAGTACGTCTGTTCGGTGGGAACGGACATCGACTCCTACTGACCCACCGCTTTCGAGGGACGGCACGGCCCTGGGGACCGGCCGCGCAGAAAAGCGGGAGCAGAAACGTCCGACTCTGGCTCGGCCGGTCGTCGCCCCCGACGAAGGGGCAGAGTGGCTACCTTCTTGTGCCGCCTCGCTCGACTGAGAGCCATGCCCGCCTCACTCTCCTGTCCCGCCTGTGGCTCGGAGTTCGAGGACCGCTGGCGGTGTACCTGCGGTGCCCCGCTCCGGTTCGCCGACCGGCCGCTCCCCGACGGCCCAGCGCCCGACCCGCACGAACTCGAACGCGACCGCGGCCTCTGGGCCTTCGAGGACTTCCTCCCCGTGGGTCGTGAGGTGACGCTCGGCGAGGGGTGGACGCCGCTCGTTCGAGCCGACGAGTGGGACGCCTCCTTCAAACTGGAGTACGTCTTCCCGACGGGGAGCTTCAAGGACCGCGGGGCGGCGACCACGCTCTCCAGAGCGGTCGAACTGGGGGTCGACACCGTCGTCGAGGACTCCTCGGGTAACGCGGGCGCGGCCATCGCCACCTACGCCGCCCGCGCCGGCATCGACGCCGAGATTTACGTGCCAGCCGCCGTCAAGCAGTCGAAGCTCAGGGCCATCGAACGAGCGGGGGCGACACCAGTCCGCGTCGAGGGGAGTAGACAGGACGTCACCGACGCGTGTCTGGCGGCAGTCGAAGCCGGCGACGGGTGGTACGCGAGCCACGCGTGGAACCCCGCCTTCTTCGCTGGCACGTCCACGGTCGCGTTCGAAGTCGCCGCCCAGCGCGGATGGGAGGCTCCCGACGCGTTCGTCACACCGCTCGGCCACGGAACGCTCTTTCTCGGGGCGTACCGGGGCTTCCGTGCCCTCTACGAGGCAGGGTGGATAGACGAGCTACCGCGACTGCTCGGGGCACAGGCCACCGGGTACGCCCCCATCGCCGACACGCTGCACGGTGAGGCCGACGCCGACCCCAACGAGGTGGCCGACGGCATCCAGATTCGCGAGCCGGTCCAGCGCGGCGACATCCTCCACGCGGTCGAAGCAACCGACGGCGACGTCGTCGCACTGTCCGAGGCGGCGGTCGAGGCCGAACTCGACGCGCTCCACGCGCGGGGGTTCTACACCGAGCCGACCTGTGCCGTCGCGCCCGCCGCCCTGCACGAGTTCAGAGCGCGTGGCGTCGTCGACGAGGGTGAAGACGTCGTCGTCGCGCTCACCGGAAGCGGGCTCAAAAGCTGATGGTCGCACGCACCCCCTCGTACTGCCCCGACTGCGGGAGCGAACTGGATAGCGTCGAGACCGAAGGGCGGACCCGCCGGCGCTGTCCCTCGTGTGCCCGAATCGTGTACCGGAACCCCGTGCCAGGGGCGAGTGCGGTGGTCGTCGACGGCGACCGCGTCCTGCTCGTCGAACGCGACATCGACCCCGGTGCGGGCACGTGGTGCGACCCGGGCGGGCATCTCGAGGTCGACGAGTCCCCTGCCGTCGCGGCGGCGCGCGAACTCGAAGAGGAGACCGGCGTCGCCGTCGACCCCGACGCGCTCACCCTCGTCGACGCCGTACAGATGGCGCCGTGGGGCGAGAAGTACATCGTCTCGGTGGGGTACGCCGTCGAGCGGGAGCACACGACCGGTGCCCTCTCGCCGGGAAGCGACGCGCGAGCGGCACGCTTTGTCCACCGCGAGGACCTGCCGAGGCTGACGTTCGCCTTCGACGACGTTCCCGCACGCATCGACCGGGCGTTCGCGCTGTTCGACGGCGATTAGCGCTCGGGATGCACCGGGGCGTCGAACCCCCCGCGGACGAGGGGTGTGGCGACGTGTCGCCGGGCACACGGCGGCACCTCGTACCAGCCGACGTCGAGGTCGCGGTCGAGAGCCGCCGGGACCTTCTCGCTCCGTGTCCCGCACGCTCGACAGCGATAGCCTTGTCCTCGCCCCGCACTCTCCATCGACCGCTCGCAGTCGGGGCAGGTCGGCGTGACGAGCGTCGTCCGGACGAGCGACCGCACGGCGAACTTCTCCAGCTTCAGTGTCCCGCGTGAGACCTCGCCACAGACGGTGACGCGGTCGCCCGGGCGGAGGGCGCGTACCCGGTCGCGGAAGCGCTTCGTCGGCTCGAACGCGACGCAGTCGAGACCCGTCTCGGTGTCGTCGTCCGAGTCCGGTCCGAGCCCGACGAAGACGTGACCGCCCCGGCGGGTCTCGGGTGCGGACGTGACCACGCCCGAGACCCGGGAGGCGCGGCCGTCGCGGAGCTCGTCGAAGCCGTCGTCGTGGAGGTGGGCGTCGGTGCCCTGGTTCGTCACGAACGTCGCCCGACGGTCGACCGGTTCGCTCTCGATGCGGGCGGCGGCGGCGCGACAGGTGTCGGGGTCGTCTCCCCTGATGCCGTAGAGGATGGGACCGGGGGCGTTCGGGACGCAGACGGGCTCACCCTCCACTCGGTCGACGGTGTCCCACACCGTCGGATAGCCCCAGTCGGCGGCGGCGAAGACGGAGTCGACGTCGACCGCCCGCGGCGTGCCGCAACGCTCGAATTCGCGGTAGGAGATGTGCTCGTAGGTCCACTCGTCGAAGCCGACCCACGCGCCGACGGCGGCGAGCGCGCCGATACGCCCGCGACCCCCGTCCCACCCCCGGTGCTGGTAGCCGTACTCGTCGACGAGCGTGAGCGCCGACTCGAGCGAGAGTCGCTCGCGGACGGCGTCGCGAGCGAACCGGGCGACGGGGGCCGGAACGGCGTCGGGGTCGCCCGCGGCGACGACGACGCCGGGACTGGTCCGGTCGTCTTCGAACTCGCTCCAGCGCTCGACGGCGCGGCAGGCGCGGTCGAACGCTGCCTCGGGCGGGCAGGAGGTGTGGAGCGCGACGGCCGCGTTGCCGCGGGTCTTGTGCTCGATGGCGGGGTCGAGGCGAACGAGCAGCCGTCGCTCGACGTCGTCTCCGGCGTCGCGAAGCGTCTCCGCGAGACGGGTCGCCAGATAGGTGCTGCACATCCCACGCTCGCGTGAGTCGGTGTCGTCGAGCGCGATGACGGTCATTGCGCGGCGTTACACGCCGAGGGGCTAACCGGTTTCGTCCCGAGCCTCGCTGTCGTGTGGACCGCGGCGAGGCGCTGGCGGACGGAGCGCCGGAGATGCGACGTCATCCTATATAACCGTGTCGGGGGCGGGCGGGCAAAACCACCGGACACCGCTCACGGCCGGGTGGGAAACACATATATCTGAGGAGCAGCCTAGTAATCCCCATGTCGCGGTCTGCGCTGATCAGTAACATCACCGCGATGTTGCGCGATGCCGGGTTCGTGGTGAGCGACCGCATCGCCATCAGGCCCAAGAGCTTCGACCTCGCAGCCCGCCGCGGAGACGACCTCATCCTGTTGAAGATTCTGGGGAACATCGACGCGTTCGACGGCGGGACGGGGGCGGAGATGCGGCGGCTCGGCTCGTATCTGGACGCGACGCCGATGGTCATCGGCATGCGCACGCGGAACGAGGACCTCAAGCCGGGCGTCGTCTACTTCCGTCACGGCGTCCCCGTCTTCAACCCGGACACCGCGATGGACCTGTTCGTCGAGGAGGTGCCACCGCTCATCTACGCTGCGCCCGGGGGACTGTACGTCAACATCGACGGCGACCTGCTCGCCGACGAGCGACAGGAACGCGGGATGAGCCTCGGCCAGTTGGCGAGCGAGCTCGGCGTCTCCCGGCGCACGGTCTCGAAGTACGAAGACGGCATGAACGCCTCCATCGAGGTGGCTGTCCAGCTGGAGGAGCTGTTCGACCAGCCCTTCTCCGCACCCGTCGAGGTGATGGACGGGGCCGACGAGGTTCGGACGTCCGAGCCGACGCCCGCAGACCCCGAGGCCGACCCCGACGACGAGCACGTCGTCACCGTGCTCACGCGGGCGGGGTACGACGTCCACCCGACGATGCGCGCGCCGTTCAAAGCCGTCTCCGAGGACAGCGCCGACAACCGACGCGGCCAGAACGTCCTCACTGGCCACTCCCCGTTCAACCGGAACGCCGAGAAGCGCGCCCGCATCATGTCCTCGCTGGGTGAGATTACCCGGACCCGCTCGGTGTACTTCACCGAGAAGCGCACGAAACGCGAGTCGATCGATCGGACCGCCATCGTCTCCTGTGAGGAACTCGCGTCCATCGACGACCCCGACGCGATTCGTGACCTCATCCGCGAGCGGACGAGCGAGCCGGCCGAGTCCTGAGAGCGTCTACGCTTATCTCGTTCGGCGTCGTCAGAGTGTGCCATGTACACGGACGAGTCAGGAAAGACGCTCTGTGACGCCGTCGAGGACCTCGTCATGGCGTGGCCGGGCGTCTCACGAAAGACCACCTTCGGCTATCCCTCCTACGTCGCCGACGGCGTCCTCTTCGCCGTCGTCTCGGAGCAGGGGCTCTCGCTCACCCGACTCACCGACGCCGAACGAGCCAGACTGGAGCGGTCGCTCGCCGTCGAACCGTTCGATACTGGCGGCCGACTCGTCCGGCGGTGGGCAACGGTTCGCGTCGACCACCCCGAGGACGCGCCGGTCGAGCGAGCCCTGCGACAGAGCTACGAGGCGGCCGTCGTCTGAGTTCGGGTCGTTAGCTCGCGCCGCCGTAGGTCTCTTCGAGGTACGCGACGATGTCGTCGGACTCGGACATCCCCTCGACACCGTGTTCTTCGTCGACGAGGACCGGGACACCGGTCTGGCCGCTGATCTCCTCGACAGCGGTTCGCTCGCTGTGCGACCGGGGGACCTCGCGGGACTCGTACTCGAGACCGAGTTCGGAGAGCGTGTTCTTCACCTTCGCACAGTAGGGGCAACCGGACAGTTCGTAGAGGATGAGACCTGACATCGTTCCAGCCTAGGGACTTCGGAGATAAGAGGGCGACGGTACTGTGTCGGGACGGGTCACAACCGTCGCGAACGAGACGCACGCAGGGGCCGGTCGCAGCCGTCAGAGTCGGTCCCGAGACCGTGTCCGAGGAGACGACTGGACGCGCGTCCGGACCGTCTCGACGGGGCGCGCCACGGGAGAGTCGAGGACTGTTCCGCCGTCGGCCCGACGTTACACCTGCGCGGCGAGGACGCCGCTGGTCCGGACGACGAAGTAGACGACGAACGCGAGGGCGAGCACCCAGTGACCGGCCCGGACGTCGTCGAGTTCGCCCGCGGCGAGCTTCACGATGGGGTAGGAGATGATCCCCGCGGCGATACCGTACGCGATGGAGAACGTGAAGGGCATGATGAGGATGGTCATGCCGGCAGGGACGGTGTAGGTGATGTCGTCCCACGCGATGTCGACGACGTTGCGGAGCATCACGACGCCGATGACGACCAGGGCGATGTGGGAGGCGTAGAGTGGAATCGCGGCCGCGAGGGGGACGAGCGCGAGCGAGGCGACGAAGAGCACGCCGACCGTGGTGGCCGTGAGGCCGGTCCGGCCACCCTCCTCGACGCCGGTAGCGCTCTCGATGTACGTCGTCACCGTCGAGGTGCCGAGCATCCCGCCGACGGTCGTGCCGACGGCGTCGGCCATCAGCGGCTTGTCGATGTCAGGGAGGTTCCCGTCCTCGTCGAGGAAGCCCGCGACCTGTGAGACACCCGTCAAGGTGCCAGCGGTGTCGAAGAAGTCGACGAAGAAGAAGGTGAAGACGATGAGCGCGAAGGAGAACGCCTCGACGTCCCCCAGTCCGGAGACGAACGCGCCCGCGAGCGGCGTGATGTCGTACTGAGCGGTCGTCGGCGGGGCGACGAGGCCGGCGTCGGGCGCGACGAGGCCGGCCTGCGTGACGACCCACCCGAGGGCGGTGGTGGCGACGATGCCGACGATGATCGAGCCTCTGATACCGCGGGCGTACAGCGCGAAGGTCAAGAAGAGACCGACGACCGAGAGGATGGCGATGGGGTCGGACGCGACCTGTCCGAGCGTGACGTACGTCGCCGGGTCGGCGGCGACGATGTTCATCTCCTCGAGGCCGATGAGCGCGAGGAAGAGGCCGATACCCGTCCCGACGGCGAACTTCACCGGTTCGGGGAACACCTTGATGATGTACTCACGCGCGCCGACGGCGGTGAGGACGATGAAGATGAGCCCCTCGACGACGACGGCGGCGAGCGCCGTCTGCCACGGGATGCCGAGCGCGCCGACGACGGTGAACGCGAAGAAGGCGTTCAGCCCCAGGCCGGGTGCCTGGCCGAACGGACGGTTCGCGTACAACCCCATGATGAGGGTGGCGACCGCCGCCGCGATGATGGTCACGACGGCGAGCATCGAGCGGACGGCCGCGGGGTCGAACCCCTGGATGATGATGCCCGGTTTCGCCTCCGGAATGCCGGCGAGGATGGCGGGGTTGACGACGACGATGTAACTCATCGTCAGGAACGTCGTCACCCCGGCCAGAATCTCGGTCCGGACGGTGGTGTCGTACTGGTCGATGTCGAAGTAGTCGGCGAGGGTCTGTTCCAGCCCCATATTACACGTCTGAGCATAACCCTGAGAACTCACTTAACCGTTCTCATCTCGCCCCCCGATTCTGTACACGAACGCGTACAGAATTTGGGGAGAAAAGGTGAAAATCGCCTGAGAACCGCACGAGTACGGATACCGACGGGGCCTCAGTCGAACGTCGCGAGGGCGGCGATGGGCGCGTCGGTCATGTCGCGGGCGGCGGCCATCCCCTCGTCGCCGGCCGCGATGAGCGTGAACACGCCGACGACGTCCGCGTCGGCCTGCGCCGCGATGTCGAGGAGGAGTTCCTGGGTCTCGCCCGAGCGGATGAGGTCGTCGACGACGAGCACCGACTGCCCGGACGAGAGCGCCGACGCCGGGAGGTAGTAGGTGAGTTCGATGCCCGAGGCCAACCGTTGTCTGGACTCGATGAAGTCCTCGACGGCGGTCTCTTTCGACTTCTTCGCGTAGGCGAGTCGTGCGTCGAAGTACGACGCCATCGCCGCGCCGAGCGTGATTCCGTCCGTCGCCGCCGTCAACACGACGTCGGGCCGGTCGAACCCGAACGCGTTGGCGGCGACGGGTGCGACGAGGTCGAGGAAGGACTGGTCGAAGACGACGCCGGAGTTGTCGACGTACCCCTCGTCGTCGAACGTCACGCGGGCTTCGAGTTCGGTCGCGAGCGCCTCGCGGCCGACGCCTTCGACGACCTGCCGGGCACGCTCGACACCCGGGAGGACGTGTCCGTTGACGTATCTGTTGAGGTCGCCGGCCGGCAAGTCGGTGAGGTCGGCGAGTTCGTCGTACGTCCGGGTCTCTTTCAGCATCCGAAGCACGGCGACCGCCTGCAGCTGGAGGGCCGCTTTCTCCGCTCTGTTCATGCGTCGTACGACAGCCCTACACAAGTATGAATACGTCGATGTACCGTCGAGAAGGAGTTGTCCACGTCCGTGTCGTCACCCGCCGCGACAGGGGTGTTCGAGCGTTACGCCGCGTCGGCGTCGCGGTCGGCGAGCAGGTCCGTCGCGGAGACGAGCGCCTCCAGTTCGACGTCGTGGTCGGCGAGCAGTTCCCGGGCCCCCTCCTCGCGGTCGACGACCACGAGGACGCGGTCGACGACGGCACCCATCTCACGGAGCGCCTCGACGGCGTCGAGCGCGCTCTTTCCGGTGGTGGCGATGTCCTCGAGGACGACGACTTCCTCTCCCTCGTCGAACCGTCCCTCGACGCGCTTTGCGGTGCCGTACTCCTTCGTCTTCTTGCGGACGACGACGTACGGGTTACCGGTCTCGACGCTCGTGACGGCCACGAGCGGGACGGCACCGAGGGCGACACCCGCGAGTTTCGTGTCGCCGACCCGCTCGGCGAACGCCTCGGCGATGAGCTGCAGGCAGTCGGGGTCGGTCTCGAAGAGGTACTTGTCGACGTAGTAGTCTGAGGTGCCGCCGTGTGAGAGTTCGAACTCGCCGAAGCGGACGGCGTCGGCGTTCTTCAGCGCCGCGATGAGTTCTCGGTTGGGCATGAGGGAGTGTCGGTCCGCGGGAGAGTATAAACGGGGTGGTCTGCGTCGGCTGTATCACGGACGCTGGTGTCGTCGTCAACAGAGGCAACCACACACGGCGGCAGTACCCGGTCCAGAACGGGTCGTCGCAGCACCACCACTGCGGTCTGACGTTTTTCGGGTTGTGTCGTGGCGACCGCGGCGAAGCCACGTGTCGCCACAGAGAAGCGGGTTCACCAGGGCTCGTCTTTCAGCCGCAACAGGTAGGCGATACCGTTCGTCACGAGGTGTAAGACGGGCGTGGCGGCGAGGACGACGACGAGCGCCAGGGGAGGGAAGGTCGCGGCGAACCAGGCGGGGGCGACGAGCGCCGCGAGGCCGAGCGCGCCGACGACGAAGTCGAGCTGGTCCAGGCCGGGGAACGCCGCCCCGCGTTCGCGACCGGTGCGGCGTTTGACGAACGAGGCTCCGATGTCGCCGAGCATCGCACCGAACGCGAGCGCGACGCCGACGGCGAGCGGAAAGGTCGGGAGCGCGAACCCCACGAGCCCCTCGACGACGGGTGCGGCCCGGTTCAGTACCAGCGCGAGGAGCGTCCCGGCGAGTGTCCCGGCGAGCGTCCCGCGCCAGGTCTTGCCGTCGCCGAGGAGCCGCCGACCGCCCCAGGTGCGTCCCCCGTCGATGGGCCGACCCCCACCGAAGATGACGGCCGCGTTGTTTGGGACGTACGCGGGCAGCATCGCCCACAGCGCACCGACGACGAGTGAACCGACCATACCGGATGTCCGAAAGCGACCCGATAAAACGCGGCGATTCTCCGCCGGTCGTGACTGTCGGTCTCACTGTCGACGCGGAGACGGCCGCCACGGGGGTCGAGAAGAAGACCTGATAAGGCCGGCCGACAACTCTCCACTGATGTCCTCATGGAGACGTGATTTCGCGTCGGGGCTCGTCGTCTTGGTCCCGATACTCGTCATCTTGTTCGTCGTCAACTGGCTCTACACACAGATCGCGTCTCTCCCGATCATTCGCGACATCAACCAGCCGCTCGGGTTCGGCGTTCTCATCGCCATCGTCGTCTTCGCGATGCTCGTGCTCTCGGTTGGCTATCTGATGCGCACGACCGCCGGTCGGCTCTTCGAGGCCGGCCTCGACAACGTGATGAACCGCGTCCCCCTCGTGCGCGTGCTCTACAACGCCTCCAAACTCGCCGTCGAGACGGCGCTCACGGGGACCGAAGACCTCCAGAAGCCCGTCCGGCTGGAAGTGTGGCCCGGCGTGCGGATGACCGCGTTCAAGACGGGCAAACGGACCAAAGACGGCCGCGAGGTGCTGTTCATGCCCACGGCGCCGAACATCACGACGGGGTTCGTGATGGAGGTCGAGTCCGAAGACATCACCGAGACCGACGAACGCGTCGAGGAGGCGCTGACGCGCATCCTCTCTGCGGGCTTCGCCGAGGAGACACACGGCGTCGAAATCGACGTCCACGAGGAGGACAGCTCCGACGGCGAGTCGTCGGGGTCGGTCGACATCACGACCGAATCGGGAACCGGATCGGGATCGCAGTCCTCGCAGTCGTAGCCGGCGGCCAGGCGGACAGAAGACGGGTGTCCGCGGCGACGGCGAGGAGAGACGCCTGACTCATTGGACGGACGGTGCTCCGAGCGGCCGCGCTCACGTTCTCGTCGACGGCTGTCTCCCGCTATCCCCGATTCGATGACATTCGCGTCCGACGGAGGCGGGCGGCACGTCCTCGTCACCGTCTCAGGGCGAGTCAGGACTCCGCGCCGAAGCGTTCTCGCCCGTCCTCGACGGCGAGGCCGTCGGGACGGCAGACGTCCGGGGGCTCAGCGACTACTCGACGTACGTGAACCACTCCTCGTGGTCGTCGGTACGACGCTCCACGAGGTCGAAGAACGCCTGCTGGAGTTCTTCGGTCACCGGCCCGCGCGAGCCGTCGCCGATGACGACGTTGTCGACCTTGCGGATGGGCGTCACTTCCGCCGCCGTGCCGGTGAAGAACAGTTCGTCGGCGGTGTTGAGTTCGCCACGGGAGATGGTGGCGTCGTCGTGGACGGTGTAGCCAAGTTCGCGCGCGAGGGTGATGGCGGTCTGGCGGGTGATGCCGTCGAGGATACTCTGAGAGAGCCCCGGGGTGTAAATCTCGCCGTCGCGGACGAGGAAGATGTTCTCGCCCGGCCCCTCCGCGACCTGGCCCTCCTTGTTGAGGACGATGGCCTCGACGTAGCCGTTTCGGCGCGCTTCCTCGCCGGCGAGAAGCGAGTTGACGTAGAGACCAGTCGTCTTCGCGTTGGTCGGAATCTGACTCGAGGAGTGCTTGCGCCACGACGAGACCATGACGTCGACGCCCTGTTCCAGCGCGTTCTCACCGAGGTACGTCCCCCACGGCCACGCCGCGATGGCGACGTCGACGGGGCAGTCACGCGGACTCACGCCGAGCGAATCGTAGCCGTAGAAGGCGATGGGCCGGATGTAACACGACTGGAGGTCCTGCCGGCGGATGAGTTCCAGCGTCGCTTCGGTCAGTTCCTCCCGCGAGAAGGGAATCTCCATGTTGTACGGCTTGCCCGACTGGTAGAAGCGCTCGAGGTGCTCCTCCCAGCGGAAGATTGCCGGTCCCTTTTCGGTGTCGTAACAGCGGACGCCCTCGAAGACGCCCGTCCCGTAGTGGAGGCCGTGTGTCAGGACGTGGATCTGCGCGTCGTCCCAGTCGACGAACTCGCCGTCCTGCCAGATCGTATCGACGTCCATCTCGTCGAAGCTCATACTCGCTCGTAGCGGGGCACCGTTATAAAATCATGAGCATCCCGTGCTCACACGCCTCACGAGGTCGTTCGGGGTGTGCGCCCCGTTCCGCGAGAGAACAGTGTCACGACCGTGGACGGTCGAGACACACCGGCTATTTTTTCGACGCGGTGTGACTCTCGGACGTGACCAACACTGTCCTCGTGACCGGTTCGACCGGTCGCATCGGCCCCATCGTCGTCGACCGCCTCGCAGACGAGTACCACGTCGTCGGCAACTCCCGCTCCGGCGGCGACGTCGGCGACGAACACGTCCGGGGGAATATGACGGACCCCGGCGACGCCTACGGCGTCCTGGCCACGAGCGACGCCGACGCCGTCGTCCACCTCGGGATGCTGTCGAACCCGACGGAGACACCAGGGCACACGACGTTCCTGAGCACCGTCGAGAGCACGTACAACGTCCTCGAGGCGAGCGAAGCGCTCGGGGTCGAGTCGGTCGTCCTCGCATCGAGCATGAGCGCGCTCGGCGCGGGATTCGACCCCGACCCCGTCCACCTGGAGTATCTCCCCCTCGACGAAGCCCACCCGCTCACGCCGCAGGACCCCTACGGCCTCGCCAAGCAGGTCATGGAGGTGACGGCCGACGGTGTCGGACGCCGGGCGGACGCACCCACCATCACCTCACTGCGGGTGCCGTGGATGCCCAGAGAGCAGGAGGTACAGGCGGCGTTCGTCGAGCGCGACCGCTCGCTCGACGCGGTTCGAGGCCACGAGTCGTACCACGCCATCCACAACACGCTCTTTTCGTACCTGCACGCCGAGGATGCCGCCGACCTCGTCGCCTGCGCGGTCGACGCAGGACACACCGGTCACGAGGCCGTCTGGGCGGCCGCCGAAGACACGACGGTCGCCCTCCCGACGGCCGAGTTGGTCGAGCGGGAGTATCCGGGGGTCGAGACCAGGCGTGACTTCGAGGGCTACGAGAGCCTCGTCTCGACGGAGAAGGCGACGGCGTTGCTCGGGTGGGAACCACAGCGGGGTTGGCGCGACTAGAACGGGGCGTCGCTCGACGGGGACGGATGCACGGGCCGGACGACGTCGACCCGGGCACTCACCGCGCCGCTCACGACAGTCCGTCGACGAGGTCACGACCCTCGACGTAGACGAAGTCGTTGCGCTGGGCGTACGCCCGCGCGTCCGCGACGGAGCGGGCCGCCCCCGTCTCGTCGTCGAGCATCTCACAGACGACCACCGCGGGCGGGAGGTCGGCGGCGCGGGCGAGTGCGAGGCCTAGTTCGGTGTGGCCGCGGCGCTCGTCGAGGAGTCCGCGGGCCCCGCGGAGCAAGTGGACGTGCCCGGGCGAGCGGAACTCGCGGGCGAAGTCGTCTGAGCCGTAGTCGTCGCCGGCGACCACCCGTTCGGCGACCGAGGCCAGCTCCGTGATGGTCAGCGAGCGGTCGGCATCCGTGATGCCCGTGAAGGTGTCGCGGTGGTTCACCGGCAGCGAGAACGACGAGCGCGAGTCGTAGCCCAGGTCGTGCCCCCCGGCCGTCGGGTGGTCGATGGTACTGTCGAGAAACGGCAGGTCGAGTGTCTCGGCCACGCGGTCGTCGAGTGCGGCGCAGACGAGGCCGCCCGCGTCGTTCCGGAGGTGCGCGACGGCGCTCGGCGTGACCGCGCTCGCGGGGTAGATGATGTCGGTCTCACCCTCGCGGTCGGCGGCGTCGTGGACGAGCACGGGGTCGCCGTGGCCGAACGCCGCGACGGCGCGGGCGACCGGGTTCTCCGTAGCGGTGGGGTCGGCGTCGACGTTCACGTCGGTGTCCGGGGTCGTCGGCATCACTGGACCTCCTCGACCGTGACGACGACGTCGTCGCCGTCCCCGACACCGAGGGCGTCACGGAGTCTGTCGGGCGCGATGACCTCCAGTTGCGTCTCGTCGTGGTGGGTTCGGTCGGGGACGATGATGTGTGCCCCCTCGTACGTCTCCCCGTCGGCGGTGAGTCGGGCGGCGTAGCAGGTCGCCGAGCCGAACGTCCGTTCGTCGTCCTCCCACGCGTCGATGGGAACGGCGTCGAGCGAGCGGATGCCCGCGCGGGTCCGCACGCTGTCGGGTGTGAGGTCGACGTTGAGCGTCCCGGGGTATGGCTCGTACCCGAGTCGCTCGCGGAACTGCGACATGTACCCCGGCAGGGAGATGTAGTGTTTGCCCTCGCCCATCCCCCCAGTGACACTCCCCTCGAGCGTGACCGACTCGGGCGACTCGAAGAGCGTGCGGTACGCGGCGTACTCCGCTCGGAGGGCCGCCTCGCCTGCGTCGGTGACCGACACCCACTGGCCGTCGCTCACGACGTCGCGGTCGAGATAGCCCGCCTCGTCGAGCCGCTGGAGGCGGCGCGATGCGGTCTGCCCCGACGTCTCCAACCCGGCAGCCAGCCCCGAACAGGAGATTTTGATGGGACCGGTCAGCCCACCGTCGAGCGCAACCCGCCGGAGGGCGGCGAGTTCGTCGTGACCGACGGCCGGCGTCTGTGCCGATTCTGACATGGAAGATACAACGAGGTCGTCGCGGATAAGTATATCGAAAATGGGATGCGTAACGAAATTGTGATGGTTTCCGGCGGCGGGAGAACGGGGGATTCGACGTATGAATCGACGCAGGCTAAACGTGTCGGTCGGCTAGCCGACGACGTGCTCGCGGTGGCTGTCGACGCCGCACGCGTCTCGGGACGGCGCGCGGACGTAACTCGATACTCTGATACCGGACGGGGCGGAAGGCACGCGCATGTTCAGAGCCTTCCGAGCGGAGGTCGAAGCCGCCATCGAAGCGGCGCTCGACTCGCTCGAACTGCCGACGGGCGACCTCGGCGTCGAGGAACCACCCGAAGACGTCCCTGCCACGCTCGCCTCGAGCGTCGCGTTCCGCCTCGCCGGCGAGGTCGGTGCTCCGCCGCCGAAGGTCGCCGCCGACATCGCCGACGCCATCGACCCGAGCGAGTACGCGTACGTCGAGGCCGTCGACACGCAGGGGCCGTACGTCAACTTCCACGTCACGCCCGCGTACGACGAGGCGACGCTCGACGCCGCCCAGGACGACGGCTACGGCCGTCTCGACGACCAGGAGACGAGCGTCGTCGTCGAGCACACCTCGGCGAACCCGACCGGGCCCGTCCACGTCGGCCGCGCACGCAACCCCATCCTCGGTGACGCCATCGCCCGCTGTCTCGACTACGCCGGCTACGACGTCGAGCGCCACTACTACGTGAACGACGCCGGCCGACAGGTCGCGGTGTTCACCTGGGCGTACGAGACCTTCGACGAGGAGGACCTGCCCGAACCCGAACGCGACCGCCCGGACTACGACCTCGTCCGGTACTACCGGAAAGGGAACCAGTGGCTCGACGAGGCCGACGCGGACCGGGCCGAGGCGGCCGAGGCCGAAATCGAATCCATCATGCAGGGGCTCGAAGCCGGCGACGACGAGACGTTCGAGCGGGTCGGGCGGGTCGTCGACCAGGTGCTGTCGGGGATGCGCCAGTCGCTCGAACGCCTACCGGCGGTGTTCGACGCCTTCGTCAAAGAGACGGAGTTCATCCGCGACGGGAGCGCGGAGGACGTCGTCGCTCGTCTCAAAGCGGACGACCACTCAGTGTACGAGGAAGACGCCTGGCAACTGGACCTTTCGGACTATGGAATCGAGAAACACCTCGTCTTCCTCCGCTCCGACGGGACGACGCTCTACACGACGCGCGACCTCGCCCACCACGAGTGGAAGTTCGAGAACTTCGACCGCGCCGTGACCGTGTTGGGAGAAGACCACAAGCTCCAGGCCGAACAGCTCCGAGCGGCACTGGACGTCCTCGGTAACGACACTTCGAAGCTCGAATCGACGTTCTACTCGTGGGTGAACCTCCCCGAAGGCGGAATGTCCACGCGGGAGGGAACCGGTGTCGACCTCGACGACCTGCTCGACGAGGCCATTGCCCGGGCGCGGAAGGAGGTCGAGTCTCGACTCGACACCCGTGGTCGCGACGACGACCTCTCAGAAGACGACATCGACCGCATCGCCCACCAGGTCGGCATCGGTGCCGTTCGCTACGACATCGTCTCGAAACAGCCGACCAAATCGATCACGTTCGAGTGGGAACGCGCCCTCGACTTCGAGGCGCAGTCCGCGCCGTACATCCAGTACGTCCACGCGCGCTGCTGTGGCATCCTCGACGAGGCCGACGTCGAGGAGACGGTCGACGCCTCGGTTCTCTCGACGCCCGAAGAACGCGCACTCCTTCGAGTCATCGCCCGCTTCCCCGCCCAGGTCGAACAGGCCGCCGATGACCTCGAACCGCACGTCATCGCGACCTACGCCCGCGAGTTCGCCGAGACGTTCAACGCGTTCTACCGCGAGTGTCCCGTGCTCTCCGCGGCGGATGCGGAGGTCCGCGCGGCCCGCCTCGCGCTCGTCCGCGCGTCGCGACACACCGTCGCGAACGCCCTTGACGTCCTCGGCGTCGAGGCCCCGACGTCGATGTGACGCCGGGCGGCCGTCGAGACGGTCCGCTCGACGGTGCGAGACGGTCGTCTCGAGAAAGGGGTCCGTCAGTCAGACCGCGACGGGGACCGGTGCAAGGACGCCGGCGACGAGCGACCCGCCAACGCCGAGGACTGTCGCCGCTCCCAGTCCGAGCGCGAGGAGCAAGAACAGCACGAGCCACCAGAACGGAACGGAGTCTGATTCAGCCATACGAAAGCTGTTCGGAGCGAGCTAAAAGAACTTCCCGTTCTTATGGAGAACTCAAGGCTAAAACCCCGCCCTTCAGAGCGGGGATACAGCCGACAATCCCGCCACTAACCACACCCGATGGCATAGCATGATATTCCACGTCTCGGTCGTTATTTTTAATATACTAATTCTCATAAGTACTTATGAACACAGTCTGATGCTGGAGACAACCCGTACCTATCGAGCGAAAATCGTCAACCACTCTCAGGTGAGTGACGACCTCGATGACTGCGGGCACTCAGCCTCAAAACTGTGGAACGTCGCCCGCTATCACATCCAACAAGAATGGGATGCTACCGGCGAGATTCCGTCCGAAGCCGACCTCAAGCGCGAATTAAAAGACCACGAACGATACAGTGACCTGCATTCTCAGTCAAGTCAGCGAGTTCTTGAAGAGCTTGCTGAGTCGTTCACCGGCTGGTTCAAAAAGCGCAAGAACGGCGACACAGACGCGAATCCCCCCGGATACAGAAAGCGAGGCGACAACCATCCACGCTCCACCGTGACGTGGAAGCAGAACGGCATCAAGCACGATTCCAAGCACAACCAACTCCGTCTGAGCAAAGGCTTCAACCTGAAGAACCACCGCTCGGACTTCATCCTCGCAGAGTACGAGACGCGCCCGGACGTGACCGTGGAGAACATCCAGCAGGTTCGAGCCGTGTGGAACGGCGACCGTTGGGAACTCCACCTCGTCTGCAAGGTCGAGATTCCTGTCGAGGACGCACCCGGTGACAACACCGCTGGAATCGACCTTGGTATCAGCAACTACCTCGCCATCGCCTACGACGACGGTGACGCTGAGTTGTATCCGGGGAACGTCTTGAAGCAGGACAAGCACTACTTCACCCGCGACGAGTACGACACAGAGGGCAAGAACGGCCCCTCGCGTCGTGCGCTTCGTGCTCGACAGAAACTCTCGCGTCGGAAAGACCACTTCCTACACGCTCTCGCCAAACACATCGTTGAGCAGTGCATCGACCACGAGGTCGGTCGCATCGCCATCGGTGACTTGAGCCAGATTCGTGAGGACGAGAACGGTGAGTCTCGGAACTGGGGCAAGCGTGGCAACAAGAAACTCCACGGATGGGAGTTCGACCGCTTCACCACGTTACTCGAATACAAGGCCGAAGAACACGGTATCCTCGTTGACCGTGTTTCAGAGCGAGATACGTCGAAGACGTGTTCGTGCTGTGGGCGAAAGCGTGACGCGAACCGTGTGGAGCGTGGCTTGTACGTTTGTGAGTCGTGCGGAACGACGATGAATGCGGACGTGAATGGTGCGGTGAACATTCGCAGAAAGATAACTCAGAATCCTCCGACGGAGGATATGGGTAACGGTCGTTTGGCACGGCCAGCAGTCCACCTGTTCAACCAAACCTCGGGGCGTTTCGCACCGAGCGAACAGGCGAGTTGCGAACCCTGATATCCCAACGCTCGGGAATCCTCGCCCTTTAGGGCGGGGAGGATGTCAATCTCGGTCGCCGCCTGCGGCGTCAGCCGAAGAAGCGCTTGAACAGCCCTCGCTTCTCGTCTGACTCCGCGACGTCGTCACTCTCGTCGGCGTCCGAATCCGTGTCCGTCGACGCGTCGCCGTCGGCGTCGACTTCGGGTCCGGCTTCGGATTCGGCGTCCGCATCGGCCCCCCCGTCGGCGTCGACAGCGTCGCCATCGGAATCGGTCGACACCGCCGAGGTGGGTGCATCGGTGGGGTCCGCCGGCCGGTCGGCCTCGGCGTCGGGGATACCGGCCGCCTCGTCGGCCGTGACGGACACGTCCTCGTCGGCCGCTTCGGCCTCGAAGGACGCGTCGGGTTCGGCCTCGTCGACCACGTCGGCCACCGGGGTGTCGTCGTCAGGTGCGTTCGAATCCGTGTCCGTATCCGCATCCGAATCCGTGTCTGCGTCCGGGACCGCATCGGGGGCAGCGACAGCCGAGTCGGTCGCGTCCGCCCCGGCACCCGCCTCCGCGTCTGCGAGCGCCGAGGCGATACCGCCACCGCGACTCCCGCCGGCGACCTCCTCGTCGTCGTCGTCGCCATCGTCGCCACTGTCGTCGCGATCGTCCCCCTCGTCGAAGAGCGACGCGACGTCCAGGTCGTCCGTGTCGTCGGTGCTCTCGTCGAGGAGCGATGCGACGTCCAGGCCGCTCGGCTCGGAGACGTCGTGCGCCGCGTCGATGCCGCCCGCCGGAACCTCATCCTCGGCTTCGCGCGCGTCGTCCTCGCCTGTGTCACCCTCGCTCGCCTCCCCGTCCGCGTCCGTGCCGCCGACGTCTTCGGTGTCCGTGGGCTCGCTGTCGCCCCTCCCCACGGCGACGGCGGCCTCGTCGAACGCCTCGCCCATCGCGTCGGCGGTAATCGCGTCGGCCAGCGTCCGGTAGGCGGCCGCGGCCGGCGTGTCGGCGTCGGCGTGGGGGGTCGCGGCCGGGTCGTCGCCGGTCTCGTTGCCGAGCGCGCGGTCCTCGGGGACGACCCCGAGGAGGTCGACGCCGACGTCGGCCACCGTCGCCTCGACGTCGACGTGTGCCGGGTCCACGCGGGCGAGCACGAGCCCGGCGACCGGGACCCCGACACGCGCGGCGAGTTGGTCGGTCTTCTTCGTATCGCCGAGGGCGTCGGGCGACGGCGTCGACACCAGCACGACCGCGTCGGCGAGGCCGAGCGGAAAGAGGGTGTCGTGGCTCAGCCCTGCGCCGGTATCGACGAGGACCAGATCGTACGCGGAGAGCGCGTCGAGGACGCGGTCGAGTCCGCGCGGGTCGGCCTTCGCGTACGCGCCGAGCGACGACGAGCCGGGGACGACGGCCAACCCCTCCGGGCCCTCGTAGACGGCGTCGAGCGGGTCCGCCTCGCCCGCGAGCACGTCGTGCAGCGTCGGGCCGTCGGGCGAGACGCCGAGCATCCGCCCGAGGTTCGGCATCCCGATGTCGGCGTCGACGACGGCGACCCGGTGGCCGGCGGCGGCGAGACTCGCCCCCAGCTTCGCTGTCGTGGTCGTCTTGCCGACCCCGCCTTTCGCGCTCGCGATGGCGTACACCCGTCCCATACTGTCCGAAACGAACCGCGGCGGGGATATAAACCTTCACCGGAGACTACGATAGATGAGAGACGGCTGAGAGAGTACGAGAGTCACTACTGACGACGACGGATTCGCTCCTGTGTATCTTCATATCTACTCTCGAGTTGACAGGGCGCTGGACTGCTCCCGTCTCGCACGGGTCGTATATGCGTCCGTCCGAGAGTTCGACGTTCGACCGCACACCAGACGGGAGAGGCACTCGTGCCGAGGAGGACGCACTGAGCCTCGTAACACACGCCGATGACTCGATGATGACTGACGATAGACAGACGAAGGGCGTACGATACGTCGCAGGTCAGCTCGCACACATCGCACCAGTAGGTGCCATGGCTGAGGCAGAGAGGAACTGGGGGAGCAGTGGCTCATACGAGTCCGAGACGGCTGTTCGGATGTTCGTGTGACACTCGGTCGAATGGTTTTCGGGAGTTAAGTCAGAGTGGTCAAAAGACCTCCGAGAAATCCACAAATATTGATATATTTGATAGTATATATAAGCCGTAGTTTTTCGAGTTATCTCCCAGTGAAAATCCACTTAATCTTATCGCAAAAATAGGACCATCGTCTGCGGGTAGACCTGACATATAAGCTCTAACCCCCCCGTTTCGTTCTACTGCATAGTACCGCGCCTTACACCGGTTTGTGCGCTCAAATATTCACTTTCACTCCGGTTTAGCATCCGTTAAGAGTGTCCCGATCATACTGGGGAATGAATCATCACCCTAAATGAAGGTACGACTGCTAAACAATAGTCTAACTTCAGATAGGTTTGGGACATCATCCCCGAGTCCCAAGAGTTAACAGCAGCAGTCACCCCACACACATCCATGTAAACGAGACACTCGCCACTGGTTGGCAGTATCGACCTGCGTGCATCAACGGACCTCCTACAATCTGCCGATGCACGCAGGGGAAAGCAAGCCCCTCTGCCGACAGGGGTCATACCTGTCGAGGGACATGGTGGGCTTTAGATAGCGACCACTTGAGTCCACCGGAGACGACAACTGTTCCTCGGCTCGGGAGTCGGCACGACCAGTCGAAACTATGGCAACAGCCGCCACTAAGACCGTCGCAGAACGCGCAATCGAATACCTCAAAGCCGAGGGGGGTTGGAAACGCCCTCGAACGGTAGCCGAGGCCATCGACTCAGGGACAGACTACACGAGGGACGTTCTCAACGACCTCTATGGTGAGGATAAAGTCCAGAAGCGAGAGAAGGGAATCATCCTTGGAACTCGCATCAGCGGGGATTGGAAGGTCATCGACTCCAGAGAGCAAGCGATATCGGTAATCCGTATACACGGTGATGCGGAACCGGATGGGATGGCTTCGATGACCCTCAACGAAGTTCGCAGTTACATCCGTACCAACATCGCTGAGGCTACTGGGGTACTCAACAAGAAGGTCTGGTTCAAGCGGGACTGAAACTCACACGAAAGGAATCGATCTAAATCATTTTTTCAGATTCGCTATCATGTGTTAGCTCTCTGTTGACCAATTTCTCGAGTTATGCCAGAGTAGGCAGGAGTCGTCTTCAAGAGAATTTCGTCCGCATTGGAAAGGGGGGCTCCCATTTTCGGAGGGATATTAACGGAGATATTCGTGAAATTCAACAGAAACAGATGGGTCAGAGATTTTTTCGAGAGGGTCGATTTCTGACCATGGATACAAGTACGAACTCGTCCCTGCCAGACCAAATCACACAGTCAAAGCATACTTAGCCACCGGACGGGCTACTAGGGACAATGAGTACCGACGCCGAAGAGGTAAGCGACGACCGCCGGAAGTACGAGTTCCGGAAGGTCATCGAGGACCTCAAGGAGTACGAGGGGTCAGGCACACAGCTCGTCTCCATCTACGTTCCACCGGACAAACAGATCTCGGACATCGTCGCCCACGTGACCCAAGAGCACTCCGAAGCGAGCAACATCAAGTCCAAACAGACCCGCACGGCGGTCCAGGACGCGCTGACGAGCATCAAGGACCGCCTCCGCTACTACAAGAACCCGCCGGACAACGGGATGGTGCTCTTTTCGGGTGCTATCGACTCCGGCGGCGGCCAGACCGACATGGTCACCAAGGTGCTGGAGAACCCGCCCGAGCCCATCCAGTCGTTCCGCTACCACTGTGACTCGGCGTTCCTCACCGAGCCGTTAGAGGAGATGCTGATGGACAAGGGCCTGTTCGGGCTCATCGTCCTTGACCGACGCGAGGCGAACGTCGGCTGGCTCAAGGGCAAGCGCGTCGAACCCGTCAAATCCGCGTCCTCTCTCGTCCCCGGCAAGCAGCGGAAAGGTGGCCAGTCCGCACAGCGGTTCGCCCGCCTCCGCCTAGAGGCCATCGACAACTTCTACCAGGAGGTCGCCGGGATGGCGAACGACCTGATGGTTCCCAAGCGCCACGAACTCGACGGCATCCTCGTCGGCGGTCCCTCCCCCACCAAAGACGAGTTCCTCGACGGCGACTACCTCCACCACGAACTGCAGGACCTCGTGGTCGGGAAGTTCGACGTCGCCTACACCGACGAGTCGGGGCTGCACGACCTCGTCGACGCCGGCCAGGACGTCCTCGCCGACCAGGAGGTCATGAAGGACAAAAAGCAGATGGAAGAGTTCTTCGAGAAACTCCACCGGGGAGACCAGTCGACGTACGGGTTCGAGCCCACGCGGAAGAACCTCGTGATGGGCTCTGTCGACCGGCTCTTGCTCTCCGAGGACCTCCGCGCCGACGTCGTCGTCTACGACTGCGGCGACACCGAGGAGTACGAGCTGGTCGACCGCCGACACTCGACGCCGACCCACACCTGCGAGGACGGCACCGAGGCGGAGGTGAAAGAGCGGACCGACGCCATCGAGTATCTGATGGAACTGGCCGAACAGCGCGGGACGGAGACGAAATTCATCTCGACCGACTTCGAGAAGGGCGAACAGTTGTACGACGCCTTCGGTGGCATCGCGGGCATCCTTCGGTACTCGACCGGCGTGTGAAGTCGGCACATCCCGCGGGACGACCCCGTGAACGTCTGGCGAGGACGACGGTCATCCCAACGTATATAACACCATCTCTCCTGTGAACGGGTGATGCGGGGGGACGGGAGCCCGTCGGACGTACGACAGTTGCTGAGTCAACGAGCCGATATCTTGTCGACGCTGTTGAGGAGCGAACGAACGAAGGGCGAGCTCACGGACACGCTCGACGTCTCGCGGTCGACGATCGACCGGGGCGTCCGACAGCTGGAGTCGACCGGACTCGTCCGGCGGAGCGGGGGGACGGTGACGGCGACACTCGCCGGCCGGCTGGCGTACGACTCGTACCGCCAGTACTGCGAGGAGACGGCGCACGTCGTCGAGTTCGGCGACCTTCTCGCGGAGCTCCCACCGTCGGCGGAGGTCAGCCACGAGATGCTCGACGGCGCGACAGCGTACCGGAGCGAACCGCCCGCGACGGGCCGGCCGGCCAACGAGATTACCGCACTCATCGCCCAGGGAACCCGAATGCGCGCCTGCGCGAGCGCCATCAACGACTCCGCGGCCGCCGACCAGTTCTACCGAATGATCACCGAACGCGGCGGACAGGGGTCGGTCGTCTACACGTCGAGCCTCGCCGAACACCTCCGAGAGGAGTACTTTCAGCCACATCACGAGATGGCGGCGACCGGCCGGTTTCGGGCGTTCGAGACCGACAGCCTCCCGCACGAACTCTATATCATCGACAGCGACGCCGGAACGACCGCTGGCGTGCTGATCTACAACGATTCGAAGACGATTCGCGGGACGATTCTCAACGACACCGACGCGGCCGTCGAGTGGGCGAGAGAGACGTTCGAAGACCAGGTCGCGGCGGCGACCGAGTTCACCGACGACTTCCGGATCGGAGGCACCACTGACGAGGATGCCGAGGAGGGGCCAGATGGCGGAGCGGAAACCGAGTGACGGAGCGGACCCAGAGCCGACCACCGACCACGGCAGTCGGCTCCGGCGCGTGCTCGACCAGCGTGCAGGCGTCCTCACACATCTCGGCGACGACCCGTCGACGAAGCCGGCGCTCGTCGAAGCGCTCGGCGTCTCGCGGTCGACGGTCGACCGGACGCTGAAGACGCTGACGGCGCACGGGCTCGTCCGGCGTGACGACGGGCGGGTCGTCGCGACAGGCGCGGGGCGACTCGCGGCTGACTCGGTTCGGCGCTATCACGGCGCAACCGCCGACGTCTCCCGCACGGCTGACGTCCTCCGAGTGCTCCCGGCGGACGCGGAAGTCGCACACGAGTTTCTCGCCGGGGCGACCGTCTACCGAGCCAGCGAAGCGGCGGGACGGCAGGCGCTCCGAGCGGCGATGTCCGTCGTCGAGGGAGCCGAGAGCGTCGCCGCGCTCTCGCGGACCGTCACCGACACCTCCGCACCGACGGCCGCGTACCGGCTGGTCGTCGAGACGGCCGCGACGCTGGAGGTCGTCTACGCGCCGAACGTCGCCGCGTTCATCAGAGAGGAACACGACGAAGACCGCCGTGAGATGGCCGGGACGGGGCGTTACCGGGCCTTCGAGGCCTCGTCGGTCCCGTTCGGGCTCTTCATCGCGAACGCGAACGGGGAGACGAGCGTCGCCCTCGCGGTTTACGACGCCGAAGAGACGCTCGTCGGCGTCCTCACGAACGACAGCGACGATGCCGTCGAGTGGGCCGAGGCGGTGTATCGGCGGTATCGGGCGGCCGCGACGGAGTTCACCGACGAGTTCGAAGCGACCTGAGACGGTCAGTCGACCAGCGAGGCGAGTTGGGCGGTGCGGTGGTCGAGGTCGACGTGTGGTTCGAGGGGGCCCGACGCGGCCATCTCGGAGAGGCGGTCGAGCGTGAGGAACGGGTCGCCGCCGGCCGCCTCGGCGTGTTCGAGGAGCGCGGTCACGTCGGCACGGCGGAGCGCGAGCGAGTCGAGGAGGCCGAGCAGGAGGGCCACGGCCACGCCCGCCTCGCCAGTCGGGAGTGGTTCCCACTCGACGGTCGCGTCCGCGTCCGCGTCCGCGACGTCGTTCGCATCGGCAGCGACCACCCGGAGGCAGGTCGTACAGAGACTCGCCCACGCGGCGGTGTCGGGGGCGTACGGGCGGAGCGACGGCGGAACGGCGAACGAGCGCTGCTCGCCGTCACAGGCGGGGCAGGACATAGGAGAAAACGGGAGGTGAACGGACAAAAACCCGTCCGTCGTGACGGCAGGTGGCGTGGGCGTGAGCGCGGCCGGTTCAGTCGTCGGCCGAGACGCGCTCGACGTCCTCGGCCGCGACTTCGGTCGCTTCCTGCTCGCGTTCTTTCTTCTCTTCTTCTTCCTTCTTCGCCTTGATCTTCTTCAGGCGGAAGATCTCCTCGCGCTCTTGTTCTTCGAGCTTCTGCTCGATGTACTCCTTGTTCTCGTAGAGGTCGGGCAGGAGTTTGAACTCGAGTGCGTTGACGCGGCGCTTCGTCGTCTCGATCTCTTCGAGCATCTTCTTCATCGCCGTCTCCACCTCGGCGGCGAGGATGATGGTCTCTAAGAGTTCCTCGTAGGCGTCGGCCGCCTCGTCGATCCGCGCCGACGAGCCGAGCAGCCCGTAGCCACGCTGGTCGAGGCTCTTTTTCACGCGCGAGGACTCGATCTGCGGGACGACGACGCCCATGATGTTCTTCGACTGGGTCGTGATCTCGGGGTGCTCTTTGAGCGCGGCCGCGGCTCCGCGGACCGCGACGTCGCCCTCCATGGCGCGGGCCATGTTGATCTTGTGCTGGGCGGTCTGGTAGTCGTCGGAGAGCTCCGACCGGACGTCCTGTGCCTGGTCGAGGATGTCCATGAACTCCATGATGAGGCCGTCACGCTTCTGTTCGAGCGTGTCGTGACCGCGCTCGGAGAGTTCGATGCGGTCCTCGATGGCCATCAGGTTCTTTCGCGTCGGTTTGACGTCTTCGGCCATTCTTGTCGGGTGTTGTTCGCCCGGGGTGTTAACCTTTTACTGTCGCTTCCGGCCCCGTTTCACGTGACGGGCCGAACGAACGCGCTAGCGCCGCTCGGAGGCCGGTGCGCGGACGTCGTCCGCGCGGACGGTTCGGTCGTGAACCCACGTCGTCTCCGAGGGTGCCGACGGGGTGACAGGGGCGGCCACCTGGCTCGTCCACCCCCACCGCTCGAGCACCCAGAGGAACAAGAACAGCCCCTGGACGACGAACAGGTTCGTCACGAGGAAGAACACCGCCTCCTCGACCGGGAGGCCGAACAGCGTCACACCGGTGGTGTACGTCTCCGAGATGACCCACACGCCGACGTCGATGGCGACCCAGTCGGCCGCCCAGAGGTACAGGGTGGGGACGCCCACGCCGAGAGCGAGAGTTCGTCGGGTCGCCCACAGCACGGGCCAGCCGAACCCCCACTGGAGGGCGAGGACGGGGCCGGCCCAGGCGAGAATCGCACCCAGGTAGTACGTCGGGGCGTCCCGAAGGAGCACCACGCCGACGAGGAGCACGAGACCCCCGGCGGCGACGCCGACGGCTCGCTGTCGGAGCGTGACCGAGACCGCACCCGGGTTCGGTGGGGCGAGGAGCGAGACCCACAGCACGGCCAGGACCGGCTGGAGCAGCATGAACAGGTACTCCTCGACCGGCGCGAGCCAGACAGTCGCGACGACGGTCCCGTCGCCGTACCACCAGACGCCGCGTTCGATGAGGTAGTTGTCCCACGGCGTCGTGTAGACGAGTGCGACGAGCGCCAGTACCACCAGTCCGAGGCCACGCGCCCGCCACGCGTCCCGGTCCAGTCGCGCCCGCCGACGCCACGCGACGGCGGCGAGAACCACCAGCGGGGGGACGACGAACACGGCGTGAAACGCGAGGTAGCTGAGTCGAATCACGGTCGGCTCCGAGTCGGGGTCGAGCGGTGTACAGTCATGTGATGGGGCTGTGGAACGTCCAAAGAACGGTTGTCAGGGCCGGGGTGCCGGTGTCAGTCGGCCGTCGCGCCAGCAGTGGTCGACTGCATCGCCGCTTCGAGGACCGAGTGGCTCCGCAGGAGGACGAACCCGAAGCCGACCTTCGCGGTCAGGTCCAGCACCATGAACGCCGCCGTCTCCCAGTAGAGGGGAATGATGCCGATGGTGCCCTCGGTGCCGAGGATCCACACCACGGGGTACGCCAGCCAGAGCACGATGAGCATGTTCCGGAGCGTCGTCGTCAGCTTCCGGACCTCCGGGGACTGCCTCGTCGCGGCCTCGCTGAGCGTGCGGATGAGGAAGTACAGGAGGAACAGCAGGAACACAGTGCTGATCGCCCACCAGACGATGCGGATGAACGCCGACGAGGCGGCGAGCGCGCCGATGACACCCGTCCCGATCATCAGGACGTCGAGTCCGACGAGCGTGTAGATGGTGTTCTTACTGGCCCGCGCCAACAGCGCGAGGTCGAGTAAGAGCAGCGGCGTCGTGAACAGCCAGTCGGCGTACCGTCCCCAGTAGATGTCGAGCACCTGGCCGTTGACCGTCACCTGCGTGAGGCCGAAGCCCGTGGCCATCGCGAAGTACGCCGCGGAGGCGATGGCCGTGATGAAGATGGTGATGAGGTAGAACCGTTGCTGTTCCTCGTCTTCGACGCCCCAGCCACGGGCGATGAAGTAGAACGTCCCGAGAGTCATCCCAGCGGTACCGAGCCACAGCCAGATGGATTCTGCGCCTGGAGTTGCCATTGCAGACGGACGTTAGTGTGTGAGAACATAACGCGGATACCGAACTAGTTGGGATGTCCTAAGCCGACTAGAACCACCTAGAATCACCTAGAACGTCCGAGGACAGCTCACGAGTCGTCTTGGTGGAACCGGGAGACGAGCTTCTTCTCCGCCGCGCGGAGGTGCTGGTGGAACGTCGACCGCGAGACACCCATCGCGTCGGCGAGTTCGTCGCCCGAGATGCCGTGGGGCCACTCGAAGAAACCCCCGACGTGTGCGAGCTGGAGCGCGGTACGCTGTTTCTCCGTCAGGACCTCTTCGACGTCGGCGACGAAGCCGCGACGGGTGGCGGGCGGGGTGTCGCGCTCGCGGATGCGACCTACCCGGACGCTCGCCGAGACCGATTTGAGCCCGTCGAGCAGCGCCCGTCCGGTCGAGCGGTCGGCGACAGTCACAGTGAGCGTGAGCGAGCGGTCCTGCGGGTCGACGGTGAGGTCGGTCAGGCGACCGCCCGTCTCGGCGACGAGTGAGAGGTTCGAGCGGGCGGGGAGCACGACCTCGAACACCCCGGTCTCGGTAGTGTCGCCGATACGTCGGACCTCCTCGATGCCCGGTATCGAGACGGTGTCGAGGGCGGTCTCCGGCGGCGTCACGGAGACGAACAGGAGAATCGTCCCGTCGTCGCGGACGACGACGCCCTCCGAGGCGAGCGAACACTCCGCCTCGACGGCGAGCGCGACCAGTGGGGCGGCGGGGTCGTCGACGACGACCTGGAGTTCGACCACGCTCTCGGTCAGCAGCGTCCGCCGGCTCTCGAACGCGTCGATCGCCGCACCAACGGCCCGGCCGACCGTTCCGAGGACGACCAGTTCGTGCTCCTCCACCGAGGCGCTGTGGGTGTACACCACGAGAACGCCGTAGAGCGTCTCCCGGTGGAGCAGCGGCACCGCGACGACCCCCTCGAACGGGAGGTCGGCGGGGTGGCCGCCTCGTTCGTCGGCGAGCGCTGCCGACTGCGGCTGCCGTGTCGAAACCGCTCGCGCGACGGGGTCAGCCGCCTCGTCGCGGTCGATGACGACGTCCTCGACGCTGACCTCACCGTCCGTCCACACCTTCGGGACGACGGTGTCGGGCGCGAGGTCGCAGTCGCCGACCCAGGCGTACGCGTACGAGGGGGCATCGGCCACCCGCTCGCAGACGCCGCGTTCGAGTTCCGCACGACTCTTCGCGCGGACGAGGACGCCGGTGACCTCCTCCAAGAGGCCCTCGATGTGCTCGAGCAGGCCCTGGAGCCGCTCGCGTTCGCGGTTGGCGGCCGCGGCGTAGCGCTCGGCCGCCTCCTCGGCGCGCACGCGCGCGGTGATGTCCGTCTGGAACCCCACGTAGTGGGTGACCTCGCCGTCGCCGTTCTTGATGGGGGCGATGTCGACCCGGTTCCAGAACTCCGACCCGTCGCGGCGGTAGTTGAGGAGTTCGACGGACGTCGGCTCGCCGGCGTCGACCGCACGCCGAAGCTCCGCCACCGACTCGGGGTCGGTGTCGGGGCCCTGCAGGTAGCGGCAGTTACGCCCGAGCGCTTCCGAACTGGTGTACCCGGTCGTCCGGCAGAACGCCCGATTGACGTACACCAGCGGTCTGTCGGGGAGTGAGAAGTCGGCGATGGTGATACCGACCGGGGCCTCGTCCATCGCCTGCTCTTTCAACTCCTCCGTGATGCGTGCCGTCGCCTCGGGGCGGAGTTCGCTCCAGGCGACGACGGCCGCGACGCGCTCACCCAGGCGGGCGAAGCGGTTCGAGTCGTCGACGGGGACGACGTCCGCCGCGCCGGCATCGAGTGCCGTCGCCACGTACTCCACCGCCAGGTCCGTCGACAGGACGACGATGGCCGTCTCCGGGTAGTCGGCGACGAGCGCGGCGACGTCGTCGACGACGTTGTCCGCGACGACGAGACAGCGAGCCGCCGGCGTGGGTGAGAGCGCGTCGAGGTCGTCGAGACTCCTGACGCCGTCGGTGCCGAAGACTTCGGAGAGCGGTGTCATTGCGCGCGACCGGGTCTCCTCGTCCGACGTCACGAGGACGACGGTCGCACTGGAGACGTCGTCCCCGGCGTCACCCAGACGGACGGCGTCGGGCGTCTCCACGTCGGTCGCGTCGGTCATACCCACACCTCGTGACGAAGGGGCGAATAGTTTTCGCGGCAACGGCCCCGTCGCGCGGCGGCGAGACAGCCGACGTTCGTTCGGGCCGTGTCGCTATCGCTCGCGAACGAATCGGCGGGCGGAGAGAAAGTGCGAGACGCGTTACGCCTCGGCCTCGACGGTCTCGGCCGACTCGTCCTCGCGGTAGTACTTCTCGATGAGTTCCTCGTCGATGCGGTTGAGCTCCTCTTTCGGGAGCATCGACAGGAGGTCCCAGCCGATGTCGAGGGTCTCGTCGATAGAGCGTTCGGTGGTGAAGCCCTGGTCGACGAACTCGTCCTCGAAGCGCTCGGCGAAGTCGAGGTACTTGTTGTCTCGTTCGCTGAGTGCCTCGCGACCGACGATGTTCACCAGGTCGCGGAGGTCCTCACCCTCCGCGTACGCGGCGTACATCTGGTCGGAGACGTCGGCGTGGTCCTCGCGGGTGAGGCCTTCGCCGATTCCGTCGTCCATCAGCCGGGAGAGCGACGGAAGCACGTTGACCGGGGGCTGGACGCCCTGGGAGTTGAGATTCCGGTCGACGTAGATCTGTCCCTCGGTGATGTACCCGGTCAGGTCCGGAATCGGGTGCGTGTCGTCGTCACCCGGCATCGTGAGGATGGGAATCTGCGTGACGGAGCCCTCACGACCCTGGATACGGCCGGCGCGCTCGTACAGCGTCGCCAGGTCGGTGTACATGTACCCGGGGTAGCCACGGCGACCCGGCACCTCCTCGCGGGCGGCACCGATCTCGCGCAGCGCCTCACAGTAGTTCGTCATGTCCGTGAGGATGACCAGGACGTGGTAGCCCTTGTCGAACGCGAGGTACTCGGCCGTGGTGAGGGCGAGTCGCGGCGTGACCGTCCGCTCGACGGCAGGGTCGTCCGCGAGGTTCATGAAGACCACGGAGCGCTCGAGTGCGCCCGTTCGCTCGAAGTCCTCCATGAACTCGTTGGCCTCCTCAGCGGTGATACCCATCGCGCCGAAGATGACAGCGAACTCGGAGCCTTCGCCGCCTTCGTCCTCTTCAGGGACGGTCGCCTGCCGGGCGACCTGCAGTGCGAGGTCGTTGTGCGGCAGCCCAGAGCCGGAGAAGATGGGCAGCTTCTGGCCCCGAACCAGCGTGTTCATGCCGTCGATGGCCGACACGCCCGTCTGGATGAACTCCTCGGGGTACTCCCGGGAGTAGGGGTTGATGGCGGCACCGACGATGTCGCGACGCTCGTCGGGGACGATCTCGGGGCCGCCGTCGATGGGCTGACCCGAGCCGTCGAGGACCCGGCCGAGGAGGTCCTCGGTGACGGGCATCTTCAGCGTCTCGCCGAGGAAGGTGACGGACGCGTTCTTGTCGATACCGGTAGTGCCCTCGAACACCTGGATGGCGACGACGCCCTCCGAGGACTCGAGCACCTGGCCGCGCTTGGTGTCGCCGTCGGGCGTCTCGATCTCGACGATCTCGTCGTACCCGATCGGCTGGTCGACCTCGGCGAACACCAGCGGACCGCTGATCTCGGTGATAGTCTGGTACTTCTTCATGTTAGTACTTCTCCCGGAGCTGCGACGCGAGGTCGTCTTTGAGCTCCTCGATGTACTCCTCCCAGTCCTCCTGGACACCGATGCGGTTCAGCCGCGGAGCGGCCTCGATAGACGTGATCTCGGGCACCGGGACGCCCGCGCCGAGGGCGTCGAACGCCTCGTCGTTGAACGTCTTGATGGCGGTGAGGATACCGTACGTCTTCGCCGGTTCGCAGTAGGTGTCCGTCGGGTGGAACGCGTTCTGCTGGAGGTACGCCTCGCGGAGGTAGCGGGCCACCTCGAGGGTGAGCTGCTGGTCCTCCGGCAAGGCGTCCTTCCCGACCAGCTGGACGATCTCCTGGAGTTCGGCCTCCTCGTCGAGGGTGTCGACCGCCCACTGGCGGATCTCCGACCACTCGTCGGTGACGTTGTCCTGGAACCAGGGGTCGAGCTGTTCGCGGTACAGGGAGTACGACTCGTTCCAGTTGATGGAGGGGAAGTGCCGACGCTCGGCGAGGTCGGCGTCGAGCGCCCAGAAGCACTTCACGATACGCAGGGTGTTCTGCGTGACCGGCTCGGAGAAGTCGCCGCCGGGCGGCGAGACGGCCCCGATGACCGAGATAGAGCCCTCGGTGCCGTTGATGTTCTCGAAGTAGCCGGCACGCTCGTAGAACTGCGAGAGGCGCGCGGAGAGGTAGGCGGGGTAGCCCTCCTCGCCGGGCATCTCCTCCAGTCGGGAGGAGATCTCGCGCATGGCCTCGGCCCACCGGGAGGTGGAGTCGGCCATCAGCGCCACGTCGTACCCCATGTCGCGGTAGAACTCCGCGATGGTGATGCCCGTGTACACGCACGATTCGCGTGCGGCGACGGGCATGTTCGACGTGTTGGCGATGAGCGACGTGCGGGCCATGAGCGGGTTCCCCGTCTTCGGGTCGTCCAGTTCGGGGAAGTCCTCGATGACCTCGGTCATCTCGTTACCGCGCTCGCCACAGCCGACGTAGACGACGATGTCGGCGTCGGCCCACTTCGCGAGCTGGTGCTGGGTGACGGTCTTTCCGGAGCCGAACGGACCGGGAATCGCGGCCGTCCCACCCTTCGCGATGGGGAACAGGCCGTCGAGGATGCGCTGCCCCGACACGAGCGGTTCGGTCGGGGTCTGCTTCTCCACGCTCGGCCGGGCCGAACGGACCGGCCACTCCTGGTGCATCGTGATCTCCTCGCCGCTCTCGAGGGTGACGACCGCCTCTTCGACGTTGAAGTCGCCCGCTTCCGCGGCTTCGACGACGCCGCCCTCGGAGCCGGGGGGCACCATGACCTTGTGGTCGATGCTCACCGTCTCCTCGACGACGCCGACGACGTCACCGGATTCGACCTCGTCACCGACCTCGACGGTGGGCTCGAAGGCCCACTCCTTCTCGAGGTCGATGCCGGGGGCGTCGACGCCGCGGTCGAGGAACGCACTGTTCATCTTGGATTCGAGGACGTCGAGGGGCCGCTGGACACCGTCGTAGATGGAGTCCAGCAGTCCCGGCCCCAGGTCGACCGTCAGCGGCTCGCCCGTGTTCTCGACGGGTTCGCCCGGGCCGACGCCGGAGGTCTCCTCGTACACCTGGATGGTCGTGATGTCGCCTTCGATCTCGATGACTTCGCCCATCAGCCCTTCGTCGCCCACGTAGACGACGTCGTTCATCCGGGCGTCGAGGTCGACGGCCTGTACGACCGGACCACTCACGCTCTCGATGATGCCGTCCTCTCGGACGTCCTGTGTTGCCTGACTCATGTGTTATTCGTCCATTAGGTCGATACCGATGGCTCGTTTGATCTGTTCGCGGAGGCCGCCCGCGCCGGCGCCGCCGCCGAGAGTGACGAGCACCGGTTCGATGCTCCCCTCGACGGCCTGTCGAGCCTGCCGGGACAGGTGGTCCATGTCGTCGTCGTGCATCACGATGATGCCGACCTCGTCGTCGTCGAGCGTCTCCATAACGGCCTCGTCGAGCGATTCGTCCTTCTCCTCGTCGGGGACGTTCCGGAACTTCCGGACGCCCGCGAGGCGAAAGCCCGTGGTGAAGTCGGGGCTGCCGACCACGGCAATCTCCTGACTCATAGTATCACCAGTTCCTCCTCGATCTGCTCGGGGGAGAGGCCGGCCTCGCGGGCTCGCGCGATGGCCCGGATGTTGTCGACCTCGCGCTCCTTCGCCAGGATGTACGAGATGACCGGGCTCACCGAGAGCGGGAAGACGTTCCCCAGGCTGGACGAGTACTCCAAGAGCGCCGTCTCCAGCGCCCGCTCGAACGCGATGAGGCTCTCGGCCTCCTCGAAGTCGTTGAGCGCGTCGGAGAGGTCGTCGCCGTACGTCGAGTCGCGGATACGCTGGACGAGTTCGTCGAGGTTCGACGCCAGCCCGCTCAGCTCCGCGCGGGTGAACAGCTGCCCGCCGTCGATGTAGTACTCCGCCGGGTCGATGTCCGCGCCGCTGCGGGCCAGCCGCAGGGCGTTTCGCGCGTTCCGGAAGTCGACCTCGGCCAGCAGGATGTCGCGATACTGCTGGGTCGCCTCGTCCCATCGGACCTCCGAGAGGAGGTTCTCGTAGAAGACGCGGTCGACGGCGTTCTCGAGGGGGACCAACACGCCCGCGGACTCGTACTCCTCGAACGCCGCCTCGAGCGCGGAGCCGAAGATGGTCCGGTCGAGGGTGTCGATGACCTCCTCGATGCTGGTCGCTTCCAGCAGCCGGTTGACGAGCCGTTCGTCGAACTCACCGGCGCGGATGAGGTCGGCTTCGACGTCCGCTCGCGAGGTGTCCGAGTAGATGCCGCGGATGACGGTCTTGACGTTCCACGCGTCGAACTTCCGCAGGTACCGCGCGATGAGGTCGTACAGCCGTCCGTTCGCCCAGTCGAGGATGTCGTCGAACTGCTTCGCGAGGTTGCGGTTCAGCGCGTACTCGACGAGGTCGACACCCGAGTGCCGCGCACCCAGGGCGTTGACCTCCTCTTCGTACGTCGACTCCTCCATGAACCGGGCGATTTCGGCCGTGCTCATCCGCACGAGTTTGCGGTAGTCCTCGTCCGCGAAGAGCGCGCTCCGACGGGCTCGAACACGGGCGTTGACGTACTCCGGATTCGAGCTGCCGGCTTTGCTCATTGGTCGAAAAGGATGCCGCTGACGTCCTTCAGGTTGTTCTCCCAGACGGTGTCGAGGAGCGAGTCGAAGGTGTTGTCCACCCGGACGCGCGACGTCTCCGCCTCGACGATGACGCCGCCGAGACAGTCGACGGCGTCGTCACCGAGCGAGAAGCCCTCGTAATCGGCGAGGATCTCCTCGAGCAGCGCTTCGTCCGCGGCGCGGCCGTGGACGACGACCTCCGCGTCGTCGAACTCCGCGGCCGACGCGTCGATCAGCGCTCGGGTGAGCTCCTCGCGCTTGTCGCCGGCGAGTTCGGCCAGCTCCGCTTCGACCTGCTCTCGCACGGTCTGCAAGGCGTCGCGGCGAGCCTCGAGGCGCTCCTGTTTGGCCTCGAGTTTGGCTGCCGAGAGCGCCTGTTCGCGCTCCTGGGCGATCGTCCGTTCGACCTCCCGTTCGCGCTCTTCGATGATCGCCTCGGCGTCGGCTTCCGCCTCGGAAACGATCTCGTCAGCGCGCTCTTCGCCCTCCGTACGAATCTCCTCGGCACGCGCGCGGGCTTCGTCTCGAATGTCCTCGACAACTGTGTCCAGACTCATTGGTAAAGGGAAAGGGGGTGCTTACCCGACCAGGAAGACGACGACGAGCGCGAGAATAACGAGCGTCTCCGGAAGGACTGTGAAGATGAGTCCCTGCACGAAGAGGTTCTCGTCCTCGGCGACCGCACCGACCGCGGCGGCACCGATACCACGCTCGGCGTAGCCCGCACCGAAGGCAGCCAGTCCGACTGCCAGTGCGGCAGCGGCCTGAGCGGGGATCGCGGGAGCGGATGAGCCTTCCTGCAGTACGACGTTCGCCAGCTGGGTTGCAGCGTCAATCATGGTTGTGTGGTATATCTCAGTGGTGTCCGTTTGGTCGTCTCCGAACGTTCGTGTGTGGAGGCAGGGTCATCATAAAGCTTCCCAAAAGACGTCGACAGCGCCCGATTCGGCTGAAAACGGAGTTACATCTGGTCGCGGGGCGAGCCCGCAGCGGGGGGCGAACAGGAGGGAACGGAGGTGCGTCAGTCGTCGGACGTGTACTTCCGCTCGTACCCGAACGGCTCGTACGGCGTCCCACCGCCGTCGAAGAACTTGTTGAAGAACTCGACGTACTCGAGACGCACCGCCTGCAGGCCGGCACTCGTGACACCGAGCGCCAGCACGAGCGCGTGACCGATGACGAGGACGAGGAAGCCGACGAGCACGAACGCCAGGCCACCGTGGACGAGGCCGCCGAACATGACCTCGGTGACCTCGTAGCCGTGGTACATCACGGTGTCGGCCCCGGCCGGGATGGTCGGCATCCCGTCGACGCCGAAGTGCCACCCGCCCTTGCTGTCGACGTAGACGCCGAAGAACAGCAGGTTGACCGTAAAGGCCATCCCTGCCTTCGCCAGCAGCACCGCGGCGATTCGGGTGTACGACAGCACGTTGACGAGCACGTTCAGGAACTCGACGGCTTCGATAGGCTCGCCGATGATGAGGAGGACGAGTCCGACCGCGAACACTGCGAGCCCCGCCAATCCGACGACGGCGGGGAAGCCGGAGAAGCCCAGCGCGATGACGCCCTCGCTCGAGAACGTCGTGTAGATGAACTCGGGAGCGGTCCCCCGGACGGCGTCGCTGAAGATCCAGATCCAGAGACCGTTCACCATCAGCAGCCACGAACCGGACTCGTAGAGCGCGTGTTTGAAGCCGTGGAACTCGAGGGTCTCGATGAAGTCGAGAATCCAGCCCATGTTGAGGTGGACGATGCCGATGAGCACGCTCACGAAGAGCCACGCCAGCGCCCACTCGGCGGTGGCCGGCGAGAGGCCCTTCTCTATCGGGGCGTGTTCGAGACCGACAACACCCTCCCAGAAGACCGACGCGATGGTGTGCAGTCCGAATAGCTCGCCGTAGAGGATACCGAACAGCATCGTGAACAGCCCGGCCGCGATGGTGATCCCGCCCATCGACCGGAACGCCGGCGACTCGAACTTCGAGTAGAGGAAGTACCCGATGAGGGTGTACACGACCCCGTACCCGAGGTCGCCGATCATGAACCCGAAGAACGCCGGGAACGTGAGGAAGACGAGGACCGTCGGGTCGAACTCGGTGTACTTCGGCCGGCCGACCGCGTTGACGAGCACCTCGAACGGCTTGACGACGCCCGGGTTGTCCTGGACGACCGGCGGGTCGTCGTTCTTCATGACGACGCTGCCACCGTCCGCCTTTGCTTCCTTGCCGCCGTCGGTCTGCGCCTGCTGACCGCCGTCGGCCGCCGCGGGCGCACCGCCGCCGGAGTACTGCTCGCGAAGCTCCTCACCGCCGTGGCGGTTGAACTGCGCGTCTTCGAGCCGCTGAATCTCGACGTGGTCGCCGACAGCGTCGGTGAGTTCGGCGACGAAGTCGCCGTACCGCGTGGTGGGAATCCACCCCTCGGCGACGAAGGCGTTGTCCGTCGTCGCGAAGGTCAGCGGTGCCTCTGTCTTCTGGACCTCGATGGAGAGGCGTTCCTCGGCCGCGAGCAGGAAGCCCGCGGCGTCGAGTTTGACCTCTTCGAGTTCGCCTTCGACCGTCTCCAGTCGGGACTGGTACTTCTTCCGACGGCTCTGCAGTTCCTGGACGTACGTCTCGGGGGAGACCGACCCGTCCGTCCCGCGCACGTCGTCGGGGATGTCGGAGATGTCGGGAATCTGGACGGGCCCGAACTCCGTGCCCACGAGGGCGTCAGAGAGGGTCTCGCCCTCGTAGGTGCGAGCGAAGATGCCCAGCGTCGACCCGTCGTCGGCGGCGAAGATGCGGTAGTGTTCGACCGCCGACGAGGAGACGAGCGCTTCCTCGACGGTGTCGCGCTTGCCCTCACCCACCGACACCTCGATTGACTCGTACCCAGAGAGGAGGTCGAGGTCGATCCCGAGCGCGACGAACGGCTCCATCGACTCGATTCGCTCTTCGACCTCGCGGAGGTCGGATTCGATATCGCTCTGTCGGTCGTCGAGTTCGTTGACGCGACCTCGGACCTCGGCGAGGTCCGCCTCGAGCGCCTCGTCGGAGACGACGCGCGTCGGGCCGGCGTCCTCCTCGTCGACGTCGAGGATGCTCTCGATGGAGCGGATGGTGACGAGTTTCTCCGACGCGGATTCGGCACTTGCCGCCGGGGTGCCCTGTTTGAAGCCGTCCCAGGAACCGTCGTACTCGGTGACGTGGAGCAAGTTGAGGTCGTGGACTGTCTCGACGACGTCGTCCATGACCTTCTTCGAGCCCGTCACCGACACTTTGCTCATCTGCTCAGGTCTGAGCATTCACCGCCTCCTCGAACTGTTCGATGGCGTATTCGACCGCCTCGTCTACGTTCGCTTCGGCCTCGTCGCGGAGCCGCTGGCGGTCGTCGGCCCCCTCTTCGAGGAGGCTCTCGCGCTCGGCGGCGATCTCCTCGCGGGCTTCGGCGAGCCGCGACTCCGCGAGCTCGTCGGCCTCCTCCTCGGCCTCCGCTCGGATACGCTCGGCCTTTGTTCGGGCCTCAGAGATCGTCTCTTCGCGGTCAGCCTCCGCCTCCGCGACGATCTCGTCGGCCTCCTGTTCGGCCTGCTTGATTCGATCGAGAACCTCTGGTCTCGGCATACTCCTATCACCCGTGAGGTGTGCAAGCGGCGTATAAGGTGTTTGCGGAACACTCGCGTGGGACACCGCGATACGCCTCGGACACGACGGGGGGTATGGGTCCTGCGACCAAAGTCGTTGTCCGTCGGCCGCCCGTCCCACGACAAATCCGCACCGTTATGCCAGACGACTCCTAAGCCGGCACGAGATGGGAGTCCTCGAGAACAAGGCCCGGGCACGCCTCTTCTACAAGTACCTCTCGAAGGTGTACGACCAGGTGAACCCGTTCATCTGGGACGACGAGATGCGCGCGGAGGCGCTCTCGATGATCGACATCCAGCGCGACGACAGAGTGCTCGACGTCGGCTGTGGGACGGGCTTCGCCACCGAAGGGCTGCTCGAACACACCGACGACGTCCACGGACTCGACCAGTCGGTCCACCAGATGGAGAGGGCGTTCGAGAAGTTCGGCAAGCGCGACCGCGTGAAGTTCTACCGCGGCGACGCCGAGCGGCTCCCGTTCAAGGACGACACGTTCGACGTCGTCTGGTCTTCGGGCTCCATCGAGTACTGGCCGAACCCCGTCGACGCACTCGTCGAGTTCCGCCGGGTCGTGAAGCCGGGGAACCAGGTGCTCGTCGTCGGCCCGGACGACCCCAAATCCTCGGTGTTCCAGAAGCTCGCCGACGCTATCATGCTCTTTTACGACGAGGAGGAGGCCCAGCGGATGTTCGAGGCGGCCGGCTACGTCGACATCGAACACCGCGTCCTCCAGCGTCGTCCGGGGTCGCCCCGCGCCATCGTCACCGTCGCGCGCGCTCCCGAGGAGTAGCGCGTCTCGCTCCCGACCACGACAGCAGTTCTCGACCCGAGATTCCGTTCGGATAACCGTCATCACCCCGTCCGCACCGACGCATCGGCGACCAGTGCGTCGTCGGTGTACACGCGAACGGTGACGACCTCGCCGGTCGTGAGCACCGGTCGGTTCGTCCCGGCGACGCGGACGCTCGCCGTCTCGCCGGCCGTCCACCGCGGGTCCGACGCGCTGTTGAACGGTCCGGTCGGTCCCGCGTGGAAGCCGCGCGCGGAGAAGAACGGCACGGGGGGCTGGTGCGCCAGCGGGTCGCCGTCGACGGTCACGACGAATCGGAGGGCGGTGACGTCGAGCGCGTCGCCGCCGCGGTGCGTGAGCCTGAGTTCGTCACCGTCGACGGTGAGTGACAGGGACGCACGGAGTGGGACGCCGTCCGAGACGCCGCCGTGCCCGCTGGCGAGGACCGCCCCCGAGACGGTGACGGCGAGGCCGAACGTGACGAGGAGCAGGAGGACACCGGTGAGGGGAGCGAGTCCACGGGCGCGAGCGGTGAGTCGAGCGGACATACGTCGGGTCACGCTGCGTTGGTCGCGGCTTCGTACTTCAACGCTCACGCCGGCGGCGGTGTGACCACGGCGTGCAGCGACGATGCGAGCGGGACCCCCTGGTGGACGGCCACGAGCACGGTCCGAAAACGCGTAGATTCGCCCGCCGCTTCGGGTATGGAAAGCGTTTTGACGTCACGATGAGGAGAACGAACGCACATGCGGAGCGCCGCGCTCACTCTCGCCCTCCTCATCATCCTCTCCGGCGCGGCACCGGCAACAGCCCTGGTTCCCACCGGTGTCGACGACGGACAGGAACCCGCATCAGCGACCGCGCTCGCGACGGCACCCGCAGTCGCGCAGGTCGAGTCGGACATGCGCCCTGCGACGGAGATACGGGTCCAACTCGAGCGGGACACCGACGCCCGATGGACGGTCACGCATCGGTACGCGCTCGCCGGCGAGGACGAAGTCGAGGCGTTCCGCGCGCTCGGCGCAGAGTTCGAGAACGGACAGGCGAGCGTCGGGTTCGACGCCAGCGTCTTCCGGACCATCGCAGCGGAGGCCGCACAGTCGACGGGGCGGAACATGGTCATCCGCGACGTCGCGCGCGAGGCGAGCGTCGAGCGGAACACGACGGCGACCGCCACGGGGACTGGGACGGTGACACCGACGGCGACACCGACGGGAACGCCCGAGAACGAGACCGTCACGGGCGTCCTCCGGCTGTCGTTCACCTGGACGAACTTCCTCGAACGCCGCGACGACGGGACCCTCCAGCTCGGGGACGTGTTCGTCACCAGCGACGGCGGCACGTGGCTCTCGTCGCTCGGTGACGACCAGCGACTGACGGTCGTCACCCCACCGGGGTACGTCATCAGCCGCACGAGCTTCCCCATCCAGCAGCAGAACGGCTCGCTCATCATCGACGGGCCGCGGGAGTTCACCAGCGAGGAACGGCTCTCGGTCACCTACCGCGAGAGCGGCCAGTCGGAACTGCCGTGGGTGCTCATCGTCGGCGGCGGCGTCGCAGTCGTCGTCGTCCTCGCGCTGGTCTTCCTCCGCTCGCGCGACCGGCGGTCGGCGGCGTCCGCGACGGGGAACGGAACCCCGATGACGAACGGCGGCGAGACGACGGCCGAGAGCCCCGAACGGACCCCCGACGACGCCGGAGCGACCGCCGGGTCGACGTCGGACGCCTCGACGACATCCCCGTCTCGGGGCCCAGAGCCGGGGCCGGGCCCAGGCCCTGGCGTCGACGCCGGTGCGGAGGACGCCGAAGCGCCCGCCGAGGACGAGGAGCCGGACTTCGACCTGCTCTCGGACGAAGAGCGCGTCGAGTACCTCCTCGAACAGCGCGGCGGGCGGATGAAGCAGGCGAACATCGTCAAGGAGACCGGCTGGTCGGACGCGAAGGTGTCACAGCTCCTCTCGTCGATGGCCGAGGCGGGTCGGGTCGAGAAGCTCAGGCTCGGCCGCGAGAACCTCATCTCGATTCCGGACGCCGACGAGGACGCGGCGGACGAGTAGGCGGTCCGGCCGGGGGCCGAAGGCCGGGGGTTACTCCACCGAGAACGTGCGTTGCACAGCCTCGGCATCGGTCGCCGACCGTCCGAGGGAGAGCGTGAACTCGCCGGGCTCGACGGTTCGCTCGCCGTCAGGGCCGACGACACCCATCGCGTCCGGTTCGACCGAGAGTTCGACCTGCCTCGACGCCCCGGCGTCGAGTTCGACGCGCTCGAACGCACAGAGTTCTCTGACCGGTTTCGCGCGCGAGGCGTACTCGTCACGGAGGTACGCCTGGACGACCTGGTCGCCCGCGCGGTCGCTCCGGTTCTCGACGGTCACGGAGACGCTGACTGACTCGCCGGCGTCGACGGTCTCCGCGGAGACGGTCGCCTCGGTCACCGCGACGTCTGCGTAGCTCAGTCCGTGGCCGAACGCGTACAGGGGGTCGTACGACGGCGGGTGTTCGTGTGCGCCGATGGGACAGGGGTGGCGGACGTAGTCGTGGTGAGTAGGGAGGTGCGCCGCCGACCGGGCGAACGAGATGGGGAGCGCTCCGCCCGGCTCCGCACCGAGGAGGACGTCCGCGAGCGCTCGGCCGCCCTCGGTCCCGCTCGGCGGGGTGAACAGGACGGCCGAGAGGGTGTCGGCCGCCCAGGGGAGCGGGAGCGGCCGGCCCGACGAGAGGACCAGGACGGTCGGCGTGCCGGTCGCGTGGACCGCCTCCAGGAGGTCGCGCTGGGGGCGGGGCAGCTCGAAGTGGTGCCGGGAGGGGAAACGCCCCGTCTCCGTGCGGCTCATCTCGCTCGGACCGAACTCGTGGAGATACCAGCCCTCACCGAGCGCGACGACGGCGACGTCGGCGTCGCGGGCGGCGTCGACGGCGGCGTCGATGTCCTCGTCACCGTCGTGGGTCACGCCGGGTTCGTAGGTGACGGCGGCGGCGTCCGCGAGGGCCGCACGGAATGTCACACCCTCGCTCGGGTCGAGGACGCTCCACCCGCCGACCTGGGCCGTGCGGTCGTCCGCGTTGGGGCCCGTCAGGAGGATGTCCTCGTCGCCGTCGAGCGGGAGGAGACCGTCGTTCTCGAGGAGCGTGATACCGCTGCGGGCGACCTCGTGTGCGAGGTCGGTGTGGTCCTCGCTGCGGAGGACGGAGTCGAGGCGGTCGGTGTCGACGAGGGGAGATTCGAACAGCCCCAGGTCGCGCTTGAGCGCGAGGACTCGCCGGACGGCCTCGTCGAGGAGCGCCTCGCCGAGGTCACCGGCGTCGACGAGGTCGACGATGGCCTCGGCGTGGCGCGTCCCGTTCACCGAGCCGATGTCGACGCCGGCGGTGAGCGCGTCGCCGACCGCCCGCTGGGAGGTCTCGGCCGTCTGGTGGTCGGCGTGGAGCATCTCGACGCCGTTCCAGTCGGAGGCGACGACGCCGTCGAAGCCCAGTTCCGCACGGAGTTGGCCGCGGAGGAACCGCGTCGACCCGTGGGCGGGTTCGCCGTCGATGGAGTTGTAACAGGGCATGACGCTCCTGACACCTTCGTCGAGCACGCGCGAGAAGGGCGGGACGAAGACGCGGTGGAACGTCGTCCGGGAGACCTCGACCGGCGACGCGTCTTCCCCTCTGAGGGGGCCGCCGTACGCCGGGAAGTGCTTGGCAGTGGCCGCGACCGTCTCGTCCGTGTCCAGCGCGTCGCCCTGGAGACCGCGGGCCTTCGCGGCGGCCATCTCGGCGACGAGCGTCGGCGACTCGCCGAACGTCTCGAAGGTGCGCCCCCAGCGGGGGTCGCGGGCGACGTCACAGGTCGGCCCGTAGTTGGTCGTCACGCCGGTGGCGCGCGCCTCGCGCGCGGTGACTCGTCCGACGCGCTCGGCCAGGTCGGGCGAGAAGGTGGCCGCCAGCGCGAGGTTCTGGGGGAACACGGTGGTGTGGTCGACGTAGGCGTGGCCGTGGACCGCATCGACGGGGACGAGAAGCGGAATCCCCGCTCGCGTCTCCTCGACGGCGTATCGCTGGAGTCGGTTCGCGACTTCGGCGGCGTCGTGCGGGTCGACGTGTGGCGACCCGGCCCAGCCGAACGGGGTCACCGAACCGAGGTGGTGGCTGTCGATGCGCGCCTCGACGTCGTCGACGCTCAACTGTTCGTCGAGTTCACCGACGTAGATGCCGGCGCACTGTCCCGCCTTCTCCGCGAGCGATAACTCGTCGAGGAGGGTGTCGACGTCGACGCGGCCGTCGTCGTCACGAGGGTAGTCGGGATTCATGGTGAAAAAATCACTCAGACTCGAAGTAAACCCACCGCATCTCGCGGTGCCTTTTTCGAAACCATTTAGCGCCGAGGAAGGCGAAGGGTCGATGATGAAGGTTCTCGTCACCGTAAAAGAGGTCGCCGAGGCGGCCGACGACTTCGAAATCGACGGCCTCGACATCGCCTCCGAGTATCTAGAGTACGACCTGAACGAGTGGGACGAGTACGCGGTCGAAGCCGCCGTTCAACTCCAGGAAGCGGGCCACGCCGACGAGGTGGTGAGCGTCACCATCGGGCCCGAACGGACCGAGGAGACGGTTCGGATGGCGCTGGCGAAGGGCGTCGACCGCGCCGTCAGGGTGTGGGACGACGACATCGCGGCGGCAGGGCTGCTCGACGTCGACGCGAAGGCGCGCCTCCTCGAGGCCGTCGTCGCCGAGGAGGAACCCGAACTCGTGCTCACCGGCGTCCAGGCGAACGACGACGGCTTCGGCGCGACCGGCGTCTCACTCGCCGAGCGCATCGGGTTCGAGTGGGCCGCCGTGGTGAACGACCTGGAACTCGAGGGTGACGTGGCGAAGGTCCACCGCGAACTCGAAGGCGGCGTCGAAGAGCACACCGAAGTCGACCTTCCCGCGGTCCTGACCATCCAGACGGGTATCAACGAGCCGCGGTACGCCTCACTCCGCGGCATCCGCCAGGCGCAGTCGAAGGAGATCGCGCCGAAGACGCTCGCAGACCTGGGGCTGGACGCCAGCGCCGTCGAGAGTTCGTTCTCCATGACCGCGATGTACGAACCCGAGACCGAGTCGGACGCGACCATCTTCGAGGGTGACGCTGAGACGACCGCCGCGGAACTCGCGACGGTCCTCCGCGAGAAGGGGGTGGGTGCGGAATGACGGTGCTTGCCGTCGCCGACCACCGTCGAGGCGAACTCCGCGACGTGAGCTACGAACTCGTCACCGCCGGGCGTGAACTCGCAGAAGCGCTCGACGCGGAACTGCACGTCGCGGTCGTCTCCGGCGACGTCGAGGCCTTCGCCGAGCACCTCTCGCTCGACGGCGTCGACACCGTCCACACGGTCGCCCACGGCGAGGAGTTCAACCACGACGTGTACGTGCAGGCGCTGGAGGCGCTCGACGCCGAAGTCGACCCGACGGTGCTTCTGATGCCGAACTCGGTGAACGGGCTCGACTACGCCCCCGCCGTCGCCTCGTCGCTCGGCCTCCCGCTCGTGAGCGACGCCGTCGCGCTCGCGTGGGACGACGGTCTCACCGTGACGCGAGAGATGTACGCCTCGAAGGTCGAGACGACCGTCGACGTGGACGCCGACCGGGTCGCCGTGACGATTCGCGGTGGCGAGTGGGGCCCCACGGAGGACCACGGGTCGCCGGCCGTCGAGGCGTTCGACCTGACGGTCGACGAATCCCGTGTCCGCTCGCGCGTCACGGGCTTCGAGGAGGTCGGCGGTGGCGACGTCGACATCGCCGACGCCGACGTCCTCGTCTCGGTGGGCCGCGGCATCGAAGAGGAGGAGAACATCGAACTCGTCGAGGAACTCGCCGACGCGATGGGCGCGACGCTCTCCGCCTCGCGGCCCATCGTCGACAACGGCTGGCTCCCGAAGAACCGGCAGGTGGGCCAGTCCGGGAAGGTGGTCACGCCCGACGTCTACCTCGCCATCGGCATCTCAGGCGCGGTCCAGCACGTCGCCGGGATGAAAGGTGCGGAGACCATCATCGCCATCAACACCGACCCGAACGCGCCTATCTTCGACATCGCCGACTACGGCATCGTGGGCGACCTCTTCGACGTCGTCCCCGCGCTCGTCGAGCAGTTCCGGTAGCGAACGACCGTCTCGAGCGCGAACGGCGGTCGGGGAGCGAGCGGTGACCGGTGACCGGGTGACGCCACTACGCTACCTCGATCGTGACCGCTTCTGAATCACCGTCGCTGTCGAGCGATTCGTCGGCCGCGGCCAGGTCGGCGAGCGCCAGCTCGACGTTCCGCGCGTTGGCCTTCCACACCGCGTCGAAGAGGACGCCGACGACGGGGACGGAACCGACCGCGACGTCGACCGCGACGTTCGCGAGCATCCGAAGCAGGGTGGTGAACGAGACGCCGAGGCGTGCGGATTCGAGGACGATGTACAGCGAGAGCCCGGCCCCGACGACGTCGCCGACGTTGCCCGGGAGCGCGCTCAAGAGCGGGTCGAGCCCGACGCGGAAGTCGGTCCCGGGGACGCGGACGCTGTCGTCGAGGAGTCGCCGCACGAACTGCATCCGCCTGACCGCCGCCTCGTCGACCGTCGACGGGAGGTCGACGGTGCCTTCGAACGAGTCTTCGGGGTCGTGAGCACGGGTAACCATACGTCAAACGTGAGGGCGACGAGGGGAAAAAGTGACGTGTGGGTTCGAGCCACGACCGAGCGGGCTCGTCGATGGGCGCGCGTCACGGTCACAGCCATCGCTCGGACACCGAGGCCGACGGCGAGAGACCTCTCGGTTCCGTTACCTACTTGCCTCCGCCGTCCTGAGACCCGCCAATGGAGTATCTGGAGCGCCGGGTCGGGCTCGTGAACGACCGACTCGAAGAGGTGGTCGAGGCGGTCGACCCGCCCGAGCTGTCCGACGAGCTCGAACACGTGGCGCTCTCCGGCGGCAAGCGGGTCCGCCCTGCCGTCACCGTCCTCTCGTGTGAGGCGGTCGGCGGCGCACCCTCGGCGGCCGTGGACTTCGCCGTCGCGGTCGAACTCGTCCACAACGCCTCGCTCGTCATCGACGACATCATCGACCGCTCCGGGGTCCGACGGGGGAAGCCGAGCGCGTGGGCCGAGTACGGCTACGGTCCCGCCATCGTCTGCTCGGACGGCCTCCTGGGAGAGGCGTTCGCCCTCCTCTCCGTGGACGACCAGGCGACACAGATCGTCGCGGAGGCGATGGTCGAACTGAGCGAGGGGGAGGCGACAGAACTCGTCGCCCGGCCCACGACCGACGACGAGTACATGACGCTCGCCCGCCGGAAGACGGGCGTCCTGTTCCGCGCGGCGGCCGAACTCGGCGTCGTCGCGGCGGGCGGAGAGATGGCGACCGTCGAGGCCTTCGGCGAGTACGCAGAGCGCGTCGGAGTGGCCTTTCAGATCCGCGACGACGTCCTCGACGCGACGGCCGACGCCGACGACCTGGGGAAACCCACCGGACAGGACGAGGCGATGGACCGCCCCTCGCTGGTGCAGGTGACCGGCATCGCGCCCGAGGAGGCGAACGAGCGGGCGCGCGCGGAGGCCGACCAGGCTCTCGCGGCGCTCGAAAACGCCGACCCCGAGGAGACGGCGGCGCTGGGCTATCTGCGTGACCTCGCGGAGTTCGTCGTCGTCCGCGAGCGGTAAGCGACACCCGCAACGGTCCGGACGGGGCGGTCACGCGGAGGCGTCGGTCTCGACGCCGGTGGGAAAGCGTGACTCGGCGATGGCGAACGCGAGCGTACTCAACACACCGAGGAGCGTCCCCGCCGTGAGCGCGACGGCGAGGTCGGTCAGCGAGAGCGAGGTGGCCCCCGGCACGGCCGGCAGGAAGAACCCCGAGAGGGCGTGGAGGACGACCGCGATGGCGACCACGTAGAAGGGCGCGTTGAGGTAGCGCCACTTGAAGCGGTCGGCGAGGTACTCGTCGGTCACCTGCCCCAGCGAGGAGGTGATGCCAGCGGCGGCGAACCACTGGACCGCCCCGTGGACGACCGCGGCCAGGACGACGCCGACGCCGAGTTGTCCCGGGACGCCAGCGTCGACGGTGCGGAGGAGTTCGAAGCCGCGGACGCCGCCGACGACCATGAGCGCGGCGGCGACGACGTAGGTGATGAGCGTCGCGCGGCCGGCGTAGAGGAGGTTGCGCCCGCGTTCGGCGACGTCGTCGACGACCGTCTCCAGGCCCAGCCCTCGAAAGAGCGTGTACAGGCCCAGGAGGGCGGAGATGAGGCCCAAGACGACCGCACCCGGGACGTCGAAGTACGAGGCGATGGTGACGAACGGGTAGATGAGGAGGAGAATCCCGAGCGGAACGAGAATCGTCCCCCGCGTCTCGGGGTCGTCGAGCACCTGTTTCATCGTGTAGTACATCGATTCGAGGTCCTGGGCCTGTCGGACGACCACGCGTCGGACCCCGTCGATGGGCACCCGCGACCGGATGACCGGGAGGACCGACTCGTCCTGTGCCCCGTCGGTGATGACGATGGCGCGGACGTTCTCTCCGGTCTGGAGGGCGGCGAGCACCTCGTCGATCTCCTCGCCGATGGCGCGGTTCGCTTTCACGTCCGAGCCGTCGATACCGGTGACGGCCGCGACCTCGACCTCTTCGCCGCCCTCGGCGAGGAGGTCGTCGTGGGTGTGGATGCCCTGGAAGAGCACGTTGATGTCGGAGTCCTCCGGGTCGGCCGTCGCCAGGGCGACTGCAGCCGTCTCGACGGCGTCTCGGCCGACGACCGGCGTCTCGAAGCCAGTCTTGCGACCGAGGTCGTCGTCGAGGTCGACACAGAGGACCAACAGCATCGCGGAGAGGTACGTCGTCGTCGTATATCTGTTTTCGGGACGAGGGCGGAATCGGCTGACGGGGATGGTGGGCGACGGGACGGGCGGGCCGGACGGCGGCAGGGTTAATCCACGGCCGTCCGAAGCGCTCGTGTGCCCCCCTCGTCGGTCCACCCGCCCACAGTCGAGTGGGAGTTCAGCCCCGCCACGACCCGCCCGCTCCGCCTCCTCGTGTACACCGCCGTCGGCCTCGGCGTCGGCCCAGTCTGTGGTCTCGTCGTCCTCGTGGGCGCGACGCTCGTCGGGAGCGGCGGCGTCCAGATTGCCCTCTTCGTGCTCGTGCTCGCCCTCTTCGTCGGTCTCGGCGTCGGGAGTGGCCGCGCGCTGTTCGCGCTGGGGAACGCCCCGCCCGAGGTCCACGAGACCGTCCGCGCGCTCTCGCGGAGGCGCGTCGTCGCCAGCGTACTGCTCGGGACGGGGCTCGGCGTCGCCGGCCTGTGGTGGACCGACGTCGGCTTCGAACTCGTCGTCGGTGGCGTCGTCGCGGGCTTCGCCGCCCTCGTCGTCGGGGCGGGACTGCAGTCGGAGGGTGTCGTCGACGGCGACACCGGGGAGCTGACGTACGCCGGGCACACCGTCCCGGTCGACGCGATTCGACGCGTCCGCTCCTGGCGACTCGGGAGGTTCGTGGTGATGGTCGTCACCTACCACCCCGGGCGGGTCGGCGCGTCGACGCCGCGGTTCGTCGTGTGCTCCGAGGCGGCCCGCGACGCAGTCAACGCGGGGGTGGCGCGGGCGACGCCCGACGACGACACCGCCGTCGAGGAGGGAACGCGAGCGCCGCGAGCGGTGCGAGCCGTCGCCGCGGCGTTCGGACTCGCCTGTCTGGCGGCCGGGCCGGTGCTGTGGGTGCTCGTTCCACCGGACGGTCGCCTGTTCGCGGGGTATCTCGGGCTCTTCGGCCTCCTCTTCGGAGCGCTGTTCGTCCGGTACGCAGTCGTCGCCTGAGACGGGGGGTCGCGCGTCAGTCGTCGGCGCTCGCCGCCTGCGGACGGTCGGTCGCCGCGTCCCCCGCCGCGACGGCCGCACGGTAGCGCCGGAGTTTGCGCACGAGCAGGAAGAGCAACACGCCGTCCCAGAGAACGATGAACGCGAACGTGGTGAGGCCGCTCATCGGCAGTACTCGGGGGAGAATCGTCGTGAGCGAGTTGTACGTCCCGTGCAGCAGCGCGGCGACGAGCAGGCCCTTCACTACGAGCGGGCCGTAGTGGTCGTCGGTGAACTTCGCGAGGCCGAGATAGTAGCCCGCGAAGGCGGAGTACAGGACGTGCCCGGGGCCGGCGAGCGAGCGGGCGACAGTGGTCGGGATGGTGGCCGCGAGGACCGGCCCGCCGCTCTGGATGGCCGTCAGCGCGTTCTGTGCGATGTAGATGACGTTCTCGATGGAGGCGAATCCCAGGCCGGCGGCCGCGCCGTACATCGCCCCGTCGATGACGGCGTCGAACTCGGAGCGGTCGTACGCGTACAGGCGGACGGCCAGCCACTTGACCAGTTCCTCGCCGGGGCCGACGACGAGGAAGAACAGGAGGATGGAGCCGACGACGGGAATCTGTCGGAAGACAGTCCCGGCGGCGGTGTTGACGAGGGCGGCGAAACTCGCGAGCAGTCCCCCGAGGACGAACGTGACCGCGAGCGTCCCGACCGGTTCGGGGTCGACGTCTTGTCGGCGGATGTACCAGACGAGGAGGAGCGCCGGAATCACCGACACGGCCGAGAACACGGCCAGGAAGGGGTCCGTGGCGAACAGGCCGAACGCCACGAAGAACTGTCCGAGCAGTACGAGTGCGGCGAGTGCGACGACGAGGACGCGCCAGTTGGCGGCGAGCGTTTCGTACATCGCGACGGAGAGCCGGTCACCGAGCGTTCGCGGCTCCCACGTCGTCACACCATGCGTGTCGACGGACGACTCGTCCGAGGACGTGGGCATGCGTTCTGTCCCCCGGACGCCAGCCTGAAGAGTTATGTGCAATAGATTTCGAGTGAATCTAACACAGAGCGCTGGGACAGGACAGTCTCGGTCAAGCGAGGGAGGCCTGGTTCGGTACTCCTGACAGCCACTTCGCGTCTGGAGGTGATTTAAACGATTTTAGTAGGTGGAACGAGAGGCAGGGGTATGGACAGACGACAAACAAGTAGCCGTGGCTTCCAGCCCCATCGATGGTAAACGTCGCGCTCTCGCTGGCACAGGTCGTCGTTGCGCTGGCTCTCGTGGTACTCAACGGCTTTTTCGTCGCTGCAGAGTTCGCCTTCGTACGGATACGAGGGACATCGGTCGAACAACTTGCCGAGGAGGGGCGCCCCGGCGCGGGGACGCTCCAGGAGGTGATGGCGGATCTCGACGACTATCTCGCGACGACACAACTCGGGATCACCATCGCCTCGCTCGGATTGGGGTGGGTCGGCGAACCGGCCGTGGCGTCGCTCATCGAGCCCGTGCTGGCACCGATTCTCCCGGCGGGGCTCATCCATCTGGTCGCCTTCGCGGTCGGCTTTAGTTTCATCACGTTCCTCCACGTCGTCTTCGGAGAACTCGCGCCGAAGACGCTCGCAATCGCCCAGACCGAGCGACTCTCTCTGTTTCTCGCCCCGCCGATGAAGGTGTTCTACTACCTCCTCTATCCGGGAATCGTCGTCTTCAACGGGGCTGCCAACGCGTTCACGCGAGCACTCGGCGTGCCACCCGCTTCCGAAACGGACGAGACGCTCGGCGAACGGGAACTCCTTCGGGTCCTGACCCGGTCCGGCGAGGAAGGGGACATCGACGTTGCGGAAGTGACGATGATCGAGCGTGTCTTCGACCTCGACGACATCGTGGTGCGGGAGGTCATGGTTCCACGACCGGACGTGGTGAGCGTTCCGGCGGATGCCTCGCTCTCTGACCTCCAGTCGGTCGTCCTCGAAGCTGGTCACACGCGCTATCCGGTTCTCGATGCCGACGACGGCGACCAGGTGGTCGGATTCGTCGACGTGAAAGACGTTTTACGAGCGGAGGTAGAGGGCGGAGAGGCCGAGTCAGTCGGCGACATCGCCCGCGAGATTCTCATCGTCCCCGAGACGATGGCACTGAGCGACCTCCTGAGACAGTTCAGGGAAGACCAACAGCAGATGGCCGCCGTTATCGACGAGTGGGGGGCGTTCGAGGGGATGGCAACGGTCGAAGACGTCGTCGAGGCGCTCGTCGGAGACCTCCGAGACGAGTTCGACGTGGACGAGCGTGAGCCGTCGATTCGCCAGCACGACGACGGGTACGACATCGACGGCAGCGTCCCGTTGTCGAAGGTCAACGACCTGATCGAGGGGGAGTTCACGAGTGACGAGGTCGAGACGATCGGTGGACTGGTACTCGAACACCTCGACCGTGCGCCAGAACGTGGCGATCGCGTCGAGGTTGCCGGATACGTTGTCGAGGTGATGAGCGTCGAGGGGACCCGAATTTCGACGGTCTGGGTCCACAAAGGTGAGGTGGACGACCCAGTCGTGGACTGAGTGGGGATGCGGAGTTGCCTGGGAGGATTCGTTCTTGAGTGCTCTCCGTGAGAGTAGTGTCTCGTGACGGTCTGACTCGAAGTCGCAGCACCCGAATCTACGAGTGACGGGTCCGGTTTTCGGTGGCAGAACTCCATCTTCCGGGACACGTACTGGAATTCGGTGCCAGTACGCGCGCGCTGTTCAGCGCGTCCGCTGAAACATCACTAACTGCTGTCAGAATCGGCGTGACACAGACAGAGGGTGGGTTCAGCACGGCGGATTCGTTTATTTTGAGAGGGTAGCTCTGAGTTGGCTAGTAGAGTGCAGGTGCGTGTCTATTGGTTCTCGTCTTGTTGAGATGCCAGACGTTGTTGAGCGTCGGCAATTGCTTCCACGGCCATGAGACCTCTCCAAAGGAAGTACAGAAGCACGATTACGAAACCGGGCAAGATACCCAGTAACAGCTGCCCCGCGATGAGTATCGAATACGCGAGGAAAAGTATGTAGAACACCGCTATTGCAACGAGCCAATTGCGTGGGATCGAAGGTGGGGACCAGTCTGACATACATTTCGGTCAAACTGTCACTGGATTATAAATTACGCTGATTGAATGGTTAGGAGTCCGTTTGTACCGACCGATATGACTGGTTCAGTAACAACCAGTCTCGCGTGACCGACTTGCGCTCTGTATGCGGCAGCATCGCTCGCAACTGTTCGATTTTGGTGGATACTGGCATGACTGCGATAGCGCGTGGGGCCGGCGCTCAGCAAGTACCCACCGGCGGCCGTCTCGGCACGCCGAATCCAGTGGATTCACGCAACTCTTGCGGCAGGTGTACCCACCGGGCGGTTTGCTCGAAGGAGACCGGTTGGGGTCCCAAAGTATACTGCACTCAACTGAGATGACACTCGTATGGGTGACTCCAAACGAACCCACTACGAAGTCAGTGCTTCGCGTGTCAGTCCGCACCGGACCCGAGTGACGACTGACGACGGGGAGTTCGTCGTCGGACACGACGTGAATCCCGTCGAGAATCTCCTCGGATCCGTCTTGGCCTGTCTCAACTCGACCGGGACGATGGTCGCCCGCGACATGGAGATTGATATCGTGTCGCTTGAGGCAACGGTCGAGGGGGATGTGAACTACGCGAGGTATCTGGGCAAGGACTCCGAGGACCGTCCAGGTTTGCAAGGACTCGACGTATCCCTCTCGGTCGAGGCAGAGGGCGACGCTGACCTCGACGCCTGGCTTTCGGCAGTCAAAGAGCGGTGTCCGGTCACTGATAACATCGAACACGAGACCGGACTCCGCGTCACACTCGATTGAACTGATAGAGAGCTGTACATGACCGGCTGGATGGGGTGAGCCGACGCCGTTTTCGGCTCTGCCAGTGGTGAATGCGCTCCCTGTACTTAGCACGGGATCGACAAACGAGCAGTGACAGAGCGTTCACCAGGTTCGACGCAGGTCAGAACGAGGGTCGCTGCTGGTCGCGGCAAGTCGCACCGTTTTTGACCGTTCGGACTCCTAGGTTCGGTACTGAATGATCTCGAAGGGCTGTGAGCAGTGCGCCAAGGGTGGGAAGATGGTCCTGTTCGTCTACGGCTACTGCGACCAGCGCGACTGTTTCTACTGCCCGCTGGGCGAGAACCGAAAGAACGTCACGCAGGTGTACGCCAACGAGCGCGCGGTCGAGTCGGACGAGGACGTCCTCACCGAGGCCAAGCGGATGGACGCGCTCGGCACCTCCATCACCGGCGGGGAGCCACAGGAGGCGCTCGACAAGACCTGTCACTACCTCTCGCTGCTGAAGGAGGAGTTCGGCGAGGACCACCACACGCACCTCTACACGGGGATTACGGGCGGGCGAGAGAACATGCGCCGACTCTCGGAGGCGGGCCTCGACGAGATTCGGTTCCACCCGCCGCTCGAACAGTGGGGCGACCTCCACGGAACCGAGTGGGAGGAGATTCTCTACATCGCGCGCGAGGAAGGCCTCACCCCGGCGTTCGAGATTCCCGGCATCCGCGCCGAGCCGGAGTTCCTGGAGTTCCTCGACGAGGGGGCCGCGGACTTCTGTAACATCAACGAGTTCGAGATGAGCGATGGGAACTTCCGCCGGATGCAAGAGGAGGGCTTCGAACTCCGCGACGGGCACATGAGCGCGGTCGAGTCGCCGAAAGAGGAGATACTCGACGTGATGGGCAGCCACGAGCGGGTCTACTTCTGCACCTCGGTGTTCAAAGACGCCGCCCAGCACCGCCGTCGGCTGAAGCGGATGGCTCGCAACCTCCGCCGCCCGTTCGACGAGGTAACCGACGACGGCACCCTCGTCTACGGGAAGACGTGGGTCTCGCCCGAGGAGTTGGATGCGCTCGGCGTCCCCGAGGAGTTCTACACGGTCAAGTCCGAGCACGTCGAGGTGGCGTGGTGGCTCCTCGAAGAGATGATCGAGGAGGGCGACCTGCCGGAGGGCGAAATCGTCGAGCAGTACCCCACCGTCGACGGGACGGTCGTCGAGCGAACGCCGTTAGCCTGAGCGGAGGTTCTTTCGCTCCGGCTTCGGAGCGGTGCGAAGCGAGTGAGCGGCCGCTCCGGTCACGCCCTCGCCGTCGTCGTCACCGTCGCGTTCGCGGCCGACCCGCCGCCCGACGAGTCACTCGGCGGGCGGGCCAGATGGAGCCACGCCGGTTCCGCGACCGTCGTCGCGTCGAACTGGCCGTAGGTCCACTCGAAGCGGAACCGGTAGCTCCCCTCGACGGTGACGACAGTGAACTCGACGGTCGCCTCGTGGACCAGGCCGTGCTCGCCGACGAACGCGACGACGCTGTAGTTGTACACCTCGGCCTGGAAGGCGGGCGGCGTGCCCGTCCCTTCGAGTCGATAGCGGGTTTCGCGGCCGACCTCGATGCGCTCTGTCACGTCGGTGGTCGGGGTCGCCAGATAGCGCGTGACGAGCGTACGGCGGAGGCGATGAGGGTCGGGGGCGACGTCGCCCTTGCTGCCGTTGATCCAGCGGACGCTCGCCGCCGCCGTCGTGCGGTCGTCGACGTACCAGTCGGTGCCGTCGAAGTAGACGATGCGGGTGAGCCGCCTGTCGTCGCCGGTCTCGAACGTCTCCTCGACGAGGTACCGGTCGCCCGCGACGGCGATGTCGGTGTCCCGCTGGGTCCGCGGCGCGTCGGGGACGCCGTTCTGTGGCCGGTAGCGGTCGGTCCAGAGCGTGTAGTTGACGCCGAGTTCTCGGTCGTGGGCGACGGCGAGCGCGGTCAGGTTCGTCACGCCGTCGGGACCGAGGCCCGGGACCGTGGCGAGCGACCCCACGTCCGGGTCGTCGGTGTCGGCCGTGGCGCTCGTCGAGGGTGTCGCCGTCGGTTCGGGCGTCACTGGACCGCGGTCGTCGGTCGGCTCCGAGAGACTCGCCGCGCCGACGAGCGGGTCGGACCCGTCGGCGGCGACCAGCGCGCCGTTCACGGCGAAGACGAGGACGACGACCGCGAGGAGGGCGGCGACTGTCGTGACGCCGATGGACTCCTCAACGCCGTGAATCGCGTCGACCCGGTCTCGGGCACGGAGTGAGAGTGGTCGCGGGAGGGTCTCGGGGGAACCACCCAGGTAGCGTCGGTAGAGCGACTCGGCGTCGGCGGAGTCGAGCGCGTACCGGAGCATCTCGCGGAGGCCCGTGGCGTCGAGCACACGCACGTCGTTCGCCGCAGTCGCCCACGCCGGGGGCTCGTCGAACGCGACGACGACGTCGACTTCGGGGGCAGGGCGAGGGACACGACGGCGGTGACCGAGACGGCGCGGCGGGACGGGGTAAAGCACCAGCGACTCGGCACGGCGGCGAGCGACCACGACGTCGTCGTCGACGGTCGTCTCGAACCCGCGGACGGCCCACAGGTCGGCGACGAAGGCGCGGCGGGTCGCGGCGTCGAGTCGAGCGAGGTGTGCGTCGACGACCGCGTCGGTGTCGGCGGTCACGGCCGTCCGGGGCGGCGCGGCCGCGACCGGGCCCGGAAGCCGCGGCCGGCCGGCCGGCGCGGCGGGACTGTGCGTGTCATCGGTACGCATACGCAGAGGGCGGCTGGGATATAGAGGCTTTCCCCACACTCAGGCGCGCTCGGGCGCCGTGAGGGCGTAGAAGAACGTCGGTGCGGCGGCGAGACAGAGGCCGACGAGGACCCACGACTCCAGTGCAGTTCCGCGGAGGAGGCCGACGAGGACGACGAGGACGCCACCGGCGGCACCGCCGGCAACGAATCGGCGGCGCGTGCGGGGAGTGAGTCGCTCGCCCCGTGCACGGGCGTAGAGACCGCCGGCGAGGACGGACGCGAGTGCCGTCGCCGCCGCGAACGGCACGCCGCCGACCAGGAGGGCGTATGCGAAGAGGCCGATGGCGACGAGCGTCGTCGCGAGGAGCGTCTGCGGCGAGGTGAGCGGATTGAGTCTGTCGGCCGCGTCACCCGCGGAGACGTGGTACGCCGCCGCCGGGAGGACGACGAGAGCGCCGAGGAACAGCGCGTAGGGGACCTCACGGGCGAGGCGGGACGGCTCCGCGTCGACCAGCACCGCGCCGGCGAGGACGACGCCGGTGACGAGCGCGGCGAGCGAAGTGAGTCGGGGCGGGAGGACGGTCGTGGGGTCGGCGCTGTGAGTGGTCGAGTAGGCGGCGAACGGGTAGAGGATGACCACCGACGTCAACAGGGTGCGAACGACGTCACCCGTGAGCGCGAGCCCGGCGACGAGGAACGAAAGCGAGAGGAACGCACCGGTGACGAGCGCGAACTCCGGGACGTGGCGGTTCGTCTCGGGGGAAGCGTCCATACCGGAGGGTAGGAAGAGCGGCACAAAGCCGTTCCGTCCCGCTACTCCGGTCGGATGACCGACTCACAGGACGGACACTCGGCGAAGACGCCCTGTTCGCCGTTCGCGCGTTCGTACTCGATGAGCGCCCACCCGCTCGGCACCGACCGACCACACTCCGGACAGCGGCCGAGCGGGGCGGCGTCCGTCGTCATGGCCGACGGACGGCCGACAGCCGTCCGTGCCGGACACGACGCAGTCGTGACGACGACGCGTCCGTCGGTGCCGTCGTCGGTAGATTCGTCCAGTACTCCCCCATCGAACGAACGGACGCGGCCGACCCACATAATGTTTTTTCCATGATAAGTCAGGAGGCACGGCGAACCACGGGCCGCTGAATTCACGGCGCACGCCCAGGAGGTGAATCCATCCGTTCGGCGAGCGGAACCGAGGCGTGACAGGCGTCGACACGCGGGGCGCAAGCGTTTAGAGCGCCCCCCGAGTACTCCACCGCATGCCCGACTGTCCACTGGCGGACGAGTGCCCGCGGTTCTCCGAGCGCATTGCGGGGATGGGCTGTCAGTACTTCGGCGACAAGGGCGGCGCCGAGTGGTGTGACAGCTACAACATGCCGATCTACGAGTTGAAACAGCAGCCGGTGAAAGCCGGCGAAGAGATCGAAATCGAGGTGACGGACATCCACGAGAGCGGTGCCGGGGTCGGCCGGACCGACGACGGGTTCATCGTGCTCGTCGACGGACTGTTGCCCGAGTGCCGCGCGATCGTCCGTATCGACCGGGTGAAGTCGAACCACGCACTCGCCAAGAAGGTCATCGAGAAGATGCCCCTCGAAGCCGACGACGAGGCCGACGAGACGAGCGAGAGCGACACCGGCCCCGAGCGGGGCGGCCGGCGCGGCGGGCGGAACCGTCGTGAGGCGCTCGGGAGTCGCGACAACTTCTGGGGGAAGTAGCCGACCGCGAAGTCTCGAATCGACGACAGAACCCACTCACCCGCTCCACCAGACACAGTCGACGCGCTGTCTTTTTCTCCGACGCCTCGTTGTATCCAGTATGGACGACACGGGAGCCGCCGACGCCGGCGACAGCGGCGCGAGCGACCTCGATATCGACATCGACGCCCTCCTCGACCGGGCGGGGTTCGACCCCGAGACGAGCGTCCTGACGCGGCGGCAGGCAGAGGTGCTCTTGCTCCGCGAGCAGGGGGTGCGCCAGACGACCATCGCCGACCACATCGGAACCTCGCGTGCGAACGTCTCGAGCATCGAGGCCAGCGCCCGCTCGAACGTCGAGAAGGCCCGCGAGACGGTCGCCTTCGCGGAGGCGCTGTCGGCTCCCGTGCGAGTCGAACTCGACGTCGGCACCGACCTCTACGACGTGCCGAAACTCGTGTACGACGCGTGTGACGAGGCGGGCGTGAAGGTGACCTACACGGCACCGGACCTGATGAAGGCCGTGAGCGACGCGGCGGGGGAGGCCGTCCAGGGTCGGGAGGTCCGCGAGTCCATCCTGGTCGGCGTGACGAGCGCCGGCGACGTCCGCGTCCGTCGGTCGACGGAACAGTGACGATGGCAGACACCGGCGGTCTCTACGCTCGGGTGAAACTCCTCGGTGGTGTCGCGCTCCCCCTGCTCGTCCTCTCGGGGGCGCTCGTTCGCGTCGACCCCGTCTTGCTCGTCGGGGCGGTACTGGCGCTCGGGTCGGTGTTCGGGGTCACCTACGCCTACGCGCAGTACGTCGACTTCGACGCCGTTCCCGGCGTCGAGCGCAAGCAGTGAGTCGGCGGACTAGAACCGCCCCTGTTGCTTCAGCATCGACACCACGTCTCGGACCCGCTGAGCCGATGCTTTGGGAACGACGAGGACCCGGTCGTCCCACGCGACGACGGCGAGGCCGTCGACGCCGGCTAGCGAGACATGCGGGCCGTCGGAGACGACCACGTTGTCGCCGCTGTCGACGAACAGGGCCGCATCGGCCTCGGAGCCGTCGGTCTCGTGACCCGCTTCGCCGACGTCGGTCCCGGCGTGAACGACGTTCCCGTCGTCGTCCGCGGGGAGCAACCGGGCGAGGGCGTCCCACGACCCCAGGTCGTCCCAGGGCACCTCGAGCGGGACGACGGCCGCGTCGGAGACGCGTTCCATCACCGCGTAGTCGACGCTCGTCGGCTCGACGGCGTCGAATCCGCCGGCGACGTCGCCGTCGTCGAGCGCCCGCACGAGCGGGGCGAGCGGGGAGTCGTCCGCGGCCGCGCGGAACGTCTCCACCCGCCACGCGAACATCCCGGCGTTCCACAGGTAGCCCGCCTCGATGTACCTGGCCGCGGTCTCGGCGTCGGGTTTCTCGTGGAACGCGTCGAGGTCGGCGAAGCCGTCGTGCTCGCGGCCGGGTTCGATGTAGCCGTAGCCCGTCTCGGGCCGGGTCGGGTCGACGCCGAAGGCGACCAGTCTGTCCGCCGCGCGGGCGACCTCTGCGCCGCGTTCGAGCGTCTCCGTGAACCGGCCCACGTCGCCGACGGTGTGGTCGCTCGGGAGGACGACCACGACGGCGTCGTCGCCGTACCGCTCGCCGATACAGTGGGTCGCGTACGCGAGCGCGGGCCCGGTGTCTTTACCCACGGGTTCGACGACGACCTCGGCCCCGGGCACGAGGTCACGGACGTCCGCTTCGAGTTCGGGACGGGTGCTCACGACGACGTGGTCGGCGAACGAGGCCCGGTCGACGGTGCGTTCGAGGAGCGTCTCCTCGCCCAGCAGGGGGAGGAACTGTTTCGGGCGGGTCGAGCGCGAGGCGGGATAGAGCCGCGACCCCGTCCCGCCGGCGAGGACGAGGGCGACGACGGGAGCCGAGGTCACCACGTCTCGACCACCCCCTCTCTGACGTCCTCTGCACAGCCCTCACAGTCGACGTGGTCGACCTCGAAACAGGCGGGGCGACCCTCGCTGTCGACCGGGACGGCCCGGCGCTCGGCGTAGCGGCGACAGACCAACCGAGCGCGCCCCTCGTCGTCGGTCGGAAGGTCGAACGTCGTCGACCAGTCGCGGCCCTCGCGGTAGGCGCGTTTCGCCTCCGCGTAGCGCCGGCCGGCCCGTCGGAACGTCGTGCGGACGAACCGGGCGAACCGGTCGTCCTCGCCGGAGTCGTTCATACGGAACGGTCGGCGGGCGAGGGTTTCAACGTTGGCTCCGGGTCGGTGGGCGACGTTTCAAGTCGAGTCGGGGCGAGTGAGGAGTATGACCGGAGTTCGGTGTCGGGTGATGACGTTCAACGTCCGCTACGACACCGCCGCGGACGGCGACCACGCGTGGGAACACCGCCGGCCGCTGGTCGCGAGCGTCGTTCGGTACCACGCGCCGGACGTCGTCGGCCTCCAGGAACCGTTGCACCACCAGTACGCGTCCCTCCGTGAGCAGCTCCCCGAGTACACCTGGGAGGGTGTCGGACGGAACAACGGCGGCTCCGAGGGCGAACACTGCCCGCTCGGCTGGCGGACGGCGCGGGTCGAACGCGAGCGCCACGGCACCGTCTGGCTCTCCGAGTCGCCGGGGCAGCCGGGGAGTTCCTATCCCACCGCGAGCAAGCCGCGGCTCGTGACGTGGGCACGCCTCGTCGTCGACGGGGCTCCGCTCGTCGTCTGTAACACCCACTTCGACCACGAGAGCGAGACGGCGCGGGTGCAGAGCGCCAGACAGCTTCGGCGGCTCGTCGGTGAACTCGGTGGCGCGACCGACGAGTCGGCGCTGACCGTCCCGGTCGCCGTCCTCGGTGACTTCAACTGCACGCCCGGCTCAGAGCCGTATCGGGTGCTCACGGGTGCCGGAGGCGATGCGGACGTCGAGGGGGACCCGGGGCCGGTACTCACCGACGCGATGGACGCCTCCGAGCACCCACATCACGGGCCGACAGTGACCTTCGAGCGGTTCCACGGCCCACCCGACACGAAGATCGACCACGTGTTCGTCGCCGGCGACGTCACCGTGCGACAACACGCCGTCGTCGCCGACCACTGGGACGGTCGCCCGCCGTCGGACCACTGCCCCGTGGTGGCCGAACTGGTCGTCGGGAAGTGAGACAAATCAGGCGTCGTCACACGGTTTTCACTTTCGCTTCGCCTACAGAACTTTTTATATCATCGGGAACCAATCGACGTACGCCTCCCATTGAAAACGAAGCGGAGGCGAGTCAACCATGAGCGATTTGCGTACCCACGCGGAAGAGATTGCATCGCAGTTTTCAGACCATCTGGACCTCACGGCGGACGAGGTCGAAGAGCGCCTGGACAACCTCGTCAACGAGTACCGGGTCCCCGTCGACGAGGCGCGGCGGAGCGTCACCAACAGCTACCTCGACGAAGCGGGGATGGAGCGTGACGACCTCGGCCGCGGCGGCACCCAGGAGGTGAAGCTCGGCGACATCGACGCCGACGAACAGTGGGTCGACATCACCGTGAAGCTCGTCGACCTCTGGGAGCCCCGTAGCGACTCCATCTCGCAGGTCGGCCTCGTCGGCGACGAGTCCGGGACGAAGAAGTTCGTCGCCTTCACCACCTCGGACCTGCCCGAGTTGGAGGAAGGAAAGTCGTACAAACTCTCGAACGTCGTCACCGACGAGTACCAGGGGAACTTCTCGGTCAAGCTCAACCGGACGACGACCATCACCGAACTCGACGAGGAGGTCGAGGTCGGCGACGACTCCAGCGAGGCCGAGGGCGCGCTGGTCGACATCCAGTCCGGGTCCGGGCTGATCAAGCGCTGCCCCGAGGAAGACTGTACGCGGGTGCTCCAGAACGGCCGGTGCTCCGAGCACGGGAACGTCGACGGTGAGTTCGACCTCCGCATCAAGGGCGTCCTCGACGACGGTGCCGACGTCCACGAGGTCATCTTCGGTCGCGAGATGACCGAGGAGTTGACCGGCGTCACGCTCGAGGAGGCGAAACAGCGGGCGATGGACGCCCTCGACACCACCGTCGTCGCCGAGGACATGCGGACCGACGTGCTCGGCCGGTACTACCGGGTGCGCGGCCCGACGTTCGGCCGCTACCTGCTCGTCGACGAGTTCGAACAGCTTTCCGCGCCCGCGGCCGCGGATGCGAGTGCCCTGCTGTCGGATGCGAGGTCGAGTTAAATGAGCCAGTCAATCCCCACCCGCGAAGTCGCCCGCCGCGTCTTCGCCAGCGAGTTCAACGACGCCAGCTACACGTTCAGTGAATCGGACGACGAGCGCGCCCCCGTCTACTTACTCCTCCCCACCGGAGAGAAGGCCAACCGGGTGTTCCTCGTCGGGACCCTCACCGAGAAGGAGGACATCGGCGACGACTCCGAGTACTGGCGCGGCCGCATCGTCGACCCGACGGGGACGTTCTTCGTCTACGCCGGACAGTACCAGCCCGAAGCCGCCGCCGCGCTCCGCGACCTCGACGCGCCGTCGTACGTGGCCATCGTCGGGAAGCCGCGGACGTACGAGCCCGAAGACGGCGACGGCGTCATCGTGAGCGTCCGCCCCGAGTCCATCACCGAAGTCGACGCCGGCACGCGCGACCGCTGGGTGGTCGAGACCGCCCAGCGCACGCTCGAACGCGTCCGCGCCTTCGACGACGAGGGCAACCAGTACGCCCGGATGGCGAAAGAACACTACGACCTGCCCGTCGACCAGTACCGCAGTGAGGCCATCACGGCGCTGCAGAGCCTCGACGAGACGGGCGAACTCGACACCGACGCCCCGCCGGCGTAGGCGTCGACGTCGGCACCGCCACGCGGCTGGTTCGACGTGACTGTCGCCGAGAGGTGACTGCGGCGAGACCAGCACAGGCACACGTGCCCGCAACCCGCGCTGTTTAGTCACCCGCCGAGGGACGTGTCAGCATGACTGCCGAGTCGACATCGGCGCGGCGTCCGTGGGTCGTGCTCGCGGGGTGTTTCCTCGTGGCGACGGGGTTCAACGCGTACCTCTTCGCCCCCGCGAGCATCATCTCGTTTTTCGTCGAGGCGTTCGCCATCGACAAGCCGGCGGCCGGGCTGTCCATCAGCGTCGTCTTCCTCGGGTGGGTGCTGTTTCAGATTCCCAGCGGACTCCTGATGGACCGGTACGACAACCGGGTGCTCGTGTGGGTCGGCATCGCAGTGTTCGTCGGTGCCGCCGTCGTGGGCCCGTTCGCACCGACGTATCCGGCGTTCTTGGTGACGCGATTCGTCGGTGGCGCGACGGCGGTGTTCCTCTGGACGGCGAACGCCAACATCGTCGCACAGTCGTTCCCCCAGGCGCGGCGGGCGGTCGGGACGAGCCTGTTCGTCACGAGCGCGCCCGCGGGAGCGACGCTCGCACAGGTGGCCGGCCCGCCGCTGCAGACCGTCGTCGGCTGGCGGGGCGTCGTCGCCGCGTACGCCGTCGTCACCATCGCCGGGGTCGTCCCCTTCCTCTGGGCGCTCGACGACCCCATCCGGAACGAGTCGGCGCTCTCGCTCTCGGGCTTCGCGACGGCGCTCAGTGACAAGCGAGTGCTGGCAATCGCGACGAGCAGTTTCTGTGCGTACTCGCTGTTCGTCTTCTTCAACTCGTGGATGCCGACCTACGCCGCCGAGGCCGTCAGCGTCGACCTCGCGACCGCCGGCGTGCTCTCTGCCATCGTCCCCGCGATGGGACTGCTCGCCCGACCGGGCGGCGGCTGGCTCTCCGACCGTCTCGGTGGGCGTCGCCGACCGGTCATCATCGCGGCCTTCGTGCTGGTGATTCCGGCGCTCGTCGTCGCCGCCGTCGCGACGTCCGTGGTCTGGTTCGCGGCCGCGCTGCTACTCGCGGGAGTCGGCTCACAGCTCGGCACGGGCGTCTTCTACGTCTACGTCGAGGAGGTGTCACCGCCGGCCTCCGGCGGGACGAGTCTCGCGGTGTTGATGACGCTCTCGATCGCCGGCGCGCTCGTCGCACCGGTCGCGGCCGGGTGGCTCGTCGACGTCGCCTCGTGGACCACGGCGTTCGGGGTCGGCGGGGTGCTCGCCCTCAGTGGGGTCGCCGCCGTCGCTCGCCTCCCGGAGAGCGAGTGAGAGTCCGGATCGCTGTGCGAAACGTGCGATTGTCTGACGAACCATTAAGTACGACGCGCGTCCATACCGAGGCAGACACAGTCATGGGCAACAAGAACAAAACGATCTCCTTCCGCGTCAACGAGGACTCCTTCGAGACGCTCCGAGAGATCGCCGAAGAGCGGGACATCTCGCTGTCCGCCGTCTTCCGCGACTACGTCGACACGCTCGTTGCCCACGACGGTCAAGTGAGAGTCGTCCCCGAACACGAGCTCAAACAGCTCCAGCAGAGCGACGACGACTCCGAGAGCTTCCCGCCGAAGGTGAAGGTGCCGAAGAGCTTCATCCGCGAGCACGAGCGGCTCGAACTCGAGGCCGAACACCTCCGCGAACAGCTCGAAGAGCACAAAGGGTACGTCAACTACCTCCGCGAACAGGTCGAAGCCCAAGACGACAACGAGGTCATCCAGCTCGAAGACCTCGACAGCGGCGAGCGCGACGAGCCCTCGTTCCGTCTCGGCTAGCCCGACAGCCCGTCGCGTCGCGACCGGTTCGGTCGCGGGAGCTGTCAGTAGGAACACGTATGTCAGTGCGTGTCGAACTCTTCTCGAGAGCCGATGGCGTCGAACGGGGGAGAGGCGGTTCGGGGGGAGCGAGCGGTCGGTGTTCGTGACGACCGCGTCCTCCCGCTCACTCGGTGGGTCGCTCGCGCCATCGTGCCGTTTCTCGCCGCGGCGTTCGTCGTCCTCTACGGAGTCCCGGCGCGGACGACCGAGTTCTTCGCGTGGACCATCCGCCCCGAGATGACGCCCATCGTCATGGGGGCGGGCTACGGTGCCGGGGTCTACTTCTTCTATCGGGTCTCGACCGCCGACGAGTGGCACACCGTCGCCCCGGTCTTCCTCGGCATCACGACGTTCACGTGGTTCATGGCCGTCGCGACGGTCCTCCACTGGGCGAACTTCAACCACAGCCACCACACGTTCTTCCTGTGGGTCGTCCTCTACGCCGTGACGCCGTTGCTCGTGCCCGCGGTGTGGGCGCACAACGGACGGACGCAGTCCGGCGAGCGAGCCGCGGACGAGGCCGTCCTCCCACCTCCGGTACGAGTGGTGGGTGGGGTGCTCGGCCTCGTCATCACACTCAGTGCCGTCGCGCTGTTCGTCGCGCCCGGGCCGATGATCGAGTCGTGGCCGTGGGCGGTCTCGCCGCTGACCGCGCGCGTCCTTGCCGGCTGGTTCGCGCTCTTCGGCGTCGTGAACGGCGTCGTCGTCCTCGACCCCCGCTGGAGCGGGGCGCGTGTCCTCGTCCAGAGCCAGTTGCTCGGCTTCGCGCTGGTGCTTCTCGGCGTCGCCCGCGCCTGGGAGGACTTCGACACCGAGAACCCGCTCACGTGGGCCGTCGTCGGCGGGATGGCGCTGTATCTGGCGCTCGTCGCCGTCTTGTACCTCGCGATGGAACGCCGGTGAGTCGGCGGCCGACGGGTCGGTCAGCGCCGGCCGGAGAGCGACCGCTTCACCCGGCCGAGTTCCTGTGCTGCCTGCGGGTTCCCGTCGACCTCCGCGAGCGTCTCGGCTGCCTCGAGCGTCCGGACCCCCTGGTCCAAGAACGAGAGGACGTCACCCGGGTACGCGTAGAGCATATACTCGTCGCCCATCACGTCGACGATGTCGTCGGGGCCGAGCCCCTGCTCGCGGAGTTCGAGCAGGTAGCGGATGAACTGCCGCTCGGGGTAACCCGTGTAGAGCTGGTTCTCGTCCTTGCAGTCGAGGAAGTCCTGCGCGAAGTCCAGCAAGCGGTCGCGTGTCGCGTCGTCGACCTTCGAGAGACCCTCACCGGAGTAGAGCAGTTCGATGGTCGCCCCCTTGAACGCCCCTTTCGGGATGGACGTGTCTAGCTGAGAGACGATCTGGCGGTGGTTCTTGAGGTAGACCTTGTCGGTGATGGCCACGTTCTTACCGTGCATTCGGACGAGACAGGCAAAAGCGTCCCGTTCTGGTCTGTCAGCACACGACCTCGGCGTCGCGTGGGGTGTCGCCACCGTTCCCCAACGTCGCGATGCCGTCACTCCTGTGGCACGTGGTGGACCGACTAGTACTCGGTGGTGTCGACGTCACGACCAGCGACCGGTTCTGACGGACAGGACCACGACCGGTGCGGCGCGTCGCCGTCCTGCGACCCCCCCTCGCCTCACACGTGGACAACGAACCAATCGCCTTCTGGTAGAAAGTATCACAGCTGGTAACCGGGGCGGCCTCGTTAAGTAGTCGCCCGAAGACCGTGACAGTGATTCGGATGGTGTCAGACGAGCTCGTAGGCGACCGGGCGGTCACGTCCGGCATCGCGACGATATTCATGGTCGCTGTCGTCGTCCTACTCGGGGCGACGCTTTCGGTCGCGTTCGGTGCGACGGTCGACAAGCCGACGCCGTCACCGACAGCGACGTTCGAGTACCAGAAGCACGAACGCGGCACGTCGTCCGACGAGGTCGAGATCACGCTCACCGGCGGGGAGCCGCTGGAAGCGAAGAAGCTGATGGTCGTCGCGAGCGAACCGGTCGACCTGGGGACGCCCGGGAACTACTGGTCCGAGGGTGAGACGACAGGTGAGAAGGTGACCGAGGGGAACGACCAGGTACAGATCGGCGAGACGTGGGAGGCCGGCGAGTCGATACACCTCAGCAGGGACGGGGAGTTGGAAGGAGTGACCATCCGTCTCGTCTGGAACCCGGTGGAGGTCGACAAGGACGGCGCGGGCGGGCGGGACCCGAGCGAGGTCGTCGGCGAAGACTCGTACGTCCTCCTGCGGTTCACGGTGCGGTGAGACGGTCGGCGTGACCGGAGCCGACGATAGGCTGCTGTTCGCCGGTGTCAGCCGTCGGGAAGACGAGTCCTGCTGGTAGATTCACCACTGGGGCACGTCCACGCGCCGCTCGACGATCGACTCCACCTTCTCCCGCCGGACCTCGTCGAGGTCGCCGTTCGGTTCAACGCCGTTTCACCGGCCGACACTCAGAGGAGGCGAGCGAGCAGGTCGTCGACGCTCACCACGCCGTGGAGGCCGAGCGCGGCACCGACCTGAGTCGGAACGGGCGCCTGGACCCCCGACGCAGCCGTCACCGTCTCGTCGGTGAACGCCGCGGTCGGCGTCCCGTCCGCGAGCACTCGTCCCTCGGAGAGGACGACGACACGGTCGGCGTAGTCGGTGACGAACGCGACGTCGTGGGTGACGACGATCACCAGCCGACCGTCGGCGACGAGCGTAGAGACGACATCCCCGACCCGGTCGACGCCCGCGGCGTCCTGTCCGGCTGTCGGCTCGTCGAGGACGACCACCCGTGGCTCCATCGCGAGGACGGACGCGAGCGCGACGCGTTTGCGTGCGGCGCGGCCGAGTTCGTACGTGTCCGCCTCGCCCTGTCCATCGAGCCCGACCCGTTTCAGCGCCCGGTCGACCCGTGCGTCGACGTCGGCGGCCCCGAGATTCTCCGGGCCGAAGCCGACCTCGTCGGCCACGCGGGAGTGAAAGAGCTGGTCGTCGGGGTTCTGAAAGACCAGCCCGACGGCGGCGGCGAGGGTCGACACCTGCGTCTCTCGCGTGTCCGTCCCGTCGACGAGAACGCGGCCCGTCGTGGGAGTGAGCAGCCCGTTGAGGTGTTTCACGAGTGTCGTCTTGCCCGCTCCGTTCGGGCCGAGGAGCGCGACGCACCCACCGTCCACGGCGAGGTCGATACCCCGGAGTGCCTCGACGCCCTCCCCACGCTCGGACGCGTCGTAGGTGTGGTGGACGTCGTCGAGACGAACAAGCGGCTCGGCGTTCGCCGTCCCGACCGCGCCACCGCCGTCGGTCGGGGCCCGAGTCGTCCCATCCTCCGTGTCCAGGTCCGCGTGGCTCCGGAGTTCGTCGACGGCCGCCTCGACCGTGAGCGGCAGGGGTCGGTCGGCCGGGACGAGCCCGTCGTCGCGGAACGCGCGGCCGAGGCGAACCGTCGGAGGGACGCGGAGCCGGTCGTCGAGCGAGCGGTCGGCGAGCACGTCGCCCGGCGGACCGTCGCGGACGACCGCCCCGTCGTCGACGACGAGGAGCCGGTCGGCGCGGGGAGCCAGCCGCTGGAGGTCCTGGCTCACGACGACGACCGTGTAGCCCTCGCGGTGGAGTCGGCTCGCCACGTCGAAGACGGCGTCGGTCCCGTCGGGGTCGAGTTCCGCCGTCGGCTCGTCCAGCACCAGGAGGCTGGGGTCGAGCGCGAGGACGCTCGCCACCGCGACCCGCTGGAGTTGCCCGCCAGAGAGAGAGTGTGGGTCGCGCTCGGCGAGGTCGGCGACGCCCACACGGGCGAGTTCGTCCATCGACCGCCGCCGGAGGGCGTCAGTCGGAACACCCCGCTGTTCGAGCCCGAAAGCGACCTCCTCTAGCACCGTCGTCGCCGCGCCGGTCAGCTGGTCGGCGGGGTTCTCGAAGACGTAGCCGACCGTCGCTCCGAGTGCGGCGATGCTCGCCGACGGAACGTCGACGTCGCCGACCGTGACCGAACCGGTGAGGTCGCCAGTGAAAAAGTGCGGAACGAACCCCGGCAGGAGTCGACAGAGCGTCGTCTTGCCTGCGTCGGCCGGGCCGGTGATGCCGACGAACGAGCCCCCGTCGACTTGGACGGAGACCTCACGGAGCGCGGGGCTGTCACCGTCGCGGTAGCGGAACGTGACGCCGTCGAGCGAGAACGCGGTCACAGCAGCCGCCACCCCGCGAGGCCGACGACGCCGACGATGCCGACGACGCGCAGCGCCCAGTCGAGCGGTGACACAGAGAGCGTGTACAGCGACGTTCGCGGGCCATCGAGCGAGAAGCCGCGCGCCTCCAGCGCCAGCGACCGGGTCTGTGTCGCCACGAGCGCGCCGATGAGTAACGGACCGAGGAGGGAGACGAGCGCCCGTATCCGGCTCTGAAGCGACCCCCGAGTGTCCAGAGCGCGCGAGCGCTGGGCGTCGACGATCCGTTCTGCTCGCCGTCGAAGCTCCGGGACCAGCTGGAGCGAGGCGACGAACACGTACCCGAGTTTCCGCGGGACGCCCGCCTCGGTGAGTCCCGTCATCAGCTTCTTCGGGTGGGCGGTCGAGACGAACAGCAAGCCGGCGAGGACGAACGCGGCGAGGACGCCGAGGAACGAGACGGCGTACACGACGCCGTCGCGCCAGAGCGTGAGCGGGCCAACGGTGACGAGGACGGCTCCCGAGCCGGTGCGGAAGAAGCCGTGAACGGCGAGCAGCCCGACGCCGAGCGGAACGAGAATCGACAGTGCCGCGCGGCCGACGCTCGGGGCGACCCCCGCGACGGTGCTCGAGACGACGAGCACGCCGAGCAGGGCCGCCAGAGCGACCGGTGGCGCGAGGTACGCGCCGAGGATACAGCAGCCGAGCAGGGTGACCTTCGTCACCGGGTGGAGCCGGTGAACGACGCTCTCACCGTGCCGGTAGCCGGCGAGACCACTCATCAGGGGCGACCCCCCAGTGACACCCGCACGCTCACTCCTCCCGGTCGAGGACGCGCGCCGCCGTCTCGGGCATGTACCGCCGCGGGACCTGCTTGGCGACGAGCGCAGCCAGGAGGACGGTGACGACCTTGTCGATGGGTTCGACGACGAGCGTCTGGCCCACCACGGCCGACCAGATGTTCGCGCCGGTCGCGCGGAAGAAGGTCGTCACAGCGTCCGAGCCCGTTCCAGTGACGCCGCCGAAGGCCACCACCGTGATGGGCGCGCCCATCACGATGGAGATAGCGGCGATGACGAGGCCGACGACGACGATCTTCCAGTATCGACGGAACCAGCCGCGACGGGCCATGTAGCCCGCCGCGAGGCCGAACGCCACCTGTAACGGCGTGTACGCCCAGAACGTCGGGTTGACCAAGAACCCCTCGACGACGTTGACGAACACGCCGGTCAGCGCGGCCGCCCACGGCCCGGCGAGCAGGGCGACCAACACCACGCCGAGGGCGTCGAGGTAGAGGAACGGCACCTTCACCACGTTCACGACGTAGGCGGCGACGACGCTCAGCGCGACGCCGACAGGGATGAGCACCCACGTCTGCGTGGTGAACTCCCGGCGGAGGCCGCCGACGAACCCCGACTCAGTCCGCTCGGCCATCGCGGGTACCCCCGAACGAACCGTGCTCCGGTCGCTCCGTTTGGAGAGATTTTCTCTTCACATCCTCGGACTGAACGAGTTCTCTCATCGATTCGGAATCGTGTCTCTGTTCATATATGAGTTACGGGACATGTTAGTGTGTGGCAGAAGACTGTATCGTCACCTCGAATTCAGCGCCTCGGATACCGCGTATGCCACAAGAACAGGCGGTGAACACGGTGGAGAACGTCGTCACGGCGACCAACGGCGGCAGGGTTGCGGGCTCAGGGCGCTGTTCGAACGGGAACGTCGCGACGGAGGCGACGAACAGCGAGACGAAGAGCGCGAACGTCGCGAGCGGGGTGCAGAGGGCGCTGACGTCGTATACCTCGGGGGCGAAGCGCAACCGGAGAGACGAGTCGAAGATCGATCGGTGACCGTCGAGCGTCACCCGAGGCGGTCGGCGACAGCGGCCGTCTCCGTCACGAGCCAGTCGATGGCGGGAGACGGACGGTCGGCGAGTGCCGTGGGGACGCCCTCATCGAACCGGTTGGTCCACGCCGGCGCGACGGCGTCACGGCCGAGCGCGCAGCCGAGGACGGAGCCGACCGTCGCCGCGTTGCAGTCGGTGTCGAACCCCGCGTGGACGGCGCGGGCGAGTCCCCGAGAGAGGTCCGGCGGGGAAGCCGACGACTCCCAGACCAGCACCGCCGCGACGACCTGTGCGTTCGGCAGGACGTGGTAGCCCTCGTAGAAGTCGGCGTCGTCCCACGCGTCGTGAATGCGGTCGATAGCCGTCTCGTACGGGACGCCGGCGTCGTGCCACGAGAACACCGTCTCGACCGCATCGGTGAACCGCGAGTCGGCGGGGACTTCGGTCAGTCCCACGTCCATCGCGTCGCGGACCGTCTCGACCGCGGGGACGGCCGCGAGCGTCGCCGCGACCCACATCGCCCCGTACAGGCCGTTGCGGACGTGGCTGAGGCGGGCGTCGCGGTGAGCAAGCGCGGCCGCACGCTCCGGAGCGCCCGGGGCGACGTAGCCGTAACAGTCGCCGCGAATCTGCGCACCGATGAGTTCGCGGTACGGGTTCCGGTGGGTCGCCGTCTCGGGCGGGTCGACCCCGTCGAGGAGGTTCCGATACGCGACCCGCTCGGCGGTGTGGAGCGCACACGCCGGCAGCTGTGTCACCCACGTCCGTGCGAGGTCAGCGGTGGTGAACTGAGCGCCGGCACGCCGGAGCGTCTCCAAGGCGGCGACGGTGAAGTCGACGTCGTCGTCACGGACCCGCTCGTCGCGGTCGACCCACCCACCAGTCGCGTCGAGGTCGAAGCGGTCGCTCCCGGAACGGTCGGCACGGAGGTACCCCCCGAGCGACTGATCGGTCGTCTCGAGGAAGTCGTGGATTTCGGCTCGGGTCCACGTCTCGACCGGCTTGCCGAGGAAGCAGCCGGCGACCCGTCCCGCCCACGCCCCGGCGAGGCGATCGGAGCGGGCGTCGGGAGTCGTCGAGAGTGTCCGCGGGCCCGGCGGCCGGGCCGCGTGGATGGCGTCGAGGGTGTCCGGTTCGTCGTCGCGGGGGTCCGGTAGTGACCCACAGCGGTCGAGAAGCGACCGAGCGCGCCGTCGAACGTCCGCCTCCGTCGGGTCGCCGGCCGTCAGTTCCGCACGCAGCGCGCCGAAATCAGCGTCGACCGCCTCGGTCAGTCGGCCCGTGTCGGCGAGCTGGCGGCGCTCGACGTCGAGTGCCGCCGGACCGACCGTGAGGTAGTCGAGGTGCATGCAGAACGGTACGACGAGCCACACTTAGTTCCGGGTGTCACTCGCGCCCGGTGGCGGTCAGCCACTGGTCGGCTCTGCGCCCTCACCGGGAACGCCGAACCCCTCGTCGACGACGCCGTCCGCCGCGGCGACGCGCCCACCGGAGTCCGAAAGCAGCGGGAAGTCGATGTTGTCCGCGCGGGCGAATCACTGGTGGGCGTCGACGCTGTCCGCGCCGAAGCCGTCCGCGGGGAGGCGACCTTCACGAGGGACGCACAAGGCCCCGTATCGGAGAGGCGAGACGAGTCACAGCGGCGTCCGCAGCCGAACCGTCCGTCACCGCGGCGGCGCTCGGATGGCGGGGCTCGCTCTCCACCGTGATAATCTGGACTATACGGTTATCTTGGTGAGCAGAATTGTGGCATCAATGACCCCACCGCCAACTACTCGACCGATCCGACCGACTCGTGGACACGGGCCGGGAACCCACGTGCGTTCACCACCGGGCGGCGGCGGGGGACCCAGCGTCGACCACGGACCCAGCCGACTGCGCGGTCACACCGGTCGTCGCGACGACACGGGGAGGGATGAGCGCCCGTGACAGAGCGCTGGTTCGCCGGACGCCCGCTGGGAGTGCTGCTCGTGGTCGTCCTCGTCGTATCGGGCACGATCGTCGTCGAACCGGTGCGAGCGAACGGCTCCGACATCCAGTCGGGGACGATCGACACGTTCGGCAGTAACGCCTGGGCGTTCAACGACATGGCGCAGAACAGTTCCGGAACCATCCATCAAGTCAACATCGACGAGAACGACCGTATCACCGTCCGAGCGTGGGACGGCTCCGCGTGGTCGGTCGTGACCTCGTTCACGGCGGGGGAGGTGACCGACGTCACGGTCGATTCCCTCTCGAACGACCTCAGTCTCGACATCGACGCACAGGACCACCTGCACCTCACGTACAGAGGCTCGATCGGGTCCGGCGTCGACAACACCCGCGGTGTCCTCTACGGCGAGTACGACGGGTCGTCGTGGACGCACTCGTGGGTCGAGAGCGCCACCCACCCGAACGGGTGGAACAACTTCGACGACCCCCTGCTGGTCGTCGAGGACGACGGCACTCCCCACCTCCAGTACGAGTTCTCCGGTGAGAGCACGAACGACATCCGCTACGCCACGCCCGACGGCGCTGGCGGGTGGACCATCGAGACCATCGTCTCGACCGACGGCAGCGGGACGGACGAGGTGTTCACCGGAGCCGTCGACGTCGACAGCACCGGAACCGTCCACATGTGGTACACCCGCGAGGACGACCAGAACACGTACACCGGAAACGTCTACCACACGACGCGACCGTCGGGCGGCAGCTGGAGCAGTCCGACGAAGCTGCTCGACTCGACGGGCGACGGTATCGACTACGACTTCGGTGGCGCGCTCGTCGCCGACGGTGACCAGCATCTGGTCTACTCCTACACCGAGTGGGACACCGACTGGAACGTCGTCAACAGCGAGATTCGCCACGTGAGCGACGAGACCGGGTCGATGCAGGATACTCTCGTCGACCAGAGTACCTCCCGCTCGCTCGTCGCGCTCGGGGTCGCTACGACGACACAGGGTGCCCACGACGTGTACGTGATGGCCGACTCCTCCAACGCCGACTGGACGGTCGTCCACCAGCAGTTCTACGGACGGAACGCCGACGACCAGTGGGTCGACGGCACGGACCTGAGCTTCACGTCGAACAGCATCGGCGAGATGGTGTTCGAGGTGAACCCGTCGGGCGAACTCGTGACGGTCACCGAAGGGACGAACCTGCGGAACGTCTACTACAAGGCCGGACCCGTGAGTGCGTTCGTCCCCGTGCCCAACGATCCGCCGGCGTTCGACACCGCGTCGCCGACTCTCTCGGTCGACGAGGACAGCGGCGCGACGAGCATCGACAGTCTCCTCACGGCGACCGACACCGAAGGCGGAAGTACCCTGACGTGGTCTGTGGCGAGCACACCGTCGAACGGGACGCTCGGCGGCTTCGACGCGACTGCGAGTACCGGGACCGGCGTGGCCCCGTCGGGACTGACCTACACCCCCGACCCCGACTTCTTCGGCAGCGACAGCTTCGACGTGCAGGTCGCCGACGGCCTCGGTGGGACCGACACGGTGACCGTCGACGTGACCGTCTCCGGCGTCGGTGACGTGCCGGTCGCCGGCGACGAGACCCTGACGACGGACGAGGACACCGAGGGGAGCATCACCTTGCCGGCGGTGGACGCCGACGGCGACTCGCTCACTTACGCCGTGACGGCCCAGCCGACAGACGGGGTGGTGACGGTCGACGGCACCACGCTCACCTACGACCCCGACGCGGACTTCGTCGGATCGAACGTCTTCAGTTACCGGGTCGACGACGGCACCGACGGCACCGACACGGGGGACGTCTCGGTGACCGTCTCGGCGACGAACGACCCGCCGGTCGCGACGGCAACCAGCCTCACCACCGACGAGGAGGTCACCGCCGAGGTCGACGTCAGCGCGACCGACGTCGACGGCGACACGTTGACCTACAGCGTCGCCGCACAGGCCGCCGACGGCTGGGTGTACAACACCGACAACACGTTCACGTACGTACCCGACACCGACTTCTTCGGGACCGACGCGTTCACCTACGAGGTCGACGACGGCAACGGCGGGACCGACACCGCGACCGTCTCCGTCACGGTCACCAACGTCAACGACGCGCCGGTCGCCCCCGACGACGGACTGACCACCGACGAAGACACCCCGGGGACGCTCGCGGGCCCGGCGACCGACGTCGACGGCGACGACCTGACGTACACGGTACACACGTCGCCGTCGAACGGGAGCGTCTCCGTCGCCGATGGGACGTTCACCTTCACGCCCGATGCCGACTTCACCGGGAGCGATGCGTTCACCTACGAGGTCGACGACGGCAACGGCGGGACCGACACCGGAACCGTCTCGGTCACCGTCGCCGCGGTCAACGACGCGCCGGTCGCGGGCGACGACGACTACACGACCGCCGAGGATACGACGCTGACCGTTTCGACACCCGGCGTCCTCGGCAACGACGCCGACGTCGACGCCGACAGCCTGACCGCGACAGTCACCGACAGCCCAACGAACGGGTCGCTCAGCCTCGCCGCCGACGGCTCGTTCGACTACACCCCGGACGCCGACTTCTTCGGAACCGACGCGTTCACCTACGAGGTCGACGACGGCAACGGCGGGACCGACACCGGAACCGTCTCGGTCACCGTCACCGGGGTCAACGACGCCCCGGCGGCGACCGGGGACAGCTACACGACCGACGAGGACACGGCTCTCTCCGTCTCGACGCCCGGCGTCCTCGGCAACGACGCCGACGTCGACGCCGACAGCCTGACGGCGACAGTCACCGGCAGTCCGACGAACGGGTCGCTCACCCTCGCCGCCGATGGCTCGTTCGACTACACCCCGGATGCCGACTTCTTCGGAACCGACGCGTTCACCTACGAGGTCGACGACAGGAACGGCGAGACCGACACTGGGTCCGTCTCCATCACTGTCGCTGCGGTCAACGACGCGCCGACCGTCGCCGACGACGAGTACACCACCGACGAGGATACGACGCTGACCGTGGACGTCGCTGGGGGCGTCCTCGCGAACGACACCGACGTCGAGGGCGAGGGGCTCACCGCCTCGGTCGTGTCGGGCCCGTCGAACGGGACGCTCACGCTCTTTACCGACGGCTCGTTCACCTACGACCCGGACACCGACTTCGCCGGGGCGGACAGCTTCACCTACGAGGCCAGAGACGACACCGGGGCCACCACCGGAGGAACGGTCACGGTGACCGTCGCCGTCGTCGCCGACGCGCCGCGTCTCTCGAACCTCGATGGGACGACCGTCACGTACACCGAGGACGGGATGCCGGTCGAACTCGACACGGCACCGCACGTCACGGTCACCGACCCCGACCCGGATGGGAGCCGGACGACGGGGACGCTCGTCGCCAGCGTCACGGCGAACGGAACGGCCGAAGAGGACGTGCTCGCGCTGAACACCAGCGGCCCCGTCTCGCTGTCGGCCGGGACGACCGCCGGGTCGACGGTCGGCGTCTCCGGGACAACGGTCGGGACCGTCCGGGCAGGCGAGACGGGGGCCGACGGGGAACCGTTCGGCGTCGACTTCGAGCCCGGCATCACGGACGCGCAGGTCGAATCGTTGCTCCGGGCCATCACGTACGAGAACGTGAACGCGGATGCGCCGGACACGCGTTCTCGGACCGTGACGGTGACGGTCACCGACGCCGGTGGGTCGGACACCGCCACGGTGACGGTTCCGGTCGTCGCGACGAACGATGCACCGACCGTCGCCGCCGACCACTACAGCATGAACGAAGACGAGTCGCTCTCGGTCCCGGCTCCCGGCGTCCTCAGCAACGACACCGACGCCGACGGGGACACGCTCGCGGTGAACACCACGGCCGGGGCGGCTCCGACGAACGGGACGCTGACGCGGTTCGCGAACGGGTCGTTCGTGTACACGCCGAATCCCGACTTCGCAGGGACCGACAGCTTCGTCTACGAAGTCGCCGACGGCAACGGAGGCACCGACACCGGGACCGTCACCGTGGTCGTGACCGACGTCCCGGAGCCGAGGGGCAGCAGCGAGGAGGAGACGACGGCGGGTCGGGTCCTGCTCTCGACGTCGAGCCCCATCGACAGCGTGACCGGCCGGGCGACGTTCGGCGCGGCCAGCGACTCGGTCGAGTCGGTCCAGGTCGAGTTCGCGGGGCACGCGCGCGGGCGCTGGCGCACCAGCCAACTGGAGCGCCCGCCGGCCGAGTCGAACTACGCCGGTGACGAGGAGGACGTCGTCGCCTCGCTCGACATCACCGTCCCGCCGAACGTCGAGAACAGACCGGCCGTCATCACGATGACCATCCACGAGTCGCGGGTCGATTCGATGGGCGTCACGTCCGACCAACTGGTCGTCGACCACTACGACGAGCCGACGGACACGTGGACACGGCTGGACTCGCGCGTCGTCGGGACGGCGAACGGCTACGTCACCCTCGAGGTGCAGACGCCGCACTTCTCGCTGTTCGTCATCGCTGCCGACCGGTCCGTCGCCTCCCCCTCGACGGCCGGCCCGACCCGACCCACGACCCCGGACGCGACAGACGGGAGCGGTGACTCGGCGGGCGAGGACGGTCCGCTCGACGACGTCGTGTCGGACCTGGTCGATGCCGAACCCGTTCCCGACGTGGATGTCGACGTCGACGCCGCCGAGGTCGCACCGGAAACCGTCCCCGGTCCCGACGAGACCGTGGGCGCGGCGGTGGTCGCGCTCCTGCTTGCACTGGTCGCGGTCGGCGTCGGACTCCGCCGCCGGTAAGCGCCGTGTCGACGTCGCATCCGGGCTGTCCGGGTCCCGCGACCCCGTCGGGATGCGACCCGTTCGTCGCGAGCGACGACTGCAGGACTGACCAGTGTCGATGAAGCCCGTTCGGGCGTGTGTGTGCCTCACACGGCCTGAGAAGCGAGTCGTAACGCTTTTTGACTGCACACGACTTTGACTGTATTGCAGACGCAAGCACCCAGCGTGTCCGGGTTGGGGTAATGGTTATCCTTCAGCCTTGTGGAGGCTGAGAAGTGGGTTCGATTCTCACACCCGGACCATGTCAGAAATTAAACATGTTTGCAGGACGTTTCCTGCGAACGGTTCTTTATACGACTTCGGAGTCGCTACGCTCTCGGCCTATTTTGTCAAAGATAAAGTCAAATTTCCAAACTACTCCCGGTCACGGAGTGCCCGCAGTCGCTCGGGACTGATCTTCCCGAACTCGGCTTTTCGGTGACACCGACTGCAGAGAGACGCGACGTTGTCGAGGAAGTGCGCGTCCTCACGGCTGAGGTCCTCAGCTTCGATGTACCACCGCACGGGGACGATGTGGTGCACGTCAGGATTGCGGCCGATCTCCTCACGGGTCACGCCACAGACGACACACTGGTGCCCATCTCGTTCGAGTGCGTCCGAACGGACAGCAGCCCAGCCACTCCCGTACGCTTCGTTGCCGCCGCCGAGCCAGTTCGGGTGCCCGTCCCCAGAGAAGGTCTCCGAAAGCCACTGAGAACGACATTCTTCCCCGCAAAGAACGACGTCACCGATGTTGCTCGGATATCGTTCGACCACGTCGCCACAGACGTCGCACTCGGTCGTGCGTCGGCCCCCCGACCACCGGGGATTGCGGGGGCCGTCGATACTGGGTGGTGTTCGCCACTGTTCAGTCGTGACACACTCGGAACAGTACAATCCTCGCTTCTCCGAAGGGTAGTACTCGAACGTTGCACCACAGATACGACAGGTCGTCTCCGTCTTCCCACCTCGATAGTTCGGATTTCGCTCCCCGGCGTAGGGAGCCGCCTCGGTGAGGCACGCCTCAGAGCAGTATTTCTTCTCGTAGTCGCTGTAGAACGCATCGCCACAGTGATCGCACTCGCGATTTCGGAGGCGCTCGCCGTGTACAATCGAGTGGTGGACACCGAGACCACGGCGGGAGCTGAAGGGTTGACCGCACGTCGGACAGGTGTGGTCGTCGTATGCGTTAGTCGTCATCGGTCAGAGACGCTCCGGGAGTGGATGGGCGGTGAAGAGACGATACAGCAGTCGGTGAGTCGTGGGTGTGGTCGCATTGTATTGCTGCGGTGACTCGGATGAGTTCCCGCACTCCTCTTTGGGGACGACAAAAGTCACGGGCGGAGCACTCCCCAGTCGTAGTTCCGCTGAGAGTATTCAATCGGATAGTGATTTTCTATCAGTTCCTCAGACTACCATATTATATTGATAGTCTATGAATGGAGAACATGGCTCGAGTAGCACGCCAAGAGCGAGCGACGCTTCCGGCCGGGGTACCTGCAAAGGCCACGCCACAACACGAGAAGCCCGGACTCCGGCCGGCGGATAGAACGGCCGAAACGGATGTCTCGTGGCCACCGACTCCCGACCATATCCAGAGTATCAACACACACCACGTGGTCGTCGTTTGTTCTAGGAGCATCGATTTCCCACATCTTGAGCATACGAACGCGTGTTACACCGCGCTTGAGCGGATTGTGGGGTCGTATTCAGACGAAACCCTCGGCCTCGAGACCGTGCTGTCAGAAGTCGAGCGGCGATGGGATTCGCCGCGGCCCGGGCGCTGTCGAGGCGGTGTCATCGCCGGTGATACGTGTATCCAGACGCATACGAAGATACCTACAGCGTTCCTCGAAGACGTGGCGGCAGCCAAGCAATTCGTCCAGTCGTTGCCGGCGGACCTCACCAGATACGGAATGTCACCCTATGAGTGCCGTGCGGCACTCTGTTGGCCAGTCCAGCCAGGCCACTTCTACGTTGAGTACGAGTATCAGAGCGAGAATCACTTCGGTGGAGAACGCGAGCAGTTGGCATTCGGGCTCCTCTTGTCCGATCCGCTGTTCGACGACTCACTGGTCCGGGAGTTTTTTGCTGCACTCGACGTCGATCCACCCCTGTACCAGCGACAGTGGCCGTACCAGGTGCTCGTCGTGCAGGGAGGGTCCGAGGGCGTTCCGGTCGAGCCCATCGCGACCAGGGGGAACGACACGGATGAGAGCCGACGGCTGCTCCACGCGGAGAACCCACTCTACGGTGTCAATCAAGATGACCTCCGAGTGAAAACGAGGACCGATGCATCGGGGCCGCCGACCACGACGCAACAGCTATCGATGGAGTGCTACCGTCCGCTCCAACACATCGACTCGCTTGGGTACGATAAAAAGACAGACTCGTCGCATCTCGAGACGCACCACCTCGACGAAATCACCGTCATCAATCCACCGGGATTCAATTCGATGTGGGTCAACGCTTCACTTGACACGATTTATTCACGATATGGGTAAATCGATGTAGGAGACAACGAATTCCCAGACACGCGCGGCATCGACGAGCTCCTCAAATACGAATTCGTCGTCGCACTCACTGTGCAACATGGAGGACCAGATCGAGTATATTGTGATGATATTTCAGCGGCACTACAGTGGATGAAAATCATATTTGTCAGAATTAAGTCATCTTATCCTAACTAACCGAGTCTTGTACTACGGATAGCCATAATTGAGCAATCAGGAAAGACGCTTGATAAATTGTTTGACAGCCCTGCAAGCCGCTTCGGCGTCAGATGTCGAGCGGGAGAAGTCAGAACTGATAGGTTCTGTGAACCCGGGGCGATGGTAGTCAGGGCCAGCCGTCTCGCTAGCTTCTATATGCCACTTGCCGTCAAGATACTGGAGTGAAACGACTCGTATCGGCACGTCAGTGCCAACGAGTGAGACGTCTTCAAGATTCCATGAATATTCGTCATCAGCCATCTCTCGAACCCACTGATAGCTATCCTTGTCGAGCCGGGTTCGTTCCCAGTGACAGTCGTTCTCTTCGATACTCTGGGGAGGTAGGTCAACGTCATCTTCGGTCGACATACCCCAAGACACAGGTCGGAGCAGCTAAATAATGTAGGCCGGTGTGTCCGACTTATTGACCTCAGTTGAGACACAGGTCAGTCAATCATATAACTGAACTCGTCTATAAAGTGGCCCCGTGGAGAGATATAACAGTGCCTGATGATTTGAATGACTTCGCCCGCTGCGCCACTACCGAGAACGCCAAGGGTACGCTAAGTTCCGAACTACTTTGACGACCCCTACACAACCACGTGAATAATGGAAGATCGGCCGTCCGCGATCGATCTATTCTGTGGGGCAGGAGGTCTCACACAGGGACTCCGAGACGCGGATTTCGATGTCTGCTGGGCGATTGATTGTGATTCTGCTGCAGTAGAAACCTACCGACGAAACCACGGCAATCACGTAGTTGAAAAAGATATTCGTGAAACTGACCCGGGGATAGACGGACCCGACATCGAACCAAGGGTACTCGACCTTGTGGCAGGTGGACCCCCATGTCCCTCCTTCTCTACTATTGGACGAGCAAAACTTGGTTCGCTGGAAAACAGATCGACCGAGGAAGACGACAGGAACATTCTCTACCGTGACTTCCTCCGGTACGTCGACTATTTCGAGCCCGCAGCCTTCATCATGGAGAACGTTCCGGGCCTGCTCAATGATACCGCGGTCGTCGAAACAGACACGATTCAGCAGTCGCTACCGACGTTCTCAGCGTCTACTGGGGAACCGGTCGGCAAGGAAACCCCAGTCCCCGAGATTATCCTCGAAGAGATGAGGGCACTCGGATATCACGCGGATTGGGAAATGGTCGACGCAGCTGACTACGGGGTTCCCCAGCATCGAAAGCGGGTTTTCTTCATCGGAACACGTGAGGGAGACAGCCTACCGGACCTCAATCAATGGGAAACACACCGTGAACCGAAGAACAAGACAGAGCGAACCATGCAGGTCCGGAGTAGCCCCGGGGCGTTCAAAGAATCCTCTCAGACTACGTTCAATACGGAGCCAGCAGTTCCACCTTTCAACCGAGGTGACACGGCCAAGCGACCGTATGTGACTGTCGCGGACGCAATCATGGACCTGCCTCCGGTCTCACCTAGTGGAGAGATGCCGCCGAGAGAAGCGACGGAATACACCCTCCCCCCGGTTTCACCATATCAGGAATGGCTACGCGATATCCTGGAGGATGAAGACTGGGACGATCAACCGCTACGGAACCACAGTTGTCGGTGGCACAACCATCTGGACCTCTCTATCTACAAACTGCTCGGGCATGGTGTCGGATGGAATATCGGGGACGTAAGCCAGGAGCTCCAGCCCTACCGCGATGATGTCTTCCCAGACAAGTACAAGAAACAGAATCCCTCCAAGCCGGCGTCAACCATTCTTGCACACATCCAGAAGGACGGCCACATGTTTATTCACCCCACTGAAGCCCGATCGCTCACTGTCCGAGAGGCCGCCCGGTTGCAGTCATTTCGTGATTCATACTGGTTTCCGGAGAGCAGGACGAACGCGTATCGGCTTGTCGGAAACGCCGTGCCTCCACGATTGGCACACGCTGTAGGCCATGCGACTAGAGAAGAAGTTCTCGAGTGTTAGGTCAGGGACTATCGAGGACGTGGATTATCGGCGACAGCGGTGATGTATCCGTGGGCAAATTCGATTATATCAAGATCAAGCTCGCTCCGGTCTTCGATACGGAAGTGGAAGAGACGATTGCGGTGTTCTCCAATGCGGCTGACCAGCTGTCGAACGAAATCCTGCCGCTCGTGAAAGAACTCGTCGAACCCGTCGTTCCAGTTTTTTGAAATTAGGAATTCGTAGTGACTGAAGCTGCACTCGTCGAGGCTCTCAACGAGACGTAGATGGTCAGACTCCGAGGAGAGATCTCTCAACACCGCTGGAACCTCGTCGCCATAGACATCCCGAATGATGCTACGGATTGCGTTCTCAATGCCCTCGATCAGAAGAAAGGGCTGGGTGGACTCCCTCCAGAATTCGCGGATATCGTAGTCAGTAACAATTCTGTATCCGTCCGGGGAGTCCACGAGTACGTATGAGCGTTCGCCAAGAATGCTGAACAGAGTATTGAACTCATCATCGTGGTCGACTATCCGTGGCTTTTCGACTGCGAGTTCTGCTGTCCGGTTGCTCAGTCTCTTTGGCGAGTCGAACAGTTCGTCAGTTGCGAGCAACGCTCTTGCAATCGACTGATACGATACAGCGCCGATGAGTTCACCACTGCGGGTGATTCCAACCTGAGAGTACTGCCGTGCCAGCATTAGTTCGATTACGTCCCGCAGGTTTGTCTCCGCAGTAACCGTCTCAAAAGAGGGGGCGTCGATCTCACCAACTGTATCAAACACCATAGGGTATACATGAACTCCGTTCAGGAAAATATGAACGGGTCCCTGACATAGTCGTCTCGGATGAGTTACACAAGCAATTGATCAATGCGTTCATACTGGCGTTCATCTGGAAGTGACCGATTCACGAAGAGGAGTTGTCTAGCCCGCACGAATTGGCAGTACTCTCGCAAGAATTATTCGAACAGGTATCCGAGTTGCAACGATGTTATATACGATTGCGTGTGGAAATCGTCAAATAAAATTCAACAGACAACTGGGTTCTGTGGCTAATTCTCAAAGGCGTCGATAACGGCGGCCATGTTGATGAGCTCCGGCTCGTCAGGAATCACCTGCTCTTCCTCTTCAAGCCTCGCCAGCTCTGCATCCCGTTCTTTCTTTAATTCCTTGAGCTGGCTCTGTGCTTTCGCGAGAACGATGCGCATGTCTTCATCCGGCTGTGTGTCCCGTTCTTCGAAACGCTCGATCCGGTCCTCGAGGTCGTCGATACGGTACTCGAAGTATTTCTGTGTGTGCTCGCGTCGAATGCGGGCCTCTCGCTGTCGGTCTTCTCGTGCCTCGGCTGCCAGATTCTCTATAACCTCCCAAGCGACAGCCTCTGCACGATCCACGAGATCGTCAGAACACGCAGAAATCACTTCGACTGCGGGATAATCGTTGGCGGCGGAAGGCGGGAGGCCACCGGTGATGTTGATGTTGCCAGTCTTCTCATCACCGTCTGGTGTCACGTAGACTTGGACGAGGCGCTCAGTGACTGTGTCGCCTGTCCCAGAGAGATATCCCACCCGGAAGTGGCAGAGTAATCCCGGTGTTGCCAAGTCTCTTCCGCCAGTCAGGACGGCCGTCTGTCCACCGACTGCGTCACTGTCGAGACAGAACTGCATCATCGACCGCACGACTGGGTGGTCAAGGGCGATGAATTCGAGTGACTCGTCCTCAACAGCGTTCTTCCGGTCGAAGGTTGCGCCATCGTACCGGTCCTTCACTTCGCCCCCCGAGATCGGGTCTGGGACGACGAGGTCGAACACGTCGCCGCCGTCATCGGCGGGGCCGGACCGCACGTTGACAATCCGGCCACCGAACTCGTTGCATACGGTCCGAACGAGGTACTCCACGTCCGCCTCGCTGATTGTGTCCTCTGCACTCTCGTCGATGATGTCGAGGATTTCCCGATCCTTCTCGCTCAGGTCGAAGCGGTCACGGATGAGCAACTCCTCGTCGACGCGGCGAACGGCTTCCTCCTGGTCTTCGACAATCGCGTCAAGATCTGCGGCGATTGAGTCCGTACCGTCGTTCTGAGCGATAGCGGTCATGATCTGCTCCTCGAGGTCGACGTTCTCCAGAACGAGCCCGAGGACATCCGAACTCATGCCCAGCGTTTCCTCGATCTCATCGAGCTTGTTCAACAGCAGTTCGAGGATGTCGCTCTCCCGTGTATCGTCGACGAACAGGTTCCGGATCTCGACCGTTCGTTCCTGCCCGTAGCGGTGGAGTCGACCGATGCGCTGGTCGATTCGCGTCGGATTCCACGGGAGATCGTAGTTGACCATGATGTGGGCGAACTGGAGGTTCAGCCCCTCGCGGGCGGCGTCCGTCGCCAGCATGATGTTGGCCTCCTTTTCGAACTTCTTCAGCTGGCGTCTCCGCTCGGGCTGTGAGAGGTCGCCATACACTTGAGCGACGTCGTGTTCGCTGAAGAGCCGGTCTCTGAGGTATTCCAGCGTGTCCGTGTACTCGGTGAAGATGAGGACCTTCTCGTCGGGGTCCTCGGCCAGCACGCCGTCGACGAACTCGCGGAGCTGTTCGGCCTTGGTGTCGACGTCGATCGCCTTCGCTTGGTTGTAGAGGTCCCGGACGATTTGCAGCTCCTGTTTGACCTTCGCCGGATCACTGGATGCTGCCACGCTTCCGAGTTCCTCCTCGACCTTCTCCCGCTGGGCGTCGGTCAGCATCTCGGGGTCCTCGCGGTACTGCGGAAGGAGGCTCTTCGTGAGCTGAGACAGGTCGCCCGGATCCGCACCACCGGCCTGGATAGACTGCATCCGGTTCTTGAGCGACTTCCGGATGGCGTGAATCGACGAGACGAGTCGCTTCTGGTAGAGGACCATCGCGAATCCCGCCGTGTCGTTGTCCTCTCTGTGGGCGAGGTTGTAGTGCTCCGTGATGTACTCAGTGACGTTCTCGTAGAGCTCCCGTTCCTCAGGCGTGAACGTGACCGGCAGCGTCTCGATGTTCTTCTCGGGGAACATCTTTGACCCGTCGGACTCGTACATCTCGCTCTTCAGCCGACGGATCATCAGGTCCCGAAGTCCCTCCTTGTTGACGTCGTGCTCGTCACGGAAGCGGTAGGGGTCCAACAGAGAGACCATGAAGTAGAACTGATCGCGTTTCCCCTTATGGGGCGTCCCCGTCAGGAAGAGAAGCCCATCCGAGTTCTGCGACACTGCCTCGCCAACCCGGTAGCGCTCAGTCCTGTTGATTCCACGCTTGCCCTCGCGGCGTGCCGTGAGGTGGTGAGATTCGTCGAAGATTGCGATGTCCCACTCTTCGTCCAGATTCTCCAGTGCCGCGAGCATGTCGTCCTGCTTCGCGAAGTCGATGGAGGTGATGATGCGGTCGTCGTGTGTCCAGACGTTTTTGTTCGGATGGGCACCGCGCTTCGCGTCGACGTAGTCGCGGTCGTACACGACGTAGTTGCTGTCGAACTTCTCGCGGAGTTCCTCCTGCCACTGGGTCGTAAGGGGCGCAGGCGCGACGATCAGCACTCTGTCGGCCTGCCCACGGGCAGCGAGTTCCTCGATGACGATGGCGGCCTCGATGGTCTTGCCGAGACCGACCTCGTCACCGATTAGATACCGGTGATTGTACGAGGTGAGGATCTCGTAGGCGGCCTTCACCTGGTGTGGTGCGATGTCGATGCGGCTGCTCTCCAAGGTGACGAACCGGTCCTGCCGGTGGGCGAGGTCGAGTTCCGCAGCCCGAGAACGGAGATTGAAACGATCTGGTGCATCGAACTCACGGTTTGCGAGCAGCGTGTCGCTCCCCTCAACTTTGTCGACGACCGCGCTGGGGCGCTTGGTCTGTCCGCTATCGGTCAAGATCGTTAGCAAGCACTGCCCACTTGGGCGATGGTTAGCCTTTGCAACTTCCCCACTTCCGCCAGCGAAGCTTACGCGGTCGCCGACTTCGAATCCACATTCGCAGCTGGTCACTGATAGGTACGATGTGACTCTCGGATTTAATATCTTTGCGGATAAATGCCGCCACAGTGCACCCAGTGTCCCGAATGACCATCCGTAAAACTCCTCCCGAGAATCATGAATAGGGCGTTCAGAGTTGGCGAGCGATACCGAGACACGGGGAGTTTCAGGAACCCGGATGACCAGTTTCTGCGCTGGATTCGTGGCCCACTGAGCAGTGGCATCAAAAACACGGGCGGGATTCGCGACCTTGGGACGGACCGCAGCGATGCTCCTTCAGCACTGGTACTGGTCTCGAACGACAAGGGTGTCTCTCAGCACGATGACCCGTGGGAAGACACGCTCGCAGTCGATTCGGGATACATCAGCTACTGGGGCGACGCCAAGGCGGAGAACCCCTACGACAAATCGAAACAGAACGAGAAAATCAAGGACGCGTTCGACAGGAAAGCGTCCGGCCGACGTGAGGAAGTCCCACCGGTCCTCGTATTCCGGAAACCACAGTCTGGAACCGTCGAGTTCTGTGGGCTCTGTGTTCCTGACCACCTTGAGATCCGCTCCTATCAGGATGATTCAGGCACGCAGATTCCGAACTACCTCTTCCATTTCTCGATCCTCAACACGCAGTCTGTCCCGGTTTCCTGGCTCCACGACCGCGCACGGACGAACAGCTCTGCAAATGCCCCCGAGGTGTGGAAGCAGTGGGTTCGGACCGGAGACGTCAAGCAGTGGCCGACGGGGGAGCTCCTCGACTCCGTCGGTGGGACCATCCGACGCTACGAGCAACCCGAAGTCGCCGTGAGCGACGCGTTCAGAGCTGAAACGTTTGAGCGATATGGTCGGGCGTGTACTCTGACCGACATCCGGGAGGAGACGCTGCTCGACCTAGCTCACGTGTTGCCCCGGAGCCAGCGGCCGGACCTCGCTGAGCATCCGGAGAACGTGTTCGTGCTGAACTCACTCCATCACCGGGCGTTCGACGCCCACCTCTTCACCATCGATAGCGAGTACAGGATTCGTGCCAGCCCCTCGTTCGATCCAGCTCATCCGTTCCTGAAACAGACGATCATCGACCGTCAGGGAGAGCGACTCACACTCCCACCCGATGCTCGAGTACAGTCTGCGTTCCTTGAAGAGTTGAATTCCAGTCTGTCTTGGCTGTAAGCGAATCTCACCCTTTCTAGCTTGTCGACAACAGCGCTCGGGAGCTTGGTCTGTCCACTGTCGGTCAAGAACGTGAGCAGACACCTGCCACTCGATTGGTAGCTGACCTTTACAGCCTCGCACTTACCGCCAGCGAAGCTAACAGTCGCCGACCTCAAGTCCACAACCAGAGGCAGAGTTCAGTCTTTTAACATCATATATTGTTCCGAGATCGTTTGTGCGTCCATCTGTGAGTAAATTCGTTGTACGTCATCGTCAGATATTTCAAGAGTATCGAAAACCAATTTATCAATTTGTGCTTTATTCTGAGCAATATTGAGATCAATGTCTTCAATAGCAGACACCGAATTCTCGTACTCAGATTTCAATTTTGTTTGGAATGTTCTCGCTTCCGGATCTGGTGAAATCATACTGGAGTTATGTTTTGCAACGGACAGAATTCCCTTATCTGAGGAAAATTCGTGTTTCCAGTACTCTTTGACGTACGTTTTTCTTGCCAATTCTTCAAGATCGACCCCCCAATCGGTCTGAATCCATTGTAGGAATCCTTCGATCTCGTCCCACCTGTCGGAGACCAATGATTTGGTATCACGAGCTATTTGTTCGAGCTGTTCGCTCTGGAACAGGGATTTGGTCGCTGGAATGTCCTCGACACTTCGCTGAGTGGAGTATCCTGTTCGGGTGCTGCTTTCAGTTTGGAGATATTTAGAGAGGCTGGAATTCAGTAATGCAACACCAGATTGCAGGCGAATATCATCTGTTTTTGGTTTTAAGATCGTAATATCTCGTCTCTCGTAGTAACCATTCTCTTCGATCGCATACGGTTGCCAGTCATTCCCCCAATTGGAGTAGACGATTTTCGGTGTCGTAAATACTGACTCATCACGTGGCCAGTGGAGGCTGTACCATTCTATCTTACCCTGCTGAACTTCTCGGCGAGATTCAAGTTTAGTTTTATAGCGTTCAAGATGTTCCCGAATTGATGGGTAGTCGTCTATTCGATCTTCTGAAGTGATATATAACAAATATAGTTCTTCTGAATAATCAATCCAAAACTCAAAAATGTCGGAATTCCGATATGCGGGTCGAAGAAGCGGGTGATTGGCAGTAATACCAATTCTGTCGAGGTCAGACGTTGTTAACAAGTAAACTCCTTCTCCGACTTCGAGTTCCTCATTGTCGAATTTGTCATACGATCTGGATGTGACCGTATCTGGATTAGGCACTATTCCCTGCTTTGAGGTTAGGAATTCCCCAATTGTTTCATTTGCAGAGGGTATATGTATAGGTCCTCGGGCCAGCTCTTTCAGACCTGTCCAAGGAGATCCGTCTTCTGGTAATGAAAATCCTCCATCAGTATATTGTGTAGAATAGAAGAGGTCCAGAGAACCATTTAGTGAGTCACTGAGCTCCTTCCTTGTCACTGAAGAATCTTTCAGGTACGCTATAGTTACTTCGTCTGGTTCACTTTTTGAAATTTTATGTATCTGATTCTGTTGACCCTTGGCATCGTCAAATATTGTATAATCACTGAAATGGATTATATTTTCTATCCAAGCATCTTCCAGCAAGTTAGCACGTAGTTCTTGGGCACTGTCTGCCTCTGGCCAATATGCAGTAGTAATCATCGCAGAGGCACCAGACTGGTTTAGCAGCTTTGCCCCGAGCTGGACAAAGAAGTACAGCATATCCATTCGGCCGTGATAACAATTCTTTACCAGTGAAACCTTTTTTAATGTCTCAAAGGTTTCTTTTTGATTCTTTTCGCCGACATACGGTGGGTTACCAATAATTGCGTCAAAGCCAGGGTCTGTATCTCCACTATGTTGGGAATAGAAAACATCAGGGAATTCTAATCTATAGTGGATCGGCTTCAATGTACTAGCTAATGTCTGAGCTCTCTCAAACCAATCAGAACTTGAGACGTCTTCCCATTCTTCAGTATCGTCGATGGCCCGTGCAAGGGCGGAGTAAGCATTGTCCGGAACGTGTTCCCCATACTGATCTAAAATATATACGTTCGCAATGGAATTCAACCGGTTTCTGAAAATATCTCTCTCAAATTCACCATACTTCTCTTCTATATATTTGATGTCCTCAAGTGTTTCATTGTCAGATGAAACGATATTTTGATGAATATCGAGCAACTTCTCAATACTATCTTTTTGTGTAACTCCAAACTCAGACAGCTGTGAATTCGGGCCAGCATCCTCAAATCCAGTGTCTAATTCGTCAATGTCCTCGATATTTGCGCCGATTAACGAATTGCCGGTTTTAAGATGGTGATCCAGAAACGCAAGAGGCTGCTCAGCTGCCAGAGTCCGAAGCCAGAGCGAGACTTTCGCCAATTCTGTGGCGAGTGGATTCAAATCGATGCCATAGATACACCGCTGAGCGATCTGTCTGCGAGCCCAGTTGATATCTCGAAGTTCGCCTTCTTTGGTGGTAGGCTCCTCTATAGAATCGATTCTCCCACTCTCGATGGCCTGTTTGTCCTGTCGCTCTTGCGCGTCGATTATTTCACGGGCAAGATAATCCACAGCGTTCACCAGAAAGTGACCACTGCCCATTGCAGGATCGAGTATTTTGAGATTAAACACTCGCTCAGCGAAATCCTTCGCAAACTGACCCCCACCCTCCTTATCAAACGGGTCTTGAGCAAGGAGATCCTCTCGAATGTCACTCACTATCGGATCAAGTGTTTCTTCTACGATATACTCGACAATATATTCGGGTGTATAATAAGAACCAGTAGCTTTTCGCTCACCAGCGTCTGTGCGGAGATATACGTCTCCTTCGTGCACTTCTATCACATCACTCGATGTAGCAGGGGAGTACTCGCCTTCCTTTACAGTCAACGGCTGATCAGCAATATCAAGCTTGTATTCAAGTAATCCCTCGTAAATTGAGCCGAGATGACGCTCATCGAGTGAAGAATAATCGACAAACACCAGACCGTCGCCTTCGTCAGCGTCGCGTCGAGTCAGGAGGTCGATCACTTCCGCTACGTGCGCGTCGTCCGCTTTGTGAGTCGCGAGGAACTGTGCCTCTTCGCTGTCGTCTTGATCGGGACTGGTTCGGAACAGGCCACCATTGTACGCCGGAATGTAGAGTTGATCCTTCGGAATTCCCTGGCCCTGACTGCCTTGGTCAATGAGCAAGAACAGTTCCTCAAGCGTATCCCAAAGGTTAGTCTGCCAAGTCTGATAATGCTGCTGTGTCTCGTCACGTTTATCAACAACTTCCCGTTTCAACTCATTCAGACTGTAACTCTCGTTGTAAATGTCGTTGTCAGTGGGCAGGAGGTCACGCCCCTCACTCTCCGCGTACAGAACGAAGATGAGACGGTAGAGATAGATGAGCGAACTGTCGTGAATTAGCGGCAGGTCGTCCTCGCTGAGATTTTCGTTTGTGTCGAGGAAGCCCTCAGCGAGGACACGAATCGCATCGTAGATATTCTCTTGGAGGTCCTCCCCAATCGCCTCCGCGAACTTACCGGACTCGTCGTAGACGTCGTCGAGGAAACAGTCCCCTGACCGATCAGGCAGGAACGCCTGCTGTCGGAAGAAGAGATAGAAGTCTTTGAAATCCTCAATGCCACCCTCTCCCTCGACGACCTCAAAGAGTTCGGGCAGGTCAATCTCGTAGTAGGAGTCTAGGCGGTGACTCGTCGGCCCGTAGTAGAGCCGCCATTGCTTCCCGTTCGTCAGCACCCCCCACTGGGGAGGGGTCTCCATGAGGTAGTCGTGGATCTGGTAGCTCGGGTTCTCGTAATCCCGCTTCTTTTCGCCACGAGTGTCGAGCTCTCGGCCCCAGTACTTCGCGTCGGCGACGGCGATCGCCTCCTCGTAGAAATCCGCTCGGTCGAACGCAGCATCCGCGGCTTCCGTACTCGGGAAAAAGCCGTAGTCCGGTCGCCGGGCGGTTCGCATGACCGTCTCCTCGATCTCGAACGGAATTCCGAGGATATCGAAGACGGGCCTGATGAAATTCCGCTCCAGCTGAGCCTCGTTGTAATCCGCGACTCGATCCTGCTTGTCAGTCCAGAGATCGCGGATTTCGTCGTACGCCTCACGGACCTCGGCCTCGTCAACTTCCTTCCAAGGCTCCGTCTGTCGGAGATGCTCGGTGAGGTAGTGGTTGGAAAAGAGGTCCCGATTCGTCCGATAGGGATGAGATTGCTGAGACATGTGTGCTGATCTAATAGCGCCAAGGCGACGCTATCTGTGAATATTCAGACAGCCACGTTCCTGCCCTATAACAGTTAGTGAAAAACGGGATTGAACGAGTGTGCTTCGTCCTTCGCGCGTGTGCGCTCGCACATGCGCAGCGAGCACGCGTATTGCGAACGCGCACGACGCTAAAATCTCAGACCAGCACCGAGCTCATGCTCTTGCTTGAGGTGCTGGTCTGAGGCAAAAGTATAAGTCGGGTGGCACGATTTGTCCTAGGCGCAACATGACAGGGTTCGAGCCAGATACGGACGCCGGCCCTCCGGACGACGAGGAACGCATCGCACGACACCTCCGAAAACGCATCACTGACCGGGTGAGCGGAAATCTCGAGGGTGAAGACGCTCGGGTCAAGCGCGACGCCCCGAGCGACAAATTCTTCGCCGGAGCACTGGCCCTCGATGGGAACAGCGACCTCGGGGACAGCGATGACGACGACCTCCAGTCGAAGATGGAGCCCCACGCTATCGGTACCATGACCCGCATCCGAAACGGGTCCGCCGGTGACACGATTTCCATCGACATCACGGGGAGCGTGTGGGTGCGCGTGAACCCGACCTACGAGGAGATGGACCGACGCGAGGAGTACGTCTCGCTGGCCGACCGCGACGACGACGAGACCGAGAACACCACGCTCCTCCCCGTCTTCGAACGCCTCGAACTGGAGGTACCATCGATCGAGGTCCCCTACGAGGCCATCGCAGGCGGAACCCGGACAACCCCGGAGGTCGTTCGGGAGCGCGCCTCCGAAGCGATCAGGGCGGCCGTGGACGACGCTCGCGAACGGGCTGTAGCGCGCGACGACATCTACCTCGACAACGGAGACGACAAGCCCGACGAGGACGTCCCGAACTACGTCCTCCAGAACGAGACGGCGTTCAACGACTACCTCGAAGAACGGGACGGAACGCCGGCGATACCGGACTGGGACCTGTCAGTACAGGTCGTCACCACCGAGGACCGTGAGAGCAACGGTGACGAACTCCTGCTCGACATCGAGGTCACGAACACGGGCAGACAGTCGAAGCGGGACTACGTCTACACGCTCCGCGACCCGACCCTGTTCGAGGTTCAGCTCGACCTCAGCGCGAACGGCGACGTGGAGTTCACCCCCTTCACGTTCGACCCCCTGCCCGAGGACTTCCGCTACAACCGCGACCTCTGGGGACACGGACGGAACTGCACGATCAACGCTCCCGACTACGAGGAGACGCTCGGTGATGCCACACCGGGTCGCTCCGCACCTCGTGCCGACCCGCACACGGACCACCTCAAAACGGACTTCATCCCCGAGTACCGCCAGCTGGTCTACGAGTCCGCCGATCGAGGCGTGAACCCGGCGTTCAGCGAGCTCGCAGACCTTCAGGGCGGCGGGTACGAGGTACTGGAGTCGGTCGCGGACGCCATGGACGAGTACCTCGAAACCGCCTACCCGGAAGCCCTCCGGGAATACAAAAAGCGGGGCGACTGGACGGACGCCGACCGCGAGGACTTCGAGGAAGACAGGGCTGCATTCGAACGCGAAATCATCCGATTCTGTCGTGGCATCCGCGTGCTTCGCGAACACCCGGACACGGTCGGGCGCGCGTTCGAACTGATGAACGAGTCGATGGACCGGATGCACGACTTCGACACGTGGCGACTGTTCCAGCTCGTGTTCATCGTCATGCTCGTTCCCGACATCGCGGGCCGCGAGTACGAGGAGTGGGACGAGATTAGCTGGCGTGACGAGGAGGACCTCTCAGAGCGGTTCGAGAAGGCCGAAGGCGCCCTCGACGTCGTCGACGTGCTCTGGTTCCCGACCGGCGGCGGCAAGTCCGAGGCGTTCTTCGGTGTTGCCGTCTGGAACATGTTCTTCGACCGCATCCGGGGCAAACACTTCGGGGTGACGACGTGGACGCGGTTCCCGCTCCGTCTCCTGTCGCTCCAGCAGCTTCAGCGGATGTCGGAGACCATCATATACGCTGACCTCGTTCGCCGTGACCAGGACGACATTGGGAGCCGCCCGTCTCGTCCGTTCAGTGTCGGTTTCCTCGTCGGCAAGAAGAACACGCCGAACGCGCTCACGGGCTACAACAACGACAACTTCACGCGCTACAAGCAGGACGAGAAGCTCCGGGAGGAGGCGAAGGTCGTTCCGAGCTGCCCAGCCTGTGGGTCCCGGGTCGAGATGCGAGTCACGGAGGACATCCGCCTCGCGCACGTCTGTACCGGGAATCCCTTCGAGTGTGACTGGCAGAAGCGCGAGACCACGGCCCAGGAGGTCTACGCGGAGGACGAACTCCCGATCCACGTCGTCGACAACGAGCTCTACCGCTACACGCCGAGCATCCTCGCGGGGACCATCGACAAGATCACCGCAGTCGGCTACCAGCGGAAGATGGCACACATCCTGACGGGAGAGATGGAGTACGAGTGCCCGACGCACGGCTTCGCCAGTCTCGGTGAGTGTACCGAGAAGTACGGCTGTGACATCGACAAGGACGAGTTCGAGTTGATGGCGTCGCCGATAGACGTGTACGACCCGGCACCATCCCTGATGGTCCCCGACGAACTCCACCTCCTCGAAGAGAGCGTGGGGAGCTTCGACGGCCACTACGAGACGGGCGTCCAGACGCTCCAAGAGATCGTCGACGCCGGGAAGACGAAGGTACTCGCACCCACGGCGACGATCACGGCCTACGAGGACCAGGTGTACCACCTGTTCCTTCGGCCCGCAGAGCGCTTCCCGTCGCCGGGCCCCTTCCTTCGCGAGAACTTCTACGCGATGGAACAGCCCGAGACACAGCGGTACTACATGGGGCTCATCCCGCACGGGAAGACGCACATCAACTCCATCATCGACGTCCTGTTCACCTTCCACGAGGAGGTCCAGGACCTCCTCCGGATGGCGATGGAGTCGCCCGAGGACCTCCTCACGGGTGTAGCACTGGACGGGACCGATACCAGTGAGGCCCTGTCAGCGGACTCCATCGCGGAGGTCATCGACATCCTCACGCTCTACAGCACGAGCCTGACCTACCTGCTGTCGAAGAAGGACGGCGACCGTCTGGACCAGTCGTTCGTCAGCCAGCTGAACGCGTACTTCCGTGGGGAAGGCCGCCCGCCACTCAACTCCGAGCGCATGACTGGTGGGACGCCCTTCGAGGAGGTCCAGACCATTCTGGACCAGCTCGACGACCCGTGGCAGGAGGACGAAGACGATGCCCTCCTGCACAGCCTCGCCGACGACGGCCTCGTCGATGAGGATGACATCCCGGACATCATGGAGCTCCGTGATGTCCTCGCGGCAGAACTCGACGAGGACAGAACTCCGCGGACGGAGTTCCGCGTCGCCCTTCGTGCGGCGTCCCCCGAGGTGCGAGAAGGGCTCGCCTGGCTACTCGCGTACCGTCCCAACACGGTGACCGCCACCAGCATGATCAGCCACGGGGTGGACGTCGACCGGTTCAACATGATGGTGTTCTTCGGAATGCCGCGTGCCACTGCTGAGTACATCCAGTCCAGTTCCCGGGCTGGTCGCGCACACCCCGGGCTTGTGTTCAACATCCTCCACCCCATCCGGGAACGTGACCTGAGTCACTACCACTTCTTCGAGAAGTACCACCAGTTCCTCGACCGGCTCGTCGAACCCGTCTCGGTGAACCGATGGGCGAAGAACAGCGTCAAGCGGACGCAGCCGGGGCAGTTCATGTCGCTCCTGCTTAACCACTACATGTACACCGACGACGGGGAGCTGATGTACTTCGGTGACCGGGCCGAAGAGTTCCTCTCGACGGTCGACGACGTCGACCTCGAGAACCTCCTCGTGGACATGTACGGTGGGTCGGAGGTCCCACCGGAGTTCAGCGACGACGTCCGGCAGCTCACCCGGAGTGCGATCTCCGAGGTCCAGTTGAGTGACCGACAGTGGACGAGCGAGCGCCTCCCCGGTCCTCCGATGCGGAGCCTGCGTGACGTCGACGAACAGCTCCCGATCGATCCTGAGTGGAAGTACAAGGACATCCTCAGCACCTACAACAACCGATAACAATGTCAATGGAACGTAGCAAGTCGCAGGTACTCTACCAGTTCCTGCCCGAGAACACGTTCGACTACAGCGGTCAGCGGGGCATCTGGAAGACCACGCGACTTGAGACGAGCGATGCGAGTGGTACCGTCAGCAAGGACTACATCCTCGGCCGCGTCCTCGCACGCATCCGAAACTGGGACGGGGGCCAGAACGGCTTCGTCTCGAACAACACCGACCACTACCACTTCGGCGTCCCCGAGGGTGTCCGGGCCGAACCGTTCCCCACGACCTACGAGTGCCAGAAGTGCGACAAAGCGCACGGGTACTACACCGCAGACGAGGTCAAGAACAACAACCCTGATCTCACCTGTGAGCGATCTGGCTGTAACGGGAACCTCGAACAGTACCAGTTCGTGAGTGTTCACACCTGCGGAGAAATCCGACGCCTCTACCCGCAGAAGTGCCCAAACCACGGGGACCAGCACGTCATACTCAACCGCCGAAACAGTCAACGTGTCCGGAACTTCCACTGGAGCTGTGAGGTCGGTAACTGTTCATGGGACACTCCCATCCGGAACTACCAGAACTGCAATTGCGACTACATGGCCCCCGAAGCAGAGGAGAATGACGGGATGTACACGACGGTCCACCGGGCCGGGAGCGTCTTCTACCCCCACTACCTCTCGACAGTGAACCTGCACACCGCAGGCATCGGGCACCTCCGGAACTCTGAGGACGGAGCAAAGAGAGCGATCGCGAAGCTGTTCGGACTGTCAGATGCCGGGTCGCTTCAGGACGTCAGTCTGCACCAGCGAACCGGCCAGGTCGAGGTAGACGACGAGAAGGTGGTGGAGATCTACACCACACACGACGACATCACCACGCTCGACCAGGCACGTGAGCACCTCCGTGAACAGGGGACGCTGGAGAGCCAGACCATCCTCGAGCGTCTCGGCGAGACACTCGCTCTCGATACGGACGGCGAAACCTCCGAGCTCACCGAGGCTGGTGACGAGATTCTCCAGTACGTCCTCAGCCGCGAGTCGCTCACGACGGATACACTGGACGAACTGGAATCGGACGCCCGGGACCGTGGGTTCACCGACAAAGCGGACCGCATCAACAGCTACCACGACGACCTGGAGGCGCTCGGATTCGACGACGTCCGCGTCATCGAGGACTTCCCTGTACAGACGTTCGTCTACGGGTACACCCGTGGCAGCCGTGAGGAAGGCGAAGCACGGATCAACGCGTTCTCACAGAGCGCGAGTGACGGTGACGGAACGCCGATCTTCGTCGACACGTCCGAAACAGAAGCGGTTCAGTTCGACCTAGACCCCGCACAGGTCCTGCTGTGGCTCGCACTCAACATCCCCGAGACGAGCGACCCGACCGCGGTGAACGGAGACATCGTCCTCCCAGAGGTCAGCGGCCGCGACGACGCTGCACTCGAGCACGCGAGAAGCGAAATCGAATCGCTCTCCAGCGATGAGCAGTGGGCGTTCCTGCTCAATCACCTCGCGCCAGTCGAACGGTACGGCAAGTTCCAGACGGACCTCGACGATTCGGTCGAGGAGCAGGTCACAGAGCACGTGTTCCAGCTGGTCCACACGCTGAGTCACATCCTGCTGAAGCAGGCCAGTACCATCAGTGGATTCGACCGAACGAACCTCAGCGAGTTCCTCTTCCCGCGCGCGCTCTCTGTCGTCATCTACGCGAATAACCGGGAAGAGTTCAACATCGGCGGGATGCACACGATGGTCGAACAGCAACTGGATAACCTCCTCGGACAGGCCGAAACGCACGGCAACGAGTGTGTGTACGACCCGGTCTGCTCACAGCGCGGTGGGGCCTGTCTCTCCTGCCTGCACGTGAGTGAGATCAGCTGTTCGTACTTCAACCAAGTCCTCTCTCGGGACTTCCTGTTCGGGAGTCGACCGAACACTGACAAGGACATCGCCGGATACTGGACACTGTAATCGGCTCCTAGCGTGTACGGCCACCGACTTATATAGAATTCATATGACTGACGACGAATCTGACTCGACGTGGTTGCCCCTTGCTATCGCCGAGTACGTCGATCGCGACGAGCAACTCCTCTCCCAGCTCGAAGGCCTGTTAGTCCTGTCTGGCGGCCGCGGTGAACTGGTGACGCCCGCAGAGATTGCGAACAGAACAGATGTCTCCGTTGCCGCAACGACCGACACATTTCGACAGCTCTCACAGACTGACGCGGTCACTCGCGAGTCGTTCAGAACGAGTGTCGAGGACAGCCCCTACCGGATCAACGTAGAGGTGTGCCGGAGGGTATTCGAGACAGCCCGCTACGCTGCGCGCAGTGTCAACGCATACGAAGCCCGTCAACCACCGGCGACAGAGGCAACGCCGCTGGTAACGTTCCCCGCTGACCCCGCCTTCGATGAGGTGAGCCCGACCTCGTTCGGGATGTCATGGCTGATGCCTACCCTTACGCGACAGATCAAGAGGAGCAACACAACGATCACGCTGGTAGCACCGTTCTTCGAGAGAGACGGGTTCGCTCATCTCGAAGACGTGTTGCTTGCAGCCATGGAGCGAGGTGTGTATATGAGGATAATTTCCCGGTATCTCACAGACACAGACTCGTACAACTACTCGGTCCTGAAGTCGTTCGCAGAGAGAGCGGATGAGCGCAACCTCGACCGGTCACTTCTCAGGTGTGTGGACTATACGCGCTGGAGTACTGGAACACCCTCGACACAACGTCGTCAAGATGGTGCTACCCCTGCGTTTACTCTACACGCCAAGATCATGCTCTTCGACGATAAAGCAGCGTACGTCGGGAGTGCGAACGTCACAGACTACGGATTTGAGCACTATCTCGAAACCGGTGTGCTCCTCGAAGGTCCACCCGTCGAGGGCTTCGTTGACCTCGTAAGCTTCCTACTGAACTCGGAGGCCGCGACAACGGTATCTCTAATTGATTAATAGGGTTTATTGAATATCTAAGTTCATGTGAATTGACAAAGCGCATCCGGTACTGTCTGCTACTGTTACGTTATCAATATCAATATCAATATCGTATGAGGCACTAATATGTGCATCCTCTCTGACAGACCGGTATGGCTGATGAAAATCGGACGCTCTACGATACCTACATTGATTACGACCACGTTGACCTCGATATAACAGCGGTTGCAGACCACGTCGCGATGCAGCAGATCGCGGGCGACAATTTCGAGATGGAAAAGAGAACGTTGGAAGAGATTCTCTCTGATCGGAGATTTAACGTTCCGGAATACCAGCGACTGTTTTCATGGAAAGAAAAGCACCATCGACAACTGTGGTCTGACCTCCAGCAGTTCGTGGAGGCCGATCTCGTCAAGGACTCCGACATCTCTGACGTGTTCTTTAGTTCGATGTACTTCGCTGTCGACAAAGACAGCAACACACACGAAATTATTGACGGCCAACAACGACTCACATCGGTCAACATCCTCTTACTCTCTATCCTCGAGGAACTCCGTGCCCTCAACGCCGAGTCGATCCGGCAGGAGACTGTCAGTCGACTACGGGATGGGAGTATCAAGCAGATTGAGTCCCTTCTCTACCGCTTCGAGAATCCGCTCAAGGGAGACGTCCCGCGTCTGTCTCTCAACAAGCACGATGATGACGACGACGCAGACCTAGGGTTCTTCGAGGCCCTCATGCTGGGGCCTGAAGCCCGACTAGAGTATCTCTGTTCAGACGAACGTGAATACGTCGACGGTCGCCGCGGTGATGCGACTAGAATATCGGACCTCGTTGAGGAATTCCGAATTAGCGAACAAGTCGTCGAAGAACAAGACCCTGATACGTCCTCTTTCTCAAATTTCACGCCGGTATATGACTCGAACTGGCGATTGCTCGACGCCTACAACTTCTACAAAGACCGCGTTCAGGAGGTCGTTGATACGGCAGACGATACCGACAGCAAGGCGCTAGCGCTGATTAATCTCGGGCACTACATCCAGAATTCGTATCACGTCGGCGAGTTCATTATCCGGAACGCGGCACCCGACTTCCGGATGCAAATCTTCAAGATTCTCAACGACCGCGGGCTGGAACTCACCAAGATCGACCGTATCCGAGCGGCGGTCGTGAACGCGTTCTTCGATGCCGACGACCGACAAGAGTACGTGGATAAGTGGGAAGATATTGTGGTCGCATTCGCCACCGATGTCGATCAGATTGACGACTATCTCTCCGTCTACCTCAGCATCGTCGACCCCGAAATCGAGACGGTAGGTGAAGCCAGTGCGGAACTCACCAACGCGTTCGCGACGCGCAATCTCGAGTCCGATGTTCGTCCACGATTGCGCCATCCGGACGACGCTCGAGACTTCCTCGACCATGCTCACGACCTCGTTCAGTACTACAAACACATCACTAATTCAGCGCTGGATCCTACCGACCTCGCTCTCACAGAGGCACACGAGAAATGCCAGGAGGTGCTGGTTCGTCTCAACGACCAGCGGATGAATCAGTGGCGTCCATTTGTTTTGGCGCTGTATCACCACACGGTGACGGACCCGACTGCGAGCGGTGAACAGCTCTACGAAGCACTGGACGCGGTCGAGAAACTCAATTTCAGACGGCTCCTCGTTGGGGAAGATCCGAACATCTTCCAAGAAATATTCATCGAAACCGTCCATCGATTCTCGCTTTCGCCCGAGAAAGAGGATCGTGAGAACGTGTACGGTGACTCGTGTCGCTATCTGATTGACGAGATGCGGTCGTCGAACCCGTCGATGTTTTCAGATAGGTTCGTGGATATTGTCACTCAAGCACAGGCATGGAACCCTCAGACCGCGAAATTGTTGTTCGGGAAAGTCGCGAACGAACACTTCCGTGAGGACGGAATGTACGTCGAACGGCGTCTGAACATGGGAAGCATTCATCTCGAACACGTACTCCCACAGAGTCTGATACATGACGTTGACAACCCGATATGGCTGACTGAATTCTTCCAACTCGAGGACAACGAGGTAGAGATCGCAGAAGCAATTCAGACCTATATCAAGTTGTGTCGCAGGGACGGCGAACTCGACGAGGACAAACGTCAACGTCGAGACAATATCAAGGAGTTTATTTCTCAGCGTTTTGTCAACGACCTCGGGAATTTCCTCCTGCTCCGCGACAGTGACAACATCAAGGCGAGCAATCTCCATCTCGCCGAAAAAATGCCTCAGTACTTCGATACCGGGGAGGACTTCCGGAGCATCCTCCCGAACCGATATTTCACCGAAACAGAGGGAGTAGTGGACAGGGACAAACTCGAATCCCTACTTGAACAGTCTCAAGCAATCAAGGCAGGAGAGCGTGACCAGATTGATTCAGCCTTGGCAGACTATTTCAATTCTCTTTGGACGTACGAGGCGTTGCAGGACAGACGTATCGGTCTTCTCGAGGATACACTCGATATTGTGGAGTTTGACCAGCTCGATGATGAGTTCGGACTCGCGTCCGATCGTGATGGAGTACGTGAACAGATCCGCACGCAGACTGAAGGGGAGTTTGTGAAACGCCTCTCGCTTCGGTCGCTCTGATAACGCTAAGACCCGATTCCCTGCAATCCGGTCACTGGGTCAATTTCTGTACCTCTACTTTGAGATGAGACACCATGAGCCGTGCTCAAGATGTGTTCCACCGGCTGCCTGAGTTTCCGGAACCGCATGACCAGGAGGTTTAAATCACACCACGCAGAAAGGGTACCTATGTCCGGACCGGCCACTTCTTGCGGTTCTCCATCTGAGCAGGTGCGTTCTGCTCCAGAAGCTGAACGCACATTGCACAAACAGTTGCTTCTGGATAACCTCGATTTTCTCATAGATACACTGACCGCAGAGCACGTTCGGCGTCAACAGCAGCCTCCTGCCGGCTGTCCCCGTGCCACCCCCGAAAACATCGCTCGAAATCAGTCCAAAAGCGGGGACCCCTGCCGGTACCACGCTATCCAAGCGGAGAGTAGCGAGCCTGACGGGGAGTGTCCATGTGGCGACCCGCTCATCGAAAGCGACGATCCACTTGACACCGTCGCTGCGGTCGTCCTTGGGAAACAGACGACATCCCCTTCAAAACGGTTCTTCGACCGGATTCCGAGGAAGACGGTAGCGAACCTTCGCGAGGAGTATGGGACTTGGGAAGACATCGCAGCGCTGGATCGGAAAGACCTGCATGAGGCAGTCTGTGCTGCCAGTCCTCGAAAGGGGGTAAGCACGGAACGGATCGATTGCTTGCAATTGCTACTTGAGGCAGTTCGTGAGACACGCTATACAGAGGGCACGACTCTTTGTAGTTTCTCAAGAGTCCAGTACTCAACCTATGTGACATTCCTCCAAACCCTTCCGAGGATCGGAGAGCAGGACGCGTGGTGGATACTTCAGACCGCATTTGACAAGCCAGTTTGGCCCGCAGACCCGCTGATTGATGAACTACTGGTCTCGCTGGGGTTGCTTGCTCCTGATCTCCCGCCAGAATCGACTGGTCGTCACACCGAACTCGAGGAGGAACTGATCGACCGCCACGTCCCTATTCTGTACCGAGCGCTCGCCACCCATGCTGTCAACTCGGACACCGCTAGCTGTGGTGATAACTGCGAAATACGGAAGTTCTTGCTAACATACCGGCTCGAGGAACAACAAAAGGAGTGTTATGGGCCTGTGGTCGTCGACCTGTTCGCCGGAGCAGGAGGATTGTCACACGGTCTTGCTCGGGCGGGATACGATATCCGGTGGGCGATTGATATCGAGCCCGATGCTGTTGCGACATACCGCCTGAACCATCCGGGGATTCCACATCAGAATGTGGTCTGTGGCGACGTGAGGGAAATCGATTTATTCGCAGCAATTCGGGAAGTGGCGCCCAATCCGGATCTTATCGTAGGGGGGCCTCCTTGTCAATCACTCTCCCAAGCAGGATACCGATCCCGTCGAGCGAAAGACGACGACTACAGCGTGCTTGACGACGACCGGACATCCCTGTACACGAAATATGTCGAAGCTGTCGACGAGCTTCGTCCGAAGGCTATCGTGATGGAGAATGTGGAAGGTATGGTCAACAAAGTCGGTGATACGGACGTACGCGTCATCGACTGGATAATTGAGGACTTAGAAGCTCTTGGTGAGAACGGAGAAGGGTATCAGGTCTGTTTCCGTCTCCAAGATATGACTGAGCTCGGAATTCCGCAGGAACGTGAACGTGTTCTGCTTGTCGGAATTCGGAACGATCTTGCCGTCAGTGAAAACGAGGCAGAGGACCTTCTGAATAATCTCAAGATAATAGATGACAATCGGACAATCCGACAGGGGTTGTCTGGACTTCCACGTCTACGTCGTGGGGAAGGTGGACGCGTCTTGGCAGAGATTGGCCGAGGGTCAAAAAGCCAGTACGTGAAGCAGAACGGCCTCCACAAGGGAACCGAGCTCTGCTTCAATCACCGGGCACGTGAACACCCGATGGAAAAAGATAGAATCCTGTTCGAGGAAGGGCTGCAGCCGGGAGACACTGGCTGGGACGTCAAGTACAATTCTGATGGGAAGTACGCCGAGTATATTGAGTACGATGTGGGAACTGCCGACAATCCCCGCTTCCGAGACAAATATCGGAAACTCGAATGGTCGAAGCCATCACCGACAATAGTCGCTCACCTCGCTAAGGACGCGAATGGGTTTGTACTACCCGACTACTACGAATGCGCTCGTCCGGACCCTGAACGTGCAGATCCTAGGCGAAACCGAGGAATCACTCCCCGGGAGGCGGCGAGGTTGCAATCGTTCCCGGACCACTATATTTTTCTCGGGCCGTTTACCAGCTGGTTCCGTCAGATAGGGAATGCAGTACCTCCAGTAGCAGGAGAATTGATTGGTGAGGCTCTGCTGGTCATACTGGCCGATAATCTTGGGGAGATTGCTCCGAAGGGAAGGCGGTGTTCAGTCGCGGAGCTGGCATCTGACGATTGAGATAGTGGTGCCTGATTCTATATTATCCGTGTCACAATCCACTCGACCAGCAGTATGTTGAGGGGTGCTTCAGCTCAAGGCGTCAGTGTCTCGAGGGCACACCAAGCATCTCTTGGCGAACGGAGGAATCGGGTCTCCCCGGCAACCTTGTGAGAGTATTGAGAGCTACGAGCACACGAGAGAACCACAGCCCGGTCGTGGCTGCGCGCGCAGCGGAGTCCTCGTGAGCATCGCGAACGAGGGCACGTGAGACGAGCAAAAGCGAGTCTCACGGAGCGAGCACGGAGCGGTGGGTGGGGAGGGGGGCGGGACCGTGGGTGGCGGGCACAAAAAGACGAGCAGCCGGCCCCCTCAGGCCAGCCGACCCGTCAGCACCTCTGCGACCTCACGCGTCCCGTACCGTCCGTTGTAGGCCCCAGCCACGTCTCGAGAGTATCCACTCACCTTCGACTTCGACGTCGGCACGACTGCACTTGCCGCGTCCGCGACGTCCTGCTGAGTCATCGCCTTCCCCTCGGTCAACCGGTCAGCCACATACACCGCCGCAGCCGCAATCGTCACACGTGCCGTCCCTGGGCCGATACACGCCTCGTCAGCCAACTCGAGGAGGAACTCGCCGACCCGCCTGAGTTCGAGACACACATCGAGCGACAGTCCCTTCTGCTCGCCCAGCACCTCGACGACTGCGTCGACCGCCCACGCCTGGGTTGGAGGCACCTCGCTCACCAACCCGAGTTCACACCGCAGCTTCCGCGCGGCTGCACACAGTCGCTCGTGCGACGTCTTCGCGTGGACCGCGACCTCCTTGGTCGTTCGCCGGAACCCAGACTGGCTCGTCGCCACGTACACTGCCCCAGCTGCGAGCGCCTCCCACCCCATCCGACCACCCGGAAGCCGCTCCTCCGAGGCCTGTTTCAACAACGCCGCCGCGTCCGCCGCGACGACGTTCGGGAGTCCGAGATTGCCGACGATCATCTGGATGTCACGGAGGCCTTCGTTGAGTCGAATCGCCCGCTTCGACTCCATCTGGAAGCGCTTGTGTCGCATCCGCAGCCGCCCGAACTTGTCTTTCTGCGCCTTCGTCAGCGCGTTCCCGTACCCATCCGAGGAGAGGAAGAACGTCGTGTGTAGGCCTTTGTCCACACGAAGCGACGTCGTCGTCTCGAGGCACCACTCAACGTGTCCCGACCCGACCGCACCCTGCTTGTGCAGACTGGGGCTCATCGCCCGTCGAAGGGCGTCCTCGTCAACGACCAATCCACACGTCTCACACACCGTCTCGATCGACTCATGAACCAGCCGACCACCGCACTCGTCACACCGCGTCGCCTGCGCTGCTCGCCCGACCGCCCGCGTTCGCGCCTGTTCGTCAATCTGTTCCGAAGCTTCTTGTCCGATTGCGTTGTTACTAGACATTGGGTGCTATCCCGAAGGCGCGTCCTCTACCGCGTCTTCACCGACACTCACCTCTACATGAGTCACATCTCTCCACGACCAGTCATCGACAACTCGCGTCTCGCTCGCGCCTTCGAGCGCCCCTTGTGGGCGCGAGCGAGACGCCTCCTCGAGAGTGTATCAACCAGCCGCGCGCGCCGTGGGCGGGGACCTGAGCGGCCAGCGCCAAGGTGGTTCGCGGTTCGGCCCGTCAGGGTCGCAACCGCAACCACACTTGGCTGCTGGCGCACCGGGAGGGTGCGAGCGAAGTGAGACGCGAACGCAGTGAGCGTCTCAGTAGCCCCCGCCCCGTGGAGGCGAGCGAAGCGCGGAACGAACACCGTGAGTTCCGCGAAGCGAACGGCGTCAGCCGTGACGCGCGGCGAGGCGTCAACGACGCCGAATCAGACACGGCACGGACACTCGCAGCCAGCAGACAGCGAACGCTCACACAGACAAGGGTGAGGCTGAACGTGCCAGGCACTCGGGAGCCGAGACGATTCGAGGTGTCTTAACCAACAACTCTCGACTGTTGGTTAACACGGGGTCGGCGGTCGAGTATGTCCGAGACTCCCGCCGCCGATGGCATTGGAGATGAACAGGGGTGGGACTGAACGGGGCCAGACGCTCGGCGTCTCCGCGAGCGAAGCGAGCGGATGGCTCGGTCGACGAGCGGAGCGAGTCGGTCGGTGAAGGCGGGCGACGCACGGACCGCAGCCGGAGGCGAGGACCGTGGTTCGAGAGAGCAAACCTCTCTCGTCATCACGAAAGAGCGCACGGCGCTCTTTCGAACGACAGCGAATCCCCCGAGTCGAGCGCCCGGGGGCGTTCGAGGTCACCAGACGAGATCGAGGCCGTCGAATCCCTCACCCCAAATGGGACTGTCGCGAGACCAAGCATACCAGTTGACCACTGACGTCCACACGGAAGGCCACTCGAAACCCGCCTTCCGAAAATCAATTTCGATAACTACTCGCCACCAACCCGGCAATCGAGAGACAAATCCGACGAATATCAGACTCTCGTCTCTCGATTTACTCCGTTTGCCGGTATCTCGATAGTTATCATATCGTACAATGACCGAGACAACCAATGTCACGAGCCGTGACCAAGGGGCTCCCGGCACGACCACTCACGTTCGCGGAGATGGGAACCTACGAAGGAGAGAACACAGAGGTACTGCTCACACCGTTTTGGGCGTGGACCGGAGACGGCGAGGACGACGATACCATCGTCATCGCGGTCGTCTGCACACTCCCCGACCGGATGAGCCTCCTCGGGTTCGACCCGGCGACCGAGACCTGGAACGCAGTCATCCATCAGACCGATTTTACGGACATCGCCGCAGTGCCGGGCAACCTCAACCTGCTCGAACAGTGGTTGTTCGAGCGCTATCCACTCGACGAGCTGGTGGCGATCAACACCGAGCCGCTGGACTTTCTCTCGAAGACGAGTGGTCTCGGAGCCTGATCGAGAACGCACAGCCACGGCGTGGCCACAGGCCACAGAGAACAGCAGTGCCACGAGGAGACGAACAGGGACACGACACGGCCACTCGGGACGGGAGTCGAACGGGTGGAGTGGACGCGAAACGAGACGGCACGGGATGAGACGATGCACAGTCTCGTCTCGAAGACTCCACACACGGTCAGCATGGCAACGAAAGACGACACAGACCGGAACGGACGCATCGATGACGAACCGACAGCGCTCGGGCCTGACATCGAGCCCAGCGGAGACGAACCGCCACACGGAGAACTCACAGTAACCGACTTCACTGCTGAGAGCACACAGAACACCAGTTCGTCCCCGCTCTCGAACGCACCGACACCACGGCCATATATCGAGATTCGGCCCTCGTCGAGTGGGCTCTCGGCGCGGGCGGTCGTCGCGTCGATGCAGAAGCTGTACGTCACACTAGAGTCGCTGACCGAAGACGCGGGACTCCTCCAGCGCCTTGGTCTCCGATCACGCGCGCCACCACCGACAGTCGAGTGGGTGTTCGTCGGTGATGGCCGCGCGGATACGAGTATCCGCTGGCTCGTCGGCGTCACGGGCACGCCGGCTGCGGAGGCCCACAGGCAAGACGAACGAGACGAAAAAGAGGCGAGCGAATCGAGCCGCGGGAGACACAAGACGGCAGCGGGGCGTGACCGCGAAGCGGCTGAAGACGCGGCCGTCACCCACCGTCTCCATCGCATCGAACGCGTCCTCCGGCAGACGCTCCCGAGTACGTACGAGTTGCGACGAGTGCAATGGCACCCAGAATACCTAACAGAGCACCTGCCCGCACCCGTCGTGTCACCGCCGCCGTCGAATCCACACGAGCGTGTCGGGCCACACCACCCCGCCATCACGGTCGACTCACCGTACGTTGCGGGTGTCGAATATCGGGGGCGAGCCACGCACACGAAAGACTGGCAACTCCCACTGACGCGATTCGGCGACCCCCTCGAGTCATCACCGTCAGCATCGGCCGTGACCTCGCCTTCGGCTTCGACAGGCGCGCCGCGTCGCACTCGTGACCAACAGCAGGGGCAGGTCGGGAGTGAGACACAGCAGTGCACGCTGTCGGGTGTGATCGAGACGATCCGCGATGCAGAGACGCCAGTCATCTATCAGGTCGTGTGTCGACCGATCGAGCCGTGGACACGCGAGGCTGACGCGTACCGCTGGGAACTCGAGAACGGTGAGCCGACACTCGCGAGTAAGGCCTTCGAGTTGTTGTTCCCCCGCTCGCCCGAGGACCGAGAGGCGTTCGAACCGTCTCCGTCGTCACAGGCGCGGCTGGACGCGCTCGAAACGCGCAACACCCACCAGTCGTTTGGCGTCTGTGTCCGTGCCGTTGCCCTCACGCGCGACACGCCGGTCGCTGCGGACAGCGTCGCACGGCAGTTGGCGACGGAACTCGAGACGGTCGGGAGTACACACCATCGCATCGAGGGAGCCGTCCGGACGGATGACGACCTCCACACAGAACGAGAGCCGCCGGGCAGTCAGCTCTTCACCGACCTCGTCGAGCGGAGGTGGCACGCCCCCACGTACGGGGACCGACCACTCAAAAACGGGTTCAGACGACAGCCGAGTCGTGGGCTCGTCGTCACGCCTGCGGAGTTGCCCAGCCTGTGTCTGGTCGATGGAGCGAGACTCACACCGAACGGCCAGCGGGCACTCTCACTTCGGCACGGCGAGCGGACGGGGCTCGTCTTACCCCCACCGGGCGTCTTAGCGCAGTATACCGAGCCGGGGCAGACGCTCTGTCAGCCACTGACGCACGACCGTCGACCCTACCTCCGGCCGTTCGTGAACCCGGTCGCTCTCCAGGACAAACATCTCGTCATCGCCGGGACGACCGGGTCGGGGAAGTCCGTCACCATACAGACGGGGCAACTGAGTAACGTTGTGGCGACTGCAGGCCCGGAGATCATCTTCGACCACAAGAGTGGGCAGACGAGTGTGGAGTTCATGCAGTCGTACTACGCAGCGTATGGAACGCTCGAGGACGTCATCTACTTCGACCTCTCGCAGGTGCTGCCGGCGCTGTCGTTTTTCGATATCCGGCCGCTCCTCAACGCGGGCGTTCCCCGCCAGGAGGCGGTCGAACGGACGGTCGGGCACTACGAGGAGATTCTCAGGACGCTCTGGGGGGCCGACCAGTACGACGCGAAGGAGGCACCGAAGGCGATTCGCATGCACGCGAGGGCGCTGTTCGATCCCGTCCACGGGTCGGACGCCTTCAGCAACGACGACTTGCGAGAGGCGCTGAGCCGGACGCTGTCAGAACAGATTACGCCGCCGGTCTCCAACGAGAAGTACGAGCGGTATTTCAGGGAGTTCTTACAGCGACGACACGAGGTGTTCGGGGCAGCGATGGGCGGTGCGATCAGTCGAGTCGAGAAGATCGACACCAGTAGCCGACTCGCGCCACTGTTCGATCACGTTCACCGCCAAGACCCAGGTCACGCTGACGACGACAACGACAATGACAACGACAACGACAACGACGACGCGTCGGTAACCCATCCCGCGTTCAGCTTCGCCGATATTGTCGACGAGGACGTCACGGTGGTCTTCGACTTCGGTGGGATGGAAACAGAGATCAAGGCGGCGCTGACGCTCGTTCTCCTCTCAGACCTGTGGACGGCGCTCGAGTCTCGAGCGACCGGAGCGAAGCGGCCGGAGTCGTCGGAAGCGTCACACTCGCAGGTGAACCTCTATCTCGAGGAGGCGGGCTCGGTCGCCAACTCGCCGATCGTCGATACCCTGCTCTCACAGGGGCGGTCGTTCGGCCTGTCGGTCATGCTGGGCGTGCAGTATCTGGGACAGCTTCGCTCGCAAGACGACGATGATGACACCTACTACGAGACGCTGAACGAGACGGCGACGTTCATCGTGGGGAACGTCGCGGTCGATGACGATATTACGAACGTCCTCGCGACGGCTGACATGCCGCCACAGGCGGTGGCCCGTCGACTGGCTGCGATGCGTCGCGGTGAGTGGCTCGTCCGCCCGGGCGCGCTCTTCGGGGAGGAGACACCACGCCCGTTTCTCGCAGAGTCACTTCCGGCTCCCACGGGACACCCAGCCAGCGATGAGCCGCTTGCGGAGGATTCAGCGAAGAAGCTCCGATTCGATGTCGCGCTCGTCCGTGCGGAAGAACGGACCCGTCGGCGCTACGGGTATGCCCATCGCGACCCTGATGTGACGGCGAACGCCAACGCAGGGACGGGGACGAACGATTCGACGGCTGGCACACAGCCGACTGCGGGCGGAGCGGACAGTGACGATGCGACCAGCGCCGACGAGCCGAATCCAGATCCCGCTGTCGAGGCCGCACAGAACGGCTCGCTCTTGCCACACACGAAGCGGTTCCCTACGTTTCTCAGCTACGATGAGCCACGCCGGGCGATTCAGTGTGTCGAGTGTGGGACCCGCTACAATCCCTCGGAGGCTGGCATCCGTGATGCCATCGAGTGTTGTCACGCGTTCGAGGAGGTCGACCGCGACGACATCCCCACACTCACCGCCCACCTGAAGCTCGCACCCGCCGAGATTCGTGGCTCGCCGTGGTCGCCAGGGCAACTCCGGTTCATCCAGACGGTCTGGAACGCCCAGCAGGGCACCTATAGCGACCTGGAGTACGATATCACACGCGACAGCATGGTTCGCCTCCGTGAGTACGTCGGGGTGGCGGTCGACGAGGTTGAGGCGCTCGTCGACGCAGACCTGATCCGCGAGGATACCACGCTCCCGCATCTCCTCTACAGCGTGACCGCTGCCGGCCGCGACGCCGTCGGCGAGCATTATCGCGAAGGGGTGGATTACGGCCCCGGCCGGGGTGACTTGGGTGAGTCGAGCGAACACATCATGATGGTCGAGCTCGCGACGTGGCTTGCCGAACAGCGCTGTGCCGATCCGGAACACGACGCGGCGACTGTCTCGCCGTATCATCAACTCGATGATGGCCGCCGCCTTGACGTGGCGTGTCTGGATGCCGAGGGAGAGATCGTCGTCGCCATCGAAGCCGAGCGGATCAACAACGACGCGCCGACCGCAGCCCCGACCGATTTCGATAAGATGGCCGACTGTGGCGCAGCTGAGGCCATCTGGGTCGTCTCGGGGCTGAGCGCTGCCTCGAAGCTCACGGAGGCCCTACACGACCCGGCCGATGGCGAGCCGCGAATCGACCGGACCTACAGCCCGACCAGTCAAACACAGAAGTACCGGATCGACGAACCCGGTTTTACCGACATTCACACCGTTAGAGGCCTCATCAAGCGTCGTGAACAGGACGCCGAGTGAACCGCCTCGGGGTCAAGTGGTTCGAGAGACTGCGTCTCTCGTCAGCACGGAAATCGAAGATTTCCGTACGACCCCGAGGCACTCGCCTTGTTTTCTCTGTAGAGTTTGACATCCTCCGCGCCCTGAAGGGCAGAGATTTCTCCTTGACTCCCCGTAAGAGCACCACGAGAAAGTGCTCACGCTCCTGAACTGTTGGAGGTTCAGACAACACGGCTATACTGTTGGAGGGCGTAGCAACAGCTGATGCCGGGGGACGACGAGACGGCAGCGCAGGTCCTGGACGTCCGCGAACGCTTCCCGGCGAACGCAACCTACGCCCAGGCCAGCGCCTACCGTGTCCCCCGCTCGGAGCGCTACCCCGATGGCGTCAAGTACTCGCTGCAGTATGGCCGAAGCGACACACCGGACGGAGACGACGGGACGATCATCCGCTACGACAACTTCCCGGACCATCCCGACGCACCCCTGCATCACAAACACACCGCAGACGGGGAAATCGAGGCGGTCGACTTCGACGGCCTCCTCGGGCTCTACCGTCGCTTCAACTAAGCGGTCGCGCGGAGTCCCCTTCCTCAAGGAGCGAGCGGAGAGGGGAGGAGCGCGTGCGAACCTTTAGAACCGAGTTCGACGAATTTCAGACTGTCCATGACGGGCCACAGACAGTCCGTGAGGGCTGGCGTGCCAACGAGGCCACGGTGCGTTTCTCGGCATGGACGGGTCGCCGTCAACCGGCCCCGAAAGCCGGACCGTCGAAGCGAACGCGACGCCATGTGCCTCTCCGTCTCCCGTGGCCTCGGTCGCGGAGTAGAGTGGAGGTCACGGCTAATTAAATTGCCGCTGGCGTCTGGCCCTGCGCTACAAGTGGCTTTCGTCGGGGTGAGTCCCATCCCGAGAAGCCGCACGCAAGCCCCACCCTCAGAGCGCCGAAGGCGCTCAGGGTGGGGTAGTTGACGCAAGAGGTACGAAACTATGGCGAACCCTGGGACTGAAACAGGCGAGACGGACGACGAGCACGAACACCGTGTCATGCACATCCGATTCGGCACGGGCAACACCGAGCGCGTCGAGGAGACGTTGGCAGCCCTCGACCGTGGCGAGGACCCAACACCGTATCTCGAGCGTGTCTACCGCGACGTCACCAACTTGCATCGGGTGACGCGCCCGAAGAACCTCGAATTGCTGCGCATCCTCGCCACCGAGCACCCCGAGAGCATCCGCGAGACAGCCCGACTCGTCGACCGCGACGTTCGCCAGGTCCACCGAAACCTCGAAGAACTCGAATCGTTGGACCTCATCAAGTTCCAGAGCGACGGTCCCGGCAAGCCGAAGCGCCCGCTCGTCTGGTACGACGAGATTGCCGTCGAGTTGCCGCTGATTTCCGAGGACGGCACAGGCGAGGACAGAGCTAAGGCATGAACTCCGTCACGGAGTGGCGCGACCGTCCAGTGCGCGCTGCGGGCTTCGAGAGGATGGCTCTGTTGATGACATATCACAGGAGTCGTACTGCACGGAGGCGCAAGTCCCCCTCCAGAGTCGGCACACTAGTTCTAGCAGGGTCGGAGGATTTCAACAGAGCCACTGCAGTGCATACCGGTGTCAGCGGGGCCGTAGTATAGTTCTCGAAGGACACGATTGGCCGCAGGTGATCGAACTGGATGAGGGGCACCTGATCGGGACGGAAGGCGGGATGACGGCGACACCGCGAGCGTCTCGTCGATGTGCAAACGCACCGGGACACGGACAGACGGCGTGAGGTGAGCAGAGAGGGGCCCTTCGAGGGTGTGCGGCGTGGGAAAGAGCGCGAGTGCGTCCGAAAGAAGCGGGTGGGTGGGTACGTCGTGGGCGGTGAGATGCGCCTCACGAGTGCAGCAGTGTCTGGACGGTGCCTCGCGGTGGCCGGTAAATCGCGTGACGGCGGTTAGCTGGATGGTGGTGTCGTCGCGTTCTCGTGAGTATATCTATCAGATTTGAGGTACTATCGCTGTTCGCTGCGTGTAAGGCTACGTTCCGTCTACTGATTCTGCCGCTCCTTACGACTCATCAGTACTCGATTATTTCGACACATTCGTGCGCATACCGTCACGACTGCCGCGAGTACTCTCCCGTCGCCGTCTCCCGATTTGTCGCTTGACGACGCGGCGTCTCGGGTGGCTTCCACGGCCTGGCGTCTCTCTCGCTCTCATCACCACCGGGTCGATCCCTACACAAGTGGGTGTTTCGGGGCTCTCCGCCACTCTTAGGCCAATTGAGAGCAAGTAAGGACGGCTATCGAACGGACAGGATTCGTCTCTCATCTACTGTGCGTCCATCCCTCTCGACACGAAACAGGGGTCCCGTTAACGGTCAGCGTGGACGCCGTTGCGTAACAGACAAGCTGACGGTAGCCCCACAGTATTGTTTATATTTAACATTATTCTGGGAGACGAAAGTCACCGTTGACGTGGTGTTCCATGGTTTGTCTCAAGCGGTGATACGTTGCGCTGCGAAAGACGTCCGATATCAGGCGGGCCTGAGCCGGACGATTGGCGCGTCACCGGCGTCGACCGCCAGGTACAGGTGACCGGTGTCGGGCGCCTCGTTGACCGTGCGGATGCGCCAGCCGCGGTCGCCGAGCAAGCGGTCTTCGAGCGTCGCCTCGCGGTCTGTCACACTGAACCGGGCGATAGACTGCGACGCGAGTCCGCCGACGAACAGCTGGCCCTCCCACGCGGGGAAGGCCGTCCCCGAGCAGAAGGTCATCCCGCCCGGGGGGAAGCCCCCGCTCCCGCACGGCCAGGAGTAGGCGGGGGCGACGACGTCGTCGCGCTCGTCGTGTGAGACGCCGATGGGGTCGCCGCTCCCGTAGGTGCAGCCCTCGTCCGCGATAGGCCAGCCGTAGTTCGCGCCGCGCGAGAGGACGTTGATCTCGTCGCCATCCTGTTCGCCGTACTCGCTCTCCCAGAGGTCGCCCGTCTCGGGGTGGACCGTCAGTCCCTGGGGGTTGCGGTGACCGTAGCTGAAGATCGTGTCCAGCGCGTCGGAGTCGTCGACGAACGGGTTGTCGTCGGGGACGGACCCGTCGGCTTCGAACCGCAAGACGACGCCGTGTTCCGTCGTCAGGTCCTGGGCGGTGTGGTCGGGGCCGAAGTCCTTGAACTGGCGGTCGCCGACGGTCACGTAGAGTCGCTCGTCGGCGTCGAAGGCGAGGCGCGAGCCGAAGTGCCCCGCCGACTCGACGAAGGGTTCGGCCGCGTGGAGCCGTTCGAACTCTTGGAGCCGGGCGTTCTCGAGGTCGAGTCGGCCGCGGCCGACGGCCGTCGTCGAGGCACCGTCCGACTGCACGGAGTAGGTCAGATACACCCAGTCCGGGTCGGGGTAGCGGGGGTGAAGTGCCACGTCGAGCATGCCGCCCTGGCCGGCCGCGAACACGTCGGGCGCGCCCGAGACAGGCGTCGTGTCGCCCGAGTCGCGGTCGACGAGGTTCAGCCGACCGGCCCGTTCGGTGACGAGCAGTCGGGAGTCATCGGGGAGGAACGTGAGCGCCCACGGGTTGGTGAATCCCGAGGCGACCGTCTCGACGGTGTACGCGGTCGACGCCGCCGTCGACTCGGACTCGGGAGCCGAGGTCGAAGCGGACGTTCCAGCCGACTCCTGAGTCGAGGGGGTGTCGGAACCGTCGGAGGGACTGGTACCCAGACACCCGGCCGACGCGCCGCCAGCCGCCGCACCAACGAGCGCGAGATAGTGCCGCCGATTCATATCGTACCCGCCCTTCGGAGGGCGTACGTATCAACTGTGCGGCGTCGGGGCAGCCGGGGGGATGTCACAGGTGCGTTCGACTGGGGTCGCCATCGCGGACGCGAAAGAGCGCTGTCTCCTTGCCGTCGGCCTCTATCATCACGTCGGACGCCGTCCGGAGCCACCGCGGGAGGTCGGCGACGGACCGCGCGTGTGCCTGTGGCCGGGCGTCCTCGCCGTGGAGACACGCCGGTTCGGAGTAGTGGGTGACCGGTGTGATACCGTCCCACGTCGACCGAGCGAGGTCGAACGCCTCCCGGTAGCTCAGGTCGCGGCCCGAGAAGGCGTGGTGGTGGTAGTCGAAGACGACGGGGACACGGAGTGGGTCACCGACCGCCCGAACGAGTTCCGAGACGCTCCAGAGGCTCTCGTTGTCGTCGTTCTCGACGGTGAGGTGCGCCCGCGCCGCGGGCGAGAGGCGGTCGACCGCGGTGCGAAAGCGCGCGGCGGTCTCGGGCTTTCCGTCGTAGCGAGCGCCGATGTGGACGTTGACGCTGTAGTATGGCGAGTGCGGGAGGCCCATCAGGTCGAACCACGACGCGTGGTTCTCTATGTCCGTGAGCGAGCGGTCGACGGTGTCCGCGGAGGGACTCGCGAGCTTGCACCAGTAGTCGGGGTGGAAGGTGAGCCGCACGTCGTGGTCGGTGACGAACGAGCCGATTCGCTCCGCGACGTCCGATATCTCGTCGAAGTCAGGGAGGTCGGCGAGGTCGAACTGCGAGTGCCACGGGACGAGCTTCGAACTACAGCGGTAGAAGTGGATGTCGTGGTCGACGTTCCACCGGAGGATGGCGAGGAGGTCGGTGAGGTTCTGGAGGGTGAGTTCCGAGGCGTACGAGAGCCCACGCGACTCCCACGTCTGCTTGCGCATGCTGCGATTGCAGCGCAGCGGCGGGTCGCGGTCGCGGAGCGTCCGGTTCATCGCGGCGTATCCCAACATTCGATGTCAGGGCGTACGGCTGTACGGGGAAGTCAGTTGCCCACGTCACGTCCATCGCATCGAGCCGAACGGGTACGGCAACAGCGACGTCCCTCGTGCTGGTGTGCGTGTCGTCACGGTGTGCTAGCTCGCAAGCCAGCGTTCCGGCGTTCTCACGACGGGGGAACGAGCGGCGGGAGTCACGGTCACGGCGGACCAAGGAGTTCCTATGCGGAGACGAACCGCTCTCGTGAGCCTCCTCGCCGGCATCGCCGCCTTCGGCCTCGGGACGGTCACCGTGACCGCGGCGCTCGACCCGTACGTCTGGCCGTCGTTGCTGGTCGGCCTCCCCGTCGGCGTCGTGCTGGGCGTCTCGACGCTCCTCGTCACGTCCGTCGGCGTGGCGTACTGGGACGAACGGCGCGACGCGGGCACGGTGTCGGTCCGGACGAGACGGCAGTTGTGGGCGACGCTCACAGCGGTCGTCGTGGGCATCGTGGTCGGCGGGGCCGCCGTCGCGGCGCTCGCGACACAGGCGATCGGACTGGCGCTGGCACTCGTCGTCGGCCTGGCGGTCGGCGTGGTCGCGGGCGTCGTCGCGGCGGTGCTCGTCTGGTTCGTCGGCCGGGAGGAGACGACGACCGAGAACGAGAGCGCCGAGAAGACGAACGACTAGCCCTCAGACGGCAAGGTACGCCGCGATGGCGTCCTCGTCGACGAGCGTCTCGGGGCCGAGTTCGTCGACGAACGTGCCGCGCTCCATCGCGTAACAGCGGTCGGCCATCTCGCGGATGACGCCGAGGTTCTGCTCGACGAAGAGGACGGTCGTCCCGAGTTCGTCGTTGATGGTCTGCATATCGCGACTGATCTGGTCGACGATGGAGGGCTGGATGCCCTCGCTCGGTTCGTCGAGCAGCAGCAGGTCGGGGTTCGAAACCAGCGCGCGGGCGATGGCGAGCATCTGCTGTTGGCCGCCCGAGAGCGTTCCCGCCTGCTGGCTGGCGCGCTCTTGCAGGACGGGGAAGTAGTCGTAAATCTCGTCGTACAGCAGTTCGTCGCTGTCGGCGTTGACCGTCTTTCCCATCCGGATGTTCTGCTCGACGGTGAGCTTCGGGAAGACGTCTCTGCCCTGAGGGATGTAACCGATACCGGCCCGGGCGCGCTCGTCGGCCGGGGCGTCGGTGACGTCGGTGCCGGCGTAGGTGACAGTGCCGCTCGTCGGCTCGAGGAGGCCGATGACCGTCTTCATCAGCGTCGTCTTGCCGACGCCGTTCTTCCCCATCACGCCGACGATCTCACCCGTGTCGACCTGGAGGTCGACGTCGCGGAGGATGGGTGTCGAGTCGTAGCCGGCGGAGACGCCGTCGAGTTCGAGCATCACGAGTCGTCCCCCAGGTAGATGCGCTGGACCGCGGGGTCGGACTCGATCTCGTCGATGGGGCCCTCGCGGAACACGTCGCCGTTGTGGAGGACGGTCACCTCGTCGGCGATGTCGGCGACGAAGTCGGTGTCGTGTTCGATGACGACGAAGGCGATTCCCTCCTGTTCGTTGAGTCGCGTGACGCGCTCGGCGATGGCGCTGCGCTCTTCGACGTCGAGACCGGCGACGGGTTCGTCGAGGAGGAGCAGGTCCGGTTCGAGCGCGGCGGCCATCCCGAGCTCCAGTTGCTGCTGTTGGCCGTGTGAGAGGGTGCTCGCTTCGACCCGTTCGTAGCCAGCGAGTCCCGCGGCGGCGATCGCCGCGTCGACGCGCTGGCGGCGCTCCGCGCCGTCCGCGAAGCGCTGGATGGGGAGCCGAGCGTTCTCGCGGACCGTCAGGTCGCCGTAGACGGAGGGGACCTGGAACTTCATGCTGATGCCCTGTTGGACCCGCTCGTACGGGGCGAGGTCGGTGATGTCGAGCCCGTCGTAGTAGACGCTGCCGGCGCTCGGCGAGTGCGTGCCGGTGATGAGCTTCAACAGCGTCGACTTCCCCGCACCGTTCGGGCCGATGAGACAGCGGAGTTCCCCCGCCGTGACGCTGAAGTCGACCTCGTCGATGGCGGTGAAGCCACCGAAGTCCTTGCGGAGGCCGTCGGTCTGTAACAGCGTGTCGGTGGTGTCGCCCGTCGCCAGGTGCGCCGCCGTCTGGCGGACGTCCGGGTGGCCGGTGGCGTCGTCCGTGCTCATCGTCAGTCACCCCCCACGGAGCGGTCGCTCAGGTTCTGCGTCGGCGTGTCGCCGCGGTAGTCGACGTAAGCGTCGTGTATCCAGGGGACGAGTCCACCCGGCAGGCCGAGGATGAACACCAACAGCAGGGTCCCGACGGCGACGAACGCCCACTCGCCGCCGAGGGAGTTGCGGACGAACTCGATGCCGACGGTGGCGACGACAGCCCCGAGGAGCGTCTTGCGGCCGCCGACGCTCACCCAGATGACCGGTAAGGAGGCGAACGCGAGTTCGAACACCTGTGGGCTGACGTAGTTGCCCCACGAGGCGTACAGCACGCCCGACAGCCCCGCGAGTGCGCCGCCGATGGTGAAGACGGAGAGCTTCACGCGGCGGACGTCGTAGCCGAACATCTCCGTCCGGTCTTCGTCCTCGCGGACGGCGACCATCACGCGGCCGTAGTCGGAGTTGACGAGGGCCCGCAGGCCGAGATAGGTGACGACGAGCAGCGCCAAGACGAGATAGTAGAAACTCACGCTGTCGAAGGTCACGGCGGCCGGGCCGACGCCGAGTGCGAGGTTCGGGATGGTCGGCATCCCGTTGAACCCGCCGAGAGCGGCCTCACCGATGGTCCACTCGTCACCGGCGGTCTGGGCCATGAACGTGTGGAGCACGAGCGTCGACACCAGCGTGATGATGGTGACGTAGACGTTCCGGACCCCGCCGTAGAACATGAAGTAGCCGAGGACGGCGGCCATGAGCGCCCCGCCGGCGATGCCGGCGAGGAACGCGACGGTGATTCCGAGTGGCGTCGCGACGTTGATGGAGACGACGGCGAAGGTGTAGCCCGCGACGCCGAAGAACACCACCTGCCCGAAGCTCAGAATGCCCGCGTAGCCCCACACCACCGAGAGCGAGAGGCCGAGGAAGGCGTACACCAAGAAGAGCGAGAAGCGCGACGCCTGGTAGGAGCCGGCGACGAACGGGTAGGCGAGAAGCGCCGCGAGGACGACGGCGAAGCCCGCCCAGAACTCGCGGGAGCGCCCGACGGTGTTGGGGCCTTCGAGCCAGCGCTGGAGGCGGGTACGGTGCCCCTCGGCCGAGGGGCCGGACCCGCCGACACGCTCGGTCGACATCTACGCCCCCTCCTGGCGCTTGGTCCGCAGATGTTCGAGGTAGCCCGTGATGCCGTTGGGGAGGAACCGGAGCATCACGATGGCGGTCACGAGCAGGGCGATACGGCCGAAGAACGTGCCGACGAGGTTGGAGAACAGGGCGTTGATCGAGCCCAGCAGGCCGCCCGCGAGGAGCGTCCCGAGGACGACGCTGGAGCCGCCGACGACGACGGCGACGAACGCCTCGACGAGGAACGACCCGCCGAGCGTCGGGACCATCGTGATGGTGGGCGCGTACAGCGCGCCCGTCAGTCCGGCGAGGCCGGAGCCGATGGCGAACGTCGTCATGTACGTCCGCTCGGTGTCGACGCCGAGGGCGCGAGCGGTCTCCTCGCTCTGGATGGTCGCCCGCGCGCGCATCCCGTACTCGGTCCGGGTGAACACGTAGTAGGTGAGAGCGAGAAGACAGACCGCGACGCCCGCGAGCAGCACCCGGTACGTCGAGTAGGAGAACCCGCTGTAGGCGATTTTCCCGAGCGGCGTGCCGATCTGGTCCAGGGAGTTGCCGAGGGTGATGCGGATGCCCTGGACCATGACGAGGCTCAGCCCCCACGTGGCGACCATCGAGTCGGCGAGGCGATCGTAGAGGGGTTCGATGACGACCCTCCCCAAGAATCGCTGGCTGAGGGCGTTCGGGACCGACCCGGAGATGATGACGCGTTCGACGACGAGACCGAAGGCGGCCGCGACGACGACGCCGACGAGCATCGCTACGGGGAGCGGAAGTCCCGCACGGATGTTCGCCAGCGTCGTCGCGTACGCCCCGACCATGATGAACTCGCCGTGTGCGAGGTTGATGACGCCCATGATGCCGAAGATGATGGCCAGCCCGACGGCAGCCAGCACGATGAACGCGAAGCTGTCGAGGAACTGAAAGAGGAGGTTCAGCCCGTTTACCATCTCATCCCGCCTCCTCGTAGAAGTCCTGTGGGGTGTACTGGGTCTCTTCGTCCTCTGCGGTGAGGTCACAGCCGACCGTCTCCGAGAGGAAGGTCTCGGGGATGACGCGGTCGGCGACCGCCTCGACGTTGTGCTCCGCGTCGGCGCGCATGACCCACATGTGGTGGTCGACGTGGTGGGTCGCGCCGTCGAGGGCGATGGTCTCGTCGCCGGGGGCCTCGGGCGCGCCGAAAGTGATGCCGGATTCGAGGGCGGCTTTGACCTCCTCCTGGTCGGTGGTGCCAGCCTGCTCGACGGCCTGTTTGTACATGTAGATGGAGAAGTAGTTGTTCTCCGCCTCCTCGTTCAGATACGGGGCATCGGGGAACTTCTCGAAGTAGCGGTCGACGAAGCCGCCGTCGCTCGTGTTGCGCTCGGTCGGAATCTCCTCCATGTAGTTGACGCCGGCGTAGATGTTGGCCATCGCCGGCGGGTCCAAGCGGAGGTGTTCGTACCCCTGGGCCATCGCCGTCGACGTGCCGATGGGGACGTCGAGACCGGCGGAGGCCTTCTGTTCGTAGAAGGAGGTGTGGTTCGCGCCGACGAGCATCGACATCACGAAGTCGGGGTCGGCCTCCTGGATACGGTTGATGGTCGACCCGAACTGCGAGTTCGAGAGTGGGATGAACTCCTCGCCGATGACCTCCGCACCGTTCTCCCCCGCGAGGACCTTCACCCAGTCCGCCGAGAGCTGCCCGAAGTTGTAGTCGGCGGCGATAGTGTAGATGCGCGGCCCGTACTCCTCGACGAGGTACGGGAGGACACTCCCGAGTTGCTGGCGGGCCGTCGGCCCGACAGCGAAGACGTTCTTGTCACAGACGCCGCCCTCGTACTGCGTCGTGTAGAAGTACAGCTGGTCTTCACGGTCGATGATGGGGCGGATGGCTTCGCGCGTCGCAGACGAGTAGCCCGCCCAGAGCGCGTCGACGCTCTCTTGATTGATGGCACGCCGCGTGAGTTCCTGATACCGCTGGTTGTCCGACTGGGGGTCCGGGTCGAACGTCTCGATCTGCTTGCCGTCGATACCGCCGTTCTCGTTGATTTCCTCGATGGCCAGCATCGACGCCTTGTGCTTCGGGTCGCCGACGAGCGCGAAGTTGCCAGAGCGGTCCTCCAGCACGCCGAGCGTGATGGTGTCGTCGCTCGATGCCGACCCGCCCGCACCCGTGCAGCCGGCGAGGGCGGTCCCCGCCACAGCGGTCGCGGAGCCGAGGAAGCGCCGGCGACTGACGCGACGGTCGGTCATTGTGCACCCCCGTTCCGCCCGCCCGAATCGACAGCCCGTTCCGCGACAGTACCGTACGAAAACACGCATTTTCTACCTAATACCGCACGTTTGTCTACGATTTCGTTCACACCAACCACGTTTAGAAGACTAAATAAAACACTTGTCAATCACATATTAAATTTGTGCGTACTCCGAAAGGGAGTATAAGGTTCAATAAGGTGTCCAGTTCGAGGGACACGTCGTGAAGAAATACCGGGTTAAACGAGACAAGCACGGAAGAACCGATGCAGAGAGGCGACGTTCGTGTCGAGACGACACAGAAACACGTCCGATTCGGTCTAATCGGGACACCGCACTGCAGTGTCGGCCGACCCCTGTGGAGTCGCAGGCAGTGCCCGACAGCGACGACGGGAGCAGACGGACGCGATTGCTCGGCGACGACACGAACGCGGGACGACGGTGGAAGCAGTGGAGGTGTGTACCGAACGCGTAAATAAAATAAATTAGATTACTGTACAGCACACTGGAGCGCAGTACTCGGGCTTTCCGGCACTTCAGCGCGTGCTCTTCCATTTTCTATATCTCAGTATTTCAAGCAGTATTCGAACAGAGTTAGAAGAAATATCACCTATACTTCTTAACTTTAGTATGTTATTACGATTTTTTGTGAATTGCGTTCGCTTTTAAGAGCCATACGTTCGAATAACCGACGAGCGATTGATGATGAAAAGGTACAATCAGTTCTGTACAACTATCAGCGACGAGCCGAACCCGGTCGCTCTGAACGGCGTCTCCGCGACTCCCGACCGTCGGGGTTCATTACACTCGTACTACTGTAATAGCATATCGGGGGCGGTGGGACGCGCCCGTCGAGCCGCTGGTCAGAACCATATATTTGTTCGGCTCTCCAGAATACGAAACAGTTCGGCGAGAACCTGACCGTTTCGAGCGGTTTCGGAGCGACTCAGACGTTCACGCATCGAATGTAGTTCCGGAGAGTCGAACAATTATACATTACACTCTACGTTCGTGGGTGACACAACGGAACAGGGGCCCGACCACGGGCGGAGCGGTTCCGTGTAACGTAGTGACACACCACACGGATTCGCGCAAATATATAAAAACGTCCCGGGGAACCGAACGATTGCACGTCGAGTCGAACGACGACCAAGTCGGGCACGAACGTCTTTAGGCGTGGCTGTTCGAGGGGTGATATGACAGAACGCCCGGACGGAACAGCGGGGAAGCAGGTGTTACAGACGACTGCCGCCTCCCTGCGGCTCGTCGACGACATCCTCGAACTGGGTGGAGCCAGTCTCTCGGAACTCGTCGAGACGACGGGACTGGCGCGAAGCACCGTCCACAGCCACCTCACGACGCTGGCCGAGTACGGCTACGTCGTCAACGAGGACAACCGATACCACCTCGGCGCGAAGTTCTGCCACCTCGGCGACTACGTCCGCACGGGGAAAGAGTACCACCGCATCGCCGAGGAGGTGATCGCCCAACTCGCCGAGGAGTCGACGATGGAGGTCGATTTCGCCATCGAAGAACACGGCCGCGTCGTCTCGCTGTACGGGAACCTCGACTTCTCGAACATCCCGCGATTCCTCATCGACGGGAGTCCCTTCCACGTCCACACGACCGCCTCCGGGAAGGCCATCATCGCCCACTACGACGAGGACCGAGTCCGTGCCATCATCGACCGCTGGGGGCTTCCCGCGGCAACCGAGCGCTCCATTACCACCGAGTCGGAACTGTTCGCGGAGCTCGAACGGGTCCGCGAGCAGGGGTACGCCGAGAATCGAGGGGAGGCCATCGAGGGGTTCTGGGCGATGGGGAAGGCCGTCCGGTCACCTCGCGGGGGCGTGTACGGCTCGCTGAACCTCAGCGGCCCCGAGTATCTCGTCGACGACGAGGTCCGGGCGACACAGGCTGAACTCCTCACGCGAGCGGTGGAGACGTTCGAACACGAGGTCGAACAGCTGTATCAGCCGTCGTCGGGTGACGAGGGCGAGACGGAGCCGGAGTGAGTACGAAATCTGTGTACACCCTCTATGGAAAGCGTGGACAAATTTTTTATGACTGTTTTTCGTGCTTCGAAGCATGGTCGCGAGTCCGCCGATCGACGAGTTACACTACGACGACGCACCGAACGTGGACGCGGTCCCCGGTCCGAACTCGCGCGAACTGCTCCAGCGCCAGCGTGAGATCGACAGCAGTGCCGTCGCCTACCCCGAGGACATCCCCGTCGCCTTCGAGGAGGGCAAGGGCGCGACCGTCCGCGACGCGGACGGCAACACGTTCATCGACATGTTCGCGGGTATCGGCGTGTTGAACGTCGGGCACGCGAACCCCTACGTGATGGAGGCCGTCCACGAGCAGGCGGACAAGCTCATCCACACGGTGGACTTCCCCACCGAGGCACGACTCGAACTCATCGAGAAGCTCAACGAGATCGCCCCGCCGGGGCTCCGAGACCAGAACCGCGTCGTCTTCGGCGGTCCGACCGGGAGCGACGCGGTCGAAGCGGCGATCAAGCTCGCGAAGTACAACACCGGCGGCGACGGCCTCATCGCGTTCCGCGGCGCGTACCACGGCGCGACGAGCGGCGCGATGAGCCTCACCGGCAACAAGGATTTCAAGAGTGACTACACCCCGCTGCTCTCGGACGTCGTCCACGCCAAGTACCCGACGCCGGCGACAGACCCCGACGGGGACGCGGCGGCGCTGTGTCCGCGCGGCGCAGGCGAGTGTTGTCAGTCGTTCTCCTGTGCGCGAGCGCTCCGCGAGGTGAAAGAGATCCTCGAAGACCCCTACAGCGGCCTGGCGAACCCCGCGGGCATCTTCGTCGAGCCCATCCAGGGAGAAGGCGGCGTCATCGTCCCCCCGGAGGGATTCCTCCAGGGCCTCCGCGACCTCGCCGACGCCAACGACATCCCGTTGATGTTCGACGAGATTCAGAGCGGCTTCGGTCGGTCGGGACAGTGGTGGGCCTCCGAGTGGTACGACGTCACCCCGGACATCATGACGACGGCCAAGGCGCTCGGCGGCACCGGCCTCCCGCTCTCGGCCACCATCTACCACGAGGACCTCGACACGTGGGACTCGGGCGGCCACGCGGGCACCTACCGCGGGCACGTCGTCGCGATGCGTGCGGGGTCGCGCGCCATCGAGTACATCCAGGAGCACGACCTGCTCGCACACGCCCGCGACCTCGGCGAGTACATCCGCGGCCGACTCTCACAGGTCGCCGCGGGGAATCCCCGTATCCTCGACGTGCGCGGGAAGGGGCTGTTCGTCGGCTGTGAGTTCGTCGACGCCGACGGCGACCCCGACGGCGACGCCGCCGAGGCGCTGCAAGAGTACTGCTTCGAGCGCGGCGTCCTCGTCTGGAAGGCGGGGCGGCACGGCAACGTCCTGCGCCTACTCCCGCCGCTCGTCCTCACCGACGCGCTCGCCGAGACGGCGCTGGACGTCATCGTCGAGGGCATCGAGACCGTGACGGCCGAGGCACAGCACGCCTGAGCACGAGCGCATGTCGAGAGAGCGAATCATCACCGACGACGCGCCGCGGACCGACAATCCCTACGCACAGGGTGTGCGCGCCGGCGACACGCTGTACGTCTCGGGGTACGGCCCGGTCGACCCCGACAGTGGGGCGGAAGTCGAGGGTGACGTCGAAACACAGACCGAACGGGTCCTCGACAACCTCGCCGCCGTCGTCAGGGAGGCGGGCGGCGAGGGTCTGGCCGACCTCGTGAAGGTGACCGTCTACCTCACCGACCTCGACGACTACGAGCGGGTCAACGAGGCCTACGGCGCTCGGTTCGACGGCGACCCGCCCGCACGGGTCTGCGTCGAGGTGTCACGCCTGCCGGGCGACGTCCGCGTGGAGATGGACGCCGTCGCGTATCTGGGCTGAAGGAGAGCGGTTCGAGCGGGCGATCTGGGGGGAGAGGGGGTCAGTCGTTCAGTTCTTCGACCCGGCGGTCGCGGCGGTCGGCCGCGGCGTCGACGGCTTCGATGAACGCGGTCATCTGGGCTTTCATCTCCGAACGGACGGCGGTCGCGTCGAAGTCGTCCGATTCACCGAGGAGGCGGACGAACGCGCGGAGTTCCTCGTCGGTGAGGTCGTCGAACGCGCCCGCGTCCAGTTTGTCGACGACGGCGTCGACGTCGATCTGACCGACAGGGTCGACGTTGAACTCGACGTTCACCATCCGGTACTCCGAATCGGCCAGTTCCTGTTCGGCCTTGTTGACGCCCTTCGCGAGCATGTGTTTGAACGGGGTGTGATACCCCATCGTCCCCAGGTGGAGGAAGGCGAGCATGTCCGTGATACCGCGCGTGTACGCCTCGCGGTTCTCGTCGTCGGGGTTGAACACCGTCTCGCGGTCGCGGTCTTCGAGGTGTTCGAAGAGGATGGTGAAGTCGAGGATGGCGTTGCGGAGGCGGCGGCGGATTCGGTTCCGCTTCTGCTTCTTCGAGTGCTCGGTGTAGTCGGTCTTCCGCCCGAGGAGGAACTCGCGGTCGCTCGGGGTGAGGATGCCACGTTCACGGTCGGCCGAGAACGCGAGCTCGGTCGACTGGTGCGCCTCGGTTCCCCCGTCTACCGGGGGGGTCGAGTCGGCGTCCGTGTCCGCGTCGGCGTCGGGGTTCGTCATACACGGTTTTCGTTGACTTCCGCGGTTAAGCGTTGTGTCGTGTCACGGGGGTACCGTGGGGCGAGGAGCCCATCTGACGACGCGAACGCGACTGCGAAAACTGTATACAGACACGAAAAGAGGACGTTCACGGACCGAAGTGACCGCGGCACAGACAGGTGGACAGTTCGACCCGTGAGAGGTACACGGAAACCGTACCCGCCGGAACCGATTACCACAACGTTTATCTATCACATTGACAATTGTGGTCACGGGCGACACTCGATACCATGGTAGCTAAGGGCAGACTCATGCCAGCACCCAAGCGCACTCAGCGACACGACCGTGGGGTACAGTACGACCAGCAACGACGCGTCCGTGGAGGTGGCCGGCGGTGAGCACCTCCGACGGGGCGGTGGGCGAGTTCCTCGACGAAATCGAACCGACCATCTTCGCGTTCGGGGCCGGCATCACCCTGTTGTTCGTCGCCGCCTTCGCGGTGAGCCCCGATGCGGCCTACAGCGTCGTCAACGGGATACAGGGGTGGATTCTCGGGCAGTTCAACTGGTTCTTCCTCATCGTCATGCTGGGGTTCGTGCTCTTCCTCGGCTTTCTCATCTTCGGGCCGTGGGGGAAACTCACGATGGGCGACGAAGACCCGGAGTACAGCTTCTTCTCGTACTTCGCGATGATGTACTCGGCCGGCCTCGCGGCCGGAATCGTCTTCTGGGGCCCGGCCGAGGCGCTCTTTCACTACTCGACGGTCCCACCGATATACGACGTCGCGGCCGAGTCCGCGGCGGCGATGCCCATCGCCGTGCAGTACTCCATCTTCCACTGGAGTCTCACCCAGTGGTCGTGTTTCACCGTGATGGGTCTCGGTATCGGGTACTTCGTGTACAACTACGACGCGCCGCTCCGCGTCTCGGCGGTGTTGACGCCCGTCCTCGGCGCTGACAACGTCGACGGCGCGCTCGGCAAACTCGTCGACATCCTCGCCGTGTTCGCGACCCTGGGCGGGGTCGCCACCTCGCTCGGCTTCATCGGGAGCCAGTTCATCACCGGCCTCAACTTCCAGTGGGGCATCCAGCTCGGTGACCTGGGGACCATCCTCGTTATCACCGGGATGACGGTCATCTTCACCGTCTCGCTGGTGCTCGGCGTCGACAAGGGGATCCGGCGGCTGTCGAACTTCAACATGGTCGTCTTCCTCCTGCTCATGGCCGCCACCCTCATCTTCGGGCCGACGATCCGTATCCTCGAACTCGGCACGCAGGCGACCGGCCGGTTCGTCGGTGAGTTCTTCCAGACGAGCCTGTTCACCGACTTCACGAACGGCGGGTCGTGGTCGAACGCCTGGACCGTCTTCTACTGGCTCTGGCCGCTCGCGTGGTCGCCCTTCGCGGGGCTGTTCATCGCCCGTATCTCGCGTGGCCGGAGCGTCCGCGAGGTCGCGTTCGCCGGCATCGGCGCGACGTCGATGGCGACCATCCCGTGGTTCGCCATCGTCGGCGGGTCGGCGGTCATCATGCAGCACTCGGGCGCGGCGAACATCCTCGGCCCGGTCACCGAGTACAGCGAAGCGGTCTCGGGGTACGTCCTCTTCGGGGCGCTCCCGCTCGTCGGGACCGTCCTCCTCTTCGCGTTCCTCGTGCTCGTGACGACGTTCTTCGTCACGTCGGCGGACTCGTCGACGCTCGCGGTGTCGATGATGACCACCGGCGGGAAGGAACACCCCTCCTCGATCAACCGGGTCTTCTGGGCGGTGCTGCAGGGGCTCGTCGCCTCGATTCTCATGGTCGTCGGGGGAGTCAACGCGCTGCAGTCGGCGGCCATCATCACCGGCGCGCCGTTCGCCCTCGTCTGTCTCGTCGCCATGCTGGGGCTCATCCGGACGTTCCAGAAGGAGACGGGCGGGGCCTTGCTCCAAGACAAGACGAACGTGTTCGGGCGGCCCAGCGGGAGCGACAGCGCCTCGGGGCGGGTGCAGGTCGCACAGGACGACGACTGACCGCTCGTCGGCTCGTCTCCGCGCCGCGTCCGCGTCGCCCCTCGTCTCCGCCACCTGACCGCGCCACCGCGGCCAGGTGTACCAAGTTTTAATTGACACCGGCTACACTTACTGTGTATGGACAGGGACACCGCAGAGCCCCAAGTGGAGTCGCTGCCCGGCCCCAACGCGCAGCGGTGGATCGACTTCCACTCGAAGCGCGCGGCACCCAGCGAGTACTCCCACGACTTCGTCTGGGACATCACCGCCGAGGCAGACGGTCCGTTCGTCACCGACGTCGACGGGAACGTCCTCCTCGACTTCACCTGCCACATCGGTGCCGCCCCACTCGGCTACGACAACGAGAAGGTACTCTCGAAGCTCCGTGAGTTCGACCTCGTCGAGCCGATGAAGATCGCCGGTCAGGACCTCTACTTCGGTGCCGGTCCCGACCCCGAGACGACGGCGTTCCCGGGGTCGAGCCACCTGATGGACCGACTCGTCGACGTCTCGAGCGAGTACGGGATGGACACGGTGTTCCTCTCGAACTCCGGCGCGGAGGCCGTCGAGAACGCGATGAAGATCACCCACGACCACAAGCCCACGGCGCAGTACGGCGTCGCCTTCGCCGGGAGCTTCCACGGTCGAACGCTGGGGACGCTGTCGCTCACGAAGTCGAAGGACGTCTACACCCGCCACTACCCGCAAGTCGCCGGCGTGGAGACGGTGCCGTTCTGCGACGACCGCGGCTGCACCCCCGACACCTGTGACTGTGGCTTTTTCACCGACGCGGGGTCGCGGTTCCGGAACAGCCTCGCTCCCGAGGGGGGGCACATCGACCCCGGCGAGGTCGCCTTCGCCATCCTCGAGCCCATCCAGGGCGTCGGCGGGTATCGCTTCCCGAGCCAGGAGTTCATGGCCGAGGTCGGCGACGTCTGTGACACCTACGACATCCCCCTCGTCGTCGACGAGATCCAGTCGGGCGTCGGCCGGACGGGGCGGATGTGGGCGTCGGAGCACTACGCCGTCGACCCGGACGTCATCTGCGCGGCGAAAGGGCTGCGCGTCGGCGCGACGGTGTCCCGCTCGGAGCTCTTCCCGGACCAGAAGAACCGCCTGGGGTCGACGTTCGGCGGTGGCGACATCCTCGCGTCGATGTACGGAGCGTTCACCCTCGAAGCGATCGAGGAACACGACCTGCTCGACAACGCCACCAGTCGAGGCGAGGCGGCGAAAGAACGCCTCCGCGACGGTGCGCCCGACCACGTCGAGGACGTCCGCGGGAAGGGGCTCATGCTCGCCGTCGAGTTCGACACGGCCGAACGGCGGGACGCAGTGGTGAAAGCCGCGCTCGAACGCGGGATGCTCACCCTCGGCTGCGGCAAGAAGACCATCCGCCTGCTACCGCCGCTGGACGTCACCGAACGCGAGGTCGAACTGGGGACCGAACTCTTCTGCGAGGCGATGCAGGCCGTCGCCTCGACCGCGACAGCCTGACCGCGGGGCCTCAGCCGTCGAGCGCGGCGTCGAGGCTGTGCTCGACGACGGAGACCGTCGGGCGCGAATCGAGCGCCGAGAGGACGTCCGCGAGATGTGTCGAACCACTCCCTTCCAGCCCGACGCGGATGGGCGTCCGGTTCGGGTCGTCGGACGCGGTCGGCCGTGCGCGTTCGAGCACGTCGAGTTCCGCCCCTCGGTCGGCGACCGTCTCGGTGACGTCGGCGACGCTCGTCGGCCACCCACGCAGGGCGAGGCGCGCCTCGACGTAGCGGTCGAGCGCCATCAGCCCGGTCCGGGTCAACGCGGCGTGCTCGGTGAGGTTCGTGTTGCCCCCGGAGAGGACGCAGGCGACCCGCTCGTCGGCGACGTCGACCGCACCCGAGACGAGCGCAGCGACGGGCGCGGCACCCGCGGCCTCGACGACGGTCTTCGACCGCTCGGCGAGGAGCGTCGTCGCCACCGCGAGGGCCGTGTCGCTCACCGCCACGACGTCGTCGACCCGTTCGCGCATCACCGCGAACGTCCGCTCGAGGAGTCGCGCGTCCGCGACGCCCTCGGCGACGGTGTCGACCTCGTCGAGCCGGTGGATGCGGTCGCGGTCGAGCGACGGCTTGGCGTGCGCCGCCCCCTCCGGCTGAACGCCGACGAGTCGGGTCGCCGGATCGTGCGCCTTCAACGCCGTCGCCACACCCGAGACGAGGCCGCCGCCGCCGATGGCGACCAGCACGGTGTCGGGGTCGAACTGCTCGCGGAGTTCGAGGCCGACGGTCCCCTGCCCGGCGATGACGTCCGCGTCGTCGAACGGGTGGACGAACGTCTTCCCCGCCTCGTCGGCGATGTCGAGCGCGTGCTCGTACGCCGGCTCGTAGCTCGCCCCCTCGACGACGACCGCTGCGCCGTACCCCCGCGTCGCTTCGATCTTCGCGGCGGGCGTGACCTCGGGGACGACGATGGTCGCGTCGACGTCGAGGAGCCGTCCGGCGAGTGCGACCCCCTGGGCGTGATTGCCGGCGCTGGCGGCGACGACGCCCCGGTCGCGTTCGCCCGCGGAGAGCTGTGCCATCGCGTTGTACGCCCCGCGGATCTTGAACGAGCCGGTGCGCTGGGTGTTCTCGAGTTTGAGCCCGACGGCCGCAGCGCCACTGCGCTCGGCGAACGTGGTTGAGGTGTCGAGCGGCGTGCGGTGGACGACCGGGTCGAGTCGCTCTCGGGCCGCCTCGACGTCCGCGAGCGTGACGACGTCCGTCGCGGCGGGGACCGACGCCCCGGGACCGTTCACGGCTCCCCCTCCGCGACGGCCAACACGGAGTCGGTCAGCACCGCGACGCCGAGCGGGAGGCTCCGTTCGTCGACGTCGAACGTCGGCGTGTGGTGGCTCGTCGGGTGGTCCGTCCCGACGATGAGGTAGGTGGCGAGACCGCCCGTCTCCTGAACGCGCTCCATGAGGAACGTCGCGTCCTCGCTGGCACCGAAGTCGGCGGCGGAGCGGACCGTGTCGACACCCGCGGTGTCACGAGCGACGTGTTCGACGACGGCGGCGAGTTCGGGGTCGCTGTCGGCCCGCGGGCTCTCGCTCACGACGTCGACGTCGGCGGTACAGCCGTGCATCTCCGCGGCCGTCTCGAACCGGGTGACGACTTCGGATTTGGCGTACTCCATCAGCGCCGTCGTCTCGCCGCGGGCCTCCGCGACGGCGTTCACCTCCTCGGCGACGATGTTGCTCGCCGTCCCCCCCTCGACCCGGCCGACGTTCACCCGCGTCATGCCGTCGGAGTGTCTCGGAACGCCGTAGACGTTCTCGATGGCGGTGCCGAGCGCCTGAATCGCGTTGTCGCCCGCCTCGGGTGCCTTCCCGGCGTGGGCCGACGTCCCGCGGATGTCGACGTCGAGGTGACACATCGCCAGCGGGCGCTCGATACCGGCCACGACCTCGCCGGTGGGGTGGTCGAGGCCGACGTGGGCGGCGAAGAAGTAGTCGAGGTCGGCGGCGTACTCGCTCTCGGCCATCGGGTGCCCGCCGCCGGAGACCTCCTCTGCCGGCTGGAAGAACACCACGAGTCGACCGGCGAAGTCGCTCTCTTTCACCGCTTCGAGCGTCGCCAGCCCCCAGGTCATGTGAGCGTCGTGTCCGCAGGCGTGCATCGTCTCTTCAGTCTCCGAGCGGAACCCCTCGGCCGCCGGCCGGTGGTCGCCGTCCGTCGACTCCTCGATGAACAGCCCGTCGATGTCGACGCGGAGGCCGACCGTCGGGCCGTCGCCCCGGTCGAGGACGGCGACGGCACCGGTGTTCCCGCCGGCCATCTGCTCGAGGAGGTCCGGGTCCGCACCGCGGTCGCGGGCGCGGTCGTACCACTCCGCGACGCGTCGGTCGGGGGGGAGCGCCATCCGATCCGCCGGGTCGTAGGCGTCGGGCCCGACCGCGAGTTCGTCGACACCGAGACGCTCGATCTCCTCGACGAGCCTGGACGTCGTGTAGAACTCACACCACCCCGGCTCGGGATAGCGGTGAAGGTCGCGTCTGAGTTCGGGCAGTCGCTCACGAATCGACTCGGCCATGCCTCTCTCTACCACCCTCCACCCACTTAATACCGGTCGGCAGGTGTCGAGGACGACGGCGAGGAGCGGAGACGAAAAAGCATAAGCCCGCACCGGACAACCGCGGGAGTACATGACCCGGCCGTCGTCTCACGCTCGCGGCGGCGACCGGGGAGGCAGCTACCCATGAGTGAGAACCCCGACATCGTCGTCCTCCGCGAGGGGACCGAAGGCCTGTCGATGGAGTCGTACGCCGAGAAACTGCGCGAACGCCTGCCCGACAGGCGGGTCGAACTCGCGCGGACGCCGAAACGAGAGCGCGAACTCGTCCCGAAGGCGCGAGTCGTCACCGGCATCACCGTCGACGAGGAGATGCTCACCGACTCGCGGCTGGAGGTGTTCGCCTGCACGTTCGCCGGCATCGACCACCTCCCCACGGAGACGCTCGAAGCCCAGGGCGTCAGGGTGACGAACGCCGGTGGAATCCACGCGCCCGGCATCGCCGAGCAGGCCATCGGGAACATGCTCGTCTTCGCCCGCCGCCTCCACGAGGGGTGGCGGCGCAAGCAGCGCTCGGAGTGGCGGCACTTCCAGTCCACGGAGTTCACCGGCTCCACGGTGACCGTCATCGGCCTCGGCTCCATCGGCCAGGCCGTCGTCCAGCGCCTCGAGGGGATGGAGGTCGACACCATCGGCGTGCGCTACACCCCCGAGAAGGGCGGCCCGACGGACGAGGTGGTCGGCTTCGACGAGGACGCCATCCACGACGCGCTCTCGCGGAGCGAGTACGTCGTCGTCGCCTGCCCGCTCAACGACCTGACGCGGGGACTCATCGGCGAGGCGGAGTTCGCCACGATGCCGCCCGAAGCCGTCCTCGTCAACACCGCGAGAGGGGGAATCGTCGACACCGACGCGCTCGTCTCGGCGCTCCGGTCGAACAAGATTCGCGGCGCGGCGGTGGACGTGACGGACCCCGAGCCGCTCCCGAGTGAGCATCCGCTGTGGGACCTCGAGAACTGCCTCATCACGCCGCACACGGGCGGGCACACGCCGAAACACTGGGACCGCCTGGCGGACATCGTCGCGCGGAACGTCGAGCGACTGGAGACGGGTGAAGAACTGGAGAACCTGGTCCTCGCGCCGGACGAGGACTGACTCGCGTGACTCGCGACACTCGGCCGGGCGTTTCGCAGCCGCTCAGGGCCAGAGCCCGCGGGTCGACTTCGCCTCGCCGATGCGCGAGAGGGCGACGACGTAGGCGGCGTCGCGCCACGTCAGGTCGCGGTCGTCGACTTCTCGCCTGACGGCGTCCCAGGCGTCGAGCATCTCCGATTCGAGTTCCTCGTGGACGCGTTCGAGCGACCACTGGCGGCGGTTGATGTCCTGGAGCCACTCGAAGTAGCTCACGGTCACGCCGCCGGCGTTCGCGAGGATGTCAGGGATGACCGGCACGCCGCGTTCTTCGAGGACGGCGTCGGCCGCGAACGTCGTCGGGCCGTTGGCCCCCTCGACGACCATCCCGGCGGAGACGTCGGCGACGTTCGCCGTCGTGACGACGTTACCGACGGCCGCCGGGATGAGCACGTCGACGTCGAGTTCGAGCAGTTCCGCGTTCGTGAGCGTCTGCGGCGCGTCGTACCCCGAGACCATGCCGGGGCGCTCGTCGTGCGCCTCGACGTCGTTCGTGTCCAGCCCCTTTGGGTCGTAAATCGCGCCGTTGACGTCGCTGACGGCCACAACCGTCGCACCCCACTCGTCGAGCAGGCGCGCCGCGGGCGCGCCGACGCTCCCGAACCCCTGGACGGCGACGGTCGTCTCCGAGAGGTCCCGGTCGTAGTAGTCGATTGCCTCGCGGGTGATGATCGCCACCGACCGGCCGGGCGCCTCCTCACGTCCGTGCGAGCCACCGATGACGGGCGGTTTTCCGGTGACGACGCCGGGTGTCGTCTCACCCCGCTGCATCGAGTACGCGTCCATGAACCACGCCATCGTCTGTGGGTCCGTCCCCATGTCCGGGGCGGGCACGTCCTGTTTCGGCCCGACCACGTCGCGAATCTCCTCGGCGAAGCGACGAGTGAGCCGTTCGCGTTCACCCGACGAGAGCGTCCGCGGGTCGACCGCGACACCCCCCTTTCCCCCGCCGAACGGCAGGTCCATGACGGCGCACTTCCAGGTCATCCACATCGAGAGGCCGATGCACTCCTCGGCGTCGACCTCCGGGTGGTAGCGCAGCCCGCCCTTGTAGGGGCCGCGGACGTCGTCGTGCTGAGCGCGGTAGCCCGTGAACACCTCCAGGGAGCCGTCGTCGCGCCGGAGCGGGACCGACACCTGCGTGAGCTTCGTCGGGTGTTTCAACCGCTCGACGACCCCTTCGTCGACGGCGGTGTGTGCGGCCGCCCGTTCGAGCTGTCGCCGGGCGGTCGAGAGCGCAGAGCTCGGTTCGTCGTTCGTGTCGTCGTCGGCTGTGTCCGTCGTGGGTGATGTGGGCATCGTCAGGCAGTGAAGAGTCGGCGGGGGAAGTCTGCGAGCGGTTCGGCACCGGTCGAGGTGACGCGGAACGTCTCGCTCAGTTCGACGCCGAAGTCGTCGAACCACAGTCCGGGGATGGTGTGGAACGTCATGTCCTCTTCGAGCACCGTCTCGTCGCCCGGGCGGAGGCTGGCGGTGTGTTCACCCCAGTCCGGCGGGTAACCGAGTCCCACCGAGTAGCCGATGCGGTCTTCCTTCTCGACGTCGTGTTTCGCGATTTCGTCGCGCCAGGCCTTCTCGACGGCTTCGCAGGTGACGCCGGGTTCGACGGCGTCCAGCGCCGCCTCCATGCCCGCGACGACGATGTCGGCCGTCTCCTGTACCGCCGGTGGCGGGTCACCCACGAACGTCGTCCGCGCGAGCGGTGAGTGATAGCGGTGCCGACAGCCCGAGAGTTCGATGATGACCGGGTCGCCGTCTTCGAACCGCCGGTCGGTCCACGTCAGGTGCGGGGTACCGGTGTGGTCGCCCGAGGGCATCAGCGGGACGATAGCGGGGTAGTCGCCGCCGAACGCGTCGGTCCCTTCGACGAGTGCCGAGTAGATGGCTTCCGCCGCCTCGTACTCCGGGACACCCTCCTCGATGGCGTCGAGGCCGGCCAGCATCGCGTTCTCGGAGATGCGAGCCGCCTCTCGCATGTACTCGAGTTCCCGCTCGGACTTCTTCACGCGAACCCAGTTCACGAGGAGCGTGGTGTCCTCGAAGGTCGCCTCGGGGAGGTTCTGCTGGAGCCGTGTGTACGACTTCGCCGTGAAGTACGACGCGTCCATCTCGAGCCCGATGCGGCCCTCGTCGAGGCCGAGGTCCGCCAGAACGTCCGCGACGAAGTCCATCGGGTGGAGGTCGTACGGGGAGTGGACGTGGTCGTCGCTGTACGGACGGATGCTCTCCTCGGAGAGGGTGGTCGTCGCCCGCGCGCCGTTGGCGTCCATCATGCGCCCGATCCAGACGGGTTCGTCGCGGTCGGGCGTGACGACGACCCCCTGGTGGACGTAGAACGACCAGCCGTCGTAGCCCGTCAGGTAGTTCATGTTCGCCGGGTCGGCGACGAACACTGCGTCCAGTTCTCGCTCGCGCAACCGCGCTTTCGTCCGGGCGATTCGCCGGTCGTACTCAGTACTGTCGAAGACGGCGCGTGGCATGGTGAAAGCTCGCTTATCGAGTTCGTGAACCGGTGCAAAAAGTGTTGGGTAGCGGGCTGATTCACGGGGCGACGCGAGCGACCCATCGTGCCGAGTTAGTCGCAAAATTTATCTAATTTATTCTGTTGAAGTGTCGACAGAGACGGACCGCTGCTCCCCCGAACGCTTCGTCGTGGAGACGGTCGTCCCCGAACGGACCGTGTGGCTGATTCCGCGCGTTCTGGCGTCGAATCGACGTATTACGATGTGTTCAGTGTAACCGACCGAGGTGGAGTGTCGTGACTCGGTGAGTCTGTCGCCCAGGCGAGTACCGAACCGTGAGCCGGCGACAGAACGCGTCACTGTGGGTTCGACGGACGGAAAGACCGTCGACCGCCGTGGCATACGGACGGCGAGGTCGTATCCAGTGGACGGCCGAACTCGTCCGAGAAGAGAATAGAAGTACTTGGATAAACAGTCGGCGGAGAGGTTACTCGCCGTCGACGAGCGACCCGAGGACTTCCTCGGCAGTCGCGGGGGTGTCGAAGTCGTGGAAGTTCTCGCCTTTCTCCTTCGAGAGGATGTTGAGCGCGGCCGCGGCACCGTCGCCCGCGGAGATGACCGCCTGCCACTCCTCGACCCGGACCATCGCCCCGGTCGCGTAGACGTTCTCGACGCTCGTCTCCATCGTCACGCCGACGTCGACGACGTCCTCGTCGGTCATGGCACAGCCGAGGTCCTCGGCGAGGTCGCGGTTGGCACCCGTCGCGAGGACGACGTAGTCGGCAGCGTGCTCGTCGGCGTCGGTGGCGACGACGAGGCCGTCGTCCGTCGCCTCGACGGCCGTCACTTCCTCCTGGTGGCGCTCGACGCCGAAGTCGTCGACCTGGTCGCGGAGGGTCGCCATGTAGGCCGAGCCGTCGACGGAGCCGATGCCCGGGTAGTTGAACAGGTGCGCCTTGTGCATCCACGTCCCGTCCGTGTCGAACACGGCGGTGTCGAGCCCGTTCTTCGCGGTGAACAATGCAGCGCTGAGTCCGGCGGGACCGCCGCCGACGATGAGCACATCTGTCATACACCTTTCATCCGAACGCCAGTGACTTAAAAGCAAGACCCCGTGACCGCTCGCAGCGACCCGCTATGGGTTGTACTTCCACTCGCTCTCGTCGTCAGCGCCTTCCATCTCACCCGCGTCGGGGGCGACCGCGGCGTCCCGCTCGTCTGTGAGTTGGACGTACGCGCGCGCGGCGACGGCGACGGTGAAGACGGTCGTCATCGCACCGAGGAGGATGTTGACGACGGTCGTGAGGAGCGGGATGCCCACGAACCCGACGAGTCCACCGACGGCAGTCACGACGAGGCCGACGACGAAGAGGACGAGCGCGAGGCCGAACAGCGCGAGTCGGTGCCCCGAGGTGAGTTCCCAACTCGACGAGAGCGCGTCGATGAAGTTCTTGTCCTCGACGGCGATCTCCTGGCGGACGAAGAAGAACGAGAGAGCGATGAACACGCCCGGCACGACGAGGAGCAAGAGTCCGACAGCGACGAGGATGATGACGACGATGCCGCCGACGAAGCCGTTGAGCGTCGCGGAGAAGAGGTTTCGCGAGACGAACTCGTCGGGGATGGTCTCGGTCTCGTCGCTGACGAGCGTGCGAACGCTCACGATTCGAATCGCTTCGGCGACGAACGCGAGGACGGCCACGAGGCCGAGGGCGACGGGGAGCGGAACGGGGAGCGACAGCGGGGTCGCCTCGGCGCTCGGCAGCGTCGTGACGGCCGGGTTCGCCGGCGCATCCGACGGGAGTTGACTCATCGCCTGCTCCGCGAACCGGGCTGTGGCCGCCGCGAGCGTCTGCCCGGCCACGGCGTCGATCAGACCGAAGACGACGAAGACGACCGCGATGAGGAGGCCGTTTCGCTGGAATGTACGGTCGAGTCCGTCCGAGAGGGCGTCGGAGATATCCAGGGACATCGGTATCGGGTGAATCGTCTCCCGTCCACGTGTTAAGGGTTGCTGGTCGGACGCCGAGCGCACGAGAGCGTCAGTCGCGTCGCCGGCCGCATCCACACGATTAATAGTTACTCTTTTGTCAACACCCGTCGAAGTGTGAGAGACCATGTCAGAAGACTTCGCCTACACCTCAGCGTCGGTGCTCGCGTCGCGAATCAGGCGCGGGGACCTCTCGCCCGTCGACGTCGTCGACGCGTGTCTCGAGCGAATCGAGGCGCGGAACGAGGACATAAACGCGTTCGTGACCGTGCTCGGAGACGACGCTCGCGAGCGTGCGCGAGAGGCGGAAGCCGCGGTGAGACGTGGCGAAGAACTCGGTCCCCTCCACGGCGTCCCAATCGCCATCAAGGACCTCTTCGACTTCAAGACGGGCGTCCGGAACACGATGGGGTCGGTGCCGTTCGCGGAGTTCGTCCCCGAGGAGTCGGCGACGTACGTCCGGCGGCTGGAGGAGGCCGGAGCCATCGTCCTCGGCAAGACGAACACGCCGGAGATGGGGCACAAGGGGACGACCGACAACCGGCTCTTCGGGCCGACCAGCACGCCGTTCGACCTCGAGCGGAACGCGGGCGGGTCGTCGGGCGGGAGCGCGGCCGCCGTCGCGGACGGACTCGTCCCCATCGCACAGGGTTCGGACGGCGGCGGCTCGGTCCGCATCCCCGCGGCCTGGTCGGGCGTGTACGGGTTCAAAGCGACCTACGGACGGGTCGCGCAGGCGATTCGTCCCGACGCGTTCCTCTCGCACACGCCGGCCATCCACGCCGGACCGTTGACCCGAACCGTCGAGGACGCCGCGCTCATGCTCGACGTGATGACCGGGCCGGACCCACGGGACCCACTGAGCATGCCCGAAGAGCCGCACGACTTCCGCGGGGCGGTCCGTCGTGGCGTCGAGGGGATGCAGGTCGCGTACAGCCCCGACTTCGACATCTTCCCAATCGACGAGCGCGTCCGGGCCGTCGTCGACGACGCGGTCACCGCGTTCGAGACCGCCGGCGCAACGGTCGAAGAGATCTCTCTCGGGCTGACACACGACCAGATGGAACTGGCCGACCTCTGGCTCCGCGAGATCGGGATGTTGTATCACTCGGCGGTCGAGGGGTTCAAAGACGAGGGGCTGGACCTGCTCGGCGACCACCGGGACGAACTCACGCCCGAGTTCGCCGACCTCCTAGTGGAGACGCGCGACCAGTCCATCGTCGACTACAAGCGCGACGAACACCTGCGGACGGAGGTGTACGACGCGCTGCAGGACGTGTTCACCGTCGAGGAGTACGACCTCCTCGTGACGCCGACGCTGGCCGTCCCACCGGTGAAGAACGACGAAGACGAGATGGGGAGCACTGTCGGCCCCGCCGAGGTGAACGGCGAGCCGGTCGACCCCCTCATCGGCTGGTGTCTCACCTATCCCATCAACTTCACGGGCCACCCGGCGGCGTCGATTCCGGCCGGGTTCACCGACGGCGGCCTCCCGGTCGGACTGCAACTCGTCGGCGACCGCTTCGACGACGAGACGGTGTTCGCCGCGAGCGGGGCGTTCGAGCGAGTGCGACCCTGGCACGACGCGTATCCGCCGCGGTGAGTCGTCGGCCCCGGTCGTGGGTGCGCGCTGTCGGTCAGGGGCGCACGTCGAGCGAGGGCTCGCGGCCGAACGAGTCGAGCGAGCCGCGCGACTGGATGATGTTGAACGCGGTGACGAGGTCCGAGCGGGAGACGAGGCCGACGAACTCGCCGTTCTCGACGACCGGGAGGCGGCCGACGCCGTGTTGTTGCATCAGCGTGATGGCCTCCATCGCGTCGGCGTCGGGCGTGATGGTCGCGAGGTCTCGGGACATCACTTCCTCGACCCGGTAGGCGTCGCGTTCGACCTCGCGGACGCCCCGCGCGTCGTCGAGCGTCACCATCCCCACGAGCTGGCCGTTGTGCATCACCGGGTAGCCGGTGTGGCGCTCGCGGAACATCTGCTCTAGGAGTTCGGCGACGGAGGCGCGCTCGTCGACGACGTGGAGTTCCTCGCGGGGGGTCATGATGTCGCGGACGATGACGTCCTGGAACGCCGCCTTCATCACGGTCTGCTGGGCCTCGCTGGACGCGCCCATGTAGATGAAGAAAGCGAGCGCGACCAAGAACAGGTTGGCGAAGAGGCCGAAGAGGCCGAGCAGGAACGCGAATATCTTCCCCACCTCGGCCGCCAACTGCGTCGCGCGGGCGTGTGGGCGGTTGCGCGCGAGCAGCGCGCGGAGGACCCGTCCCCCGTCCATCGGGAAGCCCGGGAGCATGTTGAACACCGCGAGCGCGACGTTCGTCAGGGCCAGATAGCCGAGGACGAACTTCACCGGGTCACCCAGCGGAAGCGCGACGAACCCGACGTACGAGACGATGCCGACGAGGATACTCACGATGGGGCCGGCGACGGCGATGGTGAACTCCTGCTTCCAGTCTTCGGGAATCTCGGTGAAGCGGGCGACCCCGCCGAACAGCCAGAGGGTGATGGACTCGATCTCGTAGCCGTACCGCATGGCGACGAGCGAGTGACCGAACTCGTGGAGTAACACGCCGAAGAACAGCCCGAGGGCCGCCGCGCTCCCGAGCACCCACCGCATCGACCCTGCCGTGAGCGGGTCGGCCGCGATAGCGGTCCCGAAGAGGCTGTTGATGACACCCGTCAGGTTCGACACGTCGGAGCCGATGAGCCAGGCGAACAGCGGGAGTACCAAGAGAAAGGTGATATCGAGGCGAATGGGGATTCCAAACGCACTCCCGATACGGATTCCTCGCATAGGGGTACGTAGTCGGCTAGGGTTCTTAAACAACCGTGTCGGCAGAAGCTGACTCGGCGCGCGCCGGGGCGCAGCGAACGCGAGACCGAGGACGGGCCGGACCGCCGCGCCGCGTCCACACACCCTCGGAGGCGACGGGTTTTTGCCACCGGCCGTCACACCCCCACGCATGGAACACGCGTCGTCGGCTCCGATCGACGTCGAACTCGTCCTCGCCCCCGTCGACGGGAGCGAGGAGTCCGCGCTCGCCGTCGAGTACGCCGTCTCCATCGCCGAGCAGTACGACGCCTCGGTCCACGCCGTCTACCTCCTCGGTGAGAACGTGGTCCGCGCCATCGAGGACGGGACCATCGACGAGGGGAGCGTCGTCGGCGACCACGAGGCGTTCATGGATAGCGTCGCCGACTACGCCACCGGGAAGGGCGTCCACATCTCCCACTCGACCGCGTTCGGGTTCTCCACGCGGGTCAAGACCCGCCACCCCGGCAGCGCCATCCTCGACACCGCCGACGACGTCGGCGCGGACTTCATCGTCGTCCCGCGCGAGCCGGTCACCGGCGACCCCGGCGAGGTCTTAGAGAAAGCCGCCGAGTACGTCCTCCTGTACGCCTCCCAGCCGGTGCTTTCGGTCTGACCGTCTACCTCCATCACTTCGTCCGTCTAGTCGAGCGCCGACGAAATCTGCCGTAACAGCGATTCGAGTCGCGGTCGCTCGACCTCCCAGCGCCGCGTGTGGTGTGCACGCGCCAGCGTCCGCTGCATCGCTTCGAGTTCTGGCCGCGTGAACCGCCGTCCTCCGTCGTCGAGGGTCTCGAACGCCTGCCGACGGTGGGAGGCCGTGCGCTCGTCCGCGGGGTCGCCGCCGCGGTCACGCTGAAGCCGGTCGGCCAGAACGTCGTGGAGCGTCCACTGTTCGGCCGGGGCGAGCGACAGCCGTTCGACGGCGCACGATGGTCGTCTCTCGGGCACGGTCGGATTCGGATTGGTCCGCGACACTGATGAACGTTACCACGCCTCGTCTTTCGCTCATCGGTGTCGCCGTGTTCGGTCGAGGCCGGTCACCGCGACGGGAGACCACCGACTAGTCCCGCAGGTCGTCGTCGTCCGACTCGGGCCAGGGGTCGTCCGCGGAGACGGGCGTGAGCGCGTGGTCGAGTTCCGCGTCCGAGTACTCGACGTCCGACAGAACCATCGCGAGTCGTTGCCAGCGCCGACTCTCTTCGCCGTCTTCCTCGGGACCGACCCGCGCCCCGTGCGTCTTGAAAAATCGGGTGCCGCGCCCCTTCCGCGCCCCTTCACCGGTGTGCTGGTCGAAGACCACGTCGTACGGGCCGCCGGGTTCGAGGTCGCCGACCGGGAACTCGACGGGCGGGTCCTCGTCTGCTCCGCACGCGGCCCGTCGTTCCGCGACGAGGCGGAAGCACTCGTCGGCGTTGGCCGCCTCGCGTGACGAGCGAGCGCGGGCACACGCGAGCGCGGCGTGAATCGCACAGAGTCGCCCCTTCCAGGAGTCGGGTTCCCACCGCTCCGTCGCGAGCGTCTCGTATCGCTCGACCAGCAAGGCGACGTCCTGGCCGGCGCGGAGGTCCTCGACGACGTAGAGGTTCAGGCGGTCCCAGAGGTTCCACGCGTAGCCCGACCGGGCGAGTTCCCACGCCGCCCAGGCAGCGACCCGCTCGTCGGAGCGGCGGACGGCCTTCTGGAGGAGGCTGGAGACGTCGTACCGGTTGTACCCGCCGTTCGTCTCGTGTTCGTCCTTCGCTTCGCCCCGGTCGGTCGTCCCCTCCCGCGCCTCCGGCGGCGTCTCGGTGTCGAGGCTCCCATCGGCCCCGAACGTGGCCTGTCTGTCCTCGGTCATAGGCTGCCAGAGGACGACCAGCGGTACGGACCTTGCGGTCTCGGCGTCACACTTCCCGTAGGGGACTACGGTATCTGCGGTAGTTATTATCACAAATGGGTCTGGGGAGCGACAACTTATATTTTAGTTCTAACAAGTCGCGAGTGAATGTCCACGCAGGACCAAGAGACACGAACCGACGGACGACGGCAGACCGAACCCGACGTCGGGTCGTCGACGGTAGCGACTGAACTGACGGGAGCGCTCCGCGAACTCGGCGAGGCCTCGGACCAGGTGGCGCGGAGTTCACAGGAGATCAGCGAACTCGCGACAGAGCAGTCGGACAACATGGGCGGCGTCGCCGGCGAGGTCGCGAACCTCAGCGCGGCCGTCGAGGAGATCGCCTCCGGAGCAGAGCAGACGACGCAGATGAGTTCACAGGCGCTCGACCTCGCCGAAGACGGGCGAGAAGCGGCCGACAGCGCCGTCGACGCGATGGAGACCGTCGACAGCGTGACCGACGACGTCGCCACGGACGTCTCACGTCTCCGCGCGCGTATCCAAGAAATCGACGAGGTGGTCGAGGTCATCAACGACATCGCCGACCAGACCAACCTGCTGGCGCTCAACGCCAGCATCGAGGCCGCCCGCGCCGGCGAGGCCGGGTCGGGGTTCGCCGTCGTCGCCGACGAGGTGAAACAACTCGCCGAGGAGTCCCGCGAGAACGCGGCCGACATCGAGTCGAAGGTCGACGACATCAAGACGGAGACGACAAGCACCGTCGAACGCATCGACCAGGCGAACGACGAAATCGACGCGGGCCTCGGCCAGGTCGACGTGGCAATCGACGTCCTCCGGGACATCGACAACGCGGTCGAGGAGGCCGCGATGGGTGCTCAGGAAGTCGCCGACGCGACCGACCAGCAGGCCGCATCGACAGAAGAGGTCGCATCGACCGTGGACGAGACGGCAACACAGGCCGAACAGGTCGCCGAACGGATCACGGACGTCGCCGCCGCCAACGAGCAACAGACCGCGAAGGTCGACGAGATACGCGACCTGCTCGCCGACGTCGACCTCGACGTGGCTGCCCGTCAGTGACCTCACCCACTCACTGCAGGCGGATGGTCATCTCCAGTTCGAAGCTCTCGGCGTCGCTCGTCTCGAAGCCCGTCTCGTGATAAAGGTTGACGGCCGGGCGGTTCCACCGCTCGACCGTGAGCCACACCTTCTCGATTCCCTCCTCGCGCCCGTACCCCAAGAGGGCGTACATGAGCCGCCGGCCGATACCGGCGCGCTGGTACGCCTGGAGGACGAAGATGGCGAGTTCGTACGCGTCGCCGTCGGGGACGAGCGTGGCGTGACCGGCCGCCGTCTCGCCGTCCCACGCGACGACGTTCAGACACTCCTCGTCGAGGATGTTCGAGAGCCACGTCCGGATACGGTCTTCCTTCCCAGGCGGGATTCCCTGGGCGCGGTCGGCCGGGTCGAACGCCCCGTACATCTCGACGAGCGCCTCCGTCTCCTCGTCCGTCCCCTCGTAGGGGCGGATATCGATCTCGCGGCCCTCCTTGTCCTCGAAGACGACCGGCGGGGCCTCGAACGCCTCGGCCGGTTCGTCTGGGTAGTCTCGTTCGCTCATTATCTGACCAGTGACACCGTCACGTGTGAGTTGAGGAGCACGAACTCCGCGATGCTGCCGATTCGAATCTTTCCCATCGGGCTGGTCTCGCCGCCACCGAGGACGATCTTGTCGAAGTGCCCGTCCTCGGAGAGGTCGACCAGCGCGCTCCCGGGGTCGCCCTCGAGGTGTCGCACCGTGGCGTCGACCCCGGCCTCGTCGAGCATCTCGCGGACGCGAGCTTCGAGCGCGTCGCGTGACAACTCAGCCGCGGGGTTGTCGATAATCCCGACGGTGAGGTCGTCGCCGGCCTCGCGGGCGCGGTCGATGGTCTGCTCGAGCGCGGTGAGCGAGTCGTCCGACCCACCGATTCCCAAGAGTACCTTCATGTGTGGCGAGTCGACGTCCTGGGAGAAAAAGACGGGGGCTCCAGTGGAGTGGTCGCTGCGTCCTCACGCGGTCTCGTCGCGAGAGAGATACCGGGGCGGGACCCGCGCGACCGTGTAGGTGTCCGTCCCACGCGTTCGGACGTCGAACCCGTCGTCGACGAGGGCACGCGCGTCGACACTGAAGACGACCGGCGCACCATCGGCGTGTCGTCGCCCGACCTCTCGGGCGGTCTCACGGCTCCCAGAGAGGTGGACCGTCTGTCGACCCATCGGGCGCAGTCCCTCCGCGAGAATCGCGTCGAGGGCCCGCGGCGCGGTTCCGTGGTAGAGCGTGTCCGGGATGTCGTCTGCCCCTCCTTCGCCTCCGTCGTCGAGGTCGACGGCGACCGAGTGACCGTACGCCGCCCGCACCTCCCGCCCAGTTCCGTGGGAAGCGGTCTCGAACCGTCCCTTCGGGTCAGTCACGAGGACCGCGTCTACCTCCCGTTTGCCGGCCCAGTCGTACCGACCCGTGACGGTCTCGACGACCGCCGGATAGGACGCCCACCCCGACGCGTCGAGCGAGAGGCCGACGTCGTCGGGGAAGTGTCTGAGCGCGCCGGAGAGGAACTTCGAGAGCCGGGTTCGGCGAGCGCCGGAGAGCACCCGGTCGCCCGCCGCTCCGCAGACTGGACACGCGTGCTCGAAGTACGTCCCGTGGTCGGGACAGGTCGCGATGGGTGCTGTCATCGACGGGACAGACGGGTTCGACGCATCTCGCTTTTCGTCTGTCGTGCCGCGGGGACAACCCTTAGGCTTGCCGCCGCCTTCTCCCCGTCCATGAGTTCGGTTCCCGAACGGTCGGAGATCGCGGCGGAGTACAAGTGGGACCTCGACTCCATCTACACGTCGGACGAGGAGTGGGAGGCGGCCTTCGCAGCGGTCAAAGAGCGCGTTCCAGAGCTGCGGGAGTTCGAGGGGCAGGTCACCGAGGACGGCGAGACGCTGCTGGCCGTGCTGGAACTCGAAGAGGAGGTGATGCGCGAGCTGTCGAAGGTGGTCTCCTACGCGAACCTCCGGTCGGCGGAGGACACACGGAACCAGGAGTTCCAGGCACTCTCCGCCAGAGCGCAGTCGCTCTCCGCCGAGGCGAGCAGCGCGGCGTCGTACGTCGAGCCCGAACTCCAGGCACTCTCCCGCGAGGAGGTGGCTGCCCTCGTCGAGGACGAACCCGGTCTGGAGGCGTATGAACACTACCTCGACGACGTGTTGCGGATGAAGCCCCACACCCGCTCGACGGAGGTCGAAGAGCTCCTCGCGGACCTCTCGGAGGTGACGGGCGCGGCGAGTGACGTCTACTCGATGCTCACCAACGCGGACATGGAGTTCCCGACGGTGGAGAACCCCGAGGGCGAGGCTGTCGAGATCACTCAGGCGAACTTCACCAAACTGCAGAAACACCCCGACCGCTACTTCCGACGACGGGTCCACGAGGAGTTCTACGACCGGTGGGCCGACGTCCGAAACACCGTCGGCACGGCGCTCAAGAACAGCGTCACGAAGGACGTCAAGATGGCGAACGTCCGCGGATACGACACCGCCCGCGCGGCCGCGCTGAACGGGCCGAACGTCCCCGTCGAGGTGTACGACACCTTGCTGGAGACGGTCCGCAAGCACCTGCATCACCTCCACTATCACGCCGAACTGAAGCGCGACGCCCACGGCCTCGACGACCTGCGGATGTGGGACCTCTACGTCTCGCTCACGGGCGAGGAGTCGCCAACCGTCGAATACGACCAGGCGGTCGAGTACATCACCGAGGCCGTCGCCCCCCTGGGAAGCGAGTATCGAGAACGGATGGCCGAAGGGCTCCACTCGCGGTGGGTCGACGTCTACGAGAACCGGGGGAAGCGCTCGGGCGCGTTCTCGGCGGGGACGTACGACACCCAGCCGTTCATCATGATGAACTACCAGGACGACATCGAGTCGATGTTCACCCTGGCGCACGAGCTGGGTCACTCGATGCACTCGGAGCTCGCGAACGAGAGCCAGCCCTGGCAGTACGCGAGCTACGAGATCTTCACCGCGGAGGTCGCCTCGACGGTGAACGAGACGCTCCTCACGCACCATCTTCTCGACACTGTCGACGACGACCAGTTCCGGATGCACGTCCTCGACCAGTACCTCGAGCGCTTCCGGTCGACGCTCTACCGGCAGACGATGTTCGCCGACTTCGAGCTGCAGATCCACGAGGTCGTCGAGGCGGACGGCGCGCTCACCCCCGACCGGCTCGATTCGATGTACGGCGAGTTGAAATCGGAGTTCTACGAGCCCGCCGTCGCCGACGAGCGCATCGAGCGCGAGTGGATGCGGATTCCGCACTTCTACTACAACTTCTACGTCTACCAGTACGCGACGGGCATCTCGGCGGCGGTGGCCATCGTCGAGCGCATCCTCGACGAGGGTGAACCGGCGGCCGCCGAGTACCGCGAGGCGCTGCGACTGGGCGGTCGGAAGTACCCGCTCGAGGTGCTCCAGACCGCGGGTGTCGACCTGACCGACCCCGAGCCCATCGAGCGCGCGCTCGCGGTGTACGGCGACTACCTCGACCAGGCCGCGTCGCTGCTCTGAGTGGGTTCTGCGGGGTCTCCGGCCGGAATCCGGCGACGACGGAAGCGTCCCCGCGACCCAAAGGCACATTTACGCGGGGTTCATAGTGCGCACAACTGATGTCACGGAGTCCGTCGTTACCCGAGCGTCCGCACCTCGATCTGGACCCGGAGATGTCCGATGGGGAGCGGCTCTCGGCGATCAAACAGCACTACCAGCGGATGCAGTCGGTCAACGAGGAGCTCGAATCGCGCCTCGCAGAGGCCGACGAGGAGACCGAGTCGCTCAAAGACGAGGTCGACCAGCTCAAGCGCCGCAACGAGACGCTCAAGTCGTCGTCACTGTACGTCGCGACGGTCGAAGAGCAGAACGACGACGGCGTCATCATCAAACAACACGGCAACAACCAGGAGGTCCTGACGGAGGTGTCGCCGCGGCTCGACGCAGAGGTAGCCGCCGGCGACCGCGTCGCCATCAACGACTCGTTCGCCATCCAGACGCTCCTCTCGGACGAGACCGACGCCCGCGCGCAGGCGATGGAAATCGACGCCTCGCCCGACGTCACCTACGACGACATCGGTGGCATCGACGACCAGGTCCGCGAGGTGCGCGAGGCCGTCGAAGACCCCCTCGAACGGCCCGAGATGTTTCGGGAGGTCGGCATCGACCCGCCCGCCGGCGTGTTGCTCCACGGTCCGCCGGGGACGGGCAAGACGATGCTCGCGAAGGCCGTCGCCAACCACACGGACGCGACGTTCATCAAGATGGCCGGCTCCGAACTCGTGCGCAAGTTCATCGGCGAGGGGTCGCGACTGGTCCGAGACCTCTTCGAACTCGCGAACGAGCGCGAACCCGCCGTCATCTTCATCGACGAGATCGACGCCGTCGCCTCGAAGCGGACCGACTCGAAGACGTCGGGCGACGCGGAGGTCCAGCGGACGATGATGCAGCTCCTGAACGAGATGGACGGCTTCGACGAACGCGGCGAGATCCGCATCATCGCCGCCACCAACCGCTTCGACATGCTCGACGAGGCCATCCTCCGGCCGGGGCGGTTCGACCGCCTCATCGAGGTCCCGAACCCCGACCCCGAGGGACGCGCGCGGATTCTCGAGATTCACACGCGCGACATGCAGTTGGCCGACGACGTCGACACCGACGCCGTCGCCACCGACCTCGACGGCTACAGCGGCGCCGACATCGCCTCGCTCGCGACCGAGGCCGGCATGTTCGCCATCCGCGACGGACGCACGGAGGTCAGCCACGCCGACTTCGTCGCCGCGACCGAGAAGCTCGCCGAGGACGACAACGTCGAGATTCCGGGCCTCGACTACCAGTACTGACCGTCGCTCCCCTCCCTCGCGCGAGCGTATCGTAACCCATTATTCGTCGCGTCTCTCTTCTCGAGACGATGAGCACCATCTACGTCGTCCGCGGTGTCGCCAGCGCTCGGACGGCGATGGCCTCCTACGACGCGGCGCTCGCGGACGCTAACGTCCACAACTACAACCTCGTCAGCGTCTCCTCGGTCATCCCGGCCGAGGCGACGGTCGACGTGGTCGAGACGGCCCCCGACCTGGGCCCCGCAGGTAACCGACTCACCGTGGTCGAGTCGCGCGCGACCGCTCGGACGGGGACCGCAGAGCGGGTCTGTGCGGGCGTCGGCTGGGCCACCGGCCCCGGCCCCGGACTCTTCTACGAGGCCTCGGGCGACGACCCCGAGGCGGTCCGAACGACCGTCGAGCGCGGACTCGAAGACGGGAGAGAACTCCGCGAGTGGTCGTTCGACGCCGAGGACGTCGCCCTCGCGACCGGCGACGTCTCCGCGACGACCGAGTACACGACGGCGGTCGTCCTCGCCGTCTACGGCGAGAGCGAGCCCATCCTGTAGCGGCAGGTGACCCTCGCCGGGGACGGCACGACGCGCGGTCTCTTTTCTATCGAAACGGATATGTCCGTCTCCGACGGCTTTTTGCGGCCGCTTCCCGTATCGTGGGTGTCTGATGAACGGAAACAACCCATACGCGGGTGCGCCCGGCGTGGTCGGTGCGGGCCAGCCGTCCGCCGACATCGAGGAGCTCTCCGCCGCGGAACTCCGGCAGCTTCGCGAGGCCGTCGCCGGCATCGTCGCGCAGACGCGGACGTATCTGCCCGACAGCTACGCCATCGGGTCGGAACTGTCGAACGGCTCGAACGGGCCGCGGGCGACTGTCGCCGTTCACCCACCGGTGGGCCACCCGGTTAGCGCCGGACTCACCCCCGACGCCGACGACCTCGCGTCGGGACTCTCCTCGGAGGAGTGTACCGAGGTCGCCCGCGGCCTCGCCGCGTCGGCCGCCTTCCAGGTGATGTCGACGGTCGGTGACGACCTGACGCCGACCGCACGGTAGCCGACCGGAACGCACCGTTCTTCTCATCCGCGCTAGCGCGCGTCGTCGCCGGAGGGGTCCGTCGGACCGGCGACGAAGAGCCCGTACACGAGTAGGGCGAGCGTCGGGACGGACCCGAGGCTAGCCCCGGCCGACATCGGTGCTGCAGTCACCGACGCCCAGCCGATGCCGAACAGCAGTGGGAGCGGCAGGAGCACCAGAATGAGGTCGTAGCGAGAGACCCGCCACCCGTCCGTGTCGTCGACCCGCCCGGGCGCGGTGGCGTCGTGTTCGCTCAGCTCTGCATCGTCTTCGAAACGGGTTTCGAGGCCGGTACGAGTGCTCATCGGTACTCACCTCGTTCCTTCCTACGAGTATTCTCTACTAAAAATTTCTGGGAGGGTTCGTTCAACGTGGTGCTGTGAATCGGTGTACATTACAGATAACTTCTCGTAAGTTATGAGTGATTGACGAGCGGCTGGCGGAGACGTGACGGACGAGCGACTGGCAGAGGACCGACCGAGACGACCGAGCGTGGACGACGAGTGACCGCCGCGGCGGAACGGCGGTGAGGAGGGTTACTTGCCCCAGAAGGGGTCGCGCCGGCGGTGCTTGTCGAGGTACGACTGGAGCGCCTCGAGTTCGTCCGCCGGGATGTCCGAGGAGAGCTCCTGTTCGAGGATCTTCGCGTGTTTCTCGGGGAGCATCACCCAGAGCTCGTCACCCTCGTCGATCTGTCGGCCGACCGTCGGCCCGTCGATAGCGACGCTCACGCGCTTACCGGCGCGGACTTCGCTCACGTCCTCACCCTGCTCTTGGATGCCGTTCAGCTGGCCGACGCGCGTCGGCTCGTTGCCCTCCCACTTGACGACGTACTGGTTGTTCTTCAGGGTGCCCGACATCACCTCGACGCCGACTACCGCGGGATTGGACTGCCGGAAGACGTGGTCCTCGAGGACTCTGAACCGACACGGCCGGATGATCTTGTCGAGGACGTTCTCCTGCTGGGCGCGCTGCATCTCGTCGACGTACTCCTCGTACTCCTCGACGAGTTGGTAGATGACGTCGTCGTCGAACAGCTTCACCCCGGTCTTGTCCAGTTCCTCCCGAGCGTTGTTCAGCACGTCGACGTTGAACGCGAGGATGACCTCGTGTTTCTCCTCGTTCGCCGTCGACGCGACGGCCACGTCCCGCGGGGCGACGTCGCCCACCTCGGCGCGGAGGATGGGCACCTCGGCCTCGTCGAGCGCGTTCGCCATCGCCTCCAGGCTGCCGAGGGTGTCTGCCTTCACGACGACGCCCTCCTCGGCGGTCTCGACCTCGATCTCGGCGAGTTCGCGCTTGACCTCGGCAATGACCTCGTCGACTGGCCGGTCACGGACCACGCGGACCGGTGCGCCCGCCATCGCGTCTTCGAGGTCGGGTGCGGCGATCTTCACCCCGGAGGCCGCAGTGACCTCGTCGACCCGCTCGAACCGCTTCTCCGTGCGGATTTCGGCGTTCGGTCGGGGACGGAGGAGCGCCCGGACCTCCGTGACGATGGGGTCGTTCTTCCCGCCGACGACGATGGTCTCGCCCTCGCGGACGGTCCCGTCGTAGAGGACGACGTCGAGCGTGGTCCCGAAGCCGCGCTCGTCTTTCACCTCGAGGACCGTGCCCGCGCCGGGGCCCGTCACGTCGATCTGCATCTCCTCTTTCATGTACCGCTGAGAGAGCCCCATCAAGACGGCGAGGAGGTCGGGGATACCCTCCTTGGTCATCGCCGAGGAGGGCACGACGCCGACGTTCTTCTGGAAGTTCTGGACGCGCCAGTAGAGGTCGGCGGAGAAGCCGTTGTCCGAGAGGTCGCCGATGATCTCGTAGAGGTTCTCGTCCAGCATCGACCGGGCGCGGGAGGACTGTGCCTCGTACGTCTGCTGGATGGGTGCACCCTCCTGGGGGTTCCACCCCGGCGTCGTGTCGATCTTGTTCGCGGCGACGACGAAGGGCGTCCCGGTCCGCTTGAGGATGTCGATGGCCTCGACGGTCTGCGGCTGGAAGCCGTCGTTGACGTCGACGACGACGATGGCGATGTCGGCCAGCGCCCCGCCTCGAGAGCGGAGGGTGCTGAACGAGTGGTGTCCCGGCGTGTCGATGAACAGCAGGCCGGGGAGGTCGAAGTCGTCGGGGTCGACGAGACTCCCGGCCATCCCGGAGATAGTTTCGAGCGGGACCGCCGTGGCCCCGATGTGCTGCGTGATGGCTCCCGCCTCGCCCTCAGAGACGGCCGACCCGCGGATCGTGTCGAGCAGACTCGTCTTGCCGTGGTCGACGTGACCGAGGACGGCGACGATGGGGGTTCGGAGTGTGGTGGGTGTGGTGTCGGATTCAGACATGAGCGTCACTCCCGGAGAAGTTCCTTATCAAGGAGGTGCCGAGGGGGAGAGTTAAGTCCATCGTCACGCCGAACGCGCGTCTGCGTCTGTCTCACCCCTCGAGCCCATCCGCCTCACCGGTGTGCGTCCGTTTCACTCCGCGCGCGTCGGCGGCTCCAGGAACGACGCGACGAACGCGACGACGGCGCTGACGACCAAGACGAGCGTGCTCGCGGCGTTGAGGATAGACACCCGCGCGGTGCGGATGTTGTCGAACAGTTCCAGCGGCATCGTGGTGACGCCGCTCCCGGCGAGGAAGTAGGTGATGAGGAACTCGTTGAACGAGAGCGCGAAACAGAAGAGGACCGACGCGGTCAGTGCCGGAGCCAAGAGCGGCAGCGTCACTGTCCGGAACGCGGTCCAGTCGTCCGCGCCGAGCGTCCGTGCCGCCTCCGTCAGCCCCGCGTCGAGGTCGGCGAACCGTGATGCGAGCAAGAACGTACTGAACGGGAGCACCCAGAAGAGATGCCCCAGGAGGACCGGCACGAAGCCGAAGCCGAGGCCGACCCGACCGGCGAACACACCCACGCCGAGCGCGACGACGATGGTCGGGACGAAGAGCGGGAGCGCGACGACGAGAGCGACCGCGCCACGCACCCACCGGGGGAGCCGCCCTCTGACGATGACGTGGGCGGCCATCGTTCCGAGCGCCGTCCCGCCGATAGCGGCGACGACACCGATGCCGACGCTCGTCGCCAGGCCCCGGACGAACCGGCTGTCGGCGAACACCGCGCGGTACCACCGGAGGCTCACTCCCTCGAGAGGGAGCGTCGGCTGTGTCGTCGGCGCCAGCGAGAAGTACGCCACGAGTGCGACGGGGACGTAGAAGAACACGAGCGTCACGGCCGCGGTCGCACCGAGGAGTCGGGGAGTAGTCCGTCGCCACACCGTTCCCAGGACGGACGGACCGGCCCCGACCGACGGTTCGTTCACCATCGTTTCAGCTCCCGTCTGACCTCCGGGGAGAGCACACCGAGGCCGAACCCGACCGCGACGACCGCGAGGAAGACGAACGCCATCGCGGCGGCGAACGGCCAGTCGAGCGTCTCGTAGAAGGCGTCGGCGATGATGCGTGCGATCATCTGGACCCCCGGGCCGCCCAGGATTTCGGGTGTGGCGAACGCCCCGGCGATTCGGGCGTAGACGACGAGCGCGCTCGCGACCGCGCCGGCGAGCGTCTGGGGGACGACGACGTCGACGACGACGCGCGGGGCCGACGCCCCGAGCGTCCGGGCGGCCTCCACGAGCCGTTCGTCGAATCGCTCCATCGAGACGTACATCGTCAGGAGGACGTACGGCAGGTAGATGTAGACGAAGCCGACGAACACCGCGACGGGGGTGTTGAGAAGCGACAGCGGCTCGCTCACGACCCCCAGCCGAAGCAGTACGAGGTTGAGCACGCCGCCGCGGGCGAGTATCTCCCGCCAGGTGTAGTTGAGCACGACGTAGTTGAGCCACAGCGGGAGCACCAGAGAGACGAGCAGCGGGAGGCGGTACCGACCCGGACAGCGGTGGGCGAGCCAGTAGGTCACCGGGTAGGCGAGGGCGAGGCACGCCGCGGTCGCGGCCAGCCCGAGGGCGAGCGACTGTGCCAGGATGTCGACGTACAGCGGGTCGAGGACCTCGGCGTAGTTCGCGAGGGTCGGCCACGGCGAGAGGCTCTCGACGAAGAGGACGAAGAGCGGGAGGAGCCCCAGTCCGACCGCGAGTGCGACCGGAGCGGCCGCGAGGAGCGCGTCTCGCCGACGAGGCGTCGTCACAGTGCGGAGTCGAGCCAGGCCCGTATCGACCTCGCCTGCCGGCCCCGACCGGTCCGCCGGAGGAGTCCGGGTGGTCCCCGACACGTCCGTCCCACCGTCGGCGCGCCGACCCGCCGCGTCCGCTCCGTCCCTGGTCACGCTGTCCTCTCGACCACGTCGGGTCGGTTCGACTCGTCGCGGACCACTCGGACCCGCTCGACCGTGACGCCGACGGCGGCTTCCGGTGGACGCGTCTCGGCAGTCCACGCACGGAGCGTGACACCATCGGCGAGGTCGACGGCGTGCTCGTAGTGACCACCGCGGTAGGCGGTCGTTCGGACCGTCCCCGAGAGCGGCGCGTTCCCGGTCGCGAGCGAGACGTCGTCGGGGTGGACGGCGACCGTCACCGCGTCGCCCGGGGCGGCGTCGGCCACTCCCGCCGCCGGCACGACACCCCCGCCGAGTCGGACGGCGTCCGGACCCGCGACCACGGCCTCGACGACGGCCGCATCGCCGAAGAACCGTCCGACGAACGCCGTCTCCGGCTCCCGATAGAGTCGCTCCGGCGCGCCCGTCTCGACGAGCCGCCCATCGTTCATCACGGCCACGCGGTCGGCCATCGTCATCGCGCTCTCTTGGTCGTGGGTGACGTAGAGGAACGTCGTGCCGACCTCGCGCTGGATGCGTGTGAGCTCCGTCTGCAGTTCCTCGCGCAGGCTGCGGTCCAAGCTCGACAGCGGTTCGTCGAGGAGGAGGACACGCGGCTCTGTGACGAGCGAGCGGGCGAGGGCGACCCGCTGGCGCTGCCCGCCGCTGAGCGACGTCGGGTCACGCTCGCCGAACCCACCGAGACCGACGAGGTCGAGCATGTCGGCCACCCGACTGTCGCGCTCGTCGCGGTCGACGCCCGCCCGGGCCAACCCGTAGGCGACGTTCTCGCCGACGCTCATGTGGGGGAACAACACGAGGTCCTGGAAGACGAGGCCGACGTCCCGCCGGTTCGCGGGGCGGGCCGTCACGTCGCCCCCGTCGAGAAGGACGCGTCCCTCGGTTGGCGTCTCCAGCCCCGCGAGCATCCGGAGCGTCGTCGTCTTCCCGCAGCCGGAGGGGCCGAGGAGGGCGACGAACTCGCCGGGCGCGACCGACAGCGAGACGTCGTCGACCGCCGTCTCGGAGCCGAACACCTTCGTCAGGCCGCGCGACTCGAGCACCGCCTCGGTCTCGGGCGTCCCGTCGGTCATCCGGCGCGGTTCTTCGCTTCGTTCCACGTCTTCGTGTACTGTTCGACGAGCGACTGCGGCTTCGGGTCCTCGTAGATGAACCGGTTCGGGTCGTCGAGACCGTACTCGGCGAGCGGGATGTCGTTGTCCTCGAAGGTCTGCTCGTTTGGCACCGCGATGTGGGAGGGCTCCATCAGCGCCTCGTACCCCATCCACTCGTGCCAGTCGTTGATGAACGTGTGTGCAAGGTCGGCGTTCTGTGCCCCCTCGCGGACACACAGCTGGAGGAACCACGCCTTCGTGCCCTCCTCGGGATAGACACGCTCGACGGGGAACCCCTCCTGCTGGAGCGAGTAGGTGACGTAGTTCCACGCCGGCTCGACAGCCACCTGATCGTTCCGAAGCAGGGAGACGGAGTCACCGCCGCTGCCCCAGAGCCCGCCCGACAGCTCGACGTGTCGGGTGAGGAGGTCACGCATCTCGTCGAAGTCGACCTCGGCGGCGCTCGTGGGGTTCAGCGGCGAGAGGCCGTTCGCCGCCCGACAGTAGAGGAACTGTAGCCGGGCGTCGTCGCGGCCGCCGACGCGCCCCTCGTACCGGTCGTCCCAGAGCACACGCCAGGAGGTCGGCGCCTCGTCGAGTACCTCGGTGTTGTAGACGAGCGGCGTCTGCCCGAAGCTCCGGGGGACGCCGTACACCTGCCCGTCCCGCTCGAAGTAGTCCCGCTTCAGGAAGTCGAACACCGAGTCGTACGTCGGGACCTGGTCGAGGTCGACGGGCTGGATGAGCCCTTCGTCTATCGCCGGCGTGACCGCGTAGTTCCCGAGCGCCACGACGTCGTGGTCGGAGCGGTCGGCCCGGAGCAACGAGAGCGAGCGGGCCGAACTCCCCGTCGACTGGAGTTCGACCGTCACACCGTGACGCTCCTCAAACCGCTGGAGCATCCCGTCCGGATAGACGTACGCGAAGTCGAGCAGCTTGAGCGACCCGCCGCTGCTCCCGCCCGTGAGTCCGCCGAGACAACCCGCTGCTGCGACCGTTACCCCGGCCCCAGCCGTGCGGAGAAACCGCCGTCGTGTCCGCGCGTCCTCTGACATTATCCAGGTATACGGTCTGGCAGTAATAAGCCCGCTGGCCCCCTCCCGGCCACCGCGTGAAGCGCCCACAGATGAGGGCGGCCGCGGCAACGCCGCCGGTCGGCCCGAACGCCGTCGTCCCGGCGTCTGACGCCCGTCTGCCGCCCCCGTGGTGTTTATAGTACCGCGCTCACATAGCGGGCGTATGGTACTCGCGGAGAACCTCTCGGGCAAGGCCGTCATGGGTTCGGATGGGGCCGAACTCGGGACGCTGTACAACATCACGATGGATCTGAAGACCGGCAAACTGCACGACCTCCTGGTCGAACCGAACCTCGAGGTGTCGAGCGACTACGAACTGGACGACGAGAACCTGTTGCACGTCCCCGTCGGGAACGTGCAGGCGGTCAAAGACTACATCGTCGTCTCCCAGTAAGCGCGATGCGACTTCTCGATTCGTCGGCGTTCATCAACGACTACCACACCGACGACCAGACCGCGTCGATTCCCGCCGTCCGCGACGAACTGGAGGGCTCCGCGGCGATGCGGTTCGAGGCGATGGAAGGTGCCGGTATGCACGTCCACATCCCCACCGAAGGGACCATCGCGAAGGTCCGCCGCGCCGCCCGCGAGACGGGCGACGCGGGCGTCATCTCCGACACCGACACCCGCCTCGTCGCCGCGGCGTTCGAACTCGACGCGACCCTCGTCACCGACGACTACGCGATGCAGAACGTCGCCGCACGCCTCGACGTCGACTGCGACGTCGTCAGTCAGGACGGTATCACCGAAGAGCGGCAGTGGCGCTATCAGTGTCAGGGCTGTGGCCGCGAGTTCGACGAACACAAAGAGCGGTGTCCGATCTGCGGGATGGACCTGGCGCGCAAGAACCCGTCGTAGTTCGTTACAGAGATTTGAGGAGAAAGCCCACGACTTCAGTCGTGGGAGAAGTCACGTACTGAGGACGGGTATCTCGGTGAGACCGCAACCACACTCTCCCCAGCCGATTCGTTCGTTCCCTCCGGTCACTCACTCGTCCCTCGCGCGGTGCCGGCGCGGTACGGAGACCGCACCAGCGCGCGCCACGGACTCTCCCGGCGGGTCCCGGTTCTCAGACCGCCCCGGTCGCGCCGAGGTACTGGATCAAGAACAGCACGGAGTTGTACACCCCGTGGGCCAGTGCGGGCGCGACGAGCGTCTCGGTCCGCTCGTACAGCACGCCGAGGACGATCCCCAACACCGCGGCGATGAAGACGTACGCGAACTTCTCCATGGGACCGCCGGAGACGGCGACCCAGTGGACCAGTCCGAACAGGCCGCTCGCGAGGACGATCCCGGCGCGGACGCCGAACCCCCGTCTGAGCACGCCCTGTGCCACGCCACGAAAGAGCAGTTCTTCGATGGGACCGACGAGCAACAGCGACACCGGAATCATGTAGAGGAAGTACACCGGTGCCTCCTTGCCCTGGGTGATGACCTGGTTCTCGCCGAACGACACGCCAGCGGCCTGAAAGAGGAAACCAGCGCCGAACTGCATCGCGAGGAGGGCGACGAGCGCGGCCCCCGAGAGGAGGAGCGTCCGCACCGTCGGCCGACGAAGGTGGAGCGTGTCCCACGTGTCCGTGATGGCGAGGAAGCCGACGATGGCCACGACGAACCCGACGAACTGGAGGACGGTCCGTGCGACGTTGAGTGCGAGGCTCTCCTGGGCGAGGAGACCGACGTCGACGAGCCACGCCGACGTCGGCGCGACCACGGCCGCCGCGACGAGGAAGGCCGACAGCACCACCAGCACCGCCTGGACGAGCCCGGCGAAGCGGTCGGCCATCGCCCCGCGGGCGTTCCCTGTCGTGGACTCCATTGCCGGTGAATTCGAACTGCGCGCGGTTCAAGGCTCCGATTGTCGACGTCGGGGCGGGAGCGACGCCCTAGTCGATCTCGATCGAGCGCTTGTTCTCGACCGCCGCCGCCTCCTCAAAGTCGCCGCCACCGAGGAGGCCGCGGGCGGCCCGCTTGCCCCACTCGACCGCGGGCTGGGTGAACGTCGACACGCCGGCGAGTTCCCCGTAGAGAACGCAGGCGGCCTCCATCGAGTAGAGCAGTTCGCCGAGGGCGTACTCGTCGACGTGGTCGATCTCGATGCGGACGTTCGGGACGTTGGCGGCCGCGAGCGACGCCTCGGTGGCCTCGAACTCGGCGTCGAGCAGTTCGCCGAGCGACGAGCCGCCGAGGTACGACAGTCCGTCGAGGTCCGTCTCCGGGATGCCCAGGTCGTCGTACTCGCGGGGGCGCACGAGTGTGACCATCTTGTCGTGGGGGCCGGCCCGGTAGAGCTGGAGCTGTGAGTGCTGGTCCGTCGCGCCGAGGGCGCGGGCCGGCGTCTGCCCGAGGCCGTCTTTGCCGAGCGATTCGGCCCACAGCTGGGCGAACCACTCCGCGAAGTACTCGAGCGACTCGGCGTACGGCATCATCGCGTTGGTCAGCGCGCCGCGCTCGGCGAGAGCGTACGAGACCGCGCCGTAGGCGTAGGCGGGTGAGTCGAACAGCGACCCCGAGAGCGACTCTGACGCCGCGGCACCGCCGGAGAGGAGGGCTTCGAGGTCGTGTCCCTGGACGGCGGCAGCCGCGAGGCCGACCGTCGAGAGGACCGAGAAGCGACCCGGGACGCCGTCGGGGACCGGGAGCGAGGGGAGGTCGTGCGTGTCGGCGAGTCGGCGCAGGTTCCCCTCCTCGCCGGTGGTGACGAGCGTCCGCTCGGTCCAGTCCACGCCCGCGGCGTCCATCGCCTCCCGGGCGACGAGGAACGTCGAGAGCGTTTCCGCGGTGGTTCCCGACCGCGAGACGACGTTCATGACCGTGTTCTCGAGGGGGAGCGAGTCGAGAACCGCGCTCGTGTGGACCGGGTCGACGTTGTCGAGGTAGTAGGCGTCGACGTCCGAATCGAGCGCCGCCGAGAGGGTGGCCGCCCCGAGTGCGCTCCCACCGATACCGACGTTGAGGAAGGCCTCGCAGTCCTCGAACGGTTCGACGGCCCGGTGAATCGCGTTCGTGTCAACGCGTTCGGGGAGGTTCAGCGCCGCGTAGCCGTGTTCGTTCTCGCGCCGACCCGCTTCGATGCGTTCGTGTGCCGCTGCCACGTGGTCGTCGAGCCGTTCGAGCGAGTCGCGTGAGACGCCCGGTGTCGCCTCTACGGCGTTCCCGATGTCGACGTACATACACCTCGACCCGCGTAGGGGAGCGACAAGTACGTGCCGGTCACTCCGGTCAGGACTCTTTCGGCTCGGTGGTCGCCCCCGACACTGTCTCGACCGCCCGCGAGACCATCCGTTCCGAGTAGCCCGCGGCGAACCCGACGACGATCATCACCGCCGGTGTCAACTGCCCGAAGTCGCCGGTGAACGGCGTCTGGAGGAAGAAGTAGAAGACGAGCGCCGAGATGGCCCCGATGAGGCCACGTGCCCAGGTGAGCCCCAGACCCGTGATTCGCTGGGCGACCTTCGTCGACACCGTCTGCTTCTGGAGTGACCGCATCCCGAACAACGACGCACCGATCATCCCCGCGAGCGCGACGAAGACGGCGAAGCCCGGGCTCGTCACCGTCGCTGCCGCAGCAGCGTCGGTCGTCGCGACGTCGAACGGTGGCTCGAAGAACTCCACCCCGAGGAACGTCGGAGCCAGCGTGCAGACGATGAACACGACACCCGCAACGGTTCCGAGCTGGAACAGCTGGGTGAACTGCTGCTGGAGGTAGTGCTGTTTCAGGTGAACGCTCTCGTACTGTTCGTGGAGGACCGTCATGGCGACACGGAGGTCCTCGCCGGTCACGTCCGCGTCGAGGCTGTGCTGGCCGAGCAACGCCTCGACCGCCCGTTTCCGCCACCCCCCGAGGGTGTCGAGTGCCTCCTCACGGACGGCCGTCGCCTGCGCCTCGAGCGCGTTGGTCCCCTCGGCCTCGTCGAGCGCTTCGAGCCCGTGTGTCTCGAGGCGCTGTGCGGCGTGGAAGTGCCGCCAGCCGTCCTCGACGCGTCCACGTTCGAGCGCCTCGTCGACCTCGTCGAGGAGGTCGGTGACGTCACGCTGCCAGAACGTGCCGTCGCCGTTCGTCCGTGCGACCAGTGTCTCGAACTCCTCGCGGTACGCGGCCACGTCGGCACGCAGCCGGACGTGGCCCATGTTCTTCGTGTCCCTCCACCGCTCGAGTCCCGGCAGCAGCGACGACACTCTGTCGCCGATGCCCGGGGTACTCTCGCCTGGAGCGCTCTCGACGGAACCCATCTCACCCACACTAGTCGCACCGGAGTGACATATAGCCGCGCATCGACGGAGCCCCGTCCACCCGAGGACCGCGGCGGTTAACCTCCGTGACTCCTAACGCCCGGTATGACCGACGGCTATCGCGGGGTCTTCGGCGCGTTCCCCTACGCGTTCCGACAGAGCCGTTCCCTCCTCTTCCGGAGCTACGTGCTGGTCGGCGCGCTCGCGGCGGGAGCGGTGACGCTGCTGTTCGGCGCGGGGCTCGTCGTCCTCATCGCCCAGACGGCCGCCATCGAAGGGGGGTCGCTCACGCTCTCGCGGGCGTTCTACGTCGTGGTCGGCCTCTTCGTCGTCGCACCGCTCGTCGCCCCCGTGCTCTTCGTGGCCCGCCGTCACCGCCGACGCGAGGGGGCCGACGCCCGGTACGACCTCGCGCTCTCGCTCGCGGGCTACCTGTTCATCGCCTCGCTGTACGTGGGGCTCGTCATCACGGTCCCGGCGGACCAACAGAGCGCACCCCCGTCGGCCGTCGCACCACTCGTGGAGACGCTGTACGCGCTGCCGCAGGTGGCGGGTGTCGTCCCCCCGCTCGTCGCCTCGGGGCTCATCCTGGCCGTCCATCGGCTCCTCCGCTGAGGGGGCCATCGACCCCGCGCCGGGACGAAAGGGTGAACAGTCGCCCGCGCCTCCGTCCGACAATGAGTGCCGACGAGCGGACCGCAGCGACCGAGAAGACGGGCACCTTCCTCGTCACCGCCGCCGACGAGGAGTCGGCCGTCCTGAAGGACGTAACGAGCGGGCAGGTCCACACGCTCTCGTCGAACCCGGGAGTCGAAGCCGACGAGGCCGTCGAAGGGACCGTCGAACCCGAGCCGCCGCTGAACGTCTCGTGGCGGCTAGCCGAGATCGAACGCCAGTGGCGGCTCTCCGTCGAGACCTCCTCGGAGTCCCCGACGACGCTGGCGCGAGACATCGCCGCCGACCAGTCGGTCGGTGACCTCACGCGGAGAGAACGAGCGGGCACGGGTGAACTCCACGTCATCACCGTCCCCGAAGACGAGACCGAGCAGGCCGTCGACGACGTCCTCGCCGACAGGGAGGGAGCGCTCTCGCGTGCGGCCCGACTCGGCGTCGCCCGTGTCGAAATCAGGTCCGAGCCGGGCGTCGTCGTCGTCCGCTACATGCCCTGAGACGCCGCCGCGCGTCAGTCGCGCGTCGGAATCTCGCCTGCCGGAACGATGGTGCAGTCGGGCAGGTCCGCCAGGACGTCTTCGGGGCCGGGTGGTGCGTACACCGCGAGCAGCGTGAGCGTCTCCCATCCCGTGTTCACGGTGCCGTGTTCGACGCCGGCGGGGATGTACACCATCTCGCCCGCGCCGACGTCACGGGTGTCGCCGTCGACGGTCTGTTCGCCCGTCCCGCCCACGACGTAGAGAATCTCGTCGCTGTCGGGGTGGGTGTGGAGTTCGTGTCCCTTCCCGGGTTCGAGTTGCACGACGCCGGCGCTGAACCGCTCCGACCCACACACCTCGGGTGTCGCCATCCACTTCAGCGTCCCCCAGTCGAACTGCTGTGTGTCGACGTCGTCCGGTTGGATGTAATGCGTTGACATGCGTCTCGGACCACACGTGACGCCGGATTAACTGTTTCGTGCGAGTCGAGACCTGGTCCCAGGACGGCCCCTGCGGTGTCCGTCGTCCCCCGTATCGAGCGCCGACGTGTCCTCCCCGCAACACTAATGCTCGCCCTCCGAATTGGTGTCAGTGGCCATGGCAATGAAATACACACGCGAGGAGTCGCTCGACCGGCTACGAGAAACCGTCGACGCGGGCGACCCCGTCATCGGTGCCGGTGCAGGGACCGGCATCTCGGCGAAGTTCGCCGAGCGGGGCGGTGTCGACCTGCTCATCATCTACAACTCCGGGCGCTACCGGATGAACGGTCGCGGGTCGCTCGCCGGGTTGCTCCCCTACGGCGACGCGAACGAAATCGTCGTGGAGATGGGTCACGAGGTCCTTCCGGTGGTGGAGGACACGCCCGTCCTCGCGGGCGTCAACGGGACCGACCCCTTCCGCGACATGGACGTGTTCGTCGACGACCTCCAGCGCCGTGGGTTCTCCGGCGTGCAGAACTTCCCCACGGTGGGGCTCATCGACGAGGACAGCGGCTTCCGACAGAACCTCGAAGAGACCGGGATGGGGTACGACAAGGAGGTGGAGATGATTCGCACCGCCTCGGAGAAGGGGATGCTCACGTGTCCGTACGTCTTCAGCGAACAGCAAGCCCGCGAGATGACCGAGGCCGGCGCGGACGTCGTCGTCTCCCACATGGGCCTCACGACCTCCGGTGACATCGGCGCGGAGACGGCGCTCGACCTCGACGACGCCGCCGAGCGCGTCCAGGCGCATCACGACGCCGCCAAAGCGGTGGACGACGAGGTCATGGTCATCTGCCACGGCGGCCCCATCGCGTGGCCCGACGACGCGGCGTACGTCCTCGACAACACCGAGGGCGTCGTCGGCTTCTTCGGCGCGTCCAGCATCGAACGGCTCCCGACCGAGGAGGCCATCGAGAACCAGGCCCGCGAGTTCAAGGAGATCGACCTCTGATGGCCGTCGTCATCGTCGGAACGCTCGACACGAAGGCCGAAGAGATCGGGTTCGCCCGCGACGTCCTCGCGGCACAGGGCGCCGGCGTCCACGTCGTCGACACGGGCGTGATGGGCGACCCCGGCTTCGAGCCGGACACGCCCGCGAGCGACGTCGCCGCGGCCGGCGGGGAGTCACTGGAGACACTCCGCGAGTCCGCCGACCGCGGAGCGGCGATGGAGGTCATGGGGGAGGGTGCCGCCGCGGTCTGCCAGCGTCTGCACGACAACGGCGTCCTCGACGGGGTGCTCGGCCTAGGCGGGTCGGGCAACACCTCGGTCGCCACCACGGCGATGCGGGCGCTCCCGTACGGCGTCCCCAAACTGATGGTGTCGACGATGGCCTCCGGCGACGTCCGGCCGTACGTCGAGGCGCGCGACGTGATGATGCTGTACTCGGTCGCCGACATCGAGGGGCTGAATCAACTCTCCAGAACGGTCATCTCGAACGCGGCGCTCGCGATGGTCGGCATGGTGTCGAACGAACCGGACGTCGAGGTCGACGAGCGGCCGACGGTCGGCCTCACGATGTTCGGCGTCACGACCCCCTGTGTCAAACACGCCCGGGCCTGGCTCGAAGAGCGGGGCTACGAGACCATCGTCTTCCACGCCACCGGCACCGGGGGGATGGCGATGGAGAACCTGGTGCGAGAGGGCGTCATCGACGGCGTCCTCGACGTCACGACGACCGAGTGGGCCGACGAACTCGTCGGTGGTGTCCTCTCGGCGGGGCCGACTCGACTCGACGCGGCCGCGGAGACGGGGACGCCGCAGGTCGTCTCTACCGGCGCGCTCGACATGGTGAACTTCGGCCCGCGCGAGGAGGTGCCCGAGGAGTTCGAAGGGCGGAACCTCCACGTCCACAACCCACAGGTGACGCTGATGCGGACCACGCCCGACGAGTGTGCCGAACTCGGCCGCATCATCGGCGAGAAACTCAACGCCGCGACCGGCCCGACGACGCTCGCGCTTCCCCTGAGAGGCGTCTCGATGCTCGCCGTCGAGGGCGAAGACTTCTACGACCCCGAGGCCGACGCGGCGCTGTTCGACGCCCTCCGCGAGACCGTCGACGACGACGTCGACCTCCTCGAACTCGACACCGACATCAACGACGAGGCGTTCGCCGAGGCCATCGCCGAACGTCTCCACGCGCACCTGCGTGAGGCCGGCCGCGCGCCGGAGTGACGGTCAACTCCAGTCGAAACAGTGGCCTTTCCACTCGGTGTGTTATTTATTTTCACTGTGAACTACTGACCGCTCGCTGGCCGTCGCAGAGCCGCGGCCACGACGCACGCTCGGTGCTCCCCTCCTGTCATCTCCAGTCGAAACAGTACCCTTTCCGTCCCTGACCGGTCCCGACGACGACCGTTCACACGGGGGCGTCGCCGCGGCGTCCGGTCCCCGCCCGCAGCCTCGGCCGGCCGTCAGCGGTTCGTCCCTGCCGGGCCGTCATCTCCAGTCGAAGCGGTGCCCTTCGGTCTCTATCGAGTACAGTCCACTCCGGACAGTATATAGTTGCCCGCGGACGTCGGCGGTCGTCACCTCCAGTCGAAACAGTGCCCTTCAGTGTCCGGTTCGGAACGTGTGACAACGTACGTCACTGTACGCGGGGCCGTTCACGCCCCTCGTCCGCTCTCGGCGTTGGGGCCGGCGGCGCTCTGGACCTTCCATCCACCCTCGTGATCGGCGACGCGGGTCGTGAACGTGATTTCGGTCTCCGGACCCATCTCCTCGCCGCCCTCGACGTCCTCGACACGGAAGCGGATGTCGAGCGAGTCGCCGCAACACCCCACGTCGGCGAACTCCTCGAACTCGGCTCCCACCGAGAGGTCGTCGACGACTTTCCGGAGATACCCCTTGTATCGCGGCGTCTCGACCTGGTCGCGGCCCCACTGCGAGAGGGCGTCGGGGTACGAGAGGATGACGCGCGTCGCCTGTAAGCTCATACACGTCCGTACGCGGTCGCGGGAAAAGAGCGTGTTGGCGCTGGACCGACCGAGACGAACCAGTCTCGAAGGACAGAGACGCCGGCCGGCGTGCTCGGGCTCAGCTGACGACGCTGGCGACGAGCTGGCGCAGGTTCGCGCGCATGCCCCAGTTCGTGCCGAGGTCGAGCGCGAGGACGGCGGCCGCGTAGACGACGCCGCCGGTGACGATCATCACACAGAGTTCGACCCACGCGGGCAGGACGAGCGCCTGGCCGACGTACCAGGTCGCCGCGGCCATCACGCCGCTCGCGACGAGCGGGTACGTGGTCTCCGAGAGGATGCGGAGGCTCGTGGTCTCGAGCACCTTCGCGGTGATGTAGAGGTTGATGGGCATGCTGACCAGGAGGTTCACCCCGAGCACCAACACGGCGGTTCCCGTGATGCCCCAGCGGACGGTCACGGGGTAGATGAACGCCGCGATGACGAGCACCTTGAGCAGCGAGGTCTTCGTGATGTAGTCGGGGCGACCGACGGCCTTCCAGAGCGCGCCCATCGTCTTGCCGATGGCGCGGTACACACCGTAGAGCGCCAGCACCTGCATCGCGACGACCATCGGGAGCCACTCGGCACCGAAGGCGCTTTCGACGAACGCGGGGGTGACGACGGCGAACCCGATTCCCATCGGGACGGCGACGAACGACACCAGCCGAATCGTGGTGAAGTAGCTCTCGCGGAGCCGCTTCACGTCCGTCTGGAACTTCGAGAACGCCGGGAACATCACGCCGGCGACGACCTGACTCAGCTCGGTTGCGGGCGCGTTCGACATCCGGTACGCGTACTGGTAGTACGCGAGCGCCACGGGCGAGAGCAGCCAGCCCACGAAGACGTCGTCACCCTCGTTGTAGAGGAAGTAGAGGATGGACGACCCCGTGATCCACTTGCCGAAGTGGATGAGGTCGCCCGCCGCCTCGCGGTCGAAGCCGATGCCGGGGCGGTAGTCGTGGATGACGTACGACGAGACGAGACGGACGACGTCGGCCGCGAGGAACGCCCCGACCCACGCCCACGCGGAGGGGTCCCACAGCGCGAGGGCCAGCCCGGTGAAGAAGAACGCGAGCGTCCCGCCGGTGTTGTAGACGAACAGCTTGTGGTACTCGAGGTTCTTCTGGAAGTACACCACGGCGGGGTTCTTGAGGCCGCGCAGGACCGCCGAGACAGCCATCACCTGGATGAGCGGCGTCGCCGCGGGGGCGTCGAACAGGCGGCCGATGAACGGGGCGGCGAGGAACAACACCCCGAAGATGAGGACGCCGCGGGCCACCTCCATCGCGAGGACGGTGTTGAGGTAGCGGTCGACGTTGTCCTCGACGCGCTGGATGAGCGCCTCGTTCAGTCCGACCTCCGTGAGGCTGCGGAGCGCGCTCATCGAGACGAGCGCGATGCCGACGAGGCCGAGTTCGAGCGGACCGACGAGGCGTGCGAGGATGACCAGGAGGACCAGCGGGAGCATCCGGTCGACCATGTTCTGTCCGAAGAGCCAGACGGCACTCTTGGCGGCACGCTGGCCCGTTCCGCCGCTCGGGATGAGCCGCTGGACGAGTGTGGTGATTCGAGACATGATGAGTGTAGGTAGGTATCGATCCGCGAGGCGCAGTTCTTCTCGAGTGTGTACCCATCGAGGCGAGACGGCCACTTCGGACGTGGTCGTACTCTCACTGGAGGCGGCATTGTTATGGCCGACGTAACGGGAATCACCGACGGCGACAGGGCGATACTGCCGGGGGGTCTCGGGGTGGTCGACAGTTCTTAAGCCGATACTAAACCGCGACCGGCGTGGAGGTGCGGAGACGGGCGCTCGTCCCCCGACCAGCGGAGCGCGGGCGGCGCAGATACCCGCGACAGGAGTCGGGGAGTCGAGGGCGACTCAGAACGCCGTCTCGTTGTACCAGACGTCGACGTGCTCGGAGGGGTGGTACGACTTGCCGACGATGTCGGGGCGGCCGTCGCCGGTCAGGTCGACCGCCTTCGCCTCGTGGGTCGGGACCCCCGTCCCGACGAGAATCGCCTCGAAGCCGTCGTCGCCGTTGCGGAAGACGAACTGCCGGGGGGTCTCTGTCTGGAGCCCCATCTCGGCGACGAACACGTCGAGGCGACCGTCGCCGTCGAAGTCTGCGACCTGGATCGAGTGTGGGTTCGACAGCTGGTCGTGGAGGACCGTCGGCTGCCAGGCGGTGCCGTCGAAGTCGAACACCGCGACGCGGCCGAGGACGTCGCCGTTGTACGGTCGGTCGCCCTCGGCGATGACGAGTTCGAGGTCGCCGTCGTCGTCGAGGTCGGCGGCCGCGAGGCGGGTCCACTCCCAGCCCTCGGCGACGACCGCTCGCGTCCACCCCTCGCCGTCGCGGTGGAAGACGTTCGGCCCGGCGACGATTTCGGTCGCGCCGTCGCCGTCGATGTCGACCACCAGAAGCCCCTCGACGTGGAGGTCCTCACAGACGATGTGGAGGTTCTCCTCGGGCCACGGTTCGACGGTAGGGTCGTCGGGGATATCGTAGTAGAACACCGTCTCCGACCGCTGTGAACAGCCGACGAGTTCGAGGTCGCCGTCGTCGTCCACGTCCGCGAGCGCGAGGTCGTGGTACTTCTCGAAGCGCTCGGAGACGAGGTGGAGTGACCACGTCTCGCGAGGGTCGTCGGGCTGTCGTAGCCAGTAGATGCCGCGCTCGCCGAGCGCCTGGCCGACGACGAGGTCGACGCGGCCGTCTCCGTCGATGTCACCGAGGGTGCCGCCGAGCGCGTAGAGGCCACCGCGAGGAGCGATGACGTGGCGCTTCCACTCGTCCCCGAGGTTCTCGTACCAGAAGACGTTCGGTTCACGGCGGCGGTAGAGGTGTTTGAGCCCGGGGACGTTGTCGAGTTTGATGGTCCGGCCGGGAAGCGACAGTGTCGCCGTCCGACCCGACCCGGTGACGACGACGTCGGGGAGCCCGTTGCCCGTGAGGTCGGTGGGGAGACAGGTGAACAGGTTGCCACACGGCGGGCTGTCGTCGATGCGTTCGTGACGGAAGCGGAGTGCAGACCGTGTCTGCGTGGCCTGGGACATTGCGTCAGCTACACCAGCGACGAGCATGGTAACGCGTCGACTAACCGTGACAGCCGGTGGCAGCGAACGTCGGGACGGCACCGCCTCGGCTGTGGGTTGCTCCGTCTCGTCGCACTCCGGACCGTACCTCGACCGGCCCACGCTCACGACACCGTTCGTCACGCCGTTCGCCACACCATACTTACGCGAGCACCCGACGGAGAGTGCAGTCGTATGACGACACCGAAACTCGGGCTCGCCACCTTCACCCTCCGGAGACTCGACGTGTCGCTGCCGGAGATGATTCGGGCCGCGGGCAACGCCGGCTTCGACGGCATCGAACTCGTCCACCGCATCCACGAGACGTTCGACGCCGAGGCGGTCGACCGGGCGTTCGAGGCGACCGGGCTCGAACGGGTCGGGGTTCACGTCTGGCTACACGAACTCGAGGCGGACCTCGACGGCCTCGTCGCACAGTACGGGGCTGTCGGCGTCGAGACGTTCGTCATCCCGTACCACCCCGAGTCGAACTTCCGCACCACGGCGCGCCTTCACACCCTCGTCGAACGGCTGAACGCCGTCGGCGAAGCGCTCGATGCACGGGGGTGTCACCTCCTGTACCACCCGAACCACTGGGACATGGTCCCGCTGTTCGACGGGAGCGTCCTCGGTCGCGTCCCCTCGCTCCGGCTCACGGACCGCCTGCCGTTCGACGGGGGGCCCGTCCGACACCTCCGCCGTGTCGAGGACGAACTGCTCCGACGCCGGAACCGACTGTTCGACACGGCGTTCATCGCGCTCGGTGCGACCGAGGACAACACCGTCGAGACGCTCCTCGAGCGGACGCCCTTCGGGGTCCTCGTGCGCGAGGTGTCACCGACGGTGGCGTTCGAGGTCGACCTGACGTTCTTCCACCAGCAGGGGTACGACCCGGCGGCCGTGCTCGACCTGCTCGGGGACCGGGTGAGACGCGTCCACGCGAAGGACCTCGTCCGCGACGGGTACACGCCAGGCGGTTGGCCGGCGTTCGTGAACGCCGGAGACGGCGAGGTGGACTTCAAACGCGCAGTCGCCGCCGCCGACCGCAACGGCGTCGAGTGGGTGCTGTTCGAGAACGGCCACGCCGTGGACCCGCTCGAGTGCATCCGCCGGGGCCACGACTACCTCCGGCGGTATCTGCCCGCCGAACGACCGCCCCCGTCGCCGTCGGAGGCCCCCGTCCACGCCCTCGACTGACCGCCCGACCGGACGGTTCACACGCTGCCGGACGACCCCGAGCCGTCCCGTGGCTGGGGCCCATGGCTGGGGCCCGCGGCACACGCGGCACGGAACTGCACATAAGAAGGCTTATTCGGCGGGCAGGAACACCGAGCAACATGGTCGAGTTCGACGTACCGGAGGTGGACTACACCCGGTACACGAATCGTCAGCTCGCGGCGATACCGCTCGCGGTACTCGCTGTTGCCCTCCTCGTCATCGCGGGGTGGACCGTCGTGACTGGATCGCCGGTCAACCCCGGCCTGGACTTCACCGGCGGGACGGAGCTTCGCATCTCCGTCGACGCCCCCGAGGGACAGGCCCAACAGGAAATCCGCGCGGCGTTCGAGGCGCAGCCGGAGTCGATCCGGTCTGTCCCGTCGGACGGGACGTACATCGTCACGTTCCAGTCGGGCGCAGCGACGACGTCACAGATCGAACAACAGGCCGAGTCGGCGGGATTCGAGATACGTTCGATCGACGCCGTCTCCGCCGCGTTCGGCTCTGAGACGCAGAACCAGGCGCTCCTCGGCATCGTCATCGCGTTCGTCGGGATGAGCGTCCTCGTCTTCTTGATGTTCCGGACGTTCGTCCCCTCGATCGCCGTCGTCATCTCGGCGTTCTCGGACATCGTCATCCCGGTCGCGCTGATGAACCTCCTCGGCATCGAGCTCTCGCTCGGGACCGTGGCGGCGCTGTTGATGATTATCGGGTACTCCGTCGACTCGGACATCCTGCTCAACAACCACATCCTGCGACGGTCGGGCGACTTCTACGAGTCGACCTACCGCGCGATGCGGACCGGTGTGACGATGACGCTCACGTCCATCGCCGCGATGATCGTGATGACGATCGTCGCCACGCTGTTCGGCATCTCGCTGCTCGCCGCCATCGGCATCGTCCTCGTGTTCGGCCTCACCGCAGACCTCATGAACACCTACCTGCTGAACCTCTCGCTCCTCAGATGGTACAAGTTCGAGGGGGTGGCGCGCTGATGTCCTCGATTCGCGAGAACTGGCGCATCGTCCTCCTCGTGATCGTCCTGCTGGCGTCGACGTTCGCGCTCTTCTCGCCCACGGTGGGCGGGACGGGCGACGGAAACGCAGCGACGGAGGGGCCGACGAACCTCAAGTACGGCCTCGAACTCTCCGGCGGGACCCGCATCCGCGCGCCGCTCGTCGGCGTCACCGCCGAGGGCGTCGACATCAACGACAGCGACACCCGGCAGGTCGCGCGGGACGTGGCCGGCGAGATGCAGGCCGCCTCCCCGAGCGACGTCATCGTCCGCCGCACCGCACAGTCGACGGCCACGGTCGAGGTGACGGCCGAGAACGTCACCACCGAGGAGTTGGCGTCGACGCTCGACACCCTCGGGCTGTCGTACGAGACTGCACGTGACGGCGTGACCGAGCCGACGCGCGCGGAGGTCGTTCGCGTCCTCCAGAACAAGATCAACGAGGCCGGCCTCTCCGGCGGGACCGTCCAGCAGGTCACGACCGCCACCGGCGGGCACTTCATCCTCGTCGAGGTGCCGAACGAGGACCGCTCCGACGTCGTCGACCTCGTCGAGTCGCGTGGGGCAGTCCGCGTCGACATCTACTACCGACAGAACGGGTCGTACACCACCCGCGAGGGCGTCCTCACGGGCGACGACTTCCAGAACATCGGCACCGCCCAGGAGTCCGAGCGCGGACCGTTCGTCCCGGTGACGGTGCGCCCGGAGGCCGCGACGCAGTTCCAGCAGGCCGTCGTCGAGACGGGCGTCGCCCGGCCCGGCGGGTCGACGTGTACGTTCGAGGAGAGCCCCAACACGACGCAGCCGTGTCTCCTCGTCGTCGTCGACGACCGGGTCGTCAACTCGTTCGGCATGTCGCCGGGGCTCGCCCAGAGCATGCAGGCCGGTGGCTGGGCCGACGACCCCGGGTTCCAGCTCACCACGCGGAACTTCTCGGAGGCACAGCGCGTCTCCATCAACCTCCGCGCCGGCGAACTGCCCGCCAAACTCGACCTCGAAGGTGAGGACGGCGGCACCTCCTCGTTCATCTCGCCGAGCCAGGGTGACAACTTCAAGGTGAACTCCGTCATCACCGGCATCATCGCGGTGCTCGCCGTCGCCGCCGTCGTCTTCGTCCGCTACGGCGAGGCGAAGGTCGCACTCCCGATGATCGTCACCGCGTTCTCCGAGGTGCTCATCCTCCTCGGGTTCGCCGCGGGAATCGGCTACGCGCTCAACCTCCCCGCCATCGCCGGCTTCATCGCCGTCATCGGCACGGGAGTAGACGACCTCATCATCATCGCCGACGAGGTGATGGCCGAGGGGGACGTCACGTCGCGGCGCATCTTCCAGTCCCGCTTCCGGAAGGCGTTCTGGGTCATCGGTGCCGCCGCGGCGACGACGGTCATCGCGATGTCGCCGCTCGCGGTCCTCTCGCTCGGTGACCTCCAGGGCTTCGCCATCTTCACCATCCTCGGTGTGCTCGTCGGCGTGCTCCTCACGCGCCCCGCCTACGGTGACATCCTGCGGGTGCTCCTGACCGAGGACCGCTGACCGGGCCGCCACCCCACCGCTCGTTCTCGCCGTCGCGCACGTTGGTCTCGCCGAGTCCGGCCCGTCCGGTAGGCCCCGCCTATCGATTCCCGCCCGGTGAGAAGCCACAGCTTACTTATTGGGGATGTACACGTCGTCCGAACTGTACCGCCCGCAGACCGTTCGTCACACCCGCCAATGTCAGAACTCCCACTCCGCCGTGATGCCGACGAGTCGCCGACCGACGTGTCCACCCCCGCCGAGCACGCGCCCCGCGGGGCGTCGCTCTTCGACGACGGGACCGAGTACGCGGCCATCGTCGTCCCCGCCGAAGACCGTCCGGACGAGTGTACCATCTTCCCGGTCGACGTGGGCGAGGCGGAACTCGTCACGACGTGGGCCTCCGCCGCGGAGGGTTCGTTCGTCGCGCTCGACGAGATGCGGTGAGGCGGCGGTCGTGTCGGGAGGGTGGCCGGCAGTCGTCGCACTCGGACAGGACGACCGTCAGAAGTCGTCGAGCGCGGACTGTTCGGCCGCGCTGAGTACGTCGTCGCACGTCTGCCACGACGCCCGCGCACACCCCGGGAGCACGCCGTGGTCACGGACGTACTCGCGCAGGAAGGTGCGGGTCGTCGGGTCGCTCGGGTAGCCGCTCCCGACGTCGCCGTACTCGTCTCGCAGGGCGTCGACGCGGCGGTCGCGTTCGACTTTCGCGACGATGCTCGCCGCCGCGACGACGGGGTAGCGGGCGTCCGCGCCGTGTTCGGCCCGCACGTCGACGGCGACGCCACGCTCGTCGACGCCGGCGGCGACGCGCCGGGCGAACCGCGATTCGGAGACGTCGCCCGCGTCGGCGTACACCGAGTCGCCGTCGTGGGCGACCCCGGCGAGCGCCTCGGCGTGGGCGTCGACGGTCAACGTGTTCATGTCGCTCTCCGGCGCGTCGATACGGTCGGTGGAGACGATGCCGAAGCCGACGGTGTCGGCGACGGCACGAATCTCGGCCGCGAGGGCCGCTCTCGTCTCCGCTGTGAGGCGTTTCGAGTCGTCGACGGCGGTGGAGAGGTCGTCGGGGTCCACCCGGACCGCCGCGGCGACCATCGGCCCCAGCACCGGCCCCTTCCCGGCCTCGTCGCTCCCGACGTGGACAGCCATGCACGAGGATTCACGCGCCGTGAAAAACCGTTATCGGTGTCGCACGGGCGGCACGGCCCGGCTCACTCCTCGTGGTCGTCCGCGTCGGTCTCGACGGTCGAACCGACGTCCTCGTCGGTCGCACGCCCGTCGTCTCTGAAGTACGTCTCGTCCTCGAACGCCTCGTCCTCGCCGTAGACGCCGACCACGTCGAGTGCGGTCACCGTCGCACCCACGCCGAGGAGGCCGGCCAGACTCGGCTCGGTCCGGTCGTCGTCGCCCGAGACGAGTTCCTTGATGTAGAGGCCGCCCTGGCCGTGGAACTCGACGGTCGCGTGCGTCTCGTCTTCCCACTCGCCGCTCGCCTCGTACACGTCTCTCGTCCGCGTGAGATTCGCCCGTCGATGGTCGACGCGCTGTGGCGTGTACTGCTCGATAGTCGCACCCGCCAGCGTCGACAGCGCCTCCGCGAGTTCGTCCGCCGTCACCACGCCGTCGAACGCCACCTTCGCACGGTAGCGCTTCGAGGCGTCGAGTTCTTTCACCCGCTCGACCATCTCGTACGTGGCCAGCCGCAGGCCCTCGACCTCGACGCGGCCCTCTGCGTGTTCGTTCACGACGCGTTCGAGGGGCTCGACGTTCACCGTTCGGCGCTTCGGCTCGCGCACCTCGACGACGAACGGCCGACCGGTGCCGAGCATCAGCGCGTCGACGTCCTCGCGCCCCGCGCCGTGGAACGTCGCCTCGGTTCCCTCCATCGCGTCGCGGATGGGCGGTGCGACCAGCCCCTCGATGCTCGCCTGGTAGAGATACCCCGTCCCGTCACACTGGGGGCACTCGCGGTCTTCGCCCAGGACGCCCCGACCGTCACACCGGCCGCAGGGCCACTCGGTCTGGGGGATGTCCCGTTCGAGTTTTCGGTAGCGCCCGTAGACGAACGCCGAGTGGATCGTCGTCTCGACCGTGTCCCGCTCGATATCGAGGAGGAACTGGACGTCGGGCCGACCGAACTCGACCTCGGTCTCGGTGAGCCGCCCCACCCGCTTGCCGACCTCGCGGTTGAACTCGGACTTGAACAGTTCGCCCGCGTCGGCCGGGAGGCCGGCCTCCTCTCTGAGGAGTTCCTCGTTCTCCTCGACGAGCGGCGGGGCCCGGGTCCCGACCTGGTAGGTTTCGAACTCGACGTCCTCGACGGCGGCGGCGGCGCGTTCGGCCCACTCGTCGAAGCGGGCACACTCGCCCTCGCAGACCCAACACGCCGCCGTCGGCGTCGGTTCGAACGGCTCGTCCGCGTCGAGCGCCGCGGCGACACGGAGCGAGCGCCCCCGCTCGGCGTTCGTCAGCCCGAAGCTCCGGTCGGCGAAGACCCGACCGAGACAGGCGTCACAGACCGGACCCGCCCCGTCGAGCGCCCGGGCGTCCTCGAGAATACTCATACGCGAAGGTGTGTGGGGGGAAGTAACTGTCTTGCGTTGCGCTCCGTGGCCGGGTCAGACGACGCCGAATCGACCGAGTGCCCACCACGTCACGAGGGCGACGCCGAGGCTCACGAACAGGAGCACCCCCGTCAACAGCGCGGTGACGACGAGCACGTACCGGCGGTCCAGCGTCGCCCGTTCGGGCGCGTCGAGCCGCGCCTCCAGCAGCCGGACGTTTCGCGTGTTGGCCTTCCAGACCGCGTCGAACGCGTCGCCGACGAGCGGGAACGACCCGAAGACGGCGTCGACGACGAGCACCAGGAGCATCCGCGCGAGCGTCGCCCGCGGGACCCCGAGTGCGGCCGCGCGGGCGACGATGTACGCCGACGCGGCGCTGGTCGAGACGTCGCCGACGCCGGGGACGAGCCCCAGAAGGGGGTCGAGTCCGACTCGATACGTCGTCCCCGGGACGACAAACAGTTCGTCGAGGTAGTAGCTCAGGCGTTCGAGCGCGACCAGTTCGTCGGCGTCCACGTCGGCAGCGACAACGTCCACGTCGACGGGCTCACCGTCGGGGTGGTCGTCGACGCGTGCGTCTCGCCTCACCGCTCCGACTCGTCGCGGCGTTCGACCCGTTCGATGCCGACCGCCTGTGAGAGGTGCACGTCGAGACTCGTCTCCGCGCCCGGCCCGCAGACGACGGTCGCCTCCGCGCGGACCCGGAGGTCGTTGAGTCCCGGCCTGACGCCGGTGACGTCGAACGCCTCGACGCGTTCGACGGCGTCGACCCGAGCGAGTCGCTCGCGTGCCTCCTCGCGGAGGTCCTGTTGACTCCCACGCGGAATCCGCAGCGTCAGTCGGGCGTCGATAGGGTCGGACATCGCGTTGCCGTTCCTCTGACGACCCCCACGGGCAAAAAGACTCGCCGCGCGGCGGGCATGGGGAGGGTCGGCGGCGTCGACGCCGCCACTAGGAAGAGATTAGCACGGTCGTATCGAGTCGACGCGTATGACCGACGACGAGTCCGGGCGGCCGCAGTCGTTCCGGTACGACGGGGAGGTCCGCCCCGGCGAGAAGCGCCAGTTCCGCTACGAGGTCGGCGAGACGTATCTGGGTGACCCCGTCGAGATTCCGGTGACGATACTCAACGGGACCGAACCCGGCCCGCGCGTGTGCATGACGGCCGCGATTCACGGTGACGAACTCAACGGCGTGAAGGTGCTCCAGGAGGTCGCCGCTCGCTACAGTCCCGCGGAGATTCACGGCACCCTCGTCCTGCTCCACGTCGTGAACGTGCCGGCGTACCAGGCCCAACAGCGGTACATCCCCATCTACGACCAGGACCTCAACCGCTCGTTCCCCGGGAAGGCGCAGTCGAACACCGCCGAACGAATGGCCCATCGGGTGTACGACCGGTTCGTGAGCCAGTGCGACCTCGGCCTCGACTTTCACACCTCCACCCGGAACCGGACGACGATGTACCACGTCCGCGCGGACGTCGACAACCCCGACGTCGCCCGGTTGGCCGAGGCGTTCGGCGCGAACGTCATCCTCTCGGGGGAGGGCGAGGCGAGTTCACTCCGCGCCGTCGCGTCTCGGAACGGAACCCCGACGCTCACCGTCGAGATGGGCAAGGCCCACCGGTTCCAGCCGGGGCTGGTCGACAAGGCGCTCGAAGGCGTCGAGAGCGTCCTCGCGACGTACGACGTCTACCCCGAGGGGTCGGTGGCGGAGCCGTCGTGGCGGAAGGTGATGAGGCCCGACGAGGAGAAGCGCTGGCTCCGCGCGGAGACGGGTGGCCTCGTCGAGATGCGGTGGGGGCCGAACCCGCTCGTCCACGAGGGCGAGACCATCTGTACCATCACCGACCACTTCAAACACGAAGAGCACGTCGTCGACGCGCCCTTCACGGGGCTCATCGTCGGCGTCCTCGAGAACCCCGTCGCGCTCCCCGGTCACCCGCTCTGTCACCTCGTCCGCATCAGCAACGAGACGCGCGAGGAGATCGAGCGACAGATAACCGGAGGCGAGTTCGACGGGTACCGCTCCTACGGGCAGCGGTGGATGGCCGACGACGAGGAGGCCGAGTAGACCCGTCAGTCGATGCGGAGGTCGACGGCCCCGTCCGACGAGCCCGCCGGAATCGCGTCGCCGTCGACCTCGTTCGCCGGTTCGCTGGGCGGCGCTGTGGCCGTTCGCCCGCCGGAGAGAATCCGCAGCGAGAGGACGAGTGCGGCACCGACGAGGACGAGCCCGCCCGCCACGCCGAACGCGACGAGATATCCGAGCGCGGCCAGCCAGCCACCGAGCACACCGCCGATGCCACCGGCGACAGCACCGAGTGCGGTGTGGAGGCCGAGGACTTCACCCCGGACCCCGGCCGGCGCCAGTCGGGAGACGATAGCAGTGCCGACGACGGCGATGAACGCCCACGTCACGCCGATGGCGGCGAGCCCCGCACCGGCCGTGACGAGGCCGACGGAGAGCGCGCCGAGGCCGGTCACGACGGCCACGACGGGAAACAGCACGCCGCGGGCCGCGAGCGCGCCGGACTGCAGTAGACGGACGTCGTACGTCGAGGCGAACCGTCCGGCCCCCTGGTAACAGACGGCGGAGCCGAGACTCGACACGAGGTAGAGCGCGAACACCTGCCCGGAGGCGAAGCCCTCGTCGGTGAAAAAGAGCGGGAGCGGCGCCCAGAACGCGGCGAACCCCGTGAAGAACAGCCCGGCGGCGAGGAGATACGTCAACAGCGCGGGGTCGAGTCGGGTCTTGAGTCGGCCCAGGTGGATGCCTCGCGTCGTCCAGTAGAGCCGGTTCGGCGAGAACGCGAAGGTGGCTCCCTTGATGCCGCGCCGCGACCCCGAGAGGATTCGGGCCACGCGGCGGACGCGCCGCTCGGCCGTGACGTGGTCGGCCGGCCGGGGGTTCGGCAGCGACCCCGCGGCACCGAGCGTGCTCGCCCCCGCGCAGGCGGCGAGGACCCAGAACAGCGCCTGGGTGACCGTCTGCGCGCCGACGAGTCGCGGCGCGACGAGCGGCCAGACCGTCCCGAGGACGAGCCCGCCCGCCCAGCCGTACCCCTGATACTTGTTGAGCCGGCCGATGCGTTCGCTCCACCTCGATTCGGGTGCGTCGTCGACGACGAGCATCGTCAACACCGGCGCGATGGACGCGACGACGAGCCACAGCACCGCGTTCGCGACGATGACCGACGTGATGGTCGGCAAGAACGGGATGGCCGCGAGCGCGACGGCGACGGCTGCCAGCGTCACCAGCACCAGCGTCCGCCGGTGCTCGACGCGGTTGGCGAGCCGGCCGAACAGGATGGCGCCGGGCGCACCGATGAGTGCGGCCGTCGCGGCCAGCAGCCCGAGTTGGACGGGCGTCGCGCCCAGTTGGACGATGTACAGCGGCACGAGCAGCGACGCCCCCCCGAACGCGACAGACCCGAGTCCCCACGCGTAGAGCCACCGTTCGGTCATGCATCAGGTGTCGTGAACGTCTGGGAAAAGCGTTGCCAGTCGGCCATCCACCGCATCCGGTGCCCGTACACCTATTGTCTCGCCGTCCCTCCCGTCGCCTATGGACGTCGCACTCGTGACGGTCGGAGACGAACTCCTCGCGGGCGACACGGCCAACACCAACGCGACGTGGCTCTGTCGCCGACTCACAGAGCGGGGCGTCACGGTCACCCGCGTCCTCACGATTCCCGACGACCGGCGCGTCATCGCCGACGCGGTTCGCGACTTCTCGACGGCGTTCGACGCCGTCGTCGTCACCGGTGGACTCGGCGGGACGCCGGACGACGTCACGAAGGTCGCCGTCGCCGACGCACTCGACCGCGAGATGGTCGTCGACGCCGAGGTGAAGGCGGGAATCATCGAGAAGGCCGAAGCCTACGCGGACCAGTACCCTGACCTCGCCGACGCGTACGACCTCGACGTCGACTTCGACGCGCAGGCGGCCATCCCCGCCGGGGCCCGCCCGCTCGTCACCGACGAGAGCTTCGGCCCCGGCTTCGCCGTGGACGGCGTCTACGCCTTCCCCGGCATCCCGGACGAACTGCACGTCATGTTCGAACTCGTCGTCGAGGAGTTCGACGGCACCGTCGTCTCCGACTCGCTCTACACGCCGGCGCCCGAGGGAGCGTTGAACGACCGGCTCACCGGTGCGCGCGACCGGTTCGACGTGAGCGTCGGGAGCTACCCCGGGAAGGGGCGTATCCCCACGCGAATCAAGGTCTCGGGGACGCCCGCGGCCGTCGAGGAGGCGATGGCGTGGCTCCGCGAGCACGTGGACGTGGCCGAGCCACCCGCGGACGTGGCCGACAACTCCGGCTAGCGCTCACTCCCCGCTCGCTCGACGCCGCGTACCTCGAACCGCGCGCCGCCGTCGGCGCTCGCCGACACCGAGAGGTCCCAGTCGTGCGCCAGCGCGATCTGCTGTGCGCTGATCATCCCGAAGCCGGTCCCGCCCTCCTTGGTCGAGTAGCCCGGTTCGAACACGCGGTCGCGGTCCGCGGCGGGGATGCCGGGGCCGTCGTCGGCGACGAAGAACCCCTCACCCTCGTCCAGCGGTCCGACCACGACGGTCGTCGCCGGACCGTGTTCGATGCTGTTCCGGAAGAGGTTCTGTAACAGCCGGGTCAGCGCTCGCTCGTCGGCGCGGACCTCCCCGACTTCGCCCACCGTGAGCGTGGTCTCGCCGGTGTCAAGCGCTCCCCACAGCTCCCGTGCGACGGGCCCGACGTCGACCGCGGTGAGCGTGTTGACGACGCGCCCCTCCCGCATCACCGTCGCGAGTTCGTCGACGAGGGTCGAGACCCGCTCGAAGGCGTCCTCGGCCTCGTCGAAGTGCTCGTCGTCGCCCGTCGCCCGCGCCAACTCCAGCCGCCCCCGGAGCGTCGCGAGCGGGGAGGTGAGGTCGTGTGAGAGGATGTCGCCGAACGTCTCGAACTGGCGGGCGCGCTGTTCGAGCGCCCGCTCGCTCGCCTTCCGCCCGCTGACGTCGCGGAAGTACACCGACAGCCCCGACTCGGAGGGGTACGCGCGGACCTCGAACCAGGTCGCCAGCGGCGGGAAGTACTCCTCGAACGCGACGGTCTCTTGGGTCTGCATCGCCCGGCGGTACTCGTCGGCGAACGTCGAGTCGGCGGCCTCGGGGAACTCGTCCCACACCGACCGACCGACGAGGTCGTCCCGCGGGCGGTCGAGGAGGCGTTCGGCCTGCTCGTTCAGGTAGGTGAAGCGCCACTCGTGGTCGAGGGCGAAGAAGGCGTCCGACACCCGGTCGAGCACCGCCTCACGCTCTCGCCTGGCCTCGACGAGCTCCGTGACGTCCTGCTGGAAGCCGACGAAGTTCGTGACCTGCCCGTCGGTGTCGTGAATCGGGGCGATGGAGACGCGGCTCCAGAACGACGACCCGTCCTTGCGGTAGTTACGGAGTTCGACCGTGACGGGTTCCTCGTCGTCGACGGCGTCGCGCAGTGTCGCCACGGCCTCGGGGTCGGTGTCCGGCCCCTGGAGGATGCGGTGGTTCTCCCCGAGCACCGCCGCCTCGACGTAGCCGGTCAACCGCTCGAACTGCTCGTTGGCGTACACCATCGGGTTGTCCGGCAGCGACGGGTCCGTGATGGTGATGCCGATGGGGGCGGCGTCCATCGCACGGTTCTTGACGAACAGGTCGTGTTCGCGCCGCTCCTCGGCGGAGATGTCCCGGACCGTACAGACGAGTTCGTCACCCGCCGTCGACGAGAGGGCCACGTCCGCGAGCAGTTCCGACCCGTCACGGCGGGCCATCAGCACCTCGCCGGTCCACTCGCCGTCGGTGTTCGCCGACCGAATCGCCGCCTCGACCTCGTCGACGAAGAGTGCGTCGACGGTCGACCCCGCGATCTCGTTCGGGTCGTAGCCGAAGGTGTCGGCGAACGCTCGATTTGCGTAGGTGACGGTCCCCCGAGCGTCGATGAGACCGATTCCCTCCCGGGCGGTCTCGATGGCGTCGACCCGCTGTTGGAGGTCGCGCTCGGTTCGATAGCCCGCGACGAGGTTCTCAACCCGGTTCGCGAGGACCGTGTAGCGGTCGGTGCCGCCGCCCTTCTGGAGGTAGTCGCTCACCCCCGCGGAGATGGCCTCGGCGGCGATCTCCTCCGACCCCCGCCCGGTGAACAGCACGAACGGCAGGTCGGGCGACGACTCGCGGACCGCACGGAGGAGGTCGAGGCCGGTCTCGTCGGGCATCTCGTAGTCGCTGATGACGCAGTCGAACGGTTCGCGGGAGAGCCGGGCGAGCCCCGTCTCGACGTCGTGAGCCGTCTCGAGTGAGAACTCCTCGCGTTCGCGCTGTAAGAACACCGCGACCATCTCTGCGAAGTCGACGTCGTCGTCCACGTGGAGGAGACGTATCGGACGGCCGGTCATTATATTCTGCCGACGCCAGGAGTGAATATATCTGTTGTGGCGGAGTACCGACCATACACCGGTGACGAACCGGGGTCAGTGCTGGTCGCGCAGTTCCATCGTGGCGACGACCTCGTAGGGGTCGAACCCCTTCCGGATGCAGTCGAGAAGGGTGAACGCCTCGCTCGGGGCGAGGAAGTGCCGACAGACCGCCGCACCCAGCGGCGTCGGTTCGAACCCGTCGATGAACTCCCACTCGAGGAGGCGGCCGACCGCGCGCGTCGTATCGATGTCGCCGAGCATCCGGTCGTTGAGGCGCTTGGCGCGTTTGCCCGCGACGATGACGTTCGCCAGCGTCTCCTCGGCGGCGGCGGCCTCGTCGTAGACGGTGGCGACGTCCTCCATCTCCCCTTTGAGGAGTTTGAACGCCACCTCGTCTTCGGTCATCTCCATCGACCCGTGGTAGCTGCAGTCGGGTTCGACCAGCAAGTACACCCGGCCCCGGTCGTGGTAGTCGGGACGGCCCGCCCGGCCGAGCATCTGCTCGAACTCCTGGACCGAGAGCCACTCGATACCCATCGCCAACGAGTCGAAGACGACCTGCGACGCGGGGAAGTCGACGCCCGCGGCGAGCGCCGCCGTGGTGACGACCGCCGCGAGGTCCTGATTCCCGAACTGGCGTTCGACGCGCTTGCGTCTCCCGTAATCGAGCCCCGCGTGGTACGGTGCCGCGTCGTACCCGATCTTCCGCGCGAGTTCGTGACAGCGCCGCCGCGAGTTGGTGAAGACGATGGTCTGCCCGCGGTACCCCTTCGACGACTCGCTGTCGAACTCCCGTCTGACGAGTTTGTCGATTATCCGGGCTTTCTCCTGCCCGTCGGCGAACGTGACGTGTCGTTCGATGGGGACCGGCCGCTCTTCGAACTCGATGAGGGTCGCTTCGAGTCGGCGGGCGAGCCACTCGGGGTTGCCGACCGTCGCGGAGAGGTAGACCCACTGTGCGCCGTCGTAGCGCTGTCTCCGCTCGGCCCGCCGCTCGCAGTAGTACTTCAGCCGGGAGATCATCCCGTCGAGGCGGTGACCGCGTTCGTCCTCTTTGAGGGTGTGGACCTCGTCGATGACCACCGTCCCGATGTCGCCGAGGTCCTTCCCCGTCCGGAGGGCGTGGTCGATTCCCTCGTAGGTGCCGACGATGATGTCCGCCGAGGGGTCGAAGGAGGCGTTCGAGTCCGAGATACGCGATGCGCCCACCCTGATAGTCACGTTGGCGACGTCGCCGTACCGCTCTTCGAAGTCCTCGTGCTTCTGGTTGGCGAGCGCGACCAGGGGAACGAGAAAGAGGAGTTTCCCCTTCCCCTTCAACACCCGGTCGAGCCCCGCGAGTTCGCCGACGAGCGTCTTCCCCGTGGCCGTCGCGCTCACGACGAGCTGGTCGCGGCCCTCGAAGAGGCCGTTCTCGACCGAGAGCGACTGCACCGGGAGCAAGGAGTCGAACCGCCCCTCGACGCGAGACTGCAGCGTCGGGTGGAGGGCCAGCGACGAGGTGGGGACGGGGTCGACGTCCTCCACCGTGGCGGAGACCTCGTCGAACTTGGTGAGGTCGGGGTTCAGTCCGCCCTGGAGGAGGTTCGTCACCTTGTCGAGGTCCTGCGTCTGGAGCAGGAGTTCCTCCAGCCGGTCTTTCGCCGCCCCCGTGATGGACCCGGAGTACGAGAGTTCGCGCTCGAGTTCTCGGCGGGCGCAGTCGGGACAGACGTGGTCGCGGTCGGCTTTGATGGCGGTGTCCGCCGTGATTGGCGAGTACCGCCCGTTCGACGCACAGTACCGGCAGGTCCGGACCGTCAGCGCCTCCAGTTGATAGCCGTCGAGCATCTCTTTCAGCCGGTCTCGTGCGCCGGCGGACGTCTGCTGAGAGATGCGGATTCGAGACGCACGCCGGGCGAGTTCGACGAACTGCTGGGGGTCGCGCGGTTCCTCCGACGAACCACGCTTGATGCGGAACTTCGCGGGACGCGGGCCTGCGGAGGTCTCTTTCAACTCGAGAATCGCCCGGAACACCCGCTTGCCGTCGCGCTGGACCACCACGAGGAAGTTCTCGCCTCGCTCGTGGAGGAACAGCGTGTCGACCTGCCCGACCTGCTGTGACACGGTTTCGAGTAGGAGAACGGGGTATTTCAGCGGTTCGTCTCCGCGGCGTCAACGTCGGACGCGCGTCGAGTCCCGTCGGAACCGGCCGCAGCGGCCGTCGTGCGGGCCGCTCAGTCCTCGTCGACGACGTCGATCGCGTCGTCGCCGTTGGGCACCGCACAGAGGAACGCGCCCTCCTCGTCCCCGTCGTTGCGGTACCAGTGGACCGTCCCGGCGGGGATGAAGAGCGAGTCGCCCGCGCGCACCGTGACCTCCTCGTCGCCGAGGCCGACGGTGTACTCGCCCGCGAGGACGTGCTGTTCGTGTTCGACCTCGTTGGTGTGTTTCGGGACCGCCGCGCCCGGTTCGAGGGTGAACCGGCGGATTGCGAAGTGCGGCGCGCCGTCGGCGTCGGAGACCAACACGCCCTTCTTCATGCCGGCAGCGGCGTCGACGTCCTCGTAGGTGACCTCGTCCGCGCGCCGGACGAGCGGTTCGGGTCCGGTCTCGGTGTGGCTCATAACCGGAGTGACGTCTCGCCCCGTGTAAGGTCTGTCGCCCGCTGCGTCGCCACGACTGCCGCGGCCGCCGTCGCCTCGGGTCAGGGATGGGGAGGACACTCACGACGTCAGTCGGGGTCACTGACACGGGATTTATGTCGTCACCAGCGGAACCCCGAGACATGTTCGAGACCATCGTCATCGCCACCGACGGCTCCGAGAGCGTCCAGCGAGCCGTCGACGTGGCGCTCGACCTCGCACGGCGCTTCGAGGCGACGGTCCACACCATCTCCATCGTCGACACCGACGAGATCGAGTCGTCGCCGGAACGCCTCCAAGACGAGATGGAACGGGCGCTGAAAGAGCAGGCCGAGGAGGCGCTGGCCGACGTCGCGGCATCGACGGATGTCGACGTGACCACGTCCGTGCGGGTCGGACGCCCGGCGACGGAGATTCGCGAGTACGCCGAGGCCCGCGACGCGGACCTCGTCGCGATGGGCACCCGAGGACGGCACGGCGAGAACCGCTTCCTCCTCGGCAGCGTCGCCGAGCGCGTGGTGCGGACGTGTCCGATGCCGGTGCTCACGGTGCGACAGCTCGCCTCGGACGAGACGCTCTAGACGCACAGAGCAGACGACAGGAGCGAGCGCGAGCGCGGAAGGCCACCCTTTTGCGCGGGCGGGCACAGAACGCGGTATGGACGACAGCCTCATCGACACCGACGCGCTCTCGCTGTCACGGAAATCTCGCCTCCCCGGCAAGGGATTCTTCTACCCGGATTCGCTGGACGAGGAGTACGCCGACGAACGGACCCGCGAGGCGGTCGAAGGCGCGGACGCGGTCATCGTCGCCGACGCGGACGCCGACGGCCTCGGTTCGGTCGCCCTCATCAGGGAAGCACGAGACGCCGCACTCGACGTGGCTCCGTTCGAGACGGACCTCGCGGCCAGAGTCCGCGACGAGGACGACCCCGTACCGGACGCCGCGGAGGAAGCCGAAGAGACCGAGGCCGCGGAGGAAGCCGAGGAGTCGCCCGTCGCGCTGGTCGCGGCGGGACCACACTCGCTCGGCGAGGCACTCGACCGCGTCGCGGCGTACCTCGAACCGGGCGCTGACGTCTACGTCTGTGACCTCTGTCCCGACAGCACCGAAGCCGTCGCGGCGGCGCTCGAGTCGCTCGCGTCGCCCGCGGCGAGCGTGCGGTGGTTCGACCACCACCAGTGGGACGACGAGGTCGCAGCAGCGGTGCGGGAGGCGGGCGTCGACCTCGTCGTCGGCGACTCCGAGGAGGAGTGTACGACGGACGTGGCGCTCCGCTCGCTCGACTACGACTTCGACGAGCGCTTCACCGAACTCGCCCGCGTGACGCGCGACCACGACCTCTGGCTGAACGAGGACCCGCGGAGCAAGGACCTCGCGGACTACGCGTACTGGAGTTCGCCCGAGGAGTACGTCGCCGTCGTCGGGGCGTACGGCGCGGACCTCCCCGGGGCCGTCACCGAGTACATCGACTACCGCCGGGTGGAGAAAGAACACCTCATCGAGCGCGCGGTCGACCGCGCGGAGTTCACACAGGTCGGCGAGTGGACCGTCGGCGTCACCTACGGCCGGTGTTCGCAGAACGAGGTCGCCGACGCGCTCCGCGAACAGGGCGCGGACGCGTCCGTGGTGGTGAAGCCAGCGGGGAGCGCCTCGCTCCGCGGCTCGGAGACGTTCGAGCGGTGTCACGAGGTCGCCGGACTGGTCAACGGCGGCGGGCACCCCAAAGCCGCGGGGTGTAAGCCCGACATCTACGACGACATGCTCGACTACGCCCACCACTGGACCACCGAGGGGGCGACGACGAAGCGCGTCATCCTCGCGGCGTTCGAGCGGGTGGCCGAGCAGACCAAAGCCGAGGCGGAGGCCGACGACGAAGGAGTCGACACCGAACGGTAAGGGGTCAGACTGCGGCGGTCGCGCCGAGGCAGTCGCTCAGGGCACAAAGAGCCGGGGGGACGGGTCGCGGGGGACGACCCGGAAACCACGGGAGCGTGTGACAGCCCGCGACCCCGAAGGCATCGGTGGCTCCCCCCGCCTCCGTAATGAGCTTTCTGCCCGTGTCTGACGGGTGGCGTTCGAACGGCTGACGGAGCGAGACCGAACGAGGGGGCAAGAGTGACAGACTGCGCGCAGGTCGGAGTGTCGTCGTAAAAACAGAGTGTACGCTGGCGCAGAGTATCGTCGCCCGCGCAGTGACCCGAACGCCGTGAGCGGTTACTCGTCGCCGACGACCCACCGGTCGGAGAAGGCCGTCCCCGCCGACGAGTACGCGTAGGCGTGGATGACGTCGCCGTCGGCGTAGAGACCGCCCACCTCCTCGTTCTGTGCCTCCGCGAAGGCGAAGACGAACTGGACGTCACCGCCGTCGGGCGCGTCTCCGCCGCCGAGGTCGCGGTCGATTCGACCGTCGGCGTCCATCGCCTCCTTGGCGAACTGCATCGCGTCCATCCCTGTTCCCGAGGCGAACAGTTTGCGGCCCTTCTCCCCGTCGACGACGAGGACGACACCGTCGTCGACCTCCTCACCGTAGTTCGCGATTTTGCCTTCGCTGTCGAGATACTCGTGGGTGAGAAAGAGGGCGACGTCGTCGAGTCGCTCGCCCGCGAGGAACTCGTCGAGTTTGCTCATACGTCTCGAGAGGAGAGACGGGTACAAAAGCCCGTCACACCGGAGACGAGCGGGCCGGCGGGGTCAGTCCCCGCCGGTGTCGCCGCTGCCGAGCGATTCGGCGATGTCGCTGAGCGAGTCGCGCGGGGGTTCCGTCGCGGAGTAGACCGCGCGGCCACCCGGCACCCGGACGCCGTACAGAGTTCCGGCGACGACCTCGTCGACCTCGACGGCGTCACCGGGGCTTCTCCCGACCGCCTCGGCCCACTCGACGAGGCGGTTCTCGCCGTCGCGTTCGCGGGCCATCCGTCGGTTGTCGTGCGCGCTGCGGACGACGAGCCCCGAGGAGTCGCGCGTGACGACGGCGTGGCGCTCGTCGCCGTCGAGGACGAGCCTGACGACGTCGCCCTCGTCGACGGAGACCGCCTCCGGCAGCCGAAGACACGGTCTGCGGGTGCCGCCACTCCGCTCGAGTTTCGCACGGGAGGTCGTAACCGAGGGGTGGTCGCTGGGAACGCGCTCTGGCACGCGCTTACTCGTCGTCTTCGGCTTCGTCGTCGGCCGCACCGAACGCGGCGGCGACGTCGCCGGACCCGGAGACGACCTTCACGTTGATCTGGACCGTCTCGTCGGAGACCTGTCGGCCGCGGACGGTGATGCGCTTGCGCTCGCCGTCACGGCCGGCCTTGTGGCCGACGCCGCCGGTCGAGAGGATCTCCTTCAGGTTGGGTCCGGAGACGTCCGCGCGCATCGGACGGCCGGCGGCGTCGGAGCCGCCGGTCAGTTCGAGCGTGAAGCCGTCGAGGCCGACGGCGCTGCCGTCGACCTCGTCGCCGAGGTCGCGCCCGAGGAAGCGGTTCGCGTCCTGTCCCGATACCTCTGTCTGGTAGGTCGCGCCGGAGTCGGGGTCCGCGACGACCACCTGAAAGTCTGCCATGCCTGCGACTAACCCCGCCGCCGATAAAAAGCGCGTCGAAACGGCGGGCGACCGTGGGCCGCGGTGGCACGTCTCTGAGACCGACGCGTACGGTTGTTACCGAAAACACATATCAACAGATATGATTATATCGTCATCGAACGAACAGAGGGCGTGAACCGTTTCGCCCCCTCTCGACAGACCACCCCTCGTCTCACCACCGCAGCGAACCCCGAAGCAGACCGTGGATTCGAGAGCCTCGAATCGGGCGGAGGCGGACCGTGAACTACCGGAGTGTCGCGGACCTGAACGACGACATCAAGCGGTGGGCACCGACGCTGCCGGAGTTGGACCTCGTCGTCGGTGTCCCCCGAAGCGGGCTCTTGGCCGGGACCATCCTCGCGCTCCACCGTAACGTCCCGTTAGCCGACCTCGACGGCTTCCTGGAGTCGCGGGCGTTCGCGACGGGCGAGCGGTTCGAGGGCGACGCCGACGCACAGCCCGAACGGGTGTTGGTCCTCGACGACAGCGTCCTGACCGGCTCTGCGATGACCGCGGCGCGCGAACGCGTCACCGCAGCGTCGCTCCCCGAAGACGTCGAGGTGCTCTTCGGCGCGGTCTACGTCAGCCCCGAGGGCCGTGACCTCGTCGACACCTACGCGGACGTCGTGAGGTTCCCGCGCGTCTTCGAGTGGAACCTGATGCACCACCCGGGCGTGGTCCCCAAGAGCTGTTTCGACCTCGACGGCGTCCTCTGTCGGGACCCGACGCCGCGGGAGAACGACGACGGCGAGCGCTATCGGGAGTTCATCGCGACGGTGGACCCGCTCGTCGTCCCCTCGAAACCGATCGGCTGGATCGTCACCGCGCGGCTGGAGAAGTACCGCGCGGAGACCGAGGCCTGGCTGGCGAGACACGGTATCGAGTACGGCGAGCTCGTCATGCTCGACCTTCCGGACAAGGAGACGCGACTACGACAGGGTAACCACGGGGAGTTCAAAGCCCGGGTGTACGGCGAGGTCGACGCGACGCTGTTCGTCGAGAGCGACCACGAGCAGGCGATGGAGATCGCCCAGCTGACCGACCGACCGGTGTACAGCGTCGAGTACAACCAGGTCATCCGACAGGACCGGCTCACCGTCGCCCGCCGCGAGAGCCAACACCACCTGCGGCGGTTCCGGACGAACCCGCTCGGCTTCGTCCGGCGGGCGAGCGCGTACCTCGTCAGCCAGGCTGGCCGGCTGGCGCCGTGAGACGCACAGAACACGGAGTGACCCCGCGAGACTCCGACTGACAGGAGCCGTCGTCACTTCGTGATGCCCACAGGAGTGGGTCTACTCTCATCTCGACCGACACCGTCCGGGAGGTGTCGCGGTGCAGCGCGCGTCGTGTACTGACAGGGGAAGAAAACGACCGGGAGGCGTCACTCGGCCTCGAACTCGGGTTCCCACTGGAACCGACCGTTCCGCTGGACGACCTCGCCGTCGACCTCGATACGCGAGCGCTCGCTCACGTCGGTGATCAGGTCGACGTGGACCGCGGAGTCGTTCGCCTCGTTCTCCGCCCCCTCGGGGAAGTTCGAGCGGTACGCCCGACCCAGCGCGAGGTGGACGGTGTCGCCCATCTTCTCGTCGAAGAGGATGTTGTCGGTGAACCGGTCGATGCCGCGGTTCATCCCGATACCGAGTTCGCCGAGACGCGTTGCCCCCTCGTCGGTGTCGAGGACCTCCGCGAGCACGTCCTCGTTCGTCTCGGCGGCGAAGTCGACGACGTCGCCCGCCTCGAAGGAGAGCCAGACGTCGCGCACGCGACGCCCCCGTACCGTCATCGGGACGTCGAAGAACACCTCCCCCTCGGTGTCGAAGGGCGCGGTGAACACCTCGCCCGAGGGGAGGTTGTGCGAGTCGTACGCGACGGAGGCGGCGCTGTTGACCGCGACTCTGCCCTCGATAGACATGGTGAGGTCGGTGCTCGGCTTCGCGTCGCGGTCGGTGACGAGGCGGACCTCGCTGCCGTCGTCGAGGCGCTCTTTCAATCGTGCCATCTCGGTCGCGAGCGACTCCCAGTCGCGGAGGATGGCGTCGTAGGCGAAGTCGCGGTACTCCTCGAAGGCCATCCCGGCCTGCTGGGCGAGCGCCCGGGTAGGGTGGACGGTCGAGACCCAGCGAGAGGCGAGTCGCGCCTCGCGGGCGGCCCTGGTGGCGCGGGCGGCGGCGGCCTGTCTGTCTCCGGAGACGTCGGCCATCGCCGTCGTGTTCCGCGGGCCGCCCAACCGAAGCACGACGTCGGCGCGCTCGTAGAGGACGAGTTCCGCGTCGGAGGCGTCGAAGTCGCCGTCGTGGGCGAGCAGATAGGCCCGGTCGAGTTCCTCGGAGGCGTAGGTCGTGACGACGGTCGCCCCGCGTCTTCCGAGTTCGGCGCAGACGGCGACCGCGAGGTCGTGTGCGCCCTCTCCGACACTGACCACGACGTCGTCACCTCGTTCGACCCGGGCGCTCCAGTCGACGAGTGTCCGTGCGTGTTCGCGTATCCGTTCGTCCATGCGACCGAGACCACACCGACAGTGAAAAACCCTCACGTGGACGCTCGCGCCTCGGCGTCAGTCGACCGTCGAGAACAGGGCGAAGAGCGCGCCGAACTCGTCGGCGTACGTCCGCAGGAGGTCGCGGCGGGAGACGACACCGACGAACTCGTCGCCGGCGTCGACCACGACGAGGCGTTCCGTCCCCGTCTCCCGGAAGCGCGAGAGGAGTCCCTCGCGGGAGGCGTTGTCGCGGACGGTCACGGGTGTCGAGACGAGGTCGGCGACCGGGCGGTCGGCGAGGTGGTCTGCGGTGCCGAGCGCGAGGCCGACGTCGGCCGCCGAGAGTACCCCGAGCGGGTGCTGTTCGTCGAGGACGACGACGAACGCCTCGTCGTGCGTGCGCATCGCGTCTGTCGCCTGCACGACAGTCGTGTCGGGGGCGGCCGTCAGCACGTCCGTCCGGGCGATGTCGGAGCACATACCCGTAGAAGGGGCCGAAGGCGGGTAAACGTGTCCGGTGTCGTGGGGCGGTCGCACCCGGTGTCGTGGGGCGGTCGCACACTCCCGAGGAGCCCCGCGAAGGCGCGACCACAATCACAACCACTACCACCTCCCCTCGCGCAGGGGCGAGTATGCAACTTGGCGTCATCGGACTCGGTCGGATGGGACAGATCGTCGTCGAACGCGTGCTGGCGAAGGGCCACGACGTCGTCGCGTTCGACCTCGACCCCGAAGCCGTCGCGACGGCGGCCGAACGGGGCGCCGAAGCCGCCGAAGACCCCGTGGACCTCCTCGAGCGACTCGGCGACGAGCGCCGGGTCTGGCTGATGGTCCCGGCGGGCGGGGCCGTCGACGCGACGCTCGACGAGCTCGCACCGCACCTGACCGCGGACGACGTCGTCGTCGACGGGGGGAACTCACACTTCGAGGCGTCCGTCCGACGGGCAGAGCGCGTCGACGCGGCGTATCTCGACTGCGGCACCAGCGGCGGGCCGGCGGGGGCAGAACTCGGCTTCTCGCTCATGGTCGGCGGCCCCGCGTGGGCCTACGAGGAACTGACGCCGGTGTTCGACGCCGTCGCGACGGGGCCCGACGGGCACGGCCACATGGGGCCGGCCGGGTCGGGTCACTACGTGAAGATGGTCCACAACGGCGTCGAGTACGCGCTGATGCAGGCCTACGGCGAGGGGTTCGAACTCCTCTTCGAGGGGCGGTACGACCTCGACCTCGAGTCGGTGGCACGGACGTGGAACAACGGTGCCGTCATCCGGTCGTGGCTGCTCGAACTCTGCGAGGAGGCGTTCCGTGAGGAGGGGACGGACCTCGACGACGTGGCCGACCACGTCGCAGGCGGGTCGACGGGGACGTGGACGGTCCAGGAGGCGCTCGAACAGGAGGTGCCCGTCCCACTCATCTACCAGGCGCTCGCCGAGCGGTTCGCCAGCAGGGAGGAACGGTTCTCCCGCCGTCTGGCGAACCGCCTGCGCTACGGCTTCGGCCGGCACGACGTCGTTCGTGAGTAACGCGTCCGTCACGGCCGTCTCGTCGAGAGTGAGCCGCGTCAACACGCCGTCAGTGACATATATGACCTGACGGGCGCGTAGGGTAACGGGTGACCGCGACCATACGCGTCCTCCACGTCGACGACGACACGGAGTTCGCCTCCCTGGCGGCGGCCTCGCTCGAGGCCGAAAACGAGGCGCTCGCCGTCGAGAGCGAGCCGGACGCCGAGCGGGCGCTCGAACGGCTCGACGGGGATGCGGAGGTGTTCGATTGCGTCGTCTCCGACTACGAGATGCCGCAGGTGAGCGGACTAGAGTTCCTCCGGGCCGTCCGGGACGTCGACGACACGATGCCGGTCATCTTCTTCACCGGCCACGGCTCCGAAGCGGTCGCGAGCGACGCCATCTCGGCGGGCGTGACGGACTACATCCAGAAGCGCGGCTACGAGCAGTACACGTTGCTGGCGAACCGCATCGTCAACTACGTCGAGAAGCGTCGCGCCGAGGAGGAGCGCCTCCGCGGCTACGAGGCCATCGAGCGCGCTCGCGAGGGGATCAGCATCCTCGACGCCGGGGGACGATACGTCTACACGAACGAGGCGTTCGCCGACCTGGTCGGGTACGACCGCGACGAACTCCTCGGGCAGCACTGGGAGCTGTTGTACCGAGCGGAGGACAGACAGCGGGTGTACGACGAGCAGTTGCCGGCGGCTGCCAACGGCGGCTGGACCGGCCAGACGGTCTACCGCCGGAAGGACGGCGACCTGGTGTTGACCAACCACTCGCTGTCGTACACCGAGGACGGCGAACTCGTCTCCGTCGCCCAGGACATCACCGACGACGAGCGCCGGCGGCAGGAACTGCTCGAGGCGAAGCGGTTCGAGTCGCTCGTCACCGCCGTCACCGAGTACGCCGTCTTCATGCTCGACACGGAGGGGGAAATCGTGACGTGGAACGAGGGGGCCGCGGACATCGGGGGCTACAGCGAGCGAGAGGCGCTCGGTGAGCACGTCTCGCTGCTGTACACCCCCGAGGACGTCGCCGAGGGGCTCCCGGAGCACCTCCTCGCACAGGCACTCGAAGCGGGCGGGGTCGAAGACGAGGGGTGGCGCGTCCGCCGGGATGGCCAGCGCTACTGGGCGCACGTCGTCATCACGCCGGTGTTCGACGACGACGGCACCCACCAGGGCTTCGCACTCGTGACGCGCGACATGACCGAACGGCGAGCGCGCGAGAACGAACTCGAGGCACAGCGCGCGTCGCTCGCGGCCGCGAACCGGATGAACGAGGTCCTCCGCGACATCCTGCGCCGAATCGTCCACGACTCGTCGCGACGCGACATCGAACAGGACGTCTGTGACCGGCTCACGGGAGACGGCCCCTACCTCTTCGCGGCGAGCGTCGACTGCACCCGAGACGGCGGCTTCGACGTCCGCCTCGCGAGTGGCCTCGCCGCCGACGCCGCCGCGTACGTGTTCGAGCACGTCACGTCGCGCGGGAGTATCGAGCGAGCGTACGAGGCCGGGACCGTCGAGGTCCAGCACGTCGACAGCGAGGCGGTCGGCCTCGACCACGACATCGCCACCGCCATCCGCTCCGTCGTGTGCGTCCCGCTGACGTACCGCGACACGACGTACGGGCTCGTCCTCCTCTGTTCGACGACGGCGAACGGCCTCACCGACGACGAACGAGGCGCGCTCGCGGGGATCGGAACCGCCGCGGGGTACGGCATCCACGCCGTCGAGACCGAACACCTCCTGCAGGCCGACGGCGTCGTCGAGTTGGTGCTGGAGACCACAGACCCCGACGACCCGCTGGTCGAACTCGGGAGCGGCGGGGGGACGGCGATGCTCGACCGCCTCGTTCCCATCGACGACCGCCAGTACCTCGTCTACGTCACGCTCGACGGTGTCGCGCCGATGGACCGGGTGGCGGCGCTCGCGCCGAACCCGGCCGTCGAGGAGGTGACCGTCGTCCACGACCGGAAAGACGAGGGCGGCGTCATCGCGCTGACGGTGACGGACGTCCTCGTGAGCTGCCTCGCGAGCATGGGGACGAAGGTCCACACGATGGAGGCGTCCGACGGACGGCTCCGGGTGATGGTCGACGTCTCCCCGAACGCCGACGTCGGCCGACTCCTCGACGAGGTCCGGGCGGCGTTCCCCGACTGCGGGCTCGTCTCGAAGCGACAGGTCGCCCGCCCCGTGAAGCGGACGCAAGCGGTGGCCGAGACGGTCGAATCGCGGCTTACCCAGCGGCAACTCTCGGCGTTACAGGCGGCGTACCACGGCGGCTACTTCGAGCGGCCGCGCCGGCAGACTGCTGAAGACGTCGCGGCGACGATGGGTATCTCGGCGTCGACGTTCCACCAGCACCTGCGCATCGCGCTCGAGACGGTGTTGACGGAACTGTTCGACTGAGCGGGACGCGGGCGCCCCGACTGGCCACCGAGTCTTGCAGAGACCAGACAGTTCAGTATCACAGACGATACCGAGGCACTCGGTACTCGGGTACTACACTGTCGAGAGGGTGCGACGTTCAACTGGTATGAACGTACAGTCGATACTTCCAGCATGGCTCGCGCAGAGCTACATGCGTCAGTTCGCGGCCACGGTGCTCGTGGTCCTCGTCGTCGTCGCCGGCGCCGGACTGTTCATCCAGGGGATGGTCAGCGAGGAACTCGAACACGACACGCAGAACGAGATGCAGACCGTCGCTGAGCTGCAATCGAACACCTTCGACCAGTGGGTCGAGGAGAACGAAGAGATCGTCAGGCTGCTCTCAGACCTCGAAGGGGTCGAGGGGGACGAGTCGACGGCAATCGCGCAACTGGCCGAGGAGCAGGAACAGTTACCCGAGACGATTCAGACCATCTACCTCGTCGACCGGCAGTCCGGCACCGTACTCGAGAGCACTGGCGACGTCCGGGAAGGGACGACCCTCGACGGCCTGGGCGTCAACTGGATCGACTCCTCGCTGACCGAGATGAACAGGGGAGAGACGCTCGTCTCGCAGGGGTTCCGGCGAGGTGACGATGAACTCATCGCGTTCGCCAGCACCGGTTCGGCCGACCGGGCGGTCGTGATGACGGTTGACGCGTCCGAACGCGCCGAAAGCTTCAGCGACCCCATCGAGGGCGGCTTTACCCAGGTCGTCGACAGCCACGGGGTCGTCGAGTTCGCCGAGGACGACGCGGCGGTCCTCGCCGAGTACCGCGGCGGGACCGACAGCGAGGCACTCCAGCGCGGTCTCGCCGGCGAATCGGGCGTCGTCGAGGAGGACAGCTACCTCGTCGCGTACGCCCCTGTCGCGGGGACCGACTGGGTCGTCCTGTCACACGCGCCGAAGTCAGAGGCCTACCACCTCGTGAGCACCATCCAGCAGGACATCCTGATACTGATCGGCCTCGTCACCGCTGGCTTCGTCGCGATGGGGCTGACCATCGGCCGCGGGACGGTTCGCGCGCTGAAGGACCTCGAGGCCACCGCACAGGAACTCGAAGACGGCAACCTCGAGGTGTTGGTCGAGACCGACCGCACCGACGAAATCGGTCAGCTGTACGAGGCGTTCGGCACGATGCGCGACGCCGTCCGCGAGCAGTTGCAGGAGGCGAACGACCTCGCCGCCCACCTCGACAGCAAAGCCGCGGAGTACGACACCGCGATGGAACGGGCGGCTGCGGGTGACCTCACGGTCAGGGTCGACCCCGAGAGCGAGAACGAGGCGATGCGGAAGGTCGGCGAGGGGTTCAACGAGATGGCCGAGTCGGTCGAGTCGACCCTCGTGCAGGTGCGGAGTTTCGCCGACGACGTCGCGGCGGCCAGCGAGGAGGTGACCGCCAGTGCCGACGAAGTGAGCGAGGCCAGCGGCGAAGTCGCCGTCGCCGTCCAGGAGATATCCGACGGGGCGGTCGAGCAGGAGGAGGGACTCAACGAGGCCGCCGGCGAGATGACCGACCTCTCGGCGACGGTCGAGGAGATCGCCTCCTCCTCGGCGGAGGTAGCCAAGACCGCCGAGGCGGCAGCCGACCGTGCCGAGACCGGTGCGGAGTACGCGAACGACGCGATGGCGGAGATGCAGCGTATCGAGCGTCAGAGCGAACGGTCGGCCGAGGAAGTAGCGTCGCTGGACGACGAGATGGAACGCATCAGCGAGGTGGTGTCGCTCATCGAAGGGGTGGCCCAGCAGACCAACCTCCTCGCCCTCAACGCCTCCATCGAGGCGGCCGCCGCGGGGGACGCGGGCGACGGGTTCGCGGTCGTTGCGGAGGAGATCAAGGTGCTCGCCGAGGAGGTCTCCGAGTCGACTGCCGAGATCGCCGACCTCGTCGACGACGTCCAGGGCTCGACGGCGAACGCCGTCGACGACATGGCGGAGATGCGCCAGCGGGTGGCGAGCGGCGCCGACACCGTCGAAGAGGCGCTCGACATCCTCGACAGCATCGCGGACGACGTCGGCGCGGCGAACGCGGGCGTCCAGTCCATCAGCGACGCCACCGACGAACAGGCGGCCACGTCCGAACAGGTGGTCGCGGTGGTCGACGAAGTCGCGAGCATCAGCCAGCAGACCGCCGCGGAGGCACAGTCGGTCTCGGCTGCCGCCGAGGAACAGACCGCCTCGCTCTCGGAGGTCTCCGAGAGCGCCGATTCGTTGGCCGCGAGCGCCTCGGAACTGTCGTCGGTGCTGGATGCGTTCGAACTCGGCGAGCGCGACGGCGCGGGCGCTGCGGCGCGGGCACGGGGTGGCGTCGGCGTGGCTGCGACCGACGGTGGCGGACACCGGGAAACCGGACGACGGTAATCGAGTCCACCCGGACGGACAATCACAATCCCCTTAACCCCCGCATCCGTACCGCCGCGCATGGTCGAGATTAACGCCGTGGGACTCGGTATGGGCGTCCTGCTGACGCTCATCGCCGTCGCGCTGCACTACTCCAGAGGGACGGGGTGGCAGTCGACCCAGGACATCTCCCAGGAGGTGCTCGAACGCCGGGCGGAGACGGTCCCGGAGACGGACTTCCCCGAACCGATGAACCGCTCTATCGGCGGTGGCGCCGCTGCTGCCGTCGCCGCGGGCGCTGGCGCCGAGGGTGCGGAACTCGAAGAGGGCGAGGGGGGCACCGTCGAGGAGAGCGGTCCGGGCGACATCCCCGAGGACGAGGTCGAATACTTCGAGGTCGAGTACATCAAAGAGGGCGAGACCATCGAGGTCGCCAACAACAAGACGATCCTCGAATCCGGCGAGGACAACGGCTGGGACTTACCATATGCATGCCGCCAGGGGTCGTGCGTCTCCTGTGCCGGACAGATCCAGGACGGTCCCTCCGAGGATTACGTCGTCCACGACAACCAGCAGATGCTCGACGAGGGCGAGCTCGAAGACGGCTACACCCTCACCTGCGTGGCGTACCCGCGCGGCTCGTTCTCTATCGAGACGGGCAAAGCGCCCTAGCGTCGACGCGAGCGCACAGCCCTCACGACCGTTCGTTCTTCTCTCTTCCGTCGCGACCGTCCCGCGGACGGTCGCGTCCGAGCCCTCAGCCGCCGAGCCGCTCGATTGCCGCGTCCAGTGCCCGCTCCGTGTACGTCGGCAACACGCCGAGTCGGTACTCGCCCGAGGCCTGGACGTCGGACTGGACATCGCCGGCATCGATGCCGGCGGCCGCCTGCGCCGCCGCGTCGCTCACGGCGTCGGTGTCGAGCGGCGAGCCGTCGAGGGCTGCCTCGACGGCGTCGAGGCGGAACGGGGCGTCGAGGACGCCCGTCGCGGCCACCCGGGCCGACTGAACCCGGTCGTCGTCGACGTGCAGTGAGACGCCAACGCCCACGAGCGCGTAGCCCGAGAGGGGGTTACGGTAGCGGACGTACGCGCTCACCGCGCCGTCTCCGTGGGCCGGAATCGAGAACGACGTCACGAGTTCGCCGTCGGCGAGTGCCGTCTCGAACGCTCCCGCGAAGAAGTCGTCGACGTCGATGGTGCGCTCGCCGTCGGGCCCCTCGACGTGGACCGCACCGCCGAGTGCGAGCAGGGCGGCCGGGGGGTCCGAGCGCGGGTCGGCGTGGGCGATGTTCCCGCCGATGGTGCCGCCGTTTCGCACCTGGAGGTCGCCCAACTCGCCCGCCGCGTCAGCGAGGGCAGCGGCAGTGTCTCGGAGCGACTCGGAGGCTGCCAGGTCCGCGTGGGTCGTCAGCGCGCCGACCGAGACCGTCCCCGCCTGTACGTCGACGCCGGTGAGGCCGTCGACGCGGCCGATATCGACCAGTGCGGACGGCGTGTGCTCGCGTGTCTTCATCAGCGGGAAAAGGCCGTGACCACCGGCGAGGAGCTCAGCCCCCTCGTGGGTACTGAGCAGGTCGATAGCCTCTCGGACGGAGCCCGCGCGGTAGTATTCGAAGTCCGCGGGGTACATCTACGACACCTCCCCCTCGCGCATTGCGGTCCAGAGCTTCTCCGGGGTGAGCGGCATGTCGAGGTGCGTGACCCCGAACGGCGCGAGGGCGTCACAGACCGCGGCGACCGTCGCGGGCGTGGCACCGATCGTCGCGGATTCGCCGACGCCTTTCACCCCGAGCGGGTTGTGTGGACTCGGCGTGACCGTCGCGTCCGTCTCGAAGTCGGGAAGCATCGTCGCGGCGGGGACGGCGTACTCGTCCATCCGTCGGGTGCGGAGACGGCCGTCGTCGTCGTAGGCCCCCTCCTCGTAGAGGGCGACCCCGATACCCTGCGCGACGCCGCCGTGGACCTGACCCTCGACGATCATCGGGTTGATGACCTCGCCGCAGTCGTCGACGGCGACGTACCGCTCGACGGCGACCTCTCCCGTCTCCGCGTCGACTTCGACGACGCAGACGTGCGTCCCGAACGGGAACGTGAAGTTCTCGGGGTCGTAAAACTGGGTCGCCTCGAGACCGGGGTCCATCCCCTCGGGGAGGTCGAATCCGAGGTACGCCTCGTGGGCGACCTCCTGGATGTGGATCGAGCGGTCGGGCGCGCCCGTCACGCTGAACGTCCCGTTCTCGAACTCCAGGTCGTCCTCGCTGGCTTCGAGTTTGTGCGCGGCGAGCGTTCGGGCCTTCTCGCGGACGTCGCGAGCGGCGAGGGCGATGGAGCCGCCGCCGACGGGAGCGCTTCGGCTCCCGTAGGTGCCCATTCCCTGGGGAATCTGGTCCGTGTCGCCCTCGACGACCTCGACACTGTCCAGCGGGACGCCGAGTTCGCGCGCGACGATCTGCGCGTAGGTCGTTCGGTGGCCCTGTCCCTGGTCGGCCGTCCCGGCGAGGACGGTGACCGTCCCGGACATGTCGAACCGGACGATGGAACTCTCCCAGCCACCGGCGACGGCACCGAGCTGACCGGCCGCCTTCGAGGGGGAAAGTCCCGCGCTCTCGACGAAGTTGGCGACCCCGATACCCAGGTAGCGACCCTCGTCTCGCAGTTCCGCCTGCCGCTCGCGGAGGTCGTCGTAGCCGACGAGGTCGAGCGCGTGGTCCATCGCCCGCTCGTAGTCGCCGCTGTCGTAGACGACGGCGACGCACGTCTCGTACGGGAACGCGTCGGCGGGAACGAGGTTCCGCCTGCGGAGGTCGGCGGCGTCCACTCCCAGTTCGGCGGCGGCGACGTCCATCAGTCGTTCGACGACGTAGTTCCCCTCGGCCCGTCCCGCACCCCGGTAGGCGTCGACCGGCGTCGTGTTGGTGAACGCACCGACGACGCGGCAGTGGATGGCGGGGATGGCGTACTGTCCCGAGAGGATGGTCGCGTAGAGGTACGACGGCGTGGCGGTGGCGAACTGCGAGAGGTGAGCCCCGAGGCCGGCGTAGGTCTCGACGCGCATCCCGAGGACCGTTCCCTCGGCGTCGAGGGCCATCTCGGCCGTGGTGGTGTGGTCGCGCCCGTGACAGTCGGTCAGGTAGCCCTCCGACCGCGTGGCCTGCCACCGGACGGGCGAGCCGAGTTGCATCGAACACCACGCCGTGACGGCCTCGTCGGGGTAGTGGTAGATCTTCGAGCCGAACCCGCCACCCACCTCGGGCGCGATGACCTGTATCTTGTTCTCGGGGAGCCCCAGGCTCGTCCCCGCGAGGAGCATCCGGTGGAGGTGGGGGTTCTGACTCGTCATCCAGATGCGGAGGTCCTCCGTGTGAGGGTCGTAGTCCGCGAGCGCCGCGCGGGGTTCCATGGCGTTCGGGATGACCCGCTGCTGGCGGAGGTCGACGGAGACGGTGTGGGAGGCGCTCGCGAACGCCTCGTCGACGAGAGCGTCGTCCCCGAGCGTGAAGTCGAACGCGACGTTGTCTTCGGCCTCGTCGTGGACGGGCGGATAGTCACCGGAGACGGCCGCGACCGGGTCGACGACGGCGTCGAGCGGGTCGTACTCGACCTCGACGAGTGCGGCCGCGTCGTGGGCGGCCTCGCGCGACTCGGCGACGACGGCGGCGATTCCGTCGCCCAGGTGGCGGACCTTGTCGACCGCGAGGATGCGGTACTGAGGCGTGACCAACCCCGGCAGCGACCAGGCCGTCGGGATACTGTTCGGGATGCCGGTCTCCGCGACGTCGTCACCGGTGAAGACCGCGACGACGCCCTCGTGGGCTTCGGCGGCGCTGGTGTCGACGTTCACCAGTCGGGCGTGGGCGTGGTCGCTCCGGCGGATGGCCAGGTGGAGTTCGCCCGCGAGGCGGACGTCGTCGGTGTACTCGCCAGTCCCCGTGAGCAGCGGGATGTCTTCGCGGCGGGCGACCCGAGAGCCGAACACCTCGCTGGCGGCGCGCTCTTCGGCCGTCGACTCGCTCATGCGGAGTCCTCCCGGAGGGTCGCGGCGGCCGACTCCACCGCGTCGACGATGTTGTGATACCCCGTGCAGCGACAGAGGTTGCCCTCGATAGCCTCGCGGATCTCCTCGCGAGAGGGGTCGGGGTTCGAGTCGAGCAGCGCGCGGGCGGTGACGACCATCCCCGGCGTGCAGTAGCCGCACTGCAGGCCGTGTTCGGTCTGGAAAGCCTCTTGAACGGGGTGTAACTCGCCGTTGGCGACGCCCTCAATGGTCTCGACGGCTCGCCCGTCGGCCTGGACGGCGAGGACGTTACAGGACTTCAGCGCGCGGCCGTCGACGAGGACGGTACAGGCCCCACAGCGCGTGGTCTCACAGCCGACGTGGGTGCCCGTGTACCCGAGCTCTTCTCGGAGCGCGTCGACGAGGAGCGTCCGCGAGGCGACGGTGAGGTCGTGGTCGGTGCCGTTGACGGTCAGGGTGATGTCGTGTGTACTCATGGTGTTCGTGGGGGACGATGCCCACCGGATAGGCACCGCACCAGTCATGTGAGACGGTAGTTCGTCTCACACTACTACGTGTGATGTGTGTGTCACGAGATATAGATTCGCGTCAGTGTCGGTTACTCGGGCCCTGCCGGGCGTTCGAGGTGTGGGATGACAATCGTTATACGTGGCTGTGGGTTACAGACGCGTGAGGGCCCGTAGCTCAGTGGACAGAGTGCTTGGTTCCGGACCAAGATGTCGCGGGTTCAAATCCCGTCGGGTCCGTGGCTTCTAATCGCAAGAAGGCGGTGGAATTGGCTCGAAATTTTAATTCGAATTCGTCATGCTGCATGACGAACTCTCCTGCTGAGGGGCGTAAATCCGGTTCGATTTGCCACCTAATACAGAGTTGAGTTTCTCGAATGACGAATTCACAAACAGTTCGTTATATTCCGTAGAGAGTTCAATAAGCTAGTCATCTTCTCGAGTTCAGAACAAAATTTCATTCCCACATCCAGTGTTATGCCTTCGCAAGGGTTCGATTATGTTCAATCACAAGCGGCGGTTCGCTCTCAGGGAAAACAGGAAGGAAAACAGCGTCTTTGAGAATAAATCTCCACGTCAGGCGGCTTTGAAAGTGGCTCGACGACTTGAACCGAGAGAGAACGAGGCGGATGCGGTAATAAATCCAGAGCGAATACGTCTCCGCGAACGTGGAAGCAGCAAGGACAGAACCCTTATTCCGAGTTGAAAAGGTTGGCTCAACAGGTTTGAAACCGCTTCGAAGTTTCGGGAGGCTGTACAACTGAATCTATGGATGTCACTGATATACGGTGTCTCTGGTATCGATCTCCAGCACCCGGAGTTCGTCTCGTTCCTTGTCCCAGTCGATGATCGCGCGGCGTTTTCCGATCCGGAGCGAGTACTCGTCTCGACCTTTCAGCGGCTTCAGGTGGCGATCGGGATTCGCCCCTGCGTCCTTCAGTTTCGACCGAATCCGGTCTTCGATGTCGTTCGGGAGCGATTGGAGCTTCTTCTCGACGTCGGGATGCAACAGAACCGTCGCCATCGCGGACTACAGTTCTGCCCACTCGTCAGACTCTTTCCGGGCGTCAACTCGATCAGCGGTTTCAGCATCGAGTTCCGGTGCCACTTCTGCCCACCACCCGACCGCTCTCGCACCGAGTTTCTTCCTGCTCACTAACCCTTTGTCAGCCATCTGTTCGAGCCGACTACGAATACCCTCGGAAGTGATCTGTTTTCCGAACCTTCGCACTCCCTCGGCGACTTCGGGAGCGGTGAGAACTGGGTCGTCCTCGTAGTCGAAGACTTTGAGGATTTCTTGCTCGGTAACGGTCTGCTCAAACCGTCCCGATTCGTCTCGTCCTTGGCTCATGTATCGTATTCAAGCGGCGATCGATATAACCGTTTGGTTCGTACAAACCGGTGAGAATGAGAGCTGCTTCCGACTGAGGTACTTCGTTGAGACTGGGTAAGAGACGTATCCGGAGCGTTCGGTGCGTTCAGATCTGATTGAGATACCTCCGTCGTTGTTCCATCTTCTCGCGTTCTGTTCGGCGGTCGTAGTGTTCAACCAGAACCGCGGTAGAGATGTTCGCCCTCGCACTGACGACCGGTTCAGGTACGTCCGAGTTTAACCAGTGCGTGATTGCACCGCGACGAACGGCGTGCGGTGACACCGACGACGGACACGCGACTGCTTGGCTCCGATCGATTGCAGGCTGACAGTCTGAGGTCGATCGGTTGTGCGGGCACTCGCCAGTGAACTCACAGGGCCGGGTCATCGAGTAGACGTAGCTCTGAATGGTGGTGAGATGCGCCCGGCCTTGGGCAGTGGAAACGAGGGGGTGGCGACCGAACTCGTCAACTGAATCTGGTCGGCGGTCTGCAATCCAAGCATCTAGCACCGAACAGGTCTCCGCCGAAAGCGCGATGAACCGCTCTCCATTGAATTTGTTCTTGATTGGAGTCTCTGTCTCCGGACGGTGCCGCACATCTAGTGACATCTCCTGTGGGTCGTAATCATCCACGTCCAGCGCATGAATTGCACCTCTTCTGAGCAAGGCGTGCCAAATCAAGAGAAAAGTAACGTGCCGTTCGGACGCGTACTCGTACGTAGAGAGATAGTCAAGAATACCATCGGCGACTTCCGAGTCCAACATCACGTCCCGAGAATTCTCCCCGTCCGCCAGACTAGGAGAGACGACCTTCGACCAGAGGTCTGTGGGAACTGCGTCGATTGTTCCGCACCACCGAATGAACACCCGGAGGGTATCCATCTGAGACTTTTCGGATGGTGGCGCAAGATCGCCGTCTGCACGCCGCCAGAGTCGGTACCGGTGCAGTGTGCGTCTAGTGAGTTCGTTCAGATTGTCGATGTGCTGTTCGCCACACCACCGAATGAAATGCCCAAGTCGAGATGAGTGCGCGTATTGGGTTGCCCTCGCTAGCTCACTTCGACGGTCTTCGAGGTACAGTTCGACGGCTTCGTCGGGTCGGAGTGGTTTGAGTGCCATGGCTCTGAGTCGATGCAAATCGGAGTCAACCACGACCTAACTCTGGATTCGTAATCGCCGGACAGCGCGGCGATTAATTCAGCTTCGTCATACGGTATGACGGATTCCCGCCGGGTCCGTGGTTGGTCTAATCGCCCGACAGCGTCGGGGGTATACCCCTTAGATCACGAACTCATTGAGAGTCCGTCTCGTTTCGTACCGGACTCAATACGCCCACGCGATCCTGTCGTGAGAGACGTGGTCAAGGTAGGTAGTAATGCACTCAGATTCGAACACCGTCAGTCACCGTGATACGGCGACCATGTTCCACACCGAGGATTCGATGCAGTGTTACGGTGCTGCCGCCGCACCGTCACCGGAGCCGCGAGCGAGCGGTATCACGATCAGTTCGTCGTACGGGAACACCGGTTTCTTCGCCCGCCCCGCTTCCTCGAAGCGAATCACCCCGAGCGCCTCCAGCGTCGTCAGTTCTTGATGGACGTTCTTCTTGTCTCGGCCGACCAGCCGCGCAGTTTCGCGGATGCTCTCCGGAGCCTCGTCTCTGATCACACGCAGGAGCGTGTAGGTGCGCTCGTTGAACACCTCGGTCAGTTGGGATTCGTTCGGGAATCGAACGGTTGCTGGCTGGTCGATGCTCTCGTCAGCCGTGAGCTGTTGAATCGCTTCTAGACCCTCCTCGTAGGGATTCGTCTCGCTATCGACCGTGACCAGCAGTACGTTCGTGTTGTCAGTCATGGATATCACCAGTGTCGTCGGATGGGCCGAACCGTGGTTTCGGGATCTCGTTCCAGAACCGCTCGTAAAGTTCCTCCACTCCGAGGAACTCGATAAATTCCGGTTCCGGGTCGGGAGCGGCGTGGAGTTCGTGGCCTTTCGTGTCCTCGTGGGCGTTGTCGTAGCGGCGGATCGTCCCGTCTTCGAGCGTATCTGGACCGGGAACCAGTGCGCCGTAGTGAAACGTGTACCGCCATCCCGATGGGTACGCCTCGTCCTCGGTCCGACGAACGGACACGCGGACCACAGTGCCGTCCTCGTACACCGTGGCATTACTGTACCCATCGAGTTCGTCAGCCGTTGGTTCCATCCGTCACGTGTTGGTTTTGTAGCCAACGGTTTGGCATTGTTGGGTAAAGAACCAACGAAAGAGGCAGGAAGCCAGTTGTCGAAAAACAAGAGTGCGGAAGGGTGTACTCAATACTGTCTCGAGTCGTACCAAATCCCCCGTCAGGTTCGTTTTGTGAAGGGTCACGTTGAACCGATGTCGACTCGAACCGTCCCGAGTCCCCGTCCGGTCCGCTGGGCGGAGTACGCCCCGAACAGGACGTGTCTCGCGTCGGATGAGAACCCGCTAGCGAGGCGGTTCTCACGGACGGAGAAACGAACGAACGGCTTTGCCCTCAGACGGCGTACCATCTTCTAGGGGGAGCACCCATGTCACAGACAGCAACAGGACGAGAGAACCGACCGAAAGCGGCCACTCTGGAGGCGATTCCGCCGATCGAGCGGACACTCGAGAACGGGACGCTTCGTCTCACCCGGCGGTTCCGCGGACTCACCATCGAGCAGGCGATGCGGTATCTGGAGCACCTGGGAGGGGCTCGACAGCGCACCCGGACGGTCAGCGGCGACGGCTGGGAGGCGCACCTCTCACAGAGAAAAGTCCCCGTCGGGCCGTCGTACCGCCTGACCGAGGTGACGGTAACGTGGGTCGGCGACCCGGACGTCGTCGACCCGCTCGTCGCCCAGTTCCGCCGGAAGGCGTTCCGGGCACCGGGCTGAGTGAGGTCGAGCCGTCGCGGGCGGAGTGAGGCCGTTCACGCGTCCGCGACGGCCCGAACGCGTCGTCTCCGAGTAGAACCAACATTGATTAGTGCAACCGGTGAAGCGGGCAGTGTGACATGAGCGGAGCCGACACGGGGTGTGCCAGTCGTGGTCGTTGACTCGTTCACGCAGTGGTTCGGCTCCGACCCGGTCGTACACGGACTGGTCGGCGGGTTGGTCATCGCGCTGCTCAACCTGCTGGGGGCGTCGCTCGTCTTCGTGTGGCGAAACCCCTCGGACCGAGCGATGGACGGCGCACTCGGGTTCGCCGCCGGCGTGATGCTCGCGGCGAGTTTCACCAGCCTCATCATCCCCGGAATCGAGACGTACTCGAACGGGAACCCGCTCCCTGTGCTGTTCGGCATCGCGCTCGGCGCCGCCTTCTTGGACCGCTCGGACGTCCTCGTTCCGCACGCGCACTACCTCCTGTCCGGACGGCGTCGAACGGACGCCGCGAACCCGGGAGAGAACCTGCCGGTGGAGGACGAACGACTCGCCGGCGTCGTGTTGTTCATCCTGGCGATCACCCTCCACAACATGCCCGAGGGCCTCGCCGTCGGCGTCGGCTTCGGAAGCGGCGACCTCGCCACGGCGATCCCGTTGATGCTCGCCATCGGCATCCAGAACATCCCGGAGGGGCTCGCGGTGTCGGTGGCGGCAATCAACGCCGGGCTGGACAAGCGCTTCTACGCGGTCTTCGCCGGGATTCGGTCGGGCGTCGTCGAGATTCCCCTTGCAGTGCTGGGCGCGTACGCGGTACAGACCGTATCGGCGCTGCTGCCCTACGCGATGGGGTTCGCGGCGGGGGCGATGCTGTTCGTCATCATGGACGAGATCGTGCCGGAGACGCACCTCAAGGGCCACGAGCGCGTCGCGACCCTGGGAACGATACTGGGCGCGATCGTGATGCTCTACCTCGACATCTCGCTCGGATAGCGGGGCAGCGACACGGGTCAGAAGACGTCGGGGCGGGAGGCGACGCTCCGGAGGAATCGAACGGCTAGCATCAGCCCGATGCCGGTCAGGAAGACGGCGAAGTAGACGACGGACCGCCGGAGGTCAGTCTCTTGTTTTATTTCGGGGATGAGGTCCGAACTGGCGATGTAGACGAAGTTTCCCGCAGCGAACGGCAACAGGACGGTCGGCACACCCGTGAGGGCCCCGCCGAGGAACGCGCCCACGACGCCGCCCAGGACGACCGTCGACTGGGTCAGATAGTTCAACACGAGCGCCTGGCGTCTGTCGAACCCGCCGTAGACGAGGACGCCGAAGTCGCCGATCTCCTGTGGAATCTCGTGGAGCGCGATGGCGGCGGCGGTCACCAGGCCGAGCGGGACGGACGACAAGAACGCCGCAGCGACGACGAGGCCGTCGATGAAGTTGTGCAGCGTATCGGAGAGTAACACCAGGTACGACACCGGTTCGTGCTCGTGCGTCACGGCGTGGTGATGGTGCCAGTGGATGAACTGCTCAAGGGCGAAGAACAGACAGAAGCCACCGATAAACCAGAGGAACAGGGAGAACGTGTCCTGGCTCCCCGCGTCGGCGATTGCCTGGGGGAGCAGATGCAAGAACGCCCCACCGATGAGGCCGCCCGCGGCCAGCGCGACGAGCACCAGTAGCAGGCGGTCGACCAGTTCGTCCCGGAGGAAGAGCGTAAAAACGCCGATCCACGCGATGAGGCTGATTCCGACGGTCGTCGCGACGGTCCAACTGAACGGTCCCATGTGGCACAGCTCCGTTGAACCCATCGGATGATTTATGTTACGCGACCACGGGCCAGCCGGCGCGGTGAAACAATCAACTGAGAAACACTTGTTACGGAGCCGGTCGTCAAGAGACGCGATGGACGAACCCTCGACGGTCGAGAAGGGGGGCGCTGGGTTCGAGGGGGTCAAGCTCCTGCTCTGTGAGAATCCGCTTCCGCCGATCGACGAAGCCATCGACGCCGCACGGGAGGAACTGCCGCGGAGCAACCACTACACCGAGCCTTACTCGGAGCCACTGCGAGCGGTGTTGAGCGACCGGCTCGGGGTGCCGAGCGAGAATCTCCACATCAACGCCGGCTCGGAGTTGATCTTGCGACAGCTGTTCGAGCGGTTCGGACAGCAGGTACACCTGTTGACGCCGACGTACCCGCTGTTCCCGGAAATCGCCGAGCGGTACACGGAGACACGGCTCCGTCCCGAAGTCGACTTTCGGTTCGATCTCCGAGAGTTAACACTCCCCGCGGGAACGACGCTGGCCGTCATCGTCAACCCGAACAACCCGAACGGGGGAACCTTCGACGTCAGCGTCGTCCCCTCGTTGCTCGAGGCCAACCCGGAGACGACGTTCCTGGTCGACGAGGCGTTCGGTGACTTCGCCGACGAGACACTCGCTCACCGGGTGCCCGAGTACGACAACCTCATCGTGACCCGAACGTTGTCGAAAGCCCACAGCTTGGCGGGCTTTCGCGTCGGCTACGCGGTCGCCCCGGAGGCGCTCACAGCGGACCTGAACGCGGCCAACGACGCCTATCCGCTCGCGCGACCGAGTCAAGCGGCGGCAGTCGCGACGCTCGAACACGAGTCGAAAATCCGAGACCGGATGGAACGCCTCCGCTCGTGGACGGCGGCACTGGCCGACGACCTCCGCTCGCTGGGCGTCACCACGTACCCGACCGAGACGTACTTCTTCCTCGCCGATTTTAGCCCACACGACGCGAGCGACGTCGCCGAGCAGTTGCGCGAGCGGGGGGTCTTCGTCAAACCGCTCGGCGACAAGCGACTCGGTCCCGGCTACATGCGCGTGACGACGGCCCGCCCCGAGGAGAACGAACGAGTCGTCACGGCGCTCGCAGACCTCCTGTGACCGCCGGGGTCGCGTGGTCCTCACTCGTCGAGCGCGCGGCGCGGGGCGACGTGCAGCCCCGACCCTCGGTCGTGGTCCACGTCGGCGTCGACACGGAAGACGTCGGCCAGGAGTTCCTCGGTCACCACCTCTCTCGGGGGACCCCAGTCGTAGGGCTCGCCGTCTCGCATCGCGATGAGGTTGTCCGCGAAGCGTGCCGCCTGGCCGATGTCGTGGAGGACGATACCGACGGTGACGCCCGCCTCGCGGTTGAGCGTCCGGACGACCTCCATCACGCGAAGCTGGTGGTGGAGGTCGAGGTAGGTCGTCGGCTCGTCCAGGAGGAGGACGTCGGTGTCCTGTGCGAGCACCATCGCGATCCACGCCAGTTGCTTCTGCCCGCCGCTGAGGGCCCCGACGTCGCTGTCGCGCAGGTGTTCGACGCCCGCCAGTTCGATGGCGCGGTCGACGGCCGCGCGGTCCGCCTCGCCGACCGACTCGAAGAACCCCCGGTGGGGGTACCGACCGTGGAGGACGAGGTCCTCGACGGTGAGCGACCCGGGAGACTCGTTCTCCTGGGACAGGAGGCCGAGCCGTCTGGCGAGCGCCTTCGCGTCGAGTGACTGTATCTCCTGGCCGTCGAGGAGCACCCGCCCCCGTTCGGGCGTGAGCTGTCTCGCCATCGCCTTCAGAAGCGTGCTCTTGCCGCTCCCGTTCGGGCCGACGAGTGCCGTCACCTCGCCGACGGGGAGGACGACGCGTTCGCACTCGACGACCGGTTCGTCCGTCGTCGGGTAGCCGAGTTCGAGCGATTCGCCGACGAGCGCGGCAGCCCGGTCTCGCTCTTCGGGCGGGCGACCCGTCCCGTCGGTCCCGACCGCGACGTCACCGTTTCGACTGCCACCCCGTTCGGCGTGTCCGGCGGGGTCTTCGCCGGCAGGGCGTTCGCCCATCAGATATCACCCAGCGTGTCCCGCTTGCGCATCAGATAGAGGAAGTACGGACCACCGATGATGCCGGTAACGACCCCCACCGGAATCTGGGCGGGGTTCAACGCGAGGCGCGCGCCGACGTCGGCGGCGACCATCAACGCCGGCCCGGCGAAGAGACAGCCGACGACGAGCCGTCGGTAGTCGCTCCCGACCAAGAGCCGGACGAGGTGGGGAACGACCAGTCCGAAGAACGCGATGATGCCGGCGACGGCGACGGCCGTGCTCGCCGCCACGATTGCGACGGCGGACAGCAGGAACCGGACGCGCTCGACGCGCATGCCGAGCGAGCGAGCGGTCTGTGAGCCGAGCAGGAGGACGTTGAGCTGTCGAGCGCCGGCCACGGTGAGGCAGACGACGACGACCGTCGGGAGGAGTGCCAGCCGGACCTGGTCCCACCCGGTCCCCGTGAGCGACCCGGTGATCCACGCCAGCGCGGACTGGACGACGCCGAGGTCGTCCGCGAAGAAGAACAGCCCCCGCTGTAGCGACTGGAACACCATATTGACGATGACGCCCGCGAGCACCAGTCTGACCGGGCTCGTCCCGCCGTTCCACGCGATGCCGTACACCAGGAGGAACGCGACGGTCCCGCCGAGCGCGGCGAGCAGCGGGAGGACCGACGTGAGACCCGTGAAGACGACGAGCGTCAACAGAATCGTCAGTCCCGCGCCGCTGGACACGCCCAGCACGAAGGGGCTCGCGAGTTCGTTCCGGGTGACGGCCTGGAAGATTGCTCCCGACACGGCGAGGTTCGCCCCGACGAGGACGGCCACGAACACCCGCGGGAGGCGGATGTTCCAGACGACGAGGCTCCGCCGGTCCATCTCGGGGAGTTCGCTCCCGAGCAGGAACGACTCCCAGGCCCGACGGTCGAAGAGGACCTGCGGGTCGACGACGGCCTGCCACGCCTCTACGACCGTCATCGAGAACGTCCCGAAGCTCACCTGCACGAGTCCGCCGACGACGACGACGGCGAGGCTGCCGACACAGAGCGTGAGGAGCGAGCCGTCGAGCCACCCGAACCATCCGTCGCGGGCGGACCGGGTCCCCGCCCCCGTCGCCGTGGTGGGTTCGCTCGTCATGGTCAGCGGTTCGCCCCGGCCTGCTGACCCACACGTTCGTGCGTCGTGCTGTCCGACGCGCCGCCTCCGGACGCGGCTCCACCCGCTCGCCAACCGTCGGGTCCGCCGCGCGCGCCGGCCCGAGCGCCGGTGGCACCCCTGTCCAGCACGGTCAGACGGCCCCGTCGACGATGGCGGCGACGCGCTCGCGGTCGAACAGCTCCTCCTCGACACCGTACAGCGCGCTCGCGAGCCGCTCGGTGACGACGAGGTTCGTGATGGGACCCTGGTACAGCGGCCCGGCCCGGTAGACGTTCCCGTTCTGGACGGCGGTGAGTTCGCCCCCGACGCTGTGAGCATCCATGAACGCGACGACCGTCTCCTCGAACTCGGCCCGGGTCTTCGACTCCTGGCCGCGGACGAGCAGCGTCCCCGGGTCGACCTCGAGCAGCGTCTCGAAGTCGATGGCGCCGCGGCTGCTGTGGAAGTCCTTCACGTCGGTCGACGCGAGCGCGTCGTTCACCTTCAGGTCCCACAGGTGTTTGAAGCTCGTCCCCTCGTCGACGACGTACGGGTAGAACTGCTCGGGTTCGTCGCCGCCGGCCCAGACGACTGCCGCCGACGGTCGCTCACCCGCCGCGGGGACGACCGAGTCGAGGCCGGTCTGGAACTCCTCGTGGAGCGTCGCGAACGCCTCGTACCGGTCCTCGCGCTGGAACACCTGTGCGAGCGTCTCGAACGCCTCGTACAGCGTGTAGTACGGGTAGTCGTGCCACGCGTAGCCGCGCGAGAAGATGCTGTTCCCGAAGAACGGCGCGATGCGGCGTTCGATTTCGTCGACGTCCGCCGCCGTCCACTTCCCACGGTTCTGCAGGAAGTTCGGGTCCATCACGTGGACGTCGGCGTCGAGTTCGTAGAACTGCTCCTTGCCGACGCCGCCGTCGCCCCACAGCTTCCGGATGTCGCTCCCGTCGACGCTCACGCCCGGAACCGCGTCGTAGTAGCGCGTGTGGTACCGACCTGGGAGCCAGACGCCCGCCGGCGGTTCGAGCCCGAGGGCGATTCCCATGTCGGCCCAACTGCCGTTGTTCGCGACCCACGTCTCGGGGACGGCGTCGAATTCGACGCGCCCCACCGGGGCCATCTCGACGGCGTACGAGGCGTCCGCCGTCGCCGGTTCGGCCGTCGCTGTCCGGGTCGAGGCCGCCGACGAGGTCGTCGTCCGCTCGGTGGTCGACGCATCGGCCGACGACGTCTCGCCGGTGCACCCGGCGAGCAGGCCGCTCGTCAGGAGTCCCGCCCCGGCCGCGAGAAGCGACCGTCGCGTCGGGCGTGTGTCGTCCGAATCGTTCGTCATGTGTTTTTGGCCCGCCTAAACATTCAAACCCCTTTCGGTTTTTTGGTGGGCCTAAACCGTCGGTGTCGTGCCGAGCCTTCCCGACACGGTCACCGCGTCGCCCCGTCCAGCCCCTGATTAGCAAATAGAAAATTTCATATGGTAAGTTATATTAATACTAGTGTATTTATTAATAACAAGATGCGACAGAGCAGACGGCAGTTCATCGCCGGGACGGCAGCGGTCACGACGGGCCTCGTCGCCGGCTGTCTCGGCACGACGAACGCCGAGACGCCGGGAAGCACCGAAACGGAACCAGTTCAGGCGTCGTTCTTCGTCCTCTCGGACTTCGCGTCGCACGTGGCCGGTGACGCGCTGACGGTCGAGAACCTCGTCCCCTTCGGCCAGCACGGACACGGCTGGGAGCCCGGACCGGACGTCCAGCGGCGGGTGTTCGACGCGACGGCGTTCGTCTACATGGGCCAGGGGTTCCAGCCGTGGGCCGACAACATCGTGCAGAACGTCCGCGCGGACGACGCCGGCGTCGCGGTCATCGAAGCCCGACGCGGCGTCGACCTCCTCGACGGCGACGGCGACGCACACGACCACGACGGGGGCGAGAACGAGGACGGCCACGAGGACGAACACGACGAACACGAGAGCAAGGACGAACACGACGAACACGAGAGCAAGGACGAACACGACGCCGACACCCACACTGAAGACGACCACGACGAACACGAGAGCAAGGACGAACACGACGCCGACACCCACACCGGCGCGGACCCACACTTCTGGCTGGACCCGGCCCGAGCGACAGTAGCGGTCGAGAACATCGCACAGGGGCTGGCCGAAGTCGACGGCGCGAACGAGGAGACGTACACGCAAAACGCGGCGGCGTTCGGCGACCGGCTCGCCGCGCTCGACGACACCTACCGCGAGCGGCTGTCGGACCGCACGAGAGACACCGTCCTCGTCGCCGGCCACAACTCGTTCCAGTATCTCGGCCGTCGATACGGGTTCCAGGTCGAGGCGTTGACCGGGCTCGCACCGGACGCCGAGCCGACGCCCAGGGACGTCAGACGCGCACAGCAGGTCATCGACGACCACGACATCGAGTACATCCTCGCCCCGGTGTTCGAGTCCGACCGGGCGGCACGACAGCTCGTCACCGAGACGAGCGCCGTCGAGGCGCTCCCGCTGACGCCGGTGCCGAGCCTCACCGAGGAGTGGGCCGAGCAGGGGTGGGGGTACGTCGACGTCATGGAGCGAGTGAACCTCCCGTCGCTGGCGAAGGCGCTCGGTACGGAATGAGCGTCCTCGAACTGACCGACGTCACGTACGCGTACGACGACCGCCCAGCCGTCGAAGCCGTCTCGTTGACCGTCGAGGCAGGCGACTTCCTCGGGCTCGTCGGCCCGAACGGGTCGGGGAAAACGACGCTCCTCAAGCTCATGCTGGGACTGCTCCGCCCCGACCGTGGGTCCGTCTCGCTGTTCGGCGAGCCGACACACGAGCAGTCCGACGGGACCCGTGTGGGGTACGTCGCCCAGGCGACGGGAGACGCGGGGGGGATGCCGGTCACCGTTCGCGAGGTGGTTCGGATGGGTCGCTACCCACACGTGGGGCTCCGTCGGTTCGGGTCGTCGGACCGGAGACGCGTCGACGACGCGCTGGAGCGGGTGGGCGTCACTCACCTCGCGAGCCGGCGGCTCTCGTCGCTCTCCGGCGGGCAGAAACAGCGCGTGTACATCGCCCGCGCGCTCGCCGCGGACGCCGACCTCCTCGCGCTCGACGAGCCGACCGTCGGTGTCGACGCCGAGTCGCGCGCGGCGTTCTTCGAACTCCTCCGCGAGTTGAATCGGGACGGACTCACCGTCATCCTCGTCGAACACGACATCGGTGTCGTCACGACGTTCGCCTCGACAGTCGCGTGTATCAACCGCAACCTGTTCTTCCACGGTGACACGCTGGCGTTCTCCGAGAGCGACGCGCTGGGCGAGGCGTACGGCGAGAATCAGGGACTGCTCGACCACCGCCACTGACTCATGTTCCTCACCCCTCTCGTCGTCGACTTCGTGGCGGAGATGCTCGGATACCCGTTCATGCAGCGCGCGTTCGTCGCCGGCGTCTGTGTCGCGGTCATCGCCCCGCTCGTCGGGTCGTTCCTCGTCCACCGCCAGCTGGCGATGATCGGCGACACGCTCGCTCACACCGCGTTCGCGGGCGTCGCCGTCGGTCTCTTTTTGAGCGCCACGCTCGGGAGTCCGGTCTCCCCGGCGCTCACCGCGCTCGTCGTCGCCGTCCTAGCCGCGTTGCTCATCCAGGTCCTCTCGGAGTACACGGACGTCTACAACGACGTGTCGATGGCCATCGTCCTCGCGGGCGGATTCGCCCTGGGGACGGTGCTCATCAGCGCCACGAGCGGCGGAATCGCCGTCAGCATCAGCCAGTACCTCTTCGGGAGCCTGTCGACGCTCACCCGCGGCGACGTCGAACTGCTGGTCGGGGTCAGCGTCCTCGTCGTCGGGGCCGTCCTCTTCCTGTACCGCAAGCTCGTGTTCGTCACGTTCGACGAGGCGGCAGCACAGATCGGCGGAATCGACGTCCGCGGGGTGAAGCGCGTCCTCGTCGTCCTCACGGCGCTCGTCGTCGTCGGCGCGATGCAGATGATGGGTGTCATCCTCGTGGCGGCGATGCTGGTCGTGCCCGTCGCGGCAGCGACGCAGCTGGCCCGGAGCTTCAAGGAGTCGGTCCTCCTCGCAGTCGTCGCTGCACAGGTCGCCGTGCTCGCGGGGACGACGCTGTCGTACGCGTACGGACTCGCCGCCGGCGGGACCATCGTCCTCGTCGCAATCGCGGTGTACGCCGCAGCCGCGAGCGCGAAACTCGTCGGCGCGCGCTAGGGCGAACTCGTCGTCGACTGCCCCGGTTCGCCCTCCTGCCACGATATCAGCAGTGATACACGGAGCATAATCGCTATGAGCGTGACAGGAGCCAGTGGCGGTATGGCAACGAGTACGCCGGATTCCTGGGTCCGAACCCTCAGGCTCCAGTACCTCCAACGAACCGTCGGGGACGTTATTCGGTACGTCCCGCGAGGGGAGTCGCTCCCCGAAGAGACCTGGGAGAAGCGCCATCGCAACATCCTCGTCCTCCTGCTCGCACACGTGCCGTTCCTCTTCGCGCTCGGGACGTTCACCGGGACCGACCCGTATCTCACCGGCGCCGACTTCGTCGCTGTCCCGCTCGAACACGCGGTCGTCGGCGTCGGCGTTCTCACCGCAATCGCGGGGGTGGCGTGGTGGTCGGGGCTCCCCCGACGGGTGCGTGCCTCCGTCTCCGCCGTTGGGTTGATGACGAGTTCGGCGCTCTTGGTGTACTTCTCGGGGGGGTTCATCGAGGCGCACTTTCACTTCTTCGTCGTCGCGGGCGTCATCGCCACCTACGAGGACTGGCTCCCCTTCGCCGTCAGCATCCTGTTCGTCGCCGCCGAACACAGCCTCTTCGGCATGACGAACCCCGAAGCGGTGTACAACCACCCCGACGCCGTCGCGAACCCGATGGGGTGGGGACTCGTCCACGCGATTTTCCTCCTGGGCCTCTGTGCGGCGTTGGTCTCGAACTGGTTCTCCATCGAGCGCTCCCGCGAGGAGACGCGCCAGCAGAGACAGAACGTCAAGGACAGCGAGGAGGCGAAGGCCGAGGTCGAGCAGTTGAACGAGCGCCTCCTGGTGCAGGCCGACGAACTCGCCGCGGCCATGGACGCGGTCTCCGAGGGTGACTTCACCGCCACACCGCCCGAGAACGCCGACATCGAAGCCATCGCGGCCATCAGCGACGCGTTCACCGAGATGAAGCGAGAGCTCTCCGCGACCATCGTCGACCTCCGGGAGTTCGCGACGACTGTCGAGCGGACGACGCGGTCGGTCCACGACGACGCCGAGACGCTCGAACGGGCACAACAGCAGTTGGCGTCGGACGTCCGTGCCTTCGCGACCGACGTCCGGACGCAGGCGAGCAACCTCGAATCCACGACGGGTGAGTTGAGCACCCTCTCGGCGACGATCGAGGAGATTGCCGCGAACGCCGACGAGGTCTCGACCGAGGCTGGAAACGCGGCAGACGCCGCCAGCGCGGGGACGGACACCGCCGCCGCGGCCGTCGAGGCCATCGAACACATCGAACGGAGCGTCGGGGAACTCGCCGCACTGGTCGACTCGCTCGACACCCGGATGGACGAGGTGGCCGAGAGCACGGACCTCATCGAATCGATCGCTCAGCAGACGAACACGCTCGCGCTCAACGCCAACATCGAGGCCGCCCGGGCGGTCAACGACAGCGAGGGGTTCGCCGTCGTCGCGGACGAGGTGAAGTCGCTCGCCGACGAGACCCAGGACCACTCGGCGGCTATCAGCCTCACCATCGGCGAGACCATCGAGGACGTCAAACGCGTCCAGCGCGAGATGTCACAGACGAAGTCACAGATCGAGACGGGCAAGGAGACCACCGCCGACGCCGGAGAGGCCTTCACCGACCTGACCGCGACGGTCGACGGTGTCGACGCCTCGGTCACCGAGGTCGCCACCGCCACCGACGACGGGGCGCGAACCACCGAGGAGGTCGTCGACGCCATCACCCGGGTCGCCGACCAGGCCCGGACCGTCGCCGAACAGAGCGAGTCGCTCGCGGACCGCGCCGACACCAGAGCGACGACCATCTCGGAGATTCGCTCGCAGCTCGACGACCTCACGGGGCAGACCGGAACGCTGCAGAAACAGCTCGACACGTTCACCTGCGAGCCGACCGGCCGCAACTGAGCCGCCGCCGCGGCTCACTGTTCTCGTCACAGTCGGACCCGCCCGGGCCGTGTGGTCGAGCGCCCACAGCAACGCCCGACACACCGGCGCGGGTTCAAGCGGAACTACGGAGGACTGTATATCCCACATAGCAGCCACTAAACTCGCGAGGGACCGACCGACTCGGTATGAGTGAGGAAACGGTCAGATTCGCGTTCGTCTGTGTACAGAACGCCGGGCGGAGTCAGCTGTCGGCCGCGTTCGCCGAGCGCGAGCGCGAGCGACGCGGACTGGCGGAGTCAGTCGAAATCGTCACCGGGGGAACCCACCCGGCCGACCACGTCCACGAGGAGGTCGTCGAGACGATGCGGGAACTCGGCATCGACCTCTCGGACCGGACGCCCCGGGAAGTCTCGACGGCAGAGCTGGAGACGTGTGACGTCGTCGCGACGATGGGCTGTTCGACGCTCGAACTCGACGCCGACGTCGACGTGCGCGACTGGGCGCTCACCGACCCCGACGGGAAGGACGCCGAGGCCGTCCGCGAGATCAGAGACGACATTGAGGAGCGCGTCGTCGCCCTCTTCGACGAGTACGTCGACGAGATGGGGCAGAAGACCCCGGAATCGGCATAGACGCACTCGCCGTCGGGGGCAGTGGGGGACGTCCCGGACCAGTCGCCGCTTACCGCCGTACCGTGACTGGACTCGCCGCCGAGATGAACGGCTCGTCGCCGTCGGGCGCACACAGCGCCAGCCGCCCGGCCTCGTCGCGGTGCTGCACCCAGACGGGGAGGGGCGGAATCCCGTAGTCGGCCGGACAGCGGTACCGTGACGCGATCAGCCACTCGCGGGCACGCATCGACTGGTCACTCCTCGACGACGACGGTCCCGACCATGCCGGCAGCCTCGTGGGGCACGCAGTAGTAGCCGTGCGTGCCGGGCGTCTCGAACGTGTGGACGTACGACTGCCCGGACTGGACGGCTCCCTTCCCGTCCTCCCAGCCGGCTTCGGCTGCTGCCTGTGACTCGAAGCCGCCGGAGGCCCAGTACGCGGCCCCCTCGGGAAGTTCGTCCTCGTAGGCGACCACGTTGTGTGCCTCGCCAGCGGCGTGCTCGAAGGCGACTGTGTCCCCGACCGACACCGTGAGTTCCTCCGGCTCGAACGCGACGGCCTGCATCTTCACCACGTGGTCGGCGTCCGCTGGCACCCCTTCGACGACGTTCGGGCCACCCTGGAGGTCGGCGTCGCCGCCCGACTCGCCACTGCCACCCTCGCCCGCTTCGACGGGCGCTCTGTCGAGCGCACCGGCGACGGCGAACTGCGCACGGAGGGTCGCCGCGGCGAACGCCGACAGAGTCTCCGCCGACAGCGACTCGATGAACGTTCCTAACCGCGACTCGAACGTCTCGTACGCGCCCCCATCGGCCTCCTCGAGGAGTTCGTGGACGCGTGCCGCCTCGAAGTCCGCGAAGACGTTCTGGGCGAGCGACCCCGCCATCTCGCCGAACGACCCACCGGCCGCACCGACGGTGGCGTACATCGCCGCGACGGCCTCCGCGTTGAACGCCCGGGCGGCGGCAGTGACGTCGCCACCGTCCGACGCGGCGCTCCGAACCTCGCTCAGCTCCGTCTCGAACGTCTCGTACAGATCCTCGTCGGCCGCCTCGAGCGCCTCGTGGAACCCGCCAGCGCCCGCCTCGAAGCCGGCGAACGTCTCCTGGACGACAGTCACTGCGCGGTCGGTGCGGCCGAGTGCGGCCACGCCGCTCGCGTCGAACCCGCGTGCGGCCATGAAGCCCGCTTCCGCGCCGGAGACGTGGGCGACGGTTCCGGCCGCCGTCTCGAACTGTCGCAGGGCGTCCATCGCGCCGGCGAGGTGGGTGTCGGCCGCCTCTGCGTTGCCGGCTTCGAGCGCCTCGATAGCGCCGACGAGGTGTTCTTCCTCGAACGTCTCGTACAGCGCCGCGGAGGTGTCTTCCAGCGTCTCGTGGAAGTCGGCCTCGTTCGCCTCGAACGTCCCGAACAGTCCCTGGGCGACGGCCCTCGCGCCGGCCGTGTCGCCGGCCTCGAACAGTTCACGCGCGTCGCCGAGCCGAGACCGGAAGTAGCCCGCTTCGAGGACGGCCGGCTCGGGTCCGGAACCCAGGGCGGTCACCCCGGTCACGAGGCTCTCGTGGACGGTCGAGATGGCCGACTCCACCCCGTCATCGTCACCCGCGTCGATGGCCTCGACCAGGGCGCTGAGCCCCTCGTCCTCGAAGCCGGTGTACGCCTCCTCGCTGGCCTCCTCCAGCGCCTCGTGTGCTCGGGCACCCTCGAAGTGCTGGAAGACGGCCTGGACGACCGCCTTCGCGCGCGCCGTCTCGCCGGCGGCGTAGAGCCAGCCGGCGTCGTCGACGCGTGCGCGGTAGAGTGTGAGTGCAGCCGCGTGAGCGAAGTCGGTCGAGGGACCGCCGAGTCCCGATAGCGCCGCGGCGTCGAACGCCTCGGCCTGGTACGTCGACAGGTGGCCGGTGCCGGCGACGGCCGGCGTGCCGGCGACCGCGTACGAGCCAGTGACGGCGGCGGCGAGGGCGTCGTCCGCGGCCGACTGGGCCGCCTCGACGTCACCCGAACCGGCAGCGTCGACGACCGTCTCGACCGCTCCCTCGAAGGCACCGTACGACTCCGCGTCGGCTTCCTCGACCGCGTCGTAGGCCTCACTGGCCTCGAACGCCGACATCGCCCGCTCGGCGACGGTCACAGCCGCGTCGGCGTCGACGGGGGCGACGACTGCCGCGTTCTTCACGCGCGTCCCGAGGAGCTGGAGGTCGAACGCGGCGGCCGTCCGCGTGTCGGTCCGGCCGCGAATCGCCGACTGGAGGGCCTGGTCCGCGTCGCTGGCAGCGTCGCGGGCCTCGTCGAGAGAGCCCGCCTCGAGCGCCGACCGGAGCTCCCCGAGGTTCGACTCGAACGACTCGTAGAGCCGTTCGTTCGTCTCCTCCAGTTGCTCGTGGACACCCCACTCGCCCGAGGACTGCTCGAAGCGAGCGAAGACGTGCTGGGCGACGCGCGCGCCGTCGGCGAACGAGCCCGCAGTGCCGAGCGCGACCGCGTCGAAGAGCCGAGCCCGCATGGCGCTCCACTCGGCGGCGACGGCGGTCTCGACGGTCGCCTCGGCGGCCGCGGCCGACGACGTCGATTCGGCGGTACTCGTGGACCCGGCCGAACCGCTCGCGTCGGCAGGGCCGCTTGTCTCCGTCGTCGTCGAGGCCGAGTTTGCCTCGTTGCAGCCGGCGAGTCCACCCACGAGAAGGGCAGCGCCGGTCGTCCTGAGCAGGTCGCGTCTGGTCTGTCGCATATCTTTAGGCTCGCCTAAAATATACAAAACCCCTTCGAAGTTTAGGCCAGCCTAAACTCGGTCGGGTCGAGAGGAGTGTCGCGACTCACACCGCCGACAGTGCCGGTCGCGTCCGGTGACGCCCCATTTTTAGGTGTGCCTAAAATATAGATGTCGGTCGCGGTGACTGAGACCGCCCCGCACACCGACTCCCCCGACCGGTTCGGCGCTCGGGAGGGGGCGAAGCCGCGGCCTCAGTCGAGTCCTTCGACGAGGTCGGCGTACTTCTCGCGGAAGCGCGTCTCACAGGAGGGACAGCAGAACTGGTAGAGGTCCCCGTCGATGCGGGCGGAGACGCCTTCACTGTCGACGGTGTTCCCACACTGGACACAGGAGAGGCCGAACTCCGTCGCGGAGAGGTCCGGCGACCAGTCCGTCGCCGAGAGGAGCGTCACCTCGTAGGAGGCGACCACCTCGCGGTCGACGACGTCGAACAGCCACGCGGCGACGTCGCTGTCGGGAACGCGCGCGTGGAACACGAGGTGCGACTCCGCGGTGGTGAAGACGTGCTCGATGGGACCGACGTCGAGGAGGTCGTCGCGGACCGCCGCGAGGTCGGCGCTTCGGTCGACAGTCAGGTCGACGAGGACGGGTGTCCCGCCGTGGAACTGCGTCCGGTCGATGTCGACCGTGAAGCGTCGGATGACGCCGACTTCCTGGAGTCGGGCGATCCGGTCGGAGACCGCGGGCGGGGAGAGGTCGACGGCCTCCGCGATGTCGCTGTAGGGTCGGCGGGCGTCGGCCAGAAGGAGGCGGACGATTTCGAGGTCGGTCTCGTCGAGGTCGCGCATACACCACCTCCGTGTCGACGTCTCAAAAGTAAATCGCCCGTCAGACCTGTGATTCGAAGTCGAAAGCGGCGCGTGTTTTGCCGAATCGAAGGGGCCCCGAGCCGAGTGAGATATATGTGAACTAGTCTCACGAACACGCGCTCAGAGTTACCCAACTAGTTGGGTAGTGTAGATATATCCGTGGCACATATATTTGGAAATAGGGCAGACACCCCTGCCAGACCGACCATGAGTCACTGTACATACTGCGATACGTTCGTCTCGACCGACTTCGTCCGCGTGTTCGGCGACGAGGAGGGCCGCGTATACGCGTGTCCGAACTGCACGGCAAACGCTGGCATCCAACAGGTGAGCACCGAACGCAAGGCAACGATGATGGGGTAACGTCCCGGCCACCCAACGACTGCTCCTGGTTTTTCCTTCCCCTCGACCGACACCGAGCGACGGTGCCGGCAGTCCCGAACGCGCGGCGGAAGACGCCGTCGCTCCGTGGAGTGTCGGTGCGTCAAAAATTCTTGCGAGAATCGTTACGCCGCCGAAGGCGGCGGGGTAAACCGAGTTACAGCCGCGTCAGGTTCGCCGCGCGGGGACCCTTGGGGGAGTCCTGAATCTCGAACTCGACTTCCTGTCCTTCCTCGAGGTCCGGGCCGCCGACGTCTTCCATGTGGAAGAACACGTCCTCGTCCGAGTCCTCAGTTTCGATAAAACCGTAGCCGCCAGTGTCGTTGAAGAAATCAACCGTACCTTTCGCCATTGCATCTGAACGAAGACGCAGTCGATTCATAAGGCTTCCGAAAGAGTTCAGCCACAGGAGCGAGTTTAGTAGACAGTCGACCAATCGACGGCGGATATCCGTCGAAGCCTAGCGGAACGCTCGATTCGCCGGGTCGAACCGGGGACATCGGTGGAAAGCGGCGCAGTGACTGGCGTATCGTCAGGTCCCGACGGAGCCGTGGACTCAGTCGTCTCGTTCCGGCGAGCCGCTGAGCCACAGTTTCAGCCAGTCCGCGAGCGGGCCGCGCATCCCGTCGACGGTGACGGTGACGCTGCCGTTGAACCGCCACCGCGCCTGCTCGAAGTCGTCACCGTACGAGAGCGGGACGTCGACGGTGAGGTCGTCGGCGACCAGCCGTATCGCCTCGTCCCGGTCGATCTCCTCGTCGAGAACCTGCTCGACGACGTCCAGCCACGTTCGTCCCGGTGGGTCCAACTCGTGGAGCTGTCCGGTCATACGCGTGCTTCGACGCCGAGGCTCTTGTGTCTGTGCCTCCCCGGAGTGGGTACCGGTGGACGAGTCGACACGAACGCCTACCGGAGGGCGCGTTCGAGCGTCGCGAAGCCGCTCGCGAGTTCACGGCCGACGGCGCCGAGGCCGCCGCCGAGGCGGACCTCGGCCGGCGCAGCGCCGACCTGACGCGAGACGAAGCCCGGGTGAGCCCCGGCCCCGACGACGGCGACGGTCCGCCCGCGGACGCGGACCTCGACGGTGAGGTCCGCGGTGTGCAACAGCGCGTCCAGTCGGGTGGTGCGGCCGGTCGAGGCGCCGCTCGCGCGGAACGCCCGGACCGCGTCGGGAACGGACGTGAACTCGACGAAGAGCCGCTCGCCCGTCGAGGTGACCCGCGCCTCGGTGTCGTCGATGGCGAGGGTGAGGTCGGTCGAGACAGAGAGCGGGGCGCGCGGTTCGTCGGCGTCGTCGCGGGCCACAGTCGGACTACTCACGCTCGCGCGTCGTGACGCGGACCGAGCCGTCGAGGCGCCAGTGGGCGTGCTCTGCGTCCTCGCCGGTGCCGCTGGGGACGTCGACCTCCATGTCCTCAAACTCGTAGATGATCTCGGCTCCCCGTCCGGTCAGTCGGTCGTAGAGACTGATCGCCAGGTCGGGCCACGTCGTCGTCTCCTCGATACGCTCGTCGGGTTCGGTCTCGGCCATACAGGGAGGCAAGGTCTGTCAACACATATACCTTCTTGCCGGGCGCGATTCGGAGGGTGACCGACCGCGCGGCCGTCGACACGCTTCCGTCTGACGCGGCCTCGGAAACTAAGTACCGGTCACACGAACGGGTGTGACATGGCGAAGGAGACGGTGCGATACCCGGACGCGCTGGTAGCTCGAATCGAAGCGTTCGTGACCGACTCGTCGGCGTTCGAGTCGAAGTCCGAGTACCACCGGTTCGCCTCCGAGTACCTCCTCTCCCTGCTCGACCCCGACCACCAGCCGTCGGTGCTCGGCTACGGCGAGATCTTCGACGACCTCGGCAGGGAACTCGACGAGGCGCTCGACGACTCACAGCCGAGCGAAGAGCCCTTCCTCGAGACGTACATCCGGGTCCGGCGGCACCTGCTCCACGGCGAAGTCGAAGCGGCTCGGGGCGTCGTCGACGAACGGTACGACGTCGCCGACCGGGAGGCGCTCCTGCTCGACGAGGTCATCGGTCAGTCGCTCGGCGGGAGTCGGCGACCCGCGGCAGCCGAGACTCGCGAACAGGCGACGGGAGTGGAGCCTGATTCGTCGAGTGCCGCGAACGGGCGCGTGCAGGAACGCGAAGCCGAGTCGTCGGCCGAGACGGGCACAGAGGAGACCGAAAAACGAATCGGCACGCCGTCGAGCGACGAGACGGCCGTCGAGTCCGAGTACTGACCTCGCGACTCACCGCGGACCGCGTTCGCGCGCCTCCGCCTGTTCTTCGACGTCGGCGAGCGCCTCTTCCTGTTCGTTGCGGGTGAGTCCGCCGGATTCGACGTGTCGGCCCTCGTACTGCCACGAGGGGATGAGCGACCAGACGCTCGCCGACTGGTCGTCGTCGCGGCGCGCGTCGCGGCGGACCACGAGGCCGAGCATCAAGATGGTGACGCCGAGGGCGACGACGAGCCAGACTGACGTGTAGTCGAACCCGCCGAGTGCGAACTGAACGAGGGCCGCGACACCGGCGACGAGCGGTGCGACGAGGAGGAGGGCCGCGACGCCCGCCGCGAGGGACAGAGGGCGGACCATGCGCCGCGCTACGTCTCCGACGAGTGTAACGTTGGGGGTGCCCTCACGCGGAGTCAGTGAGGCTCGTCAACTCGATGTCGGCCTCGTCGAGGCGGGCGTGAATCGCCTCCAGCAGTTCGACCACGTTCGGTCCGTCGCCGTGGATACAGATGCTCTCGGCGGGGACTTCGAGTTCGACGCCGTCGGGCGTCTCGACCACGCCTTCGGTGGCGATAGAGACGAACCGGTCGGCGACGAGGTCGGGGTCACGCGCCTGCTTCTGCCGTGGGATGACGACGCTCCGGTCCGCCCGGTAGTCGAGGTCGACGTAGCCTTCGAACACCGCCGTAATCGGGTACTCCTCGGCGACCTCGTAGATGTTCATATCCGTCGCGAGGAAGGTGAGGTCGGGGTCGACGGCGAGGACACCCTCGATGACCGCGCGGGCGTGGTCGGGGCTCTCGGAGAGCATCGTGTACATCGCCCCGTGTGGCTTGACGTGGCCGAAGGTGACGTCAAGCGAGTCGGCGACCGCCCGGAGCGCACCCAGTTGGTAGACGACGTAGTCGCGGACCTCCGCGGGCGTGGCGTCCATCGTTCTCCTCCCGAACCCCATCAGGTCCGGCAGCCCCGGGTGGACACCGACGTTCACGTCGTGGTCGTCGGCGAGTGAGACCGTCTCGCGCATGACGTGGGGGTCACCCGCGTGAAAGCCCGCGGCGATGTTCGCCGTCGTGATGTACGGCATCACCGCTGCGTCGCTGCCTTTCACGTAGGTACCGAAGCTCTCGCCCATGTCACAGTTGATGTCGATAGTGTGTGCCATGTGTCGACATCACGTGCGAGGCCGATAACCGTTCACCCCGACGTCGAGAGGGCCCCGGTCAGTCGACCACCACCGTGCGGCCGGCGCGGTCGGCCGCCTCGGTGAGCGCCCGCGCGGTGTACGCCCGAAGCAACTCCTCGCGGTACTCGGCCGAGACGTGGTGGTCGCCCATGAGCGTCGACTCGTCGACCCCGTCCATCGCGGCCGCCGCCGCGGTGTCGATGGCGTCCTCGCCGAGTCGCTCGTCGACGAGCGCGTCCTCGGTCCCGGGGAGGCGGATGGCGTGGTCGAACGCCCCGTTGGCGGCGACGCGAGCGGAGGTGACGACGCCGTCGTCGAGTTCCAAGACGGCGGCGACGCCGACGACGGCGTACCCCGACGAGGGACTCGGTTTCTTCGCGTAGACGCCGACACCCTCCTCGCCGAGGACGGGAACGTCGATGCGGGTGAGCAGTTCGCCCGGTTCCGTCGCCGTGGTGAAGATGGCGACGAAGAAGTCGTCGGCCGGGACCGTCCGTTCGCCGTCCGGGCCGACGAGCGTGAGCGTCGCGTCGCTCGCAAGCGCGGCCGCGGGCAGGTCCGATGCCGGGTCGGCGTGTGCGAGGTTACCGCCGATGGTGCCCCGGTTGCGGACCTGGACGTCGCCGATGGCGGCGGCCGCCGAGACGACCGCGGGGCAGGCAGCTTCGAGCGCGTCGTCCTCCGCGATGGTCGCATAGCGCGTGAGCGCGCCGAACCGGGCGACGTCGCCGTCGACCGTGACGCCGTGTAACGCGTCGATGCCGGAGATGTCGACGACCGCGGGGGGGTTCGCGAGGCCGAGTTTCATCGTCGGCAAGAGCGAGTGCCCGCCCGCGAGGAGTTCCGCCTCCGGGTTCGCCTCAAGGAGGGCGAGCGCCTCGTCGACCGTCCCGGCACGGTAGTAGTGGAAGTCGGGGGGGAACATCACTCCGCACCCCCGTCGGTCGCCGCGGCCCGGTTCATCGCCTGCCACACCGCCTCGTCGGTCACCGGCATGTCGATGTGGTCGACGCCCAGCGGCGAGAGCGCGTCACAGACGGCGTTGACGACGGCCTGCGGCGCGGCGATGGTTCCCGCCTCGCCGACGCCTTTCACCCCGAGCGGGTTGTGCGGGCACGGGGTCACGGTGTGGTCGGTCTCGAAGTGCGGGAGTTGGTGGGCCTTGGGGACCGCGTAGTCCTGCATCGACCCCGTGACGAGGTTGCCGCTCTCGTCGTAGACGACGCCCTCGAACCGCCCCTGCCCCAGCCCCTGCGCGATGGCACCGTGGACCTGCCCTTCGACGATCTTCGGGTTGATCTGCTCGCCGCAGTCGTCGACGGCGACGTACTTCTCGAACGACAGTTCGCCGGTGTCGGCGTCGACTTCGACGACGACGACGTGAACGCCGAAGGGGTACACGAGGTTCTCGGGGTCGTAGAACGACTCCTCTTCGAGCCCGGGCTCTAGCCCCTCGGGGAGGTCGTGAGCGAGGTACGCCTGACGGGCTACCTCCTGGATGTGGATGGCACGGTCGGGCGCGCCCGTCACGCTGAACTCGCCCGATTCGAACTCGAGGTCCTCGGTTGCGACCTCGAGCTGGTGGGCGGCGATCTGGCGGGCCTTCTCGACGGCCTTTCGGGCGCTGGTGAGGACGGCCGCACCGCCGACGGTGACGCTTCGGCTCCCGTAGGTACCCATCCCCATCGGGACCTCGTCGGTGTCGCCTTCCACCACGTCGACGTCGTCGAAGTCGACACCGAGTTCGTCCGCGACGATCTGCGCGTAGGTCGTCTGGTGGCCCTGGCCGTGTCCGGAGGTCCCACAGAAGACGGTCACCTTCCCGGAGGGGTGAAAGCGGACGACACCCGTCTCCCACAGCCCGAGTTGGCCACCGATCTGTCCGACGATTTCGCTCGGCCCGTACCCGCATGACTCGACGTAGCTGGAGATGCCGATGCCGAGGTACCGTCCCTCCGCGCGCAACTCGGCCTGCCGTGCACGGAGGTCGTCGTAGCCCACGAGTTCGAGCGCCCGGTCCAGGGGCTTCTCGTAGTCGCCGCTGTCGTACAGATAGCCCGCGGTGGTCTCGTAGGGGAACTCGTCGGACGGGATGTAGTTCCGCCGACGGAGGTCGGCGGGGTCCATCCCCACCTCCTTCGCGGCGAGGTGGACGAGTCGTTCGATGACGTAGCTCGCCTCGGGGCGACCCGCACCTCGGTACGGTTCCGTGGGGACCGCGTTCGTAAAGGCCTCGGTGACGGTGCAGTGCATCGCCTCCATCGCGTACTGGCCGGGGAGCATCGGCGCGTACCCCCACGTGGGGTTGAGCGCCCCGAACGTCGAGACGTAGCCGCCGAGGTCGCCGTCGGTGTGGACGCGGATGGCGAGGATGTCGCCGTCGTCGGAGAGTGCCATCTCCGCGTGCGTCTCGTGACCGCGGCCGTGGCCCGTCGAGGCGTACCCTTCCGTGCGGGTGGCGACCCACTTCACCGGCCGTTCGAGTTGCAGCGCGGCCCAGATGGTGAGCGCCTCGTCGGGGTGAGCGGAGTCCTTGCTCCCGAACCCACCGCCGACGTCGGGGGCGACGACGCGCATCCGGTGCTCGGGGAAGTCGAGCATCTCACAGAAGAAGCGGCGGTGCAGGTGCGGGCACTGCGTCGACATGTGGACCGTCGCCTTCTCCGTGCTCGCGTTGTACTCCGCGAGGACGGCGCGTGGCTCCATCGCCGTCGGGAGCAGGCGCTGGTTCACCAGGTCGAGTTCGACGGTGTGGTCGGCGCGGTCGAACGCGGCGTCGGTGTCCTCCCTGTCGCCGATCTCCCACTCGGCAGCGACGTTGTTCGGTGCCTCCTCGTGGAGCTGTGGGGCCCCCTCGGTCGTTGCTGCGCCGGGACTGGTCACGGCGTCGAGTTTCTCGTACGTGACGTCGATGGCGTCGGCGGCGTCGGCCGCGAGGTACCGGCGCTCCGCGACGACCGCCGCGACCGGCTGGCCCTGGAACCGGACCCGCTCGCGGGCGAGCATCGGATACGGCGGCGTCTTCAACTCGGGGAGGAGCCAGACGGGTGGGACCTCGCCCGTCACCCCGGAGGCGGCGACGTCGGCGGCGGTGTAGACGGCGACGACCCCCTCCATCGCCTCCGCGGCGCTCGTGTCGATGGCCTCGACGCGAGCGTGAGCGTGGTGGCTCCGGGTGAAGGCGAGGTGGAGGAGGTCCTCCCGTGAGATGTCGTCGGTGTACTGGGCGTCGCCCGTGAGCAGCGGCCGGTCCTCACGTCGTCGCACGGGCGACCCGCGCAGGCGCTGGGCCTCGTGAGCATCGATGAACTCGGGCGTCGAGGACATCTCAGTCACCCCCTCGGTCGCCGCCGTCGGTCGCCGCCCGCATCGTCTGTGCGGCGCGCTCCACCGCGTTGACGATGTTCTGATACCCCGTGCAGCGACAGAGGTTCCCCTCGAGTGCCTCGCGAATCTCCTCGCGCGAGGGGTCGGGGTCGTGCGCGAGCAGGTCCAGCGAGGTCATGAGCATACCGGGCGTGCAGAAGCCACACTGCAACCCGTGTTCCTGGGCGAACGCCTCCTGGAGCGGGTGGAGTTCCCCCCCGTCGACGAGGCTCTCGACCGTCTGGACCTCGCTTCCGTCGCACGCCGCCGCGAGGAGCGTACAGGACTTGACCGCCTCGTCGTCGACGAGGACCGTACAGGCCCCGCACATACTGGTCTCGCACCCGACGTTCGTCCCGGTGTGGCCCAGGTCGTCTCTGAGCGCGTGGACGAGGAGTGTTCGCGACTCTACCGTCAGGTCGTGTGCGGTTCCGTTCACCGTGAGTGTGATGTCGTGTGTCGTCATGGGTTCGCCCTCCAGTGTCTCCAAACGGTGGAGACGGCTGCCTCACGCGCGCCATCGACTGACGCCCGTATGTGTGTAGTGGTAACAATACACGTGTTAGGGCACACGACGGACAGTGGGAAATAGATTACCCGGGTGTCGGGGCAAGGCGCGCGTTGAAGTCCGTGCGCGGAGTAGCAGCGGACTGTGACGCGTCGACAGGAGGACACGGCACCGTCGGCCGGGCGGGAGAGCCACGGTGTCGACACGGCCGACGTGGCCGAGACGACAGAACAGATCGGCATCACCTGTAACCCCGACCACGCGGTGTTCTCGACCGTCGCAGCGAACCTCGTCGAGCGGGGCTACGCGGTGACGTTCTTCGACTGCGAGCGACCCGTCAGCGAGGAGTTGCTCGCGGACCTGGCGCTGTTCGTGAGCAAGAAGACCCGCCCGGCCTCCGTCGAGACGCTCGTGCGTGCGGAGCGGTTGGGGGTGCCGACGTGGAACAGCGCGACGGGGGTGGTCGCCTGTGTCTCGCGGTTCTCACAACTCTGTCTGCTCGAAGGCGTCGGGTTCGCGGTCCCCGCCGCGTCCCGGACGAAGCCGGACGGCGAGTACGTCGCCAAGAACCGCTACCACTGGAACATGTCGCCGGAACTCAACGGGGAGGGTGACCTCTACGAGGAGTACCTCCCGGCCGAGCGGGTCGACTACAAGTACTACGTCGTCGACGACGGCGAGCGCCTCCACGTCCGGGTGCTCCGGGCCACGTCGAAGCTGTTCGGCGAGAAACGGATCGTCGGCGAGGCGGACGCGCGTCCCGAACACGTCGAGCGTATCGCCGACCTCATGGACCGGACGGGGATGTGTGCGGTCGGCGTCGACCTCGTCCGCGTCGACGACGACTGGTACGCCGTCGACCTCAACCCCTGTCCGAGCTTCCGGGAGACCGGCCTCGAAGCGGCGCTCACCGACTCGGTCGCCGCGTGCGTTCGGAACCCCCGTCTGAATATATAGCACAACATAGCCACACGTAGTAAACGATTACCGACGGCAACACGGAGGGACGCTATCGAATCGATGTACGAGAGAGGGAGATTCTCACGGGGGAGAAGCGAACGACACCGCCGGTGCCGGCACGTCCGAACGCGGTCGGGCCCGGTCGTCGAGAGAACACACGTCGTCGGGGAGGACGGCGCATGACCGTCGCGGACGACGCACGAACGAACCGGCTCGACAGCCGGCTCATCGCGCGCTGTGAGGAGATTCCGAGCACCCCGCCCGTCGGCGACTACGTCGTCATCGACGTGTTACACTTCTCGAACACGGTCATCGAACTGTTCGAGAACGGTGCGTCGTCCGTCCACATCACGGACGAACGCGGCGAGGAGCCGGCGTTCAAGTCGGCGAACCCCGAGGCCCGCATCGGCGGCGGCGCGACGCCCGCGTACGACCCCGAACCCGGCTACGACTTCTTCAACTCGCCGAGCTACGTGCAGGGGGTCGACGTCGCCGGCCGGCCGGTCGGGATGACCTCCTCGAACGGGGGCCGAGCCGTCGCCCGCCTCCGAACCACACTCGACGACGAGAGCGCGGTGTACGTCGGGTCGACGATGAACGCGAGCGCGCTCGCGACACACCTCCGCGACCGCGACCGCCCGACCTACCTCGTCAGCGCCGGCTCGCAGGGGTCTGTCGCGCTCGAAGACCACGTGGGAGCGACGCTCATCAGTCGCGCGCTCGATGGCATCGAGCTCTCGGCGGCGGAGAAAGCGGTGTTCGCCCAGCAGGTGAAGGTCGCGAAGGGGCCGAACTACGCCGAGAAGAACGACCTCCGTCGGCGCGACGTCCACGACTACGCGCTGGCGTTCGACAGTCGCCAGGCGGTGCCCCGGCTGGACGGGCGGGCGCTCGTCGACGTGGCGCGACACGGGAGCGGCCCCGCCTCGGACTGAACGGGACGAACCGCTATATCGCTCGACGTCCTCCACCCGACGATGAGATTCGGTGCCGCGCTCGACCTCCGCTACGACCAGTCGTTCGAGGCGTTCGTCGCGTTCCTCCGCGACCGGGACCTCTCGCACGTCGAGCTCCGACAGGGCTACCTCGACACCCACCCCGATGCCCCATCCGCGGCGCGCGTGCGCCGGGTCGCCGCGGAGGCGGACGTCACCGTGACGCTCCACGCGCCGTACCGCGACTGCAACCTGGGGAACCTCAACGAGCGTCTGCGGGAGGCGACCGTCGAGGCGGTGTGTGACTCACTCGACTTCGCGGCCGAGGCGGGCGCGGCGGCGGTCGTCGTCCACGGCGGGTCGGCGCGGCCGCGCTACCCCGAACGCGTCCAACGGCAGTCACGCGAACGGGCGGTCAGGTCGCTCCGCACGTGCGGGCGATACGCCGAGCACGTCGGCGTCCCCCTCTGCGTCGAGAACCAGCGCGACACCTCCTCGAAGCGGCGGAACACCGCGACGCCCGAGCGTCTCGCGGCCCTGCTCGACGACGTCGGCGTCGACTCCGTGCGGGTGACACTCGACGTGGGCCACGCGAAGGTCGCCGGCGTCGACTACCGGGCGTTCGTCGACCGGTTCGGCGACCGCATCACCGTCGCGCACCTCCACGACAACGACGGGGCCGACGACGACCACGACCCGCTCCCGACGTTCCGGTCCGTCGGGGCGGCGGTCGGTGCGCCGTACAACGTCCTCGAGATGAAATCACTGGCCGACATCGAGCGCTGCGTCGCGGGGCCGACGGACGACTAGGCAGTCCCACGCGTCGCCGGCGATGGTGTTCTGTGCACGGCGCTCGTACGTGACGCCATGGCGCACGCGAAGCTGGTCGTCGACCTGCCACCGACGACGTGGATCGGCGAGGTGTCGGCGGCGCACCCCGAGGCCGTCTTCCGCGTCCTCGCCGCGATGCCGACCGAGGAGGCAACGGCGGGAGTCGGACTCCTCGAACTCACGTCACAGGAGCAACAGGGCGTCCTGACCGCCATGGAACGCCACCACGGTATCGAAGACATCGACGTCCTGCAAGCAGGAGACAGCGAGGCGCTCGTCCAGTTCGAGACCACCCAACCGTTCCTGCTCGCGGCCGTCCGCAACTCGATGATTCCCCTCGAACTCCCGGTGAAAATCGTCGCCGGGCGGGCGAGCCTGGAGGTGACGGCGGCGCAGTCACGGCTGTCCGAGCTGACGAGCCAACTCGAGTCGTTCGGGCTGTCGTACGAGGTCGAGTTCCTCCGGCAGTCGCCCGACTCGTCGGAGGTGCTGACGGCACGGCAGCGCGACCTGCTCGCGACGGCCGTCGAGCGCGGGTACTACGACACGCCCAGAGCGTGCACGCTCACCGAACTCGCCGACGAACTCGACCTGGCGAAGTCGACGCTGAGCGAGCGGCTTCACCGCATCGAGGGACGGGTGTTGAAGGAGTTCGCGTCGTCATCGGGCGTCGACGCGAGGACGAGGTAAAGGGGAGGGACGACTCACGGCGTCAGTTCGCGCTCGAGGTCCCGGTCGCGGGCGGTGCCGTCGGACTGGACGGGTCGGGTGCGGGGCACGACTCGACGACGCCAGAGTCGGGCGGACGCCGACCCGAGGAGGCGTCTGACGAGCGGGCGCTTCCGTGCGGTGTCGCCGGCGAGAACGCGCTCGACGCGGCGCTCGAGAGTCGACTCGTCGATGGTGCCCGCGACGTACTGGCGGGTGAGTTCGTCGAGCGGGTCGGGGCGTCGGACGGCGTCGGTGACGCGGCGGTCGACCCGTCGGGCGACGAGGACGACCGCAGTCGCGAGACCGACCGTCGCGAAGAGCCCGGTGCCGGCGAGGAGGGCGAGACCGAGCGCGTTCACCTCGCCCGTCAGGAGGAGCGAGAGGCCGGCGAGGGCGAACGCCGCCCCGAGGACCGAGAGGCCGACGCCGACGAGACTGAGGGCGGCGACGACAACGGCGAGGGAGAGCACGACTCTGAACAGTGCGAGCGTTCGGGGGTGGGTCACCTCGGAGTCCATACGTGAGAGAACCACGGCGAGTGTCATAGCTGTATCCGCTCGGTCGCCGACAGGCGTTTGTGGCCGCCGTCCCTCCCAGAAGAGGTGGAAGTGCCAGCGTCCGTCGCCGCCGTCGTCGACCGCGAGTTCGGCAGCGACGTCACTGCCGTGACGCGGCTCTCGGGAGGGTGTAAGGACACCTACCGGGTCGACCTGCGTGCGCGGACCGTCGTCGTCGCGTTCCCCCGAGCGACGTGGTACGAGCGGGCGTTCGCGCTCGAACCGGCGCTCATGCGACTCGTGCGGACCGAAACGTCACTCCCGGTGCCGCGCGTGCTCGCGAGCGACGTCACCGGGGAGACGATGCGGCCGTACCACGTGACCGAGTACGTCGACGCGCCGGACCTCCACGGACGGTTCGCCGCCTCTCCGCGGGAGGCCCAGGCGACCCTGCTGGAAGCGGCCGGGCGCGCGCTGGCGACCCTCCACCAGGAAGTGGAGTTCGCGTCGAGCGGGCCGTTGCGGGCCGTCGACGGGGAGGTTCGGGTGGAGCCGCACGCGTCGTGGCCGGCGTTCCTCGCGGCGCTCGTCGAAGAGTGGGTGGCCGAACTCGACGAGCGCCGCTTTTCGGACCTGCGCGGGACGTTCACGACGGCGCTGACGCCGGACGCGTTCCTCGACGTCGACCCGAACCCGGTCTGTCTCCACTTCGACTACGCGCCCGGGAACCTCCTCGCGCGTGGGACGGAACTCGTCGGCGTCGTCGACTGGGGCTTCGCCGTCGCGGGCCACGCGGAGTACGACCTCTTCCAGTTCGAGAAGAACTTCCTCCTCGGCCAGGTCGAAGACCGGAGGGTCAGAGACGAGTTGCGCCCGCACGTCACCGCCGGCTACCGCGAGCGGCGGAGCCTCGAAGCGGGGTGGGAGCGCCGTCGGGCGTTCTACCGGGTCGCGTACAAACTCGCGAGCATGCGGTCGTTCCACCGATGGGCCGGGGACGAACCCGCACAGGCAGACGCCCTCGCCACGCGACTCCGAGACGAACTGGAGACGGACCTCGAACGGCTCCGGGCGTACGAGTAACCCGGTCAGCTGGGGTCGTCGACGGTCGCAGGCTCAGGCCTGAGAACCGGACCCGTGGCTTCAAGTCCGGCCGGCCGAGAGGCGAAGTATGAACAGACAACAGCTCATCGCGCTGGTCTTCGTCGGCATGATGGTCCTCTCGTCGGTCGGTGCCGTCGCCAGCGTCTTCTGACGAGGCAGTCGCCCGCGGCCTCACTCCTCCGTCTCACCGTCGTGTGCGTACTCGCGGAGCGTCGCGAGCGGAACGTCGTCCAGCACGGCCGCACTCGTCGCTTCGAGGACGAGCGGCGGCGCGCAGTCGGCCTCGCAGGCTTCGAGCCATCGCCCGACACAGACACACCAGCAGTCGCCGGGGTGGAGCCCGGGGAAGTCGAACTCCGGACGGGGCGTGACGAGGTCGTTCCCCTGGTCGCGGCTGAACTCGAGGAACTCCTGGGTGACGACGGCACACATCTCGTGGCGTCCGCGGTCGGACGGCAGATGTCGGCAGTGTCCGTCGCGCAGGTAGCCCGTCTCGGGGGCGCGGCTACAGGGTGCCAGTGCCGTGCCGAGGACGTTCGCTTCCTCCTCGTCGGCGTTTCCGTCAGTGCGCATGCGTGTCGCTCGGCCTCGCCGGAGAAAAGTCCGCTGGCGTCGGTCACCGGCGGGGAGCGGAAGCGGCTCGGAACGGACCGAAGCGGCCGTGCAGCCGAGACCGAGACACGGCGGGTCCGTCACGAGCGGTCGGTTCTCGTTCTCGATACTGATTCAGTCGCACATATCGTTATATCAGACTACTCGAACTGTGGAAGCAACATGAGAGAGGAACGAGACGCGACCCGGCCGGCGACGTCGGGTGGCGAGACAGTGGCGGCGTTTCGGCCGGGAACGAACGTGCTGGTCCGCGGCCCGTCGCTCGCGGGGAAACGCACACTCGCGCTCGGACTGCTCGCGGCGCTCGCGGGCGACGAGCGGCCCGTCGTGGTCTCCGCCACCGCCGACGCGGCGAGCATCCGGCGACAGTTCGGGACGGCGGGTGGTGCCGAGATGAGCGACGACTGTTACGTGGTCGACGCGGTGCGCTCACAGTTCTCCGGGAGGGTGATTCGGACGGACGGCGGCGACAGACGGACCTGGTACGCCTCGTCGCCGAACGACCTGACCGGCCTGGGAATCTCGACGACGCGCGCGCTCTCGGCCGTCCACGCCGAGGGGGGACGCCCCCGAGTCGTCGTCGACAGCCTCTCGACGCTCCTGCAGTACAACAGCCTCGAGCGCGTCTACCGGTTCCTGCACGTCATGAACAGCCGGGTGCGAGCCGTCGACGGCGTCACCATCCAGGTCATCCACGCCGACGCCCACACCGAACGGGAGGTAGCGACCCTCGCGCACCTGTTCGACAGCGTGGTCGACGTGACGGTGGGTCCCGACGAGGACGCGGTCGACGTCCGGACGAGCAGGACGCGGCGCTCGTTCTCGCTGTCGGAGTTTCTCTCGTCGGTCGCCGGGGGCCGTCCGACGGTCTGAAACGCGTGTCGGGTCAGGCGAGTCCGGCGAACTCGGCGAGGTCGAGTCGGTCGAGCGTCTCGGAAGTCGGAGCGCCGTCGTCGTCCCACCCGCGGAACGCGTAGTAGTCGTCGAGCATCCGCTCCAGTTCCTCGGGCGGGCAGTACATCCCCTGGGAGGGTCCGTCGGGGATGGGCTCGTGCATCACGCGGTGGGGGAGGGTGTCCGCCTCGCGGCTCGCGACCCCGCGGGAGACGTTGATGAGTCGTTCGAGGTTGTAGACGCGTTCGCCGATGGCTTCGACGTCTCCCGTGGAGAGCGACCAGCCGGTCGCGTGGTTGATGACGTCGCGGTAGCGGTCGTTCACCGTCTTCCCCCACCCGCCCTCGCTCACGAACCGACACTGGGTGAGCGAGTCGCCCAGCGCGGTGAAGTGCTGTGAGCGCGCCGCGAACTCGGGGGAGTTCTCGGGCGTGAACGGCTCCTCACTCCCGTACTGTAGCGTGGGGCGGGTGTCGTGGTGTGAGCCGCCGCGGGTGGCTGTCGCGTAGCCGATGCTCATCCCCTTCAGCCCCCGCGGGGAGTGGGCGGCGAACTCGAGCCCCTTCGAGCCGTGGAGGTACTTGTCGGCCTCCCCGCCGAGGTCCCGCGCGAGCGCGAACGACCCGTCCGCGAGTCGGTCGCCGAACCCCTCCCGGTGGGCGGTCTGGCGCGTCAACTCGACGAGCCCGTCCGCGTCCCCGAACGCGAGGTGTGGCGAATCCGTCTCCGAGAGGAGTCCCTTCTCGAAGCACTCGCGGGCGAACGCGACGGTGACGCCGAAACTGATGGTGTCCATGCCGAGGCGGTCACAGAGGTCGTTGACCTTCACCACCCGGGGGAGGTCGTAGACGTCCTGCATCGTTGCGGTCCCGAAGAGGCTCTCGAACTCGGGTATCTTCCCGTCGGTGACGCCCTCGGACTCGACGGTGACGTGTTTCCCGCAGCGGACGGCGCAGTTCGCACACGTGGTGTCCTCGGTGACGTACGCCTCGCGGAGGGTCTCACCGCTCACCTGCTCCGCCGTGGCGGCGTCGGTCTGCTCGGTCTGATTGTTCCGCTGGCCGAGCTTCCCCATCTCGTTGATGGGGTTCACCAGCCCGGCGGTCCCGTAGTTCTGGAGCATCGTCGTCTCCTGCATGAGCGGGGCCATGCGGCTCGCCGTCAGTTCGCGGAGGTCGTCGTTCCGAGCGATCTCCGGCTCGAACGAGCCCTCCCGGATTGCGACGGCTTTGACGTTCTTCGAGCCCAGCACGGCCCCGGCACCCCCGCGCCCGGCGACCCCTTCTCGGAGCTTCGACTCGTGGAGCAAGCAGGCGTATCGGACCTGGTGCTCCCCGGCGGGGCCGGTGGCGATGACGTGCGTGTCGTGGCCCACTCCCTCCAGGTCGCGGACCGCCGAACAGGTCTCGTAGGTGTCTCGCCCGACGAGGTCGTCCGCCGGTTCGATGCGAGCGCCGTCTTCGCTCACGACGACGTAGGAGCTGTCGGGGGCACGGCCGTGCAGGACGACGAGTTCGAAGCCGGTCGTCTTCTGCGCGCGAGGGAAGGTGCCCCCGAACGTGCTGTCGAAGAAGCCGTTGGTCATGGGCGAGACGAAGCCGACGACACCCCGGGAAGTGCTCTGGAACGGCGTCGCGTTCAGCGGGCCGACGCCGAAGGCGACGACGTTCTCGGGGTCGAAGGGGTCGGCCGCGGGAGGGACGTGGTCGGCGACGGCCTTGGCCACGAGGCCGTTCCCGCCGAGGAAGCGACGGGCGTCCGCGGGCGCGATGGGCTCGGTCTCGACCGCGCCGGTGTCGAGGTGGACGTGGAGGACCTCGCCACCGTAGACGGGGGGCAGCGCGTCTGTCACTGGCTCGGTCCCCCGTTGCCCACCGCAGCCGCCGGCGTCGACTGCCCGCACGACCCTATCTCGAACTGTGGAGTTTCGTGTGTCATGTGTGTCCTCTTGTCGGGTGTTGTGAACGTCCCGCACGGATGAAGCGTGTGTGGACGGGGATGTGGAGCCAGGACATAAGTTCTCTCCTCGCCCGCCTGCCGCACACGGGCCGCGAGTAGACTGCACGAACGTCACGGATGTCGGTTCCTCGCGGGACAGATGCGTGAAACACAGCCGTCGAGAGAGACAGTTCGAACCGGACTGCGTCGAGGAGAAAATCCGATTAGCGACAGTTCGTGTGACGAAAGAGCAGATATTGAACGGTCAAAAGTATTTATCACCGAGACGCCCGACGAACGTTCATACAGAAGAATGACCACGAACGAGCCCGACCTCGAGACGAGCGTATAGAATGGACGAACAGAGACTCATCCCCGGCGAGGTCGACCCCGGCGAGGGGAGCATCGTCATCAACGAGGGGCGCGAGACCGCGACCGTCGACGTCGCCAACACGGGCGACCGCCCCATCCAGGTCGGCTCGCACTTTCACTTCTTCGAGGCGAACCGGGCACTGTCGTTCGCGCGCGAGGAGGCGTTCGGCATGCGACTCGACATCCCGGCCGGGACGGCGGTGCGGTTCGAACCCGGCGAAGAGACCGAGGTCGACCTCGTCGCGTTCGGCGGGAAACGCCGCGTGAGCGGGCTGAACAACCTGACGAACGGGGCGACGAGCAAGGGCGCGCCGGCGGACGCGCTCGAGCGGGCCCGCGACGGCGGTTTCGAGGGGGCATAACCGTGGCGCGCGAACTCTCGAAGAAGCAGTACACCGACCTGTACGGCCCCACCGAGGGAAGCCGAGTCCGCCTCGGCGACACGAGCCTCGTCGCCGAAGTCGAAGCCGACCTGGGGACGCCGGGTGACGAGGCGGTGTTCGGCGGGGGCAAGACGCTGAGGGATGGAATGGGGATGGCCCCGGGCGTCACCGCCGAGGAGGGCGCGCTCGACTGGGTGCTGACGAACGCGACGGTCATCGACCCCGTCGTGGGCATCGTCAAGGGCGACATCGGCATCAAGGACGGCGTCATCGCGGGCATCGGGAAGTCCGGCAACCCCAACACGATGGACGGCGTCGACCCCGAACTCGTGGTCGGCCCCTCGACCGACGTCTACCCCGCCGAGGGCCTCATCGCGACCGCGGGCGCGCTCGACATCCACGTCCACTTCAACAGCGCTCAGCTCGCAGAACACGCGCTCGCGTCGGGTATCACGACGATGCTCGGCGGCGGTTACGGCGGCGGCGCGACGACGGTGACGACCGGTCCGGTGAACATCGAGCGGTTCCTCCAGGCCGCCGAGGCGTGGCCCATCAACGTCGGTTTTTATGGAAAAGGCAACTCCTCGGGGAAGCCGGGGCTGTACGAGCAGGTCGAAGCCGGAGCGGTCGGCCTCAAACTCCACGAAGACTGGGGCTCGACGCCGGCGGTCATCGACACCTGTCTCGAGGTGGCCGACGAGATGGACGTCCAGACGTGTATCCACACGGACACGCTGAACGAGGCGGGCTTCGTCGAGGACACCTTCGACGCCATCGACGGCCGGACGATGCACATGTTCCACATCGAGGGCGCGGGTGGTGGCCACGCCCCTGACATCCTCGAACTCGTCGGTGAACCTAACGCCCTGCCGTCGTCGACGAACCCCTCGATGCCCTTCACGACCAACACGTTCGACGAGCACCTCGACATGGTGATGGTGTGTCACCACCTCAACCCCGACGTCCCCGAGGACGTCTCCTTCGCCGAGTCCAGAATCCGCCACGAGACGCTCGCCGCCGAGGACGTCCTCCACGACATGGGTGCGGTGAGCATGATGACCACCGACTCGCAGGCGATGGGCCGGATGGCCGAACTCGTCTGTCGGACGTGGCAAACAGCGGATAAAATGAAGAAACAGCGGGGACCGCTCCCCGGCGACGAAGGCTCCGAAAACGACAACGAACGCATCCTCCGGTACATCGCGAAGTACACCATCAACCCCGCCATCACGGCTGGCATCGACGACTACGTCGGCTCGCTTGAGAGAGGCAAGCTCGCGGACGTCTGTCTGTGGGACCCCGCGTTCTTCGGTATCAAGCCAGACCTCGTGATGAAAGGGGGCTTCCCCGCGCTGTCGAAGATGGGTGAAGCGAACGGCTCGTTGATGACCTGCGAGCCGATGAAACAGCGGCCGCGTGCGGGGGCTGTCGGCAAGGCCAAGAACGCCCTCAGCCTGGCGTTCGTCTCGCAAGCAGGGTTCGACAACGACGTCGGCGAACAGTACGGTCTCACGAAGGAGGTAGTCCCCATCAAAGGGACCCGGAGCCTCGCGAAGGACAGCATGGTCCGCAACGACTACTGCCCCGAGGGTATCGCCGTCGACCCCGAGACGTTCGAGGTGACCATCGACGGCGAGGTCATCACCTGTGAGCCCGCCGAGGAGATTCCCCTGGCACAGCGGTACACGCTCTGAGAAGACACCAATGCAACTCACCCCCAAAGACGAAGAACGACTGACCGTGTTCATGGCCGCAGAGCTCGCCCGCCGCCGCAAGGAGCGCGGGCTGAAACTCAATCACCCCGAGGCAGTGGCGTACATCTCCGACTGGGTGTTCGAGCGGGGCCGCGACGGTAAGGCGGTCGCGGACATCCGCGCGGAGGCGACCGAACTGCTCTCCCGCGAGGACGTGATGGAGGGCGTCCCCGAGATGATCGACATGATCCAGGTCGAGCCCACCTTCCCCGACGGGACGAAGCTCGTCACCATCCACGACCCCATCAGAAGAGACGAACCGCTGGAGGTGGGCGAGTGAGCCGCACCGAGGGCGAGAGTGAGGACACGAATCGCCCGCGGACCTATCGGGACGTTCCCGTCGTCGGCATCGGCGGGCCGGTCGGTTCGGGGAAGACCTCACTCATCGAGCGTCTCGTTCCGCACCTCAAGACGGACGACCGGACCGTCGGCCTCATCGCCAACGACATCCTCACCCAGGAGGACGCGATGGTGCTGAAGGAGGCGTTCGCGGGCGAGATTCCCGACGACCTCGTGCAGGGCGTCGAGACCGGCGCGTGCCCCCACACGGGAATCAGAGAGGACCCGACGATGAACCTCGACAAGGTGACCGAGTACGCCCAGAACTACCCGGAACTGGACCTCGTGCTCCTCGAATCGGGCGGCGACAACCTCGCGGCGACGTTCAACCCCGAACTCGCCGACTACTTCATCTACGTCATCTCCGTCGCCGAAGGCGACGACATCCCCCGCAAGCGCGGCCCGGGCGTCGTCGACTGTGACCTCCTCGTCATCAACAAGACCGACCTCGCCCCACACGTGGGCGCGGACCTCGACGTGATGCAGCGCGACACCGAAGACGTGAGAGGAGAACGGCCGTACGTCCTCACCAACTGCAAGGAGGAGACGGGCATCGAAGCGGTCGCCGCACACATCGAACGGGAGGTGCTGTTCGCGTAGATGGCGACGTCGACGAGCACCGAGGGCCCGCCGCCGGAGTTCCGGTCGTACGCGGCGGAGTCGCTCGCACAGTCGCCCGCGGGTGCCGTCGGGAAAGGCGGAACGCTCGACCTCCGCTTCGCCCGGGGGAGCGACGGCCAGTCGCGGCTGGTGTACGACCGCGCGACGGTTCCCTTCCACCTCACCGGGGGGCTGTACCACGACGAGGCGATGCCCGACATCGCCTCCGCGTACGTCCAGGACCCGACGGGCGGTATCGCACAGGGCGACCGGTACGAGTCGACCATCGAGGTCGAAGCCGGCGCGTACGCGCACGTCTCGACCGGGAGCGCGACGAAGGTCCTCCGGATGGAGCGCAACTACGGAGCCTCGACGACGGAAATCGCAGTCGGCGAGGGTGGTTACCTCGAGTACCTGCCCGAGCCGACCATCCTCCACGAGGACGCACGCTTCTGGCAGCAGGTCGACATCGACCTCGCACCCGACGCGGCGGTGTTGTTCGCGGACGTCGTCGTCCCGGGTCGACTCGCTCGCGACGAACTGTTCGCGTTCGAGCGCCTGCACACGAGCGTCGAGGCACAGCGCGACGGCGAGACCCTGTTCGCCGACGCGGTCCGACTCGAGGGCGGAGACCACCTGTGCGGGCCGGGGCTGTTCGGCGAGTTCAGAGTGGTCGGGACGTTCTACGTCGTCGCGCCCGGGTACGACGACGTCGCCGAACTGGCGGACGACCTCCACGAGTGCGTCCAGTCCGACGGGGACGAGGCGGACCCATCGGCCGTCGGCGGCGCGTCGGTCCTTCCGCGGGAGTCTGGCGTCGTCGTCCGCGTGCTCGGGGACCGCTCGAGCGACGCGACGGCGCGGTTTTACCGGGTGTGGGACCGGGCCCGAGAAGCGCTCGTCGGGGCCGGCGCGCCGGACACGAGGAAGTTCTGATGCGCGTCGCACACGGTCCCGTCGAGGCCGAGGGGACGGCGGACGCGGGGCGCATCGTCGTCGACGAGACGCAGCGGCGGCGCTCGCGGTTCCGAACCCGGACGAGCGCCGACGAGGAGGTCGGCGTCGTCGTCGACGGTGCGCGGGTGCTGTCGGCCGGCGACGTCCTCGAGACCGATGACGGCGAGCGGTTCGTCGTCGAGCTGGAGGCCGTCGAGGCGCTCGTCGTTTCGTTCGCGGGCAGGTCCGACCCCGCATCGATGGTCGTCGCCGGGCACGCTGTCGGCAACCGTCACTGGGACCTCGTCGCCCACGACGGGCGGGTGTACGTCCCCACGGGCGGCGACGCCGAGGGACGAATCGAGTTCCTCGAACCGTACCTGCCGGCGGACGCGCAGGTGCGCGTCGACGCCGTCGAACCGTCGCTGTTCGACGAGAGCGAGACGGGCCACGGCGGCGGAGCGAGCGGGCATAGTCACGCGGACCCCGGTCACTCACACGACCACGACCACGCGGACCACGACCACGGACACACGCACGGAGACACCACCACGATGACGCGCGACAGACTCAGGAGCATGACGAGAGAGACGACAGATGAGTGAACACGACCACGGAAGTGAAGACGGCGGCGACGCGAGCGCGTCACTCGCCGCGTTCCAGTTGGCGGACTCGTTCCTCCCGGTCGGGACGTACACCATCTCGTACGGGGTCGAACAGTTCGCCGCGACGGACCGGGTCGAGACTGCCGCGGACCTCGAGGCGCTCCTCCACGACTATCTCCGACAGCAGGTCGGCCCCTGCGACGTCGTCGCCCTCGCCGCGGCGTGGGACCGGACGGGCCGAGCCGACGCGGACGACGAGGCGATTCTCGACGCGCTCGCCGCCGTCGACGAGCGCCAGCAGTCGGTGACGCTTCCGAAGGAGTTCCGCGAGAGTTCGGAGAGTTCGGGTCGGCGTCTGCTCGAACTGGTGGCCGAGACGACGGACGACGCGCTCGTCGACGCGTACTACGGCCGCGTCCTCGACGACTCCGTCCCCGGAAACCACGCGGTCGCGCTGGGGTTCGTCGCTCGGCGACAGGGGATTGCACGGGAGGAGGCGTGTCTGCTCGCCTGTCACTCGTTCGTGGTCGGACTGCTCGGAGCGGCACAGCGACTCGTTCGCCTGACCCACACCGACGCACAGCGCATCCTCACCGCGTTGCGGCCGGTCATGCGAGAGGTGTGTGAGACGTACGCCGGGCGCGACCCGGAGACGATGGCACCGTTCGCCCCGCTGGTCGACGTCATGGGGATGGGGCACGAACGCGCCGAGCGCCGGCTGTTCGTCAGTTGAACGGGGACGTCGTCAGGCGAACCGTTCGATCGTCGTCCGGAGCTGGTCGCGGACCACCGCGGCGTCCGTCGAGTCGACGCTGACGGAGGTCGTGCGCTCGTCGGCGTCCGCGAGTTCGGTGAGGAGGCCCGCGCGGCGGTCGACCTCGACGAAGACGGTGAGGGCGTCGGCCGCGGGGAGGAAGACGAGTTCGACCTCGTCGACCCGGCCGCCGAATGGGCCGCCGGCGGCGTGGAACTCGAACTCCTGGACGAACGACTGCCCGGACGCGTAGCGCCCCGCGCGGTCCACCTGGCACTCGGCGGCGCGGAACGAGAAGCCGAGGTCGTCCATGGCGTCGAACACCGCCTGCATCCGCGGGGTCGGGTCGACCTCCAGATGGTCTCGGTCGTCGGGGTCGACCGCCATCGCGATGTCGAGTTCAGTCTCGACCCACACCTGCACGCGGCCGAGTGTCACGGGTGTCGCGTAGGGGATATCGATGGTCGCCGTCCGGACGTCGCTCTCTCCCGGTTCGACGGTGAAGTCGTCCGAGAGACGGAGTCGACCCACGGAGACCTCCGTGTACCCGTCGTCGGTCGCACACTGTGTCTCGACATCGAGTTCGACCGCGTCGACGGACTGTTCGGCCGACCCACCCTCGATGTGAATCTCGGCGTCGACAGACTGTCCCGGCTGGACGGTCGACGAGGCCAACACCGTGTCGACGGTCGCGTTGCCGATACCGATACTCGCGAGGACCTTCTTCATGCACCGAACGGCGTGGTCGCCACAGTGATATGTCTTCTGTCAGCCGGAGGGCGCGCCCGGAGCGACCGACGCGGATGACGTCGGCGTCGGTACCGGCGTTCCCAGTTGGCTGAAACCGCCGGGACGGTATTTATACCGAGCTGACGACACTTCGACCAGAGGTGTTCGTGCAGCAATGAACGTGAACGACGCGACAGTCCTCCTCGTGGTGACGAAGACGGTGACGCTCATCCTGGGTGCGCTCATCACCTTCCTCGCGTATCGGGCGTTCCGTCGACAGCGAGCACCGGCGCTCAGAGCACTGATGGTCGGGTTCGGCCTCGTGACGGTGGGGTCCGCGCTCGGGGGGACACTGTACCACATCGCCGACGTCGGGTTCGCCCTCGGCGTCGGAATCGAGAGTCTCGTCACTGCCGCCGGCTTCGGCGTCCTCGTCTACTCGCTGTACCTCAGCGTCGACGATGCGGAAGATTCCCCCGCTGCGGCCAGTCGCACCGTCTCCGAACGGGAGGGACACCGACGGGGCGTGAACTGAAACGGACTGGAACACATCCGGAGCCGGCCGTCGTTACGCGTCCCGGGACGAACATGTTCGGGACGGCGCTGAGGACGGTACGGAGCGTACGGTCGTGTATGCAGACGACACCGACGACGGCGAAGACGACCGAGACAGAAGAGACCGACCCCCGACAGACGACGGTCACGGTCCGATGCACGGGACACGTCCGGACGGCCATCGGCACGCACGAACTCGAGTTCGCGTTCCGAGGCGACACCCTCCGTGAGTTCCTCGACGCGTTCTTCGCCGAGTACGACGTCGCCGACCTGCTCATCGCGGAGACGGACGCGGAAGCGACCGCCCACGGCTGGGCACCGGTCGACGAGCCGCCGGGAAGCTGGCGGAAGAACCCCGAAGGGGAGAACACGCGCTGTTACGCCAGGGTCTGTGTCAACGGTCGGTTCAACGAGAACCTCGACGGACTGGACACGACGCTCGAAGCGGGCGACCGCGTCGCGCTCATCTACCCGTTCATGTTCTGCTGCTGAACGGGCCGGAGAAGCGAGGGAGAACGTCGAGGCGGCTCAGTACCGCGAGGGGAGGAACGCCAGACCGATGAGGAAGACGATGCAGAGACCAGAGAGGATGGTCACGCCCCAGAGGCCGTTCTTCTGTTCGGTGAACTGGTCGATGTCGTCGTTCTGTGCGCGGTAGCTCTCGAAGTCCTGGGTCAGGACGACCGTGTCGTTCGTCTGGAAGAACGCAAGATAGGTCTGACCGCTCAGGGTGACGTTGGCCTGGTCACCGACCTCGACAGTGTTCTCCTGCGGCGCGTTCCACGAGAGGGTCACGGCGTCGGTCGCGACGTCGACACGGGTCTGGTTCCCGTTGTAGTCGAGCGTCTGGCTCTCGGAGAGTTGTTGGGTCTCGGGGGTCGGGAAGTACTCGCTGGCGGGAACGAGCGTCGAAGAGTTGTTCTCGGTGATGATGACGAACTCCTGGCCGTCGCGGGTGACAGTCTCGTTGTCCGCGTTGGTGTCGTTGGCGAGGATGCCCGCGCGGTCGATGGACTCACGCAGGGTGGCCGACGTGGGGTCCGACGCGTTCGGGATGACGACGTCCCACTCGTCGTTCTCGTACGTCACGGTAGAGCCGTTGTCCCACGTCTCGGTGTAGAGCGCAGACTGGTTTGTCCACGCGAACGCCGCGGTGCGGGTAACCGTGACGGTGGTGCCACCGTGGTCGCTGCTTTCTTCTTCCACTTCGGTGTTCACCGTGGTTGCGGTGTACTGTTGCCCGTCGATGGTGAACTCGTCACCCTGTTCGAGCGCGTGTTCGGGGTTCTCGAAGCCGATCGTCGGTTCCTCGGCGGTCGCGATGAGCGAGTACGACGCCGCACCCACGACCAGGAAGAACGCGACGTAGATTGCCGCGGCGCGTCGTTGCATAGTCGGACGATGGGCCACGCGGTGTATAACGGTTTCTGAACAGACCGCCGGCCGGTTGCCCCGCCCGGAGTCGGCTCACTCCTCGCTGCGCTGCCGCTCGAACCGGTGTCGGACCACCGGTGACTCGTCGTCCCACTCGAACGAGTCGTGGACGGCCTCGAGTCGCCGTCGGTACGCGTCGAGGTCCTCCGAGCCCTCGGCGCGGGCGTCGGCGTCGGTGAGGTCACCCAGGCTGCGTTCGTCGACCGCGGTGACGACGAAAGTCGTGCCGTCGATGTCGAACGTGTCGCCCTCGTCCGCGTAGCGGTCACCGCGGTGTAACTGTGTCAGTGTCCCCGCGAGCGCCATCTGTTCGACACGCTCGTTCGGGAGGAGGTCACCGGCATCGATCGTTGCCATACTGATACGCGAGGGTTCGGCGGTGAAAAACCCGCGGCCGCGCGCAGACACGAAGCGTTACGGACAGGCCGACGTCCCGAACCGAGTAGCTATCAAACTGTTAGCTGATTCTAAAACGAATCACTATATATCTCGCATCCGTACCGGAGGTATGGCAACGAGAGAGACGGCGGACGCCGACGACCGCTACAGCGAAGAGGCGTGTGTCGTCATCGACTCGCTCGAACAGATCGGTTCACAGTGGCGACTCATCGTCCTTCACGACCTCCAAGAGGGCGAGAAGCGGTTCAACGAACTCAAGCGCTCGACGGGGTCGAGCGCACGGACGCTCTCGCGCGTCCTCGACGACCTCCAGGAGACGGGCTTCGTCGACCGGCGTCTCGAGGAGGACGCGCCCGTCGCGACGTACTACTCGTTGACCGCCAAGGGGGAGTCGCTCGCACCGGTGTTCGACGCGATCGAGTCGTGGGCGAACGAGTGGCTCGCCGAGGACGGGTCCGCGACAGAAGCGGTCGGATCGCTCACGTCGTAGGTGGTATGGAGAGTTGGGGGAGGGGACACCCAACTCGGCAGCCGGTCAAGAGAGAGTCGACGGCCGCCAACGTATCATTACCATATGGTTATCATAACTCTTACGGGAAAGTCGCTGGCCGAGGAGTGAGACCCGTCTACCCACTGCAGCGGCGGAGCCCCGTATGACAAAAATCACCAGTATCGGCATGGTGAACCAGGGACTCACGCCCGGTTCAGGGGTCGTCCCAGGTTTGGAGCTTCACGCGCTCACCGGTGTCAGTCGTCCAGTACAACTGCACGAGCACGCCTCGGTCGGCGCGGACGACCCCGGCGTCACCGTCGCTGACGACGCCGTTCCACGAGACGCGGCGGCGCACCCCGTCAGCCGTCACGACGAGGTCGGCGGCCTCGACCGGATCGCCACCGCGGTGTGTGAGCTGGACGTGTGAGTCGTTGAGTCGCTCAAGCGACCAGGTCGCGCTGGGCGCGTCCGCGATCTCCACCGATGGTCCCCCGAGGCCCGCAACGACCACCCCGACGACGCCGACGACGATGAACAGTGCGATCGCGACGCCGAACAGGTTCAACAGCCGGTCACCGTCGTCGATCATCGGGACTCACGGCTGTCTGAGAGCCACGACGGGTCGGACGAGGGGGAAATCATCTCCAGAGCGATATCGACGGCGAACGTACAAAAACGTCGGCCGTCAGTCGCTCCACCTCGTCGGCTGTCGCTCGGGGAGTGAGTGACCGCGAAGGAGAGCCAAGGGCCGGATTTGAACCGGCGATGATCCGCTCTGCAGGCGGACGCGTTAGGCCGGACTCTGCCACCTTGGCGCGCTCGAAGCTACTCCGGTGAGGCGCTTAAGCCTCACGCTTCGGGCGAGGTGGTCGGACGCCGGGGGTGGAAGCTTCGAAAGACGAAACCCCCCACGAACACCGCGCCCGTGAGGGGCTATCGAACCCCGAGCCACTGGCTCGAGACGAGTGAAGGACGAGTATGAGTGGAGGCGGCGAATCGGTGTTCCCAGGGGGTCGCCCACCCCAGTACTTGCCGACACGCAGGCGAGCTTAACTTCCGTGTTCGGGATGGG